>NC_022657.1:922500-1647500 GCF_000494755.1 Amorphoplanes friuliensis DSM 7358
TCGATATCGACGCCGCCATCAGGTACGTCGTGACAAACGGCGATCCTGTGGAGCGGGCGAGACTTGCCTACCTGCGGGCCGGCACACCGCCCCCGCCGCCCGCCCTCGTACGCCTCGAGGCGGACCAGACGGCGGCGGGTGGCTGGCCGGCGGGCGGTGACAGCACCGTGCCGTCGATCGATGCGACCTGTTTCCGCCTCGCCGAGCTGGATGATCTCGGCGGTCTCCACGGCGCGCAGGTCGACCGCGCTCTGGCCTGGCTGGCGGCGGTGCAGCACAACGACGGCTCCTGGCAGGAGGACCAGTCCCTGGCGGCCGAGGCCCCGGCCTGGGCCATGCCCGGTGACCCGGAGGCGACGCTCTACCTGACCGCGGTCGCGGGCTTCTGGATCACCGTTGCCGAGGTCGAGGCGCACCCGCATCACGAGGTGCCGCCGACCTACGAGCGCACGCTGGCGGCCGCGACCCGTTTTGTGGCCGCACAGCTGCGCCCGGACGGCAGCTGGCCGTCCTTCCTGGCCGCCGGCTGGCACGCGGCGGGGCTGCTCCACGAGCAGCAGCACTTCTACGAGTCGGCGCGGGTGCAGCTCGTCCTGGGTGATCGTATGGAGGACATGTCACCGGCCGAGGTCGCGAACATGGCCGCGGCACTGCGCAGGGTCAACCTCGGTGATGACTGGCTGTTGCAGAGCGCCCGCAAACGCCTCGGGGAGACTCAGCGTAAGGACGGCGGCTGGGACAGCGACGAGGGCCCGCTCTTCGACGTGAACACGACCCTGATCGCCATTCGAGCCTGCAAAACCTGAGGTCAAGAGCTTGTTTGCCACGGTCCGTGCATGGCCCGGACCGCCGCTCCCGCGGGGACCGGGCGCGGGCGGCCACTCGCCCAGGGGCTCGTGAACGGCCGCCCGCACCCTGCCAGGTCCGTGCTCGGCAAGACCAAAATCAGCGTGTGTGACCGTTGCCGGTGACGATGTACTTCGTGGAGGTCAGCTCCGGGAGGCCCATCGGCCCGCGGGCGTGGAGCTTCTGGGTGCTGATGCCGATCTCCGCGCCGAAGCCGAACTCGCCGCCGTCGGTGAACCGCGTCGAGGCGTTGATCATCACGGCGGCGGCGTCGACCCGGGCCGAGAAGCGGCGGGCCGCCGCGAGGTTCTCGGTCACGATCGCCTCGGTGTGCCCGGTGCCGTAGCGCCGGATGTGGTCGAGGGCGTCGTCCAGCGAGTCGACCACGGCGACCGAGATGTCCGCGGACAGGTATTCCGTGCCCCAGTCCTCATCCGTCGCCGGGACCACACCGTCGAGGCCGGCGACCCGGGGATCACCGTGCACGGTCACACCGGCGGCGATCAGCTCCTCGACGACCAGCGGCAGGAAGGACGAGGCCAGCGTCGCGTGCACCAGCAGCGACTCCGCGGTGTTGCACGTCGACAGGCGCTGCGTCTTCGAGTTCAGCACCACCCCGAGGGCTTTTTCGAGGTCGGCGCCCTCGTCCACGTACACATGGCAGTTGCCGACGCCGGTTTCGATCACCGGGACCGTCGACTCCTCCACGACCGCCTTGATCAGCGACGCGCCGCCGCGGGGGATCAGGACGTCGACCAGGCCGCGGGCCCGCATCAGCTCCTTGACCGAGTCGCGGGTCGTGGCGTCCAGCAGCTGGATCGCGTTCGCCGGCAGGTTCGAGTCGGCGACGGCCTTGCGCAGCACCGACACGATCGCGGCGTTCGAGCTGAACGCCGAGCCGGAACCCCGCAGCAGCACGGCGTTGCCGGACTTCAGGCAGATGCCGGCGGCGTCGGCGGTCACGTTGGGCCGGCCCTCGTAGATGATGCCGACCACGCCGAACGGCACGCGGACCTGCCGCAGCTCCAGACCGTTGGCCAGGGTGGACCCGCGCACCACGTCTCCGACCGGGTCGGGCAGCGCGGCCAGCTGCCGCAGACCTTCGGCCATCGCGGCAACCCGCTCGGTGGTCAGCGTCAGCCTGTCGATCATGGCCTCGGACAACCCCCCGGCACGGGCGTTCTCCACGTCCACGGCGTTGGCGGTGACGATGTCGCCGGCCCGCTCGACGAGCCGGTCCGCCATCAGCAGCAACGCGGCGTCCTTGTCGGCGCGGGTCGCGGTGGCCAGGTCGATCGCGGCCACCCGGGCCTCGGCGGCCTGCTCAAGCACAGTCATGACGACTCCCTGATCGTTGTGCCGCGGCGGAGACTGCACCACCGCGCGGTCGGAACTACAGCAGCACGAGGTCGTCGCGGTGGACGACCTCTCGTTCGTACCCGGGGCCGAGAGCCGCCGCCAACTCGGGTGTCGAGCGGCCCAGCAACGCCGGGATCTCCACAGCGTCGTAGTTGACCAGCCCGCGCGCGACCGGCGCGCCGGAGTCGGCGTCGATCAGGTCGACCGGGTCACCGGCCGCGAAGGAGCCGTCGACCGCGGTGATCCCGGCCGGCAGCAGCGACTTGCGCCGGGCGACAACGGCGGCGACAGCGCCGGGGTCCAGGTGCAGGCGCCCGCGCGGCGTGGTGGCGTGGGCCAGCCAGAAGAGCCGGGCCGCCGGCCGGTGCTCGACCGCGTGGAAGAGCGTGCCCACCTCGTCGCCGTCGAGGGCGGCGGCGGCCAGCGGTGCCGCGGTGAGCACAACGGGGATGCCGAAACCGGTGGCGATCCGGGCCGCCTCGACCTTGGTGACCATGCCGCCGGTGCCGACACCGGACTTGCCGGCCGTGCCGATGGAGACGTCGGCGAGATCGGCGTCGGAGAGGACAACCGGGATGCGGCGGGAGCCGGGCGCCGACGGGCTTCCGGTGTAGAGCGCGTCCACGTCGGAGAGCAGGACCAGCAGATCGGCTTGCACCAGCACCGCCACCAGGGCGGCCAGCCGGTCGTTGTCACCGAACCGGATCTCCTCGGTGGCGACGGTGTCGTTCTCGTTGACGATCGGCAGCGCGCCCAGGTCGAGCAGCTTGCGCAACGTCCTGTACGCGTTCCGGTAGTGCGCCCGCCGCGTCACGTCGTCCACGGTCAGCAGCACCTGCCCGACGGTGAGCCCGTGTTTCGCGAAGCCCTGGGCGTACCGGCCGATCAGAAGGCCCTGGCCCACGGAGGCCGCGGCCTGCTGGGTGGCCAGGTCGCGCGGACGCCGGCGCAGTTTGAGCGGGGAGAGCCCGGCGGCGATCGCGCCGCTGGAGACGAGCACCACCTCGCGGCCCTGCGCGGCCAGACCGCCGAGGACGTCCACGAGGGCGTCGACGCGCTGTTCGTCGATTCCGCCGGATGCGGTGGTCAGCGAGGACGACCCCACCTTGACCACGATCCGGCGCGCGCCGGTCACCTGTTCACGCACCTGGCCCATTCTGCTCGCCGGGCGCTGCGCAGCCGGGATGCGATCCCATATCGTGGCGTCGGTGACACCGCAGGAGTACGTGGAAGAGGTTCTCCGGCTCGTGGAGAGCATCCCCGAGGGCAGAGTCATGTCCTACGGGGCGATCGCCGACGTGCTGGCCGACCGGTCGGGGCGTAACTCGGCGCGGCAGGTCGGCACGATCATGGCCCGCAACGGCGGGGGTGTCCCGTGGCACCGGGTCGTGACCAGCGCCGGGCGGATGCCGCCGGGTCACGAGCAGGAGGCACGGCAGCGGCTGCTCAGCGAGGGTGTGCCGGTGAAGGGGGAGCACGTGGACATGACCCGCGCGAGCTGGCTGCCCTGATGGAGACGGGACAGCCGAGCCGGACGGCGTTCAGCGCGGCCCGTTACCGGGCGGCCCATCAGCTCATCGAGGGCGGCGAGATCTTCTCCGATCCGCTGGCCGTCCGCATCCTCGGGGTGCCACCGGATGCCGAGGAGGCACCGGGCCGCCGGGCGATGCGGTTGTTCATCGCCGCCCGCACCCGTTTTGCCGAGGACGCGCTGGCCGAGGCGGTGCGGAACGGCACCCGGCAGCTGGTGGTCCTGGGGGCCGGGCTGGACACGTTCGCCTACCGCAATCCGTGGCCCGAGCTGCACGTCTTCGAGGTCGACCACCCGGACACGCAGGCCTTCAAGCGTCAGCGGCTGGCCGAGGCCGGCATCGCGGTGCCGGAGGGCGTGACCTACGTGCCGGTGGATTTCGAGCGGGAGAAGCTGACCCTGCCGGTCGGCCCGCAGGCGTTTTTCCTCTGGCTCGGAGTTGTTCCGTACCTGACGCGCACCGGCTTCGACGAGACGCTGGGCCTGATCGCGGCGACACCGCGGTCCGAGGTCGTCTTCGACTACGCCATGCCGCCGTCGTCGATGGCCACGCCGGAGAAGCAGGCCGCGCTGGAGGTCCGGGCGGCCCGCGTGGCGCGTCTCGGTGAGCCCTGGCAGACGTACTTCCTGCCGGACGACCTCGCCGCCGAGCTGCGCAAACTCGGTTTCGACCAGCTCGAGGACCTCGGGCCGTCCGAGCTCGCGGCGCGCTGGTTCGGCCGCCCCGACGTCCCGAAGGACACCCCGGGCGGCCACGTCGTGCACGCCCGTCAGACCTGACGGAAGCCGATCAGCGTCGCCGCACCGCGCATCTGGAAGTCGAAGAACTCCCGGCGCTGATCGATCGTATTGTTGAGCTGGCCGAACAGCTCAGCATTGATCGCGCCGCACATGTGGATCCATGCGGCGAGGCTGCGGGCGACGGCCTGCGGTGGCGCGCCCTGAGCGGCCTGCTCGGCGACCACCCGGAGCTCGTCGCCGAGCTTGCCGGCGATCGGCTCCCCGATGTCGACGCCGCCGGCCAGGACGGCGTCACGCACGATCGCGCCGATCAGCAGGATCACCCGGATGGCCGGCCCTACGGTGTCGGTCGGCGCCTGATACCCGGGGACCGGACTGCCGTAGATCAGCGCCCACTCGTGCGGGTTGGCCAGAGCCCAGTCGCGCACCGCGTGACAGACCGCGAGGAACCGGTCGAGGAAGCCCGCGGAGGGGTCGACCGCCTGCTCGGCGGCCGCGCCCACCGCGTCGTACGCGTCGATGATCAGCGCCGTGAGCAGCTCGTCCCGGCTGGCGAAGTAGCGGTAGACCGCTGACGAGGCCATGCCGAGGTCACGGGCGACCGCGCGCAGCGACAGGTTGGCCCCGTCGGTGGCGAGGTGGCGCCGGGCCACGGCTTTGATCTCGTCGGTCATCTCGGCACGCACCCGGGCCCGGATCGAAGCAGCGGTCATGTCGCCAAGTGTGCCACAAAAGAGAGCACTGCTCTTGCGGTCGAGCCGAGAGAGTGGCATCGTTGTTCTCAACAGAGAGCAGTGCTCACAAAGGAGAACGTCATGTCGCATCACGTGATCGTCGGCGCCGGACCGATCGGCTCGGCCGTGGCCCACCAACTCGTTGACCAGGGAAAATCAGTCCGGATGGTGACCCGCAGCGGCAGCGGCCCCGAGCACCCGCTGATCGAGCGGGTGGCCGCCGACGCCACCGACGCGGCGAAGCTCACCGAGCTGACCCGCGGCGCAGAGGCGATCTACAACTGCGCCAACCCGAAGTACACGCAGTGGGAGGCGCTCTGGCCGCCGCTCTCCGGCGCGATGCTCACCGCCGCCCGCGAGACCGGCGCGGTCCTGGCCACCACCGGCAACCTGTACGTCTACGGTCCGGTCCCCGGCGGCCGCATGACCGAGCGCAGCCCGCTCGCCGCCACCGGCCGCAAGGGCCGCGTCCGCATCAAGATGTGGCAGGAGGCGCTGGCGAGTGGCGTCCGTACGGTCGAGGTCCGCGGTGCGGACTACGTCGGTGCGGGTGCGGCCTCGATCTTCTCCGCCGTGCTGCTCCCGGCGATCGCCAAGGGCCGCACAGCGTGGGCGCCGGCCGACATCGACGCACCGCACACGTTCACCTACACCGGCGACATGGCCCGCGCTCTGGTGCAGCTGGCCGCCGACGAGCGGGCCCACGGCCGCGCCTGGCACGTCCCGTCGCCGGCCCCGATCAGCATCCGCGAGCTGGCGCAGCGCTACTACGCCGTCAGTGGCGCCAAGCCCGTGCCTCTGCGCCCGCTGCCGCGCTTCGTGATGCGGACGGCCGGTCTGGCGATCCCGATGGCCCGCGAGATGGCCGAGATGGACTACCAGTTCTACGCGCCGTTCATCATGGACAGCACCGAGACCGAGCAGACCTTCGGCCTGACCCCGACCGACCTGGACACGGCCCTGCGGGAGGTCGCCGCCGATGCCGAGGCCACGGCCAGCCGGACTATGTAGCCAGCAGCAGACCGACACCGTCGCGGCGGGGGTCACCGGCGGCACCGCCGACCCCCACCGCCGTGACACCACCGAAGTAGTGGTTGATCTCCGGCCACTCGTTGATCGTCCAACCGGCGTCGGCCAGCGCGTCCAGCTCGTCGCGGGGAAGGCCCGGCTCGGCGTGGACCGTGTCGTCGACGACGTGGAAGCGCGGACGGGAGGTCGCCGCCGGCATGTCCAGCCCGTCGACCAGTACACCCAGCAGGGTGTCGACCAGCGCGGTCCGGATCCTCGAAGCACCCGCGGACCCGGCGGCGACGGCCAGGTCCCCGGCCGCGTCGATGACCACCAGCGGGCACATGTTCGACGACATCCGGACGCCGGGCGCCAGATCGTCGGTGATCAGCTCACCCTCGCCGAGCATGGAGTTGAGGTTGACGCCGAGACCGGGCAGCCAGACCGCGGCGCCCAGGCCCATCGTCGTGGTGATCACGCAGGCGTTGCCGTCGGCGTCGACGACGGAGACGTTGGTCGTGTCGCCGATCTTCTGCCGGCCCCGGTCGCGCAGGGCGGCCGCGACCGCCACGGCCCGGGCCGGACGCTTCAGGTCCGTCAGGTTGCCGGGCAGGGCGGCGATCGTGTCGACCGTACGGTTGAGATCGTGCCGGGCCCGCACCCTGTACGCCCCCAGCGTCGCGTGGTCCACCGGCGTCTCCAGCACCCGGTACGCGGCCAGATCCAGCGGCCCGAGCGCCCCACCACCGGCCCGCACGGTGTCGACCAGCAGCGACGCGTACGCACCCGTGTAGAAGAGTCCGGGCCCTTCGGAGGCGAGGCCTTCCAGCGCCGCCGCCAGTCCCGGGTGGAAGAGCAGGTCGCCGCCCTGGAGCAGCTTGCCGTTCGGTGCGTAGATCGCGGCACCCTCGCCGTACGCGAGAGCCGGTGCGCACGCCTCCAGGGTCCGGGCGTGCGCGGCCGGGAGGATCGCACCCGTCCTGGCCAGGCCGATCGCCGGCGCGACCAGGTCCGCCCAGGGGAGCCGCCCCCAGCGCCGGTGCACCTCACCGCAGCCGGCCGGGACGCCGGGCACGGCCACGCTGGCGCCGCCGATCGAGTAGACCTGCGGCATCCCGCCGAAGAAGACGTCGATCGCGATCATCGGACCGGCCTGCCGGTCGCCGTCGGTGCCGGGCACCGAGACGAAGAAGTCGAGGCACGTCACCGAGCCGGTCGCGGCGTCGAAGTAGGTGGCGAACCCGCCGCCGCCCAGCCCGGTGTAGATGGTCTCGGTGACGCAGGTGGCGAGCACGGCGGCCACGGCGGCGTCGGCCGCCGAGCCTCCGGCCCGGAGGATCTGCATCCCGGCTTCGGCCGTCGCCGGATGGCTCGCGGCGACGCCGGCGGCGACCCCAGACGCTCGTGGGGAAATCTCCATTCGGCGAAGCGTAGGCCCCACGGCCCGCGGATGGTTACCATCCGCGTCCATGACGGTCGCTGGTCCCTCGCAGGACGTACGCCTCCCGCGGCGTGTTGTCGCCGGATATTCGCTGGGCTCGCTGGTGACCGGACCTTTCGGGACAGTGCCTGGTCTGCTCCTTCTGCCCTATCTGACCGACACGCTCGGTGTGACCGCCGGTGTGGCCGGTCTGCTCGTGCTGCTGCCCAAGGCCTGGGACGTGCTCGTCAATCCGATCGCCGGCCGGATCTCCGACCGCAGCGGTGATCGGCGGGCCTTCCTGCTCGGCGCGGGCCTCGCCCTCGGTGTCCTCTTCGCGGCGATCTTCGCCGGGCCGTTCGCCACCGGGGCCGCGGCCGGCGCCTACGTCGCCGTCGCGTTCCTCGCCGCGGCCACGGCGTTCGCGTTCTTCCAGGTCCCGTTCGTGGCGATGCCCGCCGAGATCACCTCCGGCTACGCCGAGCGCACCCGCCTGATGACCTGGCGTGTCGCCGTCCTGGCCCTGGCCATCCTGGCCTCCGGCGCGCTGGCCCCGCTGGTCGTCGACCTCGGCGGCGGCGGCCTGACCGGCCACCGGTGGTCCGGCGCGTTTGTCGGCGCCCTCATCGTCGTGGGCACCCTGGGCGTCTTCGCCGGTACGCGTACAGCCCCGTCCCGTTCCCCGGCCGAGCAGGAGCCGAGCCTCCGCGCCCAGCTGAGGATCGCCGCGGCGAACAGGTCGTTCCGGGTCCTGCTGCTCTGCTACATCGTCCAGGCCGCCGGCATCGGCACGATGCTCGCCGGTGTCCAGTACTTCGCCGACCACATCATCGACCAGGACGCCGGTGCGACGTTCCTCTTCGCGGCCTTCGTCGGCCCGGCCCTGCTGGTGATGCCGGTGTGGAGCCGGGTCGGCGCTCGCCACGGCAAGCTGCGCGGCCTGATCGCCGCTTCACTGCTGTTCGCCGCCGGCGCGCTGGCCCTGCTGCTGTCACCGGCACTGCCCGCCGTGCCGATCTACCTGATCGTCGCCCTGGTCGGCTGCGGCTACGCCGGCCAGCAGGTGTTCTCGCTGGCGATGCTGCCCGACCTGATCGAGCAGGACACCGTCCGCACGGGCCGCCGCCAGGCCGGCGTCTTCACCGGCCTCTGGACCGCCGGCGAGACGCTCGGCCTGGCCCTGGGCCCGGGCATCTACGCCCTGATCCTCCAGCTCTTCGGTTATGTCTCGTCGTCGACGGGCGAGGCCGCAGCCCAGGACTCGACGGCCCGCCTCGGTGTCCTGCTCGGCTTCACGCTCGTCCCCGCCCTCCTCGTGGGCGCTGCGGTCACCCTGCTCCGCCGGTTCTCACCGCCGGACGCGGCGTGACCTTCACCCCTCGAACCCGGTGGGCCGACGCGCCGGACTCGATCCGGACGGCGGTTGCCGAGGCCCTCGGGTCCGCGGTGGTCGACCACACCGACCTGCACGGCGGCATGTCGCCCGGCCCGGCCGTGAGACTGCGCCTGGCCGACGGACGCCAGTCCTTCGTCAAGGCCGTCTCCGCCGAGGTCCGAGCCCACAACCACCGGATGATCGCTCAGGAGTCGGCGATCCTGGACATCCTGCCGCCCTCGGTCTCCGCGCCCCGGCGCCTCGCGACCGTCGAACGCGGCCCCTGGATCGCCCTCGCCACGACCTGGGCCACCGGCACAACCCCGGAGCTGTGGACCGACGTGTCGATCGAGGCTGTTGCGCGGGCCTGCCGGACCGCGAACGGTCACGAGGCGCCGCGCACACTGCCGCCGGTCGTGCAGCGCATCTTCGACTTCGACGGCTGGCTGCGCGTCCGCGAGCTGGGCACGGCCGACGACTGGGAGGCGTCCCACGCGGGCCCGGCGGCCGAGGTGGTGGCGGGTTGGGAACGGTGGACGGCCGGCGACGCGCTGGTCCACCGGGACCTCCGCCTCGACAACACGGCAGTCGACGCGGAGGCAGGCTCGGCGGTGCTGCTCGACTGGGCGTACGCCTCGGCCGGCGCCCCGTGGATCGATCTCGCCCAGCTGGCGGCGGACGTGGTCGCCACCGGACACGCTTCCGGCGAGCGCGTGGCCACGGATCGGGCCTACGGACTGCTGGGGACACTCCCGCCCGAGGCCTCGCGGTTTGTCGTGGCGCTGGCCGGGATGTGGAGCATCCGCGCCGCGACGGTCACGAGTTCGGTCATGCCGGGCATCGCTGCCTGGCGCCGCGCGAGGACAGCCGCGTTGCGTCCCCTGGTGTCCCGGCTGATCGCCGACCTGTCGTAATCGGATTGCCGGGCCGCACGATTCGCAGGGACGATCGGCGGCGTGACGATCGTGGGTCTGGGTGACGAGGTTCCGAGCGGTGCCGTTGTGGTTGTCGTTGATGTGATCCGCGCCTTCACGACCGCGGCGGTTGCTTTCGAGCGGGGCGTGACGGACATCGTCTGCGTGCCGTCGGTGCAGGCGGGGCGGGGTTTGCGGGCGCAGCATCCGGACCGGCTGCTGGTCGGTGAGAGCCATGGGCTGCGGCCGGCGGACTACGACTTCGGCAACTCACCGGCCGACCTGGCCGCCGCCGAGCTCGACGGTCGCGGGCTGATCCAGGCGACCTCGAACGGCACGCGGGGGCTCGCTCAGTACCCGGATCCGGCCGCGTTGCTCGCGGTCGCGGCGGTGAACGTCGGTGCCACCGCGCGGTGGATCAGACAGCATCACCCCGCCGTCCCGTACGCGATTGTCTGCACCGGCTCGACGGCCGAGGACCGGGCCTGTGCGCGCCACCTGAGCGCTCTGATCGACGGGCTCGAGCCGAGGCGGGAGGACCTGGTCGCCGGGATCGAGGAGGGCGCGGCCCAGCACGCCGCGGCGTACGCCCGGAAGCCCGCCGCCGATCGTGTCGACCTGTCCCGGGACCTGCCGTTCTGTCGCGAGGTCGACCGGTCGGACTTCGCGATGGTCGGTGAGATTCGTGACGGCCACGTCAGGCTGCTGAAGGTCTAGGTTCGAAGCATGATCGAAGCGTTGCCGTCGACGGGTGTTCCGGCCGGGCAGGTGCTGGCCGAGCTGCAGGAGTTGCGGACGGCCGACCTGCCCACGCACGGCGGGCGGCTCTTCGCGTACGTCTACGACCCGGACGTCGATGGGCTGGACGAGCTCGCGCGGGCCGCGTACGCGATCTCGGCGCACGTCAACGGTCTGGACCCGACCGCCTTCCCGTCGCTGCTGGCGATGGAGAACGCCCTGGTCACCTCGGCCGCACGGCTGCTCGGTGCCGGGCCGGGCACCACCGCGCCGGACGTGGTCGGCAGTGTCACCAGCGGGGGCACCGAGTCGCTGATCCTGGCGGTGAAGGCGGCCCGCGACGCCCACCCGGAGATCACCGAGCCGCGGCTCGTGGTCCCGTCGACCGCCCACGCGGCGTTCGCCAAGGCCGCGCACTACCTGCGGGTCGCGCTCGACGTCGTGCCCGTCGGACCCGACCTGCGGGCCGACTCCGTCGCGATGGCGGCGGCGATCCGGCCCGAGACCGTGCTGGTCGCGGCGTCGGCACCCTCGTACGCCCACGGTGTGGTCGATCCGATCACGGCGATCGCCGCCGCGGCCGCCGAGCGGGGTGTCCGCTTCCACGTCGACGCCTGCTTCGGGGGCTGGGTCCTGCCGTACCTGAGGCGGCTCGGCGCCGAGTTGCCCGAGTTCGACTTCGGCGTCCCGGGTGTCACCAGCATCTCGGTCGACCTGCACAAGTACGCGTACGCGCCCAAGGGTGTCTCGGTTCTGCTGCACCGGGACGCGGGGCTGCGGATGCCGCAGTTCTTCGCCTACGCGGACTGGCCCGGATACACGATGGTGAACCCGGTCATCTCGTCGACGCGCTCCGGCGGCCCGATCGCGGCGGCCGTAGCCACCCTGCGGCACCTCGGTGACGACGGCTACCTGCGGCTGGCCGGGAAGACCCGTGACGCTGTCGGTGTGCTGGCGGACGCGGTCGAGGCCACCGACGGCGTACGCCTCTTCGCGCCCCCGGAGACCACCGTCGTGTGCCTGACCACGACCGACGGCGTCGACCTGTTCGTCCTGGCCGACGAGCTGGCGGCGCGGGGGTGGCACACGCAGCCTCAGCTCGCGTACGCGGAGCTGCCCGCGACCATCCACCTGACCGTGACCGCCGCGGTGGGAGCGACCGCCGCGGAGTTCGCGAAGGATCTGGCCGCAGCGGTGAGCGCGACGCGCGACCGCGGCCCGATCGACCTCCCGCCCGCGCTGCTCGAAGCCGCCGGGGCGCTGACCCCGGCGATGGTCACGCCCGAGCTGATCGAAGGGCTGGCCGCCGGCCTGGGGCTGGGCGACAACATCGCGGGCAGCATGGCCTCGGTGAACTCCCTGCTGAACATCGCGCCGGCGCCGCTGCGGGAGGCGTTGCTCGCCGGCTTCCTGAGCCTGCTCCAGCGGCCCACCTGGTAGGGGGTAGGTTGGCCACGTGTCCGGTCTGCCAGGAGTGCTCGGGGATCCCATCAAGTTCGTGCTGAACTGGGGTCGCCGCTACTCGCTGTGGGTCTTCAACTTCGGTCTGGCCTGCTGCGCCATCGAGTTCATCGCGACCAGCATGAGCCGGCACGACTTCATGCGGATGGGCGTGATCCCGTTTGCGCACGGTCCGCGCCAGGCCGACCTGATGGTCGTCTCCGGCACGGTCACCGACAAGATGGCCCCGGCGATCAAGCGGCTGTACGACCAGATGCCCGAGCCCAAGTACGTGATCTCGTTCGGTTCCTGCTCCAACTGCGGCGGGCCGTACTGGGACTCGTACTCGGTGACCAAGGGTGTCGACCAGCTGATCCCGGTCGACGTCTACGTGCCCGGCTGCCCGCCGCGGCCCGAGGCGCTGCTGCACGGCATCCTGCGCCTGCAGGAGAAGATCGCCGCCGAGCAGTCCGGGCTGGGTGGCGTGCCGCGCCCCGACCCGCTGATCCCCGGGCCGCCCGCGCAGCCGCGTGACGCCGCTTCGCTGACAGCTCCGGCGGTCAAACGCCCGATCTGAGTCGTGTCTGTGGCATACAGCTATCGACTCCGAGGGCTAGTGTGCGAATCATGAGCGAGCAGAGCCGCGCGGACTTCATCATCGACGTGCTGACCAGGGAATTCGGCGCATTGATGGCCCTGGATCCCGCGGCCTTCCGGCGCAAGTTCCGCAAGATGGCGGCCTCGCCGTTCGCGTTCTACCGGGGCAGCGCCTCGCTCTTCTACGCCGACCAGACCGGCGCCTACCGCGACGACCGCTTCCTCGACGAGCACACCAGCCGGGTGTGGATCCACGGCGACCTCCACGCCGAGAACTTCGGCACCTACATGAACTCGTCCGGCCAGCTGGTCTTCAACGTCAACGACTTCGACGAGGCGTACGTCGGGCCGTTCATCTGGGACCTCAAGCGGTTCAGTGCCAGCGTCGCCCTCATCGGTTACAGCAAGGCGCTCTCCGACGACGTGATCTCCCAGCTGGTGACGACGTTCGCTCAGGCGTACCTGACCGAGTTGCGTGCGATCGCGGCCGGCGGTGACGACGCGATCGGGTCCATCACCCTGGAGAACGCCGACGGGGTCCTGCGCCGGGTGCTGCAGGAGGCGCGGCTCAACACCCGCGTCGACCTGCTCGCCGGCCAGACCGTCATCGACGACTACGAGCGCCGCTTTTCGCTCGGCGACGGTGTCTACGACGTCGACGAGGAGACCGCGGCCACGGTCACGGCGGCCTTCAAGGACTATCTCGAGACGATCCCGTCGCACGGCGCCTCGGTGTCGACGACCATCAAGGACATCAAGCTGCGCAAGGGTGTCGGCATCGGCTCGGCCGGGCTCCCGTCGTACAACATGCTGCTCGAGGGGCACACCCAGGCGCTCGAGAACGACGTGATCATCTACATGAAGCAGGCGCAGGTCCCGGCCGTCGCCCGCTGGGTCGACGACGAACGGGTCCGCGGCTACTTCAAGCACCAGGGTCACCGCACCGCCGAGTCGCAGCGGGCCCTGCAGGCGCACGCCGACCCCTGGCTGGGGTACACCGAGCTCAACGGTGTCGGCCAGCTCGTCGCCGAGGTCTCGCCCTACGCCGCCGACCTCGACTGGGCCGACGTCAACGAGCCCGAGGAGCTCACCGGAGTCATCGCCGACCTGGGTCGTGCGGTCGCCCGCATGCACTCGGTCGCCGACGACGAGTCCAGCCACGACCTCGTCGACTTCTCCACCGAGGAGGCCATCGTGGCCGAGGTCGACAAGGACGAGGCCGGTTTTGTCGCGGTCCTGGTCGACTTCGCCCACAAGTACGGTGACCAGGCCCGCGAGGACCACCAGGACTTCGTCGACCTGTTCCGCAACGGCCGCCTCCCGGGCCTGCAATAAAACCTCAGACCGGGGTCACCCGGTACGCCCACCCGGCGCGGTTCCACGCGGCCTGATCGGGCACCGTGACGATCAGCAGCGTTGTTCCCTTCGGCAGCGACAGGATGTCGTTCAGGCTGGTTGCGGGATCGACGTTGCAGGGAACCTCGGCCGTGACGAGGGCCTGGCTGTCAGCCGTCAGGTCGCCGCCCGGTGGCACCGCCCCCACGGTCATGGTCAGGTTGCCGGGTCCGGAGCAGACGACCTGCAGCTCGAAGTCGCCGGTCCGGCTGTAACCGGTGGCCTCCTCACCCCGCAGCTGCTCGGTCGTCACCTGCACCGGCACACCCGCACCGCCCTGAGGGAACACCGCCGCGGCGCGCCCGGCGTTCCAGCTCGACTCGTCCGACGGCACAGCATCGGGGTCGTAGAGGGCACCCTCCGGCCGGTAGTCGCCGCTGCCGTCGCCGTCGCCGAGCTCCAGGGCGTACGCGGAGTGGCCCGCCGCGGACCCGTCGCCCTCGGCGGTGATCACCACAGGGCCTCGGTCCGGCAGCCGGAACGTCATGACGGAGACGAGCGCGTCGTGGGCGCAGGAAACGATCTGGCCACCCAGCACGGCCGTCTCCTCGGCGCTGCGGACCAGCTCGGCGTCGACGCGGACCGATCCGGCCCCGGCGCAGGTCACCGCCAGGGTGTAGCCGCCCGCCGCGAGATCCGGGAACGTCAGCCTTCCCTCGGCCTCGACCGCGCCGGTCCGCAGGCGGCCCGTCAGTTTCGGCAGCTGACTGTCGAGGGCCAGCCTCGCGGACCCGGTCAGGTCGGCCGGCGACTCCTGCCGTTCCGGGGTGCGGGGCAGATTGATCGCGACCACACCGCCGGTGACGGCCAGCGCGGCAGTAGCGGCGGCAACAACGGTCCGGGTGGTCCGGCGGCGGCGCACGGTGTGGCGGGCGGCCGCGGTGCCGGGCGGGCGGACCTCGGGCAGGACCCCGGCGCGCAGGTCGGTGAAGAGCTTCTCGAGCTGATCAGGCACGGCGCACCTCCTGGTGGGTCGTCTCGGTGGGAGCAAGCTGGGCGGCCAGGGAGGCGCGGGCCCGGTGCAGCCAGGACTTCACGGTGCCCTCGGCGACACCCTCACGCTCGGCGATCTCGGCAACCGTCAGATCGGCGAGGTAGCGCAGCACCATCGCGCGGCGCTGAGCCGGCGGCAACGTGCCGAGCGCGGCGACGAGGGCCACCCGCTCGGGGCTCGGCCCGGCCACCTGCGCCTCGGTCACCCGCTGCCTGCGCAGGAAGCCCAGCGCCGTACGGGTGCGGCGCCACTTGCTGACGGCCAGGTTCCAGGCGACCCGGCGGATCCAGGCGACCGGATCGTCGTAGCGGGAGACGGTGCGCCAGCGGGCGAGGGCACGGCAGAACGCCTCCTGGACCACGTCCTGGGCTTCCTGCCGGTCCCCGAAGTACGCGTACAGCTGCACGGTCAGGTCGCCGTAGTGCGCGGCGTACAGCTCGTCGAACGACACTGGGCTGTCCGGCACGGCTGCGTGCGTCTCCGGTCTGATGGCTGTTGCCTCCGATGTCACGGCGACAACACGCCCCGATCCATCGAAGGGTTGCAGTCGGCCGGGGCAGATCTTCGCCGGATCATAGGATGTGCGGCATGACGCCCGAAGAGGTCGGCGAGCGGATGGTCGCGCTGCTGACGGCCGCCGAAACCGACGCCCCCGCCGAGGGCGAGATCACCGCCGGTGTCTCCGGTGGTGGTCCGGGCCACGAGCGGGCCGTCGTGGACGTTCCGGCCGCCCGCTGGTGGGCCGCGCTCGACGCCGCCCGCGACCCGGGCGCGCTGGGCTGCGACTTCTTCGACTGGCTCTCGGCCGTCGACGAGCTGGACGAGGGCTTCACGGTCGTCGCCCACCTGTGGTCCAGCCGCCGCAAGCACGGCCTGCTGCTGCGCGCCCGCCTGAGCCGGGAGAACCCCGTCGTCGAGTCGGTGATCGACCTCTTCCCGGGTGCCGCCTGGCACGAGCGGGAGACGCACGAGATGTTCGGCATCAGCTTCTCCCGGCACCCCGACCTGCGGCCGCTGCTGCTGCCGCCGGGCTTCGAGGGCAATCCGCTGCGCAAGGAGTTCGTGCTGGCCTCCCGGGTCGCGAAGGCCTGGCCCGGTGCCAAGGAGCCGGGGGAGTCCGAGGCCGGCACGGCCAAGCGCGCCCCGATGCGCCCGCCGGGTGTGCCCGATCCGAACGAGTGGGGCCCGATGAAGGGCAAGGTCCCGCCACCCGAGACCCGGGCCCGCCGCGTCCCCGGCGACCGCCCGGCCCGTCCTGCGGCCGGCGACCGCCCGGTGCGTGCGCCAGGCGACCGTCCGGCGCGCCCAGCTTCCGGTGACCGCCCGGCCCGGCCACCCCGCGAAGACGCAGAAACGCCCGCGGCAGCGCTGACGCCCCCGGAAACCCCGGCCGCGCCGGACGCCCCCGCCGCGTCGCAAACGCCGGCCGCGTCGCAAACGCCGGCCGAGACTCCGGCCGCTGAGACCGCGGCGGCCGCTGCCGCGCAGGTCAGAGCCGACGAAGCCGCGGCCGCGAAGGCGCCGCCCGTGCAGGCCGCCGCCGCCGAGAGCGCCGCCTCCGAGGCCGCCGCGACACAAGCAGCCGCCGAAAAGGCCGCCGCGGACGAGACCCCGGCACCCGAGGCCTCCGGCACACCGCCGGAGACCGGAACGCCGCCGAAGACCGGCGGAGAGGACGCCTGATGCCGCTCTGGCTCGACCTTCTCGTCCGCGTGGTCGCCGTTGTCGCGGCCTTCCTGGTGCTGCCGCTGGTCGTCGGTCAGGCCGAGCACAAGGTCATGGCGCACATGCAGGGCCGCCTCGGTCCGATGTACGCGGGTGGCTTCCACGGCTGGGCCCAGCTCGTCGCCGACGGCGTGAAGTTCGTGCAGAAGGAGGACATCACCCCGCGGGACGCCGACCGGCGGGTGTTCCAGCTGGCCCCGATCGTCGCGCTGTTCCCGTACCTGATCGTGCTCCTGGCGATCCCGCTGGGACCCGGCGGCCTGGTCGCTCAGCGTCTGGACATCGGGTTGTTCTTCGTCCTGGCCGTGCTCGGTGTGGGTGTGGTCGCCGTGCTGATGTCCGCGTGGGCGTCGGCCAACAAGTACAGCCTGCTCGGCGGGCTGCGGGGCGCCGCGCAGCTGCTCGGTTACGAGTTGCCGCTGGTCCTCTCGGCGGCGAGTGTCGCCATGGCCGCGGGCACGCTGAGCCTGTCCGGCATCGTCGAGGCGTGGACGCCGTGGTGGCTGCTCTGGCAGGCGCCCGCCGCGCTGGTCTTCTTCGTGTCCGGCCTGGCGGAGATCCGGCGTCCCCCGTTCGACATGCCGATCGCCGACTCGGAGCTCGTCTTCGGATACCTGACCGAGTACACGGGCCTGCGGTTCGCGTTCTTCCTGCTCGCGGAGTACGTCGGGATCGTGGTGATCGCCGCGCTGACCACCGTGCTGTTCCTCGGTGGCTGGCACGGGCCGGCAGCCGAGCACCTCGGCTGGCTCTGGACGCTGGTGAAGATCTTCGCCGTGTCGTTCGTGGTCATCTGGCTGCGGGTCACCTATCCGCGGCTGCGCGAGGATCAGTTGCAGCGGCTCTGCTGGCTGGTCCTGGTGCCGGTCGCGCTGGCCCAGCTGGTGCTGACCGCGGCGGTCAAGGTGGCGATGTAAGAGGGGGGCCAGCCCTACCTCGATACGCCCACTGGCCGGATCGAATCGAAGGCCGCGCACCGGAAGGCTCGAAGGGTCCCGACAACAAGACCCCGAGGAGTTCTTTCATGTCTCTGCGACACCTGGTGGCGGCGGCCGTCGTCACCGCGTGCGTCATCGGCACCGCCCAGCCCGTCAGCGCGGCGCCGCGGGATCCGGTCCGGCAGGAGCTGCGGGCTCTGGTCAGCGAGCATGGCTTCCCCGGTGCACTGGCCGCTGTCCGGGAGCGTGACGGCGACACCCGCGATCTGACCGCCGGTCCGAACGTGCCGGTCAACGGTCAGGTACGCATCGGCAGCAACACGAAGACGTTCGTGTCGGTCGTGGTTCTGCAGCTCGTGGCCGAGAAGAAGGTCGAGCTGGACGCGCCCGTCGAGAAGTACCTGCCGGGGCTGGTCCGCGGTGAGGGGATCGACGGCCGGAAGATCACCGTCCGGCAGCTGCTGCAGCACACCAGCGGGCTGCCGAACTACACCGAGTACCTCGACACCGACGGGTCGTTCGCGCTGCAGCACACGTACTGGGAGCCGCGGGACCTGCTGGACCTGGCGCTCGCCCACCCGGCGGTGTTCGCGCCCGGCGCGAAGTGGGAGTACAGCAACACGAACTACGTGGTGGCGGGGCTGCTCGTCCAGAAGGTGACCGGTCGGCCGATCGCCGAGCAGATCACCGATCGGGTGATCCGCAAGGCCGGTCTGCGGCACACGTACTTCCCCGGCGTCGGCGACCAGTCCATCCGGGAGCGGCACCCGCACGGGTACCACCCGGACGAGTCCGGCGAGCTGGTCGACGTGACGGTCCTCGACCCGTCCTGGGGCTGGGCGGCCGGTCAGATGATCGGTACGCCGGAGGACCTGAACAGCTTCTTCCGCGCCCTGGTCGGAGGCCGGTTGCTCCCGCCCGCGCAGCTGAAGGAGATGCGTACCACGGTGGAGGCCCCGGAGATGTGGCCCGGAGCCCGGTACGGCCTGGGGATCATGAGCTTCCCGCTGAGCTGCGGCGGCGTCGCCTGGGGTCATGGCGGTGACATCCCCGGGTACGAAACGCGGGGTGGTGTCACCGAGGACGGCCGGGGTGTGTCGGTGGCGGTGACCGCGATGCCGTCCGAGGAGGTCGCGCACAACGCGGTCCTGAAGACCGTCGACACGGCGCTCTGCTCGCACTGACAGCCGGGGCCGCCGGGCGCCCGTACGGGGCGCCCGGCAGCATCCGATCAGGTCAGCAGGGTGACCGTGTAGTTCAGCGTGGTGCCGCTGGCCGTGTACGTGGCCGTCTGCCCGTTGGTGCAGTACGACACGAAGTTGTTACCGAGCACGTCGTCACCGGCGGTGGCGTGCACGAGCGGGCGCACGTCGACACCCTCGGCGAGCGGTGTGGAGGTCAGGTCGACGAGGCGCCACTGGTTGACCGGGTAGTCGTCGGTCGGGGCCGAGAGCTGCCCGTCACGGGTCGTGACCTGGAAGTTCATCACAAAACCGCCGTTGTTGACGACGGCGATCTTCTGCACGCACGGGGTCGCCAGCGCGCTGGGGGCGGCGGCCGCGGGCTGCGCGGCCGCGCCGAGCAGTCCGGCGAGGCCGGCGGTGGCGAGCGCGGCGGTCGTGGCCGCGCGGGGTGCGATGCGGGTCATCGGGTGTCCTCCAATGTGGTGGGTGAGGAACTGTCGACCGCACTGGTAACCGGACACGACGGCATCAAACCGCTGTTCGTCAATATAAAGGACTTTAAATGTTATAGCCCTGAACAATGATCATTGGTGCAGACGGGAACTACCAGGTCAGGACCCCTCGACCCGGACACGATGCGGGACAAGAACGGGGGTGTGCTCGCCTCCGTCCGCGGGACCGGGCAGGATATGCGTTCATGAGCGACCACGGAGAGCGGCCGACGCCGGGTAAGGGCCTGATCAACGGCCTCGCCGTCACGCTCAAGACGCTGGTCAAGCCCACGATCACGCAGCAGTACCCCGACGTCGAGCCCGATCTGCCGCCGCGCTCCCGGGGCGTCATCGCCCTGCTCGAGGAGAACTGCACGGTCTGCATGCTGTGCGCCCGCGAGTGCCCGGACTGGTGCATCTACATCGACTCGCACAAGGAAGAGGTCGTCGTCCCCGGCGCGGCCCGCGCCCGGCAGCGCAACGTGCTCGACAAGTTCGACATCGACTTCTCCCTGTGCATGTACTGCGGCATCTGCATCGAGGTCTGCCCGTTCGACGCGCTGCACTGGACCCCCGAGTTCGAGTACGCCGAGACCGACGTCCTCGACCTGCTCCACGACAAGAACCGCCTCGGCGACTGGATGCAGACCGTGCCGCCGCCGCCCGCCCACGACGTGCTCGGTGAGCCCTCGAAGGAGGAGTCCACCGCCGCCCGCAAGGCCGCCGGCCCGGGCACGGCCACCCCGGCGCAGACCGCCCGCCCGCCCGTACGCCGGGAGCAGGCACCGTGACCGTCGCCGACGTGTTGTTGCTGGCGCTCGGAGCTGTCGCGGTCGGTTCGGGTGCTGCCGTCGTCACCACCAGCCACCTGGTCCGCGCCGGCCTCTACCTGGTGATCAGCCTGGGCGCGACGGCCGGCCTCTACCTCGTCCTCGGCGCGGAGCTGGTCGCCTGGGTGCAGATCCTCGTGTACGTCGGAGCGGTCGTCGTCCTGCTGCTCTTCGCCGTCATGCTGACCCGCGCCCCGATCGGCGCGTCCAAGGATCTCGACCGGCCGGCCTGGCCCGCGCTGATCGTCGGCGGCGGTGTCGGCCTCGGCCTGGCGGCGCTGCTGGCCGACGCGTTCCGCTGGACGCTCTACGACCTGCCCCCGCCGGGCACCGCCGAGCGGATGGGCACCGAGATCTTCGGGCAGTGGGTGCTGCCGTTCGAGGTGCTCTCGATCCTGCTGCTGTCCGCTCTGGTCGGCGCGATCGTCCTGTCTAGGCCCGACCTCGGCGCGCGCCAGGATCTCCGCGAGGGGGACAACGCCTGATGCACGCGGTCATCCCCTACGTGACGGCTGCCCTGCTCTTCGGGCTCGGCGTCTACGGCGTCCTGCGCCGGCGCAACGCGATCCTGGTGCTGATGGCGGTCGAGCTGATGCTGAACGCCATCAACCTGATCTTCATCACGGCCGACGCCTCGGTCCGCGCCGCGCTCGTCGGCGTCCAGATCGAGGCCTGGGCCTACCCGAACGGCGAACCCCCGGGGTACTCCGGCGGCGTGTTCGCCCTGTTCATCATCGTGCTGGCCGCCGCCGAGGTGGGTGTCGGTCTTGCGATCGTGCTGCAGTACTACCGGATGCGTCAGGCGGTGCACCTCGACGAGGTCGAGCTCCACCACGAGTCCGACGGGCAGGTCACCCGGTGATCGCTGAGGTCTTCGGGACGGCGCTGTTCGGCGTACCGGTGCTGCTCGGTCTGGCCGGTCTGCTGCTGCCGGCCGGCGACGGCGGCCGGCCACGACGGCGCCTGGCCGCCGGCCTGGGCATCGCGGGCGCCGCCATCGCCCTCGCCGAAGTGGTGTTTCTGCTGGTGGCGGGCTCGGACCCGGTGGAGTTCGGCGCCGAGGTGGTGCGGTTCGGGGACCTGCCGGTCACCTTCGGCGTCTCGCTAGGCCCCGCCGCGCTCTATGTCGCGCTGGCCGTCACCGTCGTCGCGCTGCTCGTCCAGATCTACTCGGTCGGATACCTGCACGACGACCCCCGGTACGCCCCCTACGCCGCGCAGATCAGCATCTTCACCGGCGCGATGCTCATGGTGGTGGCCGCGAACGACCTGATCCTGCTGCTGGTCGGCTGGGAGATCATGGGCGCCTGCTCCTACCTGCTCATCGGGCACGACCGGCGGCTGCCCGAGGCGCCCCGCGCGGCCGTGAAGGCGTTCCTGGTCACACGGGTCGGCGACGTCGGT
Organism: Amorphoplanes friuliensis DSM 7358; assembly: GCF_000494755.1. Taxonomy (NCBI): domain Bacteria; kingdom Bacillati; phylum Actinomycetota; class Actinomycetes; order Micromonosporales; family Micromonosporaceae; genus Actinoplanes; species Actinoplanes friuliensis. Next base: position 944,165 of record NC_022657.1, read on the forward strand.
TTTCTGCTCGGCATCGCGCTGCTCGGCGTCTCGGCCGGCAGCTTCCGGATCGCCGACGTGCTGGCGGCCCCGCCCGAGCACCTGACGATCGCGCTGCTGCTGATTTTGGCCGGGGTCGCCGGGAAGAGCGCGCAGTTCCCGCTGCACACGTGGCTGCCCGACGCCATGGCCGGCCCGACGCCGATCTCCGCGCTGATCCACGCCGCGACCATGGTCGCCGCCGGTGTGTACGTCGTCTTCCGGCTCTTCCCGCTCTTCGCCCGCTCACCCGGCGCGCTCGCGGTCCTCGGTGTCATGGCGGCGATCACCCTGCTGCTGGGGGCCTTCTCGGCCACCGCCCAGGACGACCTCAAGCGGGTCCTGGCCTGGTCGACGGTGTCGCAGATCGGCTACATGACCGGCGCGCTCGCGGTCGGTGCCCCCGCCGCGGCGCTGTTCCACCTGCTCACCCACGCGGCCTTCAAGGCGCTGCTCTTCCTCGCGGCCGGCGGTGTCATCCACGCGGTCGGCACCAACCTGATGTCGCGGATGGGCGGCCTGCGCACCCACATGCCGGTGACGTTCTGGTCGTTCGTCATCGGACTCGGCGCCCTCGCCGGGCTGCCCCCGCTCGCGGGTTTCTGGTCCAAGGAGAACGTCCTGGTCGCCGCCGCCCACGCCACCGAGGGCCACGGCCCGGCGCCGGCCTGGGTCGGCTGGGTGGTCTGGCTCGCCGGTCTGCTCGGCGTCGCGATCACCGCCTGGTACGCGACCCGCCTGCTGCTGCGCACCTTCTTCGGCCACCCCCGCTCCCGCACCGAGCAGTGGCACGTCGGCTTCGACGACGCCCGGTACGAGCGCGGCGACGGCGCCCCGCACGACCCACCGGCCCTGATCCGCTGGCCGGTCCTGCTGCTCACGGTGCCGGCCGCGCTGCTCGGCCTGATCGCCTTCGTGCCCGCGTTCCGCTCGGCGCTCGAGCTCGAAGCGCCGCATCTCTCGGTGAGCGTCGTGCTCCCGATGCTGCTGCTCGCCCTGGGCGCGGGCAGCTCGTGGTGGCTGTGGCACACCGCTCCGGGCGCCGACCCGGCGCTGGCCCTGGGCCGGTTGCGGCCGTTCTTCGCCGCCGGCTTCCGGATCGACGACCTCCAGGACCGCTTCCTGGTACGCCCGGTACGCGCGTTCGCCACCGCCCTGCGCATCGTCGACGAACGTGTCGTGGACGCCGCCGTCGAAGGCACCGGCACCTCGGCGACCCGCTTCGGCACGGTCCTGTCCACCGCCCACCGCGCGGCGCTGCCCCGGGCCGCCGTCGCGGTCCTCGCCGGTGCTCTCGTGCTGGGCGTGGTCGCGGCGATCTACGGAGCCGGCTCATGATCTACCGGGACTACGTGACCACGGGCGGCACGTTCGCGCAGGTGCTGCTCATCGCGGTGCTCGCGGTGCCGGCGCTCGGTGCGGTGGCCGTCGCCCTGCTCCCGGCCCGCATCGACCGCGGCGCCCGGATCCTCGCGACCGTCTTCGCGGCGGTCACCTTCGTGCTGACCGCGCTGCTGGCCCTGCCGTCCGTCCGGGGCTCCGGCTGGGCCGCCTTCGGTGTCGAACAGCCTCGGCTGCTCCCGTGGACCGACGTCAACGTGTCGTGGGTGCCCGCCCTCGGCGTCGACTTCCACCTCGGTGTCGACGCGATCTCGTACCCGCTGGTGGTGCTGACCGGGCTGCTGACGGCGCTGTGCTGTGCGTACACGGTGTGGAAGGTGCCGGAGGGCGGCCGCGGCCGGACGCTCGCGGCGCTGCTGCTCGTGCTCGAGGTCGGCATCCTCGGTACGTTCCTCGCCCTGGACCTGGTCCTGTTCTTCGTCTTCTTCGAGGTTGTCCTCCTCCCGATGTACGCGGTCATCGTGGGCTGGGGCGGCCCCGACCGGCGCCGGGCGGCCCGCAAGTTTGTCCTCTACACGCTGTTCGGCTCGGTGCTGCTCCTGCTGGGCGTCTTCACCGTGGTCGTCGCGGCCGGCACCGGCGACCTGATGACGCTGACCGGCGGCGCCGGCCTCTCCCGCACCGTGCAGTACACCGCGTTCGCACTGTTCGCAGTCGCGTTCGCGGTGAAGGCGCCGCTCTGGCCGCTGCACACATGGCTCCCGGCCGCCCACACCGAGGCGCCCACGGTCGGCAGCGTGATCCTCGCCGGCGTCCTGCTCAAGATGGGCACGTACGGCCTGATCCGCGTCGGCGTCGGCGTGGCCCCGCTCGGCGCGGCCTGGGCCGCACCCGTCCTCGGCATCCTCGCCGCCGCAGCGATCATCATCGGCTCGCTGGTGTGCCTCCGTCAGACCGACTTGAAGCGTCTGATCGCGTACTCGAGTGTCGGTCACATGGGCTTTGTCCTGCTCGGCATCGCCACGCTGACGGTGACCGGCCTCCAGGCCGCGCTGATCGGCAACGTCGCCCACGGCATCATCACCGGCCTGCTGTTCTTCCTGGCCGGCGCGATCAAGGACCGCGGCCACACCGGCTCGCTGGCCGACCTCGGCGGCCTCCGCGAGACCGCACCGCGCCTGGCGGGCCTGCTCGGCTTCGCGGCGATCGCCTCCCTCGGCCTCCCCGGCCTGGCCGGCTTCTGGGGTGAGGCCTTCGCGGTGGTCGCGGCCACCGAACGCGGGGGCCCCCTGTGGATCACCCTGGCGGCGCTGGCGGCGATCGGCGGCGCGCTGACGGCCGCCTACTTCCTCCGCCTGCTGCGCCGCGTCACCCACGGACCGGCGACCCCCGCGGTTGCCGGCTTCGCACCGATCTCCCGCCCCGAATGGCTGGCCTGGTCCCCGCTGATCCTGCTGGCCCTCGCGGTCGGCCTGGTACCGGCCCTGGTCCTCGCGGCCACGTCCGACCCGGTGGCCGCCCTGACCGGAGCCCTCCCATGACCCAGGCCGTGAACCACTTCGCCCTGCTGCCGCTCTACGCGGCCGGCGGTACGGCGCTGCTCGTCCTGGTGATGGAGCTCGCCTTCGGTAAATGGGTGCTCCCGACGGCAGTGTCCGGCGGCTTCGCCACGATCGCGGCGGCGGTCGCCCTGGCCCTGGACCCGGCGCCGACGTTCTGCAGCGGCCCGCAATGCTCCTGGATCGCCACGCCCCAGGCCGCTGTCGCAGCGGTCCTGTTCGCGGCGCTCACCATCGGGGTGCTGGCGCTCTCGGCACCTGCCCTGCGGAAGGGGATCGCGCCGCCGGGAGAGTTCTGCTTCCTGCTGGTGTGCTCGATGGCCGGAGGTGTGGTCGTCGCCTACTCCGGTGACCTGATCACGCTGATCGTCGGGCTGGAGACACTGACGCTCCCGCTGTACGTGCTGGTCGGCTTGCGCCGCTTCGCGCCGGGCGAGCGTGTGACCACCACCGGGGCTTCCGCCGCGGTCACGTTCTTCCTGGTCAGTGTCGTCTCGACCGCCCTCGCGCTGCTCGGGGCTGCTCTTCTCTACGCGTCCACGGGGGCGCTGCACCTGGCTGTGCTGACCGGCGGCAGTGGTCCGGTCGAAGCTCTCGGCTCGGTCGGGGCGACGCTGCTGGTGATCGGCTTCGCCTTCAAGGTCGCTGCCGTGCCGCTCCACGCTTGGGCACCGGCGACTTACGACGGCGCTCCCGTACCGGTCGCTGCCTACCTGTCCACGGCCTCGAAGCTCGGCGGTGTGATCGCGCTGGCCGCGGTGGTGCAGCGGCTCGACACTGGTCCGCTGGTGGCCGTTCTGGCTGTGCTGACGATGACGGTCGGCAACCTGGTGGCGCTTCGGCAGACCCGGATGGTTCGGCTGCTGGCCTGGTCTTCCGTTGCTCAGGCCGGCTACATCCTCGCGCCGCTCGCCGTGGGCCGGGCCGGGGTTCAGGCGGCTGTCGCCTACGCGGTCTTCTTCGTCCTGCTGGAGTTCGTCGCCTTCGGGGTGGTGGTCGCTCTGCGCGGCCCGGACGGCGACGGCGGTGAGCTGGCGGATTATCGGGGTGCTGCGCGACGAAATCCTTGGCTGGGCGCTGCGCTGGTGCTGTCGTTCGCTGGGCTGGCTGGTCTGCCCCCGGGTCTGGCCGGCCTCTTCGCCAAGGTGACGGTCATCGCCTCCCTGATCAACTCTGGGTGGGGGTGGCTGGCCGGGGTTGTGGCTCTGAACGCCGTTATCGCTCTCGCCTATTACATCCGGGTGACTGCGAGCCTTTACGCCCCGATCCAGCCGGTGGGTATTCCACTGATCACGTCCGTTGCCGACCCGAATCTTCTGCAGGCGGCTACACATCCTCGGGTGGCGGTTCCGCGGGCGGTCGCGGCGGCCATTGCGGGGACGGCGACGGTTGCTGTTGTTGTTGGATTTGCTCCGCAGTGGGTCTTCGACAGCCTCCTGCCCTGACCTGACCCTCCCGGGAAACAGTCACCCCGAGCCTGCACTCGCGCGCTTGCCCTCACCCCTGACGTCCGACCCGGCGTCACCGCCGCCTGCCCCTTGGTGCGTGATCTTGATCGGGTTGGGGATTGGCTGCCCCTGCGCCCTCACCCTGATGGCGGCTGCCGCCGGCGTGACCGCACCCCCTGGTGCGTGATCTTGGCTGGGGTCAGGGGTGGTGGCCTTGGCGGCTGGCCGAGTCGGTGGGCCAGGGGGTTTCGCCGCTGGCGGTTGTAGGTGGTCGACGTTTACTGCGGGCACCGGCGGTGGGGTGGTGTTGGTGCATGGCTGCGGTTGGTGTCCCTTGCTGGCTTTCGGATTGGCTGGGGTCAGGTCAAGGGCTGGCACTGTGGGGCGCTCGTTGTGGTCCGTTTCCGTAGCCACCGTGCGGGGGTTCGTGCTTCCGGACGTCCAGCCCTTGATCACATACAGCGAAGTCACAGCTACCGATGGATGAATTCCTACCGTCGCGATGTTCCATCAGACGTGGGCCTGTCGGTCCGCTTCGAGAGGGAGTTCATCGTGCACAGCCATCACAACGGTCTGAAGACGGCCGCTCTGCTGGGTTTGCTCACCGCCATGATTCTTGCCGTCGGGTACTGGATCGGTGGAAGCGGCGGCCTGGTGTTTGCCGTCGTTCTCTCGCTGGCGCTCAATGCCGGCAGTTATTTCTTCTCCGACAAGCTTGCTCTGCGGTCGATGCGGGCGCGGCCGGTCAGTGAGGCCGAGTTCCCGGCGCTCTATCAGATTGTGCGGGAGTTGGCGACGGACGCGGGGCAGCCGATGCCTCGTCTGTATATCAGTCCGGCCATGCAGCCGAATGCGTTCGCGACCGGGCGTAACCCGAAGAATGCCGCTGTTGCGGTCACCGTGGGGATCACGCAGTTGCTGGATCGCCGCGAGCTGAGGGGTGTCATCGGTCACGAGCTTTCGCACGTCTACAACCGCGATATTCTGATTTCCAGTGTTGCCGCCGCGCTGGCGGGGATCATCACGATGTTCGCGCAGCTGGCGATTTTCCTGCCGCTCGGTGGTTCGGATGACGACGACGGGCCGAACCCGGCTTCGCTGCTGCTCATGCTGATTCTCGGTCCGCTGGCCGCGTCGGTGATTCAGCTGGCGATCAGCCGGAACCGTGAGTACCAGGCCGATGCGTCCGGGGCGACGCTGACCCGGGATCCGTTGGCGCTGGCCAGTGCGTTGCAGAAGATTCAGTACGGCGCGCAGCGGTTGCCTTTGCCGGCCGATGGTCAGCTGGCGACCTCCGCGCACCTGATGATCGCCAATCCGTTGCGGGGTGGGGGCATCGCGTCGCTCTTCTCGACGCACCCGCCGATGGAGGAGCGGATCAAGCGGCTGCAGCAGCTGGCGGCGATCACGGGCAACGGGCCGGTGCAGTTCCAGCGCTGAGCCAGGGGTGATGTCGACGACAGAGCCCATATTTCGGATGTGTTACGCGCCCACCGGACGTTAGGTTCGGTGGGCGCTTCGCTCGTTACAGCAGACGAGCTCGTCTCATACAGCTAGGAGGTAGGGCCTGATGACCGCGTTGCGTCAGTACCTTGGCGTGTGGCAGATGCCGGGTGGTCGGGTCCTCCTGATAGTCGGCATTCTGGCCCGCCTCGGCATCGGCATGACCCCGCTCGCCTTGTTGCTGCTCGTGCAGCGGGCCACCGGCAGTTACGCCGCCGCGGGTCTGGCCGGCGGCATGTACGCCCTGGCCGGTGCCGCGATCAGTCCCGTGGCAGGTCGGGTCGCTGACCGGATCGGGCCGTCGCCGGTGCTGCTGGCGACCTCGATCCTGCATCCGCTGGCCCTGGGCGGGCTGCTTCTGGTCAGCCGGGGTGGTGAGGCGGCCCTGACCGGCATCTTCATCGTGTCGGCGCTGGCCGGCGCCACCTATCCGCCGCTGACCGCCGCGATCCGGCGGGCCTGGACCGATGCGACCGCGGTCGGGTCCGGGCGGCACGGGCTGCGGCAGGCGGCGATGGCCGCAGAGACGTCGCTCTTCGAGCTGGTTTTTGTGCTCGGCCCGATGCTGGTCGCGGCGCTGATCGTGATCACCCGTGACCCGGCGTCCGCGCTGGGCTTTGCGGCGGTGGCGACCTTTGCCGGGACGCTGTGGATCGCGCGGCTGCCGATCATGCGGAACTGGGTGCGGCACGAGGACGCCGACGCCACCCGTGGGCTCGGTCCGCTCAAGGTCGGCGGGTTCCCCGCTCTGCTCGTCTGTGTCGCCGCTCTCGGTATCGCGTTCGGCGCGGCCGGGGTGATCGTCCCTGCGTACGCGGGTCAGCACGGCGGCGGTGACGGACTCGGTGGCGTCCTGCTCGGGGTCTGGGGTGTCGGTAGTGCGATCGGCGGCATCTGGTTCGGCACGAGGCGGCCTGCGATGGCGCTGCCCCGGCAGTTCGCGTGGGGGCTCGGCGCGGTGTCGGCCAGTTTCCTGGTGCTCGCGTTCATGCCGGGTCCGCTGGCGCTGGGGGTTGCCCTGGCCGTCGGGGGCGCCGCGATCGCTCCGGCGCTGACGATCGAGAACAACCTGGTAGGCCGGATCGCACCCGCGGGGATGCTGAACGAGGCGTACACGTGGGTGGTGACCGTGTCGGTTGCCGGCAGCGCGGCCGGTGGTGCGGTGGCCGGTGCGATCGTCGACCAGCCCGGTGGGTTGCCGTGGGCGTTTGTCTTCGCGGCCGTGGTGCTGATGGTGGCGTCGCTGGTCGCGGCGGTGCCGACGGGTCCGATGGCCCGGGCCGACGAGCGGGCGGCCGAGCGGCTGCGTGCCGCGATGGCCGCCGCCTGACGTCCCTCTTTAGCCTGATGAATGCGTTGCTGACCGCTTAGGTCCGTTACGTTCCTGTCGTGTTGGCAGCAGTGCGGTACCTGACGGTCTGGCGAATCCCGTACGCCCCGACGTTGCTCCTCGCCGGGGTGGTCGCCCGGCTGGGCATCGGGATGACGCCGCTCGCCCTGTTGTTGCTCGTCGAGGAGGCCACCGGCCGGTACGCCGCCGGTGGTCTCGCCGTCGGCTGTTACGCCGTCGCGGGTGCGATCGCCAACCCGGTCGCGGCGCGGGTGGCCGACCGTGTCGGTGCTGCCCAGGTGCTGCGCGCCACCGCTGCGGCCCACGCCGCCATCCTGATGCTGCTGGCCCTGGTCGCCACGGCCGGCCTGCCGCTCGTGCTGGTCGTCTCGGCGCTGGCGGGGGCCACCTATCCGCCGTTGACCGGTGCGATCCGCCGGGTGTGGACCGGGCTGACCGGCCGCGAACCGCACGCCCGCCGGCAGGCGGCGCTGGCTGCGGAGACCTCGTTGTTCGAGCTCGTTTACGTGATCGGCCCGCTGCTGGTCGCCGCGCTGGCGACGTTCACCGACGGGTACGGGCCGGTGCTCTTTGTCGCCGCCGCGGTCACCTTCGCCGGCGGTCTGCTGGTTTCCCGCGTGCCCGCGATGCAGGAACGCCACCCGCCCGGCCGCCACTCGATGCGGCGTGTCCCCGGCTTCGGCACGCTGCTGGTCTGCGTGGCGCTGCTCGGTGGTGCGTTCGGGGCGGTCACCGTGGGCGTGCCCGCCTTCGCGGCCGGCCACGGTGGTGGTGCGGGGCTGGGCGGGCTGCTGCTCGGGGTCTGGGGTGTGGGCAGCACGATCGGCGGCCTCTGGTTCGGCACGCGCCGGCCGCGGCGGGACCCGTGCGGCCAGTACGCCGTACTGCTGGCGGCAGTCGGGTTCGGTTTTCTCCTGCTGATCGGGGCGTCCGGTCCGTGGTCGCTGAGCCTCGTCCTGGTCCTCGGCGGCGTCACCATGGCACCCGCGCTGACCGTGGAGAACAACCTGGTCGGCCGGATCGCCCCGGGCGCCGCGCTGAACGAGGCGTACACCCGGGTCCTGGCCACGGCGATCGTCAGCAGTGCGGCCGGCAGTGCGCTGGCCGGGGTGATCGTGGACCGGCCGGGCGGGGTGCGCTGGGCGTTCGCCCTGGCCGGTGGGCTCGCGATGGCGGCGGCGCTGGTCGGGGCCCGGCCGGCCGGCGCTCTGGCGCGCGCCGACCGGCTGCTGACCGCCCGGCAGCGCAGTGCCGCGGACGTGGCCCGGATGTTGCCGTCGCTCCGGCCGCAGTCCGCGAGGTCAGCCGGACTCCGGCCCGAACGTCAGGTGGTTCGTGATGCGGTACCGGTCGCCGCGGTAGACGGATCGGGCGAACTCGATGACCCGACCGTGGGTGTCGCTCGTCGTGCGTTCGAAGAGCAGGGCGGGGGAGTAGCGCGGCACCCCCAGCAGCCGTGACTCGATCGCGTCGGTGACGGTCGGCTCGGTTGTCTGCACCGCCGTCGCCGGGGTGATGCCGTGGCGTTCGCGCAGGTGGCGGTAGAGGGATCCGGCGGCGAAGTCGTCCGCGGTCAGTCCGGGGGCGATGCTGAGCGGCAGCCGGATCTCCTCCAGGGCGATCGGGGCGGCGTCGACGACCCGCCGCCGCAGCGCCCGGATCACGTCGTCGCCGGGGGAGACCTGCAACCGCATGCTGAGCCGGGCGCCGGCCGACACGACCCCGAACTCCAGCACCTCGCTGTCCCACTCGCCCTCGGCCGGTGGCAGGGCGGCCGCCGCGGGGACCTCCTGGGAGATCTTGCGGTGGTTGGTGAAGGTGCCGCGACCGTGCCGCCGCACGAGGAGGCCCTCCTGGGCCAACTCCTCGATCGCCGCGCGGATCGTCGGCCGTGACGCGCCGAAGTCGTCGCTGAGGTCACGCTCCGACGGCAGCGCGTCACCCGGTTCGCACGAGTCGATCAGCTCGCGCAGCTTCTCCCGGACCTCGGCCCGCCGCATCACCACGACGTCCATGTTGTCCAGTGGTCAGCTTCCCGGCAAGGCCTTCGTTTTGCCACACCCTGATTTAAGCAGCACCTCAGGCTCAACCTATTGACGAGGGCAATTGGAAGGAGTGTTATCGGTTTACCACTGGTAAGTCCTTCCCCCCGAGTTCGAGGAGCCCTCCCCCCATGGGCACAAAACGCAGAATCGCCGTGAGCGCCACCGTCGCCGCCACCGCCGCGGCTCTCGCCGCCGTCGGCATCGCCGCCGCGCCCAGCAGCAGTGCGGCCGCCGCCTGCGGCGTGCTGTTCGACGACTTCAACTACTCATCGCGTACGGACGCAGCACTGAGCCAGCGGGGCTGGAGCATCCGCGGCAACGCGGGCGGACCCGGCGTGCCCGGCGCGTCGTGGCTGGCCGACAACGTGGCGTTCCCCACTGTGGACGGTCAGAAGGTCGCCCAGCTGACCGCCCGTACCAACGGCACCGCGGCCGGCACCTCGCACGCGGAGTTCTCGCAGAGCAACCGCCGCTTCTTCGAGGGCACCTACCTGGCGCGCATCAAGTTCGCGGACGCGCCGGTGAGCGGCCCCGACGGCGACCACGTCAACCAGACCTTCTACACGATCTCGCCGCTGGCGGCCCCGATGGACCCGACGTACTCGGAGATGGACTTCTCGGAGTACCTGCCCAACGGCGGCTGGGGCGAGGCGGGCCCGATCAACTACCAGACCACCTGGTACACCTACGTCGCCGATCCCTGGTACGCGGACAACCAGCACAGCCAGCAGGCCCGCAGCATCAACGGCTGGCACGACGTGATGGCCACCGTGTCCGCCGGTCACGTGAAGTACTTCATCGACGGTGTGCAGGTCGGTGACCACTCCGGCAAGGTCTACCCGCGGCAGAACATGTCGATCGACTTCAACCAGTGGTTCATCGACCTCGCCGGGCACAGCAGCGGCACGTCGGTCTACCAGCAGTCGGTCGACTACCTCTACCACGCGAAGAAGCAGGTGCTGACGCCTGCGCAGGCGAGTGCGACGATCGCGGCGTACCGGTCGGCGGGGACGACCCACACCGACAACGTCGTGTCGACGAACGACTGTGACGGCGGCGGCACGACCCCGCCCCCGGCGACAACACCGCCGACGACAACACCGCCGGCCACCGGCGGGACGCGGCTGCAGTCCAACTTCAGCGGCCGCTGCATCGACATCCCGGGCGGCGTGCCCAACTCCGGGTCGCTCCTGCAGATGTACGACTGCAACACCAGCGCCGCGCAGACCTGGAAGTTCGAGGGCGACGGCACGCTGCGGGCGATGGGCAAGTGCATGGACCCGGCCGGGGGCGCACTCGCCAACGGCACCCGCATCCAGCTGACCGACTGCAACACCAACCCGGTGCAGCGGTTCACCCTGACCGCCGAGCGGACCCTGAAGAACGTCTCCTCGGGCCGGTGCGTGGACATCAAGGACTGGAACGGCAGCAACGGCGCCGGGCTGCAGCTCTGGGACTGTGCCGCCACGTCCAACCAGATCTGGGGCAAGGTCTAGCTCCACGGAAATGGCCCGCGTCGCTGCGACGCGGGCCATCTCTGTGTCCGTCAGGCGGTGCAGCCCGAGGTGGGCAGGGCGGTGAGCGCCGGCGGAGTGGTGTTGTTGAACGTCGCCAGCAGCAGCTGCTGGGGGCAGCGCAGCTGACCGGCCGGGTACTTCAGCTGGAGGTGCAGGTGCGGTCCGGTCGAACTGCCCGCGCCGGCAGCGCCCCTCGCGCCGCCGCTCTGGCCCAGCTGCGTGCCGGCGGCCACTCGCGCCCCGTTCGCGGCCGAACGCTGCGACGCGTGGCAGTACACGTACACGCCGCCGTCATCGCCGACGAGCTGGACCCCGTACCCGCACTTGGCGTCGTTGAAGTTGGTCACCGAACCGGAGATGACGGCGTAGAACGGCGTGCCGACCGGCTCGGTGATGTCGACCGCCGGGTAGTCGTGGTGCTTGGCGGTGAGCTTGGCCGCGGTGACGGTGTTGCGGGGCAGCAGCAGGGCGTACGCCCGGGACGGCGGCACCGAGCCACCGGTCGACGTGGACGTCTTGTAGACGACCCGTCCGAAGTACCGCGCGGTGCCGAACGAGAACACGCCGCCGTCCAGCCCGAGCATCCAGTAACCGCCGCCCGGGTGCGAGGCGATGCCGACCATCGGTGCGGCCAGTGACTGCCCGCCCATCGACCCGTGGAACGGTGCATCGCCGAAGGAGAACACCCCGCCGTCGGACGCGACCATCCGGTAACCGGCCGTGCTGCGGGAAAGGCCCACCACCGGGGCGTTGAGCGCCTTTCCGCCCATGCTGCCGTAGAACTGCGCGTTGCCGAAGGCGAAGATGCCGCCGTCGGAGGCGACGAGCCAGTAGCCGGCGCCGTTGGGTGTTGCGGTCATGCCGACGATCGGCTTGTTGAGCGGCTTTCCGCCCATGCTGCCGTAGAACTGCGCGTCGCCGAAGGCGAAGATGCCGCCGTCGGAGGCGACGAGCCAGTAGCCGGCGCCGCTCGGTGTGGCCGCCATGCCGACGATCGGCTTGTTCAGCGGCTTCCCGCCCATGCTGCCGTAGAACTGCGCGTCCCCGAAGGAGAAGATCCCGCCGTCGGTCGCCACCAGCCAGTACCCGCGGCCGGTCTTGGTGACGGCCATGGCGGTCACCGGGGCGTTCAGCGGCTTCCCGCCCATCGACCCGTGGAACGGCGCGTCGCCGAAGGCGAACACCCCGCCGTCCCGGGCGGCGATCCAGTAGCCGTTCCCGCTCGGGGTGGACGCCAGCGTGACCGGGGCGGCCGCTGACGAGACATCCGCCGAGGCCGGCTGGGCGACACCGACCACGGTGGACACAACAACCGCGGCAACCGCAACGGAGATCGTCTGCAACAGACGACGTGGTGATGACATGGGATTTTCCTAGGCTCGGAGGACTTGGTGCCGACCCAGAAAAACCCATCACAAACGGCTATTCAAGACTTCAACCGACTAATCGGACGTTCGACCGTCGTCTTGATCCAAGGGCTCCCGCCCCTCGACCCGATCAGCAGGCGTGGCCCCGCGGAGGGCGTACCCCGAAAGAGGTGTGGCGCAGTTCATGCACTGAGTGCAAGTTGCACCGAGTGCAACCGGCGTACGGTCGGACGTGTGATCGCCCCCAGTCCCGTCCGTGAGCGCAAGAAGCGCGAGACCTGGCGTCTTGTGCACTCCACCGCGCTGCGGCTGATGACCGAGCGCGGTTTCGACGCCGTCTCGATCGACGACATCGTGGCCGCCGCCGGCATCTCGCGGCGGACGTTCTTCAACTACTTCGCGGACAAGGAGTCGGTGGTCTTCGACCCCGATCCCGACGACGCCGCGCTCTGGGCCGCGCTGCTGGACGAACGCCCGCCGGACGAGCCGCTCTGGGACTCCCTGCGCGAGCTGCTGATCGGCTACACCACCGCCGCCGCCGAGCGGATGCTGTTGCAGCGCCGCGTCCGGCTGGCGTCGCCCGAGCTGTCGGGCTGCTCCCGCGAGGTGGCCGACCGCTTCTGGGACGTGGTCCGCGAATGGGCCGCCACCCGCGCCGGCCTCGATGCACTCCGCCTCGACCTCACCGTCAACGCCGCCCGCACCGTGCTGAACACGGCCTGCCCGCACTGGGACGCCACCTCCGGCATCACCGGACTGCACGCGCACCTCGCCGCCGGCTTCGACTTCGTCCACCCTGCAGAACGGATCAGCTCATGAGTCGCGTACCCCTGTCCGTGCTCGACCTCGCCACCGTCCGCGAGGGCCACGACAGCGCCGACGCCCTGCGCGGCACGACCGAGATCGCGCGGACCGCGGACGACCTCGGTTACTCGCGCTTCTGGGTCGCCGAGCACCACAACATGCCCGCCGTCGCGTCGACGTCGCCGCCGGTGCTGATCGCGCACCTGGCCGCGAAGACCGACCGGATCAAGCTCGGCTCCGGCGGGGTCATGCTGCCCAACCACATGCCGTTTGTCGTCGCCGAGCAGTTCGCGCTGCTCGAGGCGCTGCACCCGGGCCGCATCGACCTGGGCATCGGCCGGGCCCCCGGCACCGACCAGGCCACCGCCGCGGCGCTGCGCGGTGTCTCGCCGCACCTGACCGTCGAGCAGTTCCCCGACCACCTCGGCATGGTGCTGGCGCTGCTCGGTGACGACCGGGTCGCCCCCGAACGCATCAGCCGGCTGCAGGCGACCCCGGTCCCCGAGACGTTCCCCGAGGTCTGGATGCTCGGCTCCTCCACGTACGGCGCCCAGGTGGCGGCCGCGCTGGGGCTGCCGTTCTGTTACGCGTACCACTTCGCGATGAGCTCCGATGTGGACACGGCGGCGCAGCTGTACCGGTCCGGATTCAAGCCGTCGCCGCGGTTCCCCGAGCCGCACCTCATGGTCAGCGCGTCCGTGATCGCCGCCGACACCCACGAGGAGGCGCAGTTCCTCGCCGGCCCGAGCCGGATCATGGCGCTCAGCCTGCGGACCGGCCGCCTCGGCCCGATCGTCTCCCCGGAGACGGCGGCGAACTACGAGCTCTCCGACCTCGACCGGAGCGTTCTCGATCAACTTCCCGGCACCCAGTACGCGGGGACCGCCGACGAGGTGGTCGCCGACCTCGACGCGCTGGTCGAGCGCACCGGAGCCAGCGAGCTGATCCTGGCCGGCACGACGTACGACCCGGCCAGCCGGCAGGACTCGCTCGCCCGCATCGCGAAGGCCTGGGGCCTGCCGAATTAGAGTGCGCCGCGCCTGCATCCGGCCCAGGATGAGGGCATGGCTTGGCACATCACGGACAACGTCGACGATTTCCTGGCCGGGGCCGGCGAGTTCCTGCGCTCGCGGCCCGTCGAGAACACCGTGCTCCTGACGGTGACCGACAACGTGCGGCAGCGCGGATCCGCCGCCTACGGCGACGAGCCTCCGATGTTCGGCTGGTGCGACGACGGCGCTTTTTTGCGTACGCCGCCACACAGCGCGCTGCTCAGCGTGATGTCCCCGGCCGACGCCACCGACCTGGCCGCCCTTCTCGCGGACACGCAGCTGCCCAGCGTCATCGGCCCGGACGCGACCGTCGAGGCCTTCGCCGCCGAGTGGCAGCGCCGCACCGGCACGACGGCGGCCGAGAAGGGACGCCAGCGGCTCTTCCGCCTCGGCACGCTGGTGCCGCCGACGCCGGCGGCACCGGGTGCGGCGCGTGTCGCCGGAGCCGAGGACCGCGACCTGCTCGTCGCCTGGATGACAACCTTCCAGCGGGAGATCGGCGAGCTGCCGCAGCACACCGGGGACTTCGTCGACGACAAGCTCTCGTACGGTGGCCTGTCGCTCTGGGAAGTGAACGGTGAGCCGGTCTCGATGGCCGGGCTGACCCGCAACAAGGCCGGCATGGTCCGCGTGCAGGCCGTCTACACGCCGCGCGAGCACCGCACCCACGGCTACGCCGGCGCGATCACCACCGCGGTCAGCCGGGCCGCCCTGGACGCGGGGGCGACGGACGTGGTTCTCTTCACCGACCTGGCCAATCCGACGAGCAACGCCCTCTACCAGCGAATCGGCTTCACGCCGATCGAAGACCGCACCCTCGTGGAGTTCGTCCGATGACTGCCGCCACCGTCCTGCAGGTCAACCTCGCCGTGCCGGAGAAAACTGACGCCAAGCGTGTCGGCACCACCGGCATCAACAAGCAGCCGGTCGACCACCCGGTCGAGGTCCGCGCCCCGGGCCCGAAAACCACCGGCCTCCACAGTGGTCTTGTCGGCGACCAGATCTTCGACATCGACAACCACGGCGGCAACGACCAGGCCGTTTACGTGTACGCCCGGGAGGACTACGACTGGTGGGAAGGTGAGCTCGACCGCAAGCTCACCAACGGCCTGTTCGGCGAGAACCTCACCACCGAAGGCCTCGACGTCAACGGCGCGTTCCTCGGCGAGACCTGGAAGATCGGCGACGAGCTGATCCTGGCCACCACGTTCGGCCGCATCCCGTGCGCGACGTTCCAGTGGAAGATGGGCGAGCCCCGCTGGGTGAAACGCTTCGGCGCGGAACGCAAACCGGGCGCGTACCTGCGGGTGGTCCAGCCCGGTTTTGTCCAGGCCGGCGATCGTGTCGAGATCCTCGACCGCCCGTCCCACGGCGTGACGATCGCGGAGAGCTACCACTCCTGGCTCCACGAGCCGGAGGAGCTGCGTGCCTACCTCGACCTGGACCTTCCCGACACCCTGAAGAACGACTTCCGCAGCCGCCTGCGGATCTAGTAGTGCTTTGTCATCTTTTGGGTGGGTGACGGTGACATATCAATGCTGATCTTGGTGTCCTGGAGGGATGGACACTGCTGAGGTTCAGCAACTGGCCGATGATCTGGACGCGTTCGTGGCGGATGTGTTCGCTTCATTGACCAGGTCGCGGTGGCAGGAGCGCGCCGAGCATTACCTGCGCGGTCTGATGTTGGACGGTCGTCGCAAGTCGATCCAGCCGATGGCGGCCCGGCTTGCCGGGCCGCACGAACAGGCGTTGAACCATTTCGTCACCAACAGTCCGTGGGATGCCGCGTTGGTGCGCCGACGGCTGGCGGTGCGGATGGACGAGGCGATCGTCCCGGCTGCGTGGGCGTTGGACGACACCGGCTGGCTCAAATACGGTACCGCGTCGGTGGGTGTGACCCGGCAATACACCGGCACGGCCGGGAAAGTGACCAACTGCCAGATCGGAGTCAGCCTGAACCTGGTCACCGACACCGCGTCGTGCCCGGTCGACTGGCGGCTGTTCGTTCCCGAGTCCTGGGACCCGGCCAGCGACAAGGCCACCTCCGAGACCCCCGAGCGCCGCCGCAAAACCGGAATGCCGGACGACGTCGTGCATCGCGAGAAGTGGCGTCTGGGCATGGACATGATCGATGAAGCCCGCGGGTGGGGGCTGACGCCGCCGTTGATCGTCGCTGATGCCGGTTACGGCGACGCCGCTGAGTTCCGCCAAGGTCTCGAGGACCGGAACCTGAGCTACGTCGTCGGCGTGAACTGCGCGCATACCGCTTTCACCATCGACGCCCAGCGCACCTCACCCCCGTATAAGGGTGCTGGCCGGCGGCCGCCGCTGATCTACCGGCAAGCCGCACCCGGCCTCAAAACCCACGTCTTGGCCGCCGGCCGCGACGCGACTCGCAGGGTCACCTGGCGCGAGGGTTCACGCCGCCGGGCCGGCAAAGCCCGGAAGATGGGCGGCAGTTTCGTGTTCCTGCGGCTGCGTCCCGCCAGCCTGGTGCATCGCCGGGCCGTCGGCTTCGACGAAGACCTGCCCGTGCGGTGGCTGATCGCCGAATGGCCACCCGGCGAGCCGGAACCGACCCGCTACTGGCTGTCGAACCTGCCCGCCACGACCCCATATCGGCACCTCGTCAGGCAGGCCAAGCTGCGCTGGCGCATCGAACACGACTACCGCGAGGTCAAAACCGGGCTCGGCCTGGACCACTACGAAGGCCGCACCTGGCAAGGCTGGCACCACCACACCACCCTGGTCTCCGCCGCTCACGCGTTTCTCACCCTGCAACGCCTGGACCCAAAAACCCGTGCGCCGGAATGACTCTCTACGCCGTACTCCGACGCCTGCAACACCTGCTGGCCCGCCTCATCGGCACCTGCCCGACCTGCCAAACCCGCTTTCCGCAACGAAAAACCCGCGCGGGAAGAGGACCATGACAAAGCACTACTAGGGGGTGTCTGGTGGATCACGACGGCCTGCGCCGGGCCCAGCTTCCGCCTCGCTGCGCGGTCCGAAAGGCCACATACAACACCGGTATGCGACCTTCCGGCCCACTTGCGACGCGAAACCTGGACCTCGCCGCAGACTCGCCGTGATCCACCAGACACCCCCTAGGGCTTCTTGAGGCAGGGCGACCGCACCTGCAGGGAGAGGGCCCGCGGGCGGGGAGTGATGGTCACGACGTCGATCGTGTATCCGTCCGGCGTGATCGTAGAGATGGCGCCGCGGTATCCGTCGACCGTGATGTCGAGGGTGATGGGCAGCTTGTTGGCGAGCCAGGCGGCGCGGAGGGTGGCCCGGGCCTTGGCGTGCCGGGTGACGTAGAGCGGCAGCCGGTAGACCGCCTGCACGCTGTAGAGCCCGCCGGCGCAGGCCGCCACGGTCACGACCGGGTTGGTGGTCATCGTGCGGATGATGCCGGCGGTCTGACCGGCGTAACGGGCGACGTCGGCGCGGGCCTGAGCCTGGGTGCGGACCGCTGGGGCACCCGCCGGCTCCGCTGGACCGCCGCTGCCGCAACCGGCGAGCGCCAGGACCCCCGCGACGATCAGGACAGCAAGACGGCGTCGCGAAGGCCCGACTTCAATGAAGTTGGGCCTGGGCTCGGTCGGCGTGCCATCTCCGTGAGCGCTTGGAACCCCCATGCCGCACAGGGTAGCCACGGGCCGCACCGCCGCTTCAGGGGGAGACTGGGCCCGTGAGTGACGTACTCGATCAGGTCTGGCGCTCCGACGCCGCCGGGATGCTCGGTGTGCTCGCGCGCCGCCTCGGGGATCTGGACCGGGCCGAGGAGGCGCTGCAGGACGCCGTCGCGGAGGCGTTGCTGCGGTGGGATGCTGAGGGCGTACCGGAAAATCCGTCCGGGTGGCTGGTGACGACCGCCTGGCGCAAGGCCGTCGACCGGCTGCGTCGTGAGGCCAACGGCCGGGAGAAACTGGCGGTGCTGGCGCGGACGCCGCCGCCGGAGCCGTCCGGCGACGACCGGCTGGCGCTGATCTTCGCGTGCTGTCATCCGGCGCTGGCCGAGCCGGCGCAGATGGCCCTCACCCTGAACGCCGTCGCCGGGCTGCCCGCGGAGACCGTCGCCGCCGCCTTCCTGCTGCCGCAGGCGACGATGGCGCAGCGGCTCGTCCGGGCCAAACGGCTGCTCCGCGACCGGGGAGTCCGCGTCGAGGTGCCACAGCCGGAGGAGTACGCCGCCCGGCTGCCGGCGGTGCTCACCGTCCTTTACCTGATCTACAACGAGGGGTACCTGGCCACGTCCCGTGACGCGCCCCAGCGCCGTGACCTGGCCCGCGAGGCGCTCGACCTGGCCCGGCAGCTCACCGGTCTGATGCCCGCCGAACCCGAGGTGGCGGGGCTCGCCGCGCTCCTGGAACTGCACGAGGCGCGGGCGGCCACCCGTTTTGACGCCGAGGAGCGCCTGGTGCTGCTCGAGGACCAGGACCGTTCCGCCTGGGACCACAGCCTGATCCACGCGGCGGTGCGGCGGCTCGCGCGTGCTGCCGCGTACGACCGGCCGGGCCCGTACCAGCTGGAGGCGGCGATCGCAGCCCAGCACGCGCTCGCGCCGTCGTACGAGAAGACGAACTGGGGTGTGCTCCGGACGCTCTACGACAGTCTGCGGATGCTGCGCCCGTCGCCGGTGGTACTGCTCAGCCGGGCCGTGGCGCTGGGTTTTGTGGACGGCCCGGCGGTCGCGCTGGCGGAGGTGGACGCGCTGGCCGAGCGGCTCGAGGGCTACCGGCTGTGGCACGCGACCCGTGCCGACCTGTTGCTCCGCCTCGGACGCAAGGAGGAAGCCGTCGAGGCGACGCGGCGGGCGCTGGCCCTGGCCACCAATCCGGCCGAGCGTGACCTGCTCGCCCGCCGCCTCGACAACCTCGGCGCCTAACGCTCCATGATCGGTCGGACCTCGACCCGGTCACCGAGGCGGATGCCCGGCCAGCCCGAGGCCACAGCCACCGCCTCGTCGATGTTGTCGGCGACGACGTGGATGAAACCGCCGACAACTTCCTTGATCTCCAGGTACGGCCCGTCGGTGACGGTGGGCTTGCCGTCCGCGCCCGGGCCGACGGTCTTGGCGGTGCTCGACGGCTGCAGCTCGGCGCCACCCTTGACGATCTTGCCCTCCTGGTGCCACTTCTCCCACCAGGTGCCGACCTCGTCCATCAGGCTCTCGGCCTGCTCGGGGTCGAACCAGTTCGACTCGTCCCCGGTCAGAATCATGACGTACCGCATGGGCTGATCCTCCTCTTGATCGGTGCTTCCGAGGGACTGACGAACGGCGCGGTCCCGGGATCGACACAAATTTGCTCCGAAGAAGAGGACATTTTCTGACCGCTGCTCCTGCGATGGTGGTCCGGTGAACGTCCTGACCACCCGAGCGCTCAACCGCGCGACACTGGCCCGGCAGCTGCTCCTCGACCGCAGCGACCTGCCCGTCCTCGATGCGGTCGCGCACCTCGGCGGCCTGCAGGCGCAGGAGCCTCAGGAACCGTTCACCGGGCTATGGTCCCGCCTGCGCGCGTTCGACCCGGCTTCACTGTCCGAGCTGCTGACCGGCCGGCGTGTGGTCCGCACCCACCTCATGCGGCGTACGGTCCACCTGCTCACCGCCGACGACGTGCTGGCCTGGCGGGCGCGCCACGACCCGATGCTGCGCCAGCGGGTGCTCGGGGTCTACCGCCAGGAACTCGCCGGCGTGGACCTCGCCGAGCTCGAGGCGGCGGGCCGCGCGCTGCTGGCCGACGGTGAACCGCGCACGATGTCCGAGCTCGCCCGCGCGATGGCCGAGCGCTGGCCTGAGCCGGGGCCGCGAGCCCTCGGAGAGATGTTGATCGCCGGGCTCATCCCGATGGTGCAGATGCCGCCGCGGGGCTTGTGGCGTACCAAAGGGGGAGTGCGCAACGTCCCGCTCGAGGCCTGGCTGGGCCGGGAGATCGACCCGCCGGACCCGGACAGCACCGACCCGGTGGGTCAGGCGCTGGTGAAGCGCTACCTGGCCGCCTTCGGTCCCGCGGCCACGGCCGACGTCCGCGCCTGGTCCGGTCTCGCGGGGCTGCCCGCCGCTGTTTCGGCCGTCCGCAAGGAACTGATCACCTTTCGCGACGAACGCGGCCGCGAGTTGCTGGACCTGCCCGACGCACCGCGCCCGGACGCTGACATCCCGGCCCCGGTGCGGTTCCTGCCGGCCTTCGACAACGCCGTCCTCGGCTATCACGACCGCAACCGGATCATCGACGAAGGCCACCGCGGCCTGTCGGTGCAGGGCCACCGGCTGGTTCTGGTCGACGGCCGCGTGGCCGCGACCTGGACTGTCGAAGCCGACACCGTCCAGGTCGCGCCACTGGGAAGCCTGTCCCGGGCCGATCGCACCGCCGTCACCGAGGAGGGGCAGCGCCTCGCCTCGTTCCTGTCGGAGGGCACGGGCTCCGTCATTGTTCAGTAGTCGGTGTGCAGACTCCGGACCATCAGGAGCCGCCCGTTGTCGGTCGAGCCCGGGTTCGCGTTGAAGGCCAGCGTCCAGTACCAGCCTTCAGCCGCCTCGACCGAGCTCGGATTGGCCTGGTCGTAGGCACCCGAGTCGTAGAGCAGCCGCGACGTGCCGGTCCAGGTGGCCAGCGGATTGTCGATCATAATGCCGTAGGTGGGCCGCCGGGTGGGTGTGAAGCGGTTCCCGTACGTGAAGAAGATCTTTTCCTGGCCGTTCTTCACGGTCTTCAGCAGGTGGTGAGAGCTGGCCAGCACCGGGTTCCCGGCGCCCAGCTGAAACAGCTCGAACGTGGGATTGGTGGTGTCGTCGTGCGCGTCCCACCGGCCGATGGCCAGCGGCCGGGCCTGCAGCTCGTCGTTGCCGTCCACCTTGTTCTCCGAACGGATCCCGGCCACGATCTTCTCGCCGATCTGCACGAAGCTGGGCTCGGTGTACCGGCGGCCGACCGGGTTGTCGTTCTTGATGATCCGCTTGACGAACGTCGGCTCCAGGCGTTCGGTCTGGTTGGGGTGATAGGTGGCGCGCAGGTAGAACGCGCCGCCCTCGGTGCCCGAGGAGTAGAACGGGACCAGGACCTGGTCGGTCGGGTTACCGCCCTGCTGCAGCGGAAGCACACTGCCGTGGCTGGCCATCGACGCCGGAGCGCCGGGCATCGTCAGCTGCAGGGGGTCGGTGAACCGCGTCCAGCCCTCACGCCAGTACGAGTAGTACAGCTTGGCCCCGACGAAGTAGGTCATGATCACCTGACCGTCGTTCATCTTGGCCAGCTTCGGGTCCCGCATGTCGACGTCACCCAGGAACCTCGGATGGGCCAGGGCGAGAACGGGCGCCGACCACACGGTGCCGTTCCAGATCGACAGCTGGATCGTGCCGTTCGCCGGCTTCTCGACGGTCCCGACATGGAGCTCGGCGCGGTGCCAGACCGCCATCAGGTTGCCGTCGTCGAGCTTGATGATGTCCGGGAACCGCGCCTCGTACGGCTGCGGTTCCTTGTAGACGGTCCCGATGACGGCGATCGCCGCCTGGGCCGGCTGCGGGGCAAGGGTTACCGCCAGCACCGCGGTGAGGATCGCCGCCGCGGTGCCGTGAAGCACTCGTCCAACTGTTCGCATCTTCCGCCTGACTTGCTCGACCGACATTGGCGGAGGTCATTCTGCCGAAACCCGGCGTCGCCGTGGGGGCAGCTCAAGCCTGGGCCAGAGCGGCCCAGGTGGCGTGCATCGCAGCCCGCATGATGTCGTCCAGGCAGGTGTCGGCCGGCGCATCCTCGATCTTGGTCACGATCACCCGGTACGCGGGACGGCCGGCCGGCAGCTCACCGAGTGCGCGGCGAACCCCGTCGATCGCCGCGGCGTTCATGCCCTCTTCCTCAGGACCCGGCGGAAACTCGCGCCAAGCAAACGCCTGATCACCGACACTGACACTGTCCGCCGCCGCGACTTCTACCCAAGTCGTGACCCTCGCCCAGTGCGCGGCGTGACTGGTCTGCTCGGCAATGCGATAAGTAGCCTCCATCACCGCTGTCGTTTCTGTCCAAGACGGCCGCCGAGATCGACATCTAGCGTGGGCACAGCGCCTACCGAGGAGACAAAATGCGTAACCTGGTCTACACCGGTTTCATGTCGCTGGACGGCATCGTGGACTCGCCCGGCGGCGGCCCGGGCGAGGAGCACCGCAGCGCCGGCTGGGTGTTCAAGGACCTCGAATTCGTCCCGGAAGCCTGGACCCTCAAGGGCGACGAACTCGCCGACACCACCGCCCTGATGTTCGGCCGCCAGAGCTACCAGGCCTTCTCCTCGACCTGGCCCGGCTCGGAGGACCACGCCGACTACAAGGACCTCCCCAAGTACGTCGTGTCGAGCACCCTGCCCGAAGAAGCCCTGGTCGACGGCTGGGGCCCGACGACGATCCTGCGCTCGACCGAGGACGTCGCCGCGCTCAAGAAAAGTGAAGGCGGCGGCATCTTCATCCACGGGAGCGCGGAGCTGACCCGGCGGCTGGCGGACGCGGGCCTGATCGACCAGTACAACCTGCTCGTCTTCCCGGTCCTGCTCGGCGCCGGCAAGAGCCTGTTCGACCGCGCCGACCGCGACAAGCACATGCTCACCCTGCGCGAGTCCGAGACCTACAAGAACGGCATCCTCAAACTCATCTACGACGTCAAACACTGAGCGCGATCACTCCGCCCGCACCTTCCCGCAACTGCCCCGCTGTACGCCCGACATAGGCGCGAAGTGCCCGTGCGAGGTGCGGCTCGTCGAAGTAGTCCAGCTTGCTGACAACGTCTGCGGCCGGGTGCCGGGCGGCCAGCAACTCGGCGGCCGTACGCGCCCGCTCGATCTGCCGGACCGCACCCCGCGTCAACCCGGTCGCAGCCCGAAACCGCCGCTCGACCGTACGCGCCGACAGGTCCGGGCAGTGCCCCCGCAACACGTCGGCGACGAGCGGATCACGAACCACGATCCCGGCCCGGACGAGCGCTTCGACCAGGGCCTCGGCATCATCAGGTCCGGGCGTCTCCCACCGCCCGCCGTCCAGCCGAAAGGTCCGACGCGTGGTGTCGGGAAGCCCGATCCCACCATCGACCAGCGCCGGCGTGGGCACGGCCCGCAACGAGGTGCCGAGGGCGAAGTCGATGCCCATGAAGGTCGCACCCTCGGGCACCGGCGCCGTGGCGGTCCGCGTCTCGGGACCGGTGACGCCTGCGTACTGCCGGCCGCCCTGCTCCCAGAACACGAGCCCCCACCGCACGCCCGCAACGGACGTCATCGCCGTGACCCGCTCACTGGCACACGTCCACACAGTGTCGACCCACACCGAGTCGGACCCACGCGTCTCGAACCGCAGTCCCACGGCCGCAGAATACTGCCCCTGGCACGCGGCACCTAGATTGCAGCGAGATGTCAATCACGGTGATCTTTCTTTGAGGGCGCTCGAACCGCCGACCACGCCTCGCACAGCGCTGCGGAGCCGGCGCGGTCTCCTTCAGACAGCCCTCGGCTGTGCCGGCTGGCTGCTGGTGATCCCGCTCCTGAGGCTGACCCAGGAGCCTCCGCTCCTCGGGTCGTCCTTCGCCCTGCCGATCTGGGTGGCGGGTTTCCTCTTCGCCGCAGCAATATCAATCACGGCGATCCTGATCGCCGCGATTCGACGATCCTGGGGAGTCGCTCTGGCCGGCCTGCTCCTGGCTGCCACCGGCGTCTTCGCCACCACCCGGTTCAACTCCAAGGTCGACATCGTCGACTACCAGTACCGCGAACACCGGACGGCGCTGGCCGCCCTGGCCGAGGACTACCGGACCGGCCGCCTGCCCAAGGGCCCACTGACCCTCCCACCCTCACTGCACACCCTGTCCCCATCCGGGTACGCGTACGCCGGCGACACGGCGGTCTTCGTGCAGATGTGGCAGAACTGGCGCCACGAGTCAGGGACCGGCCTGGCGTACTTCGCGGACCCACCCACCGACCGGACGATCGTCAACACGGCCGACGGTGACAGCGGACACCCGCAACGAGAAGTCGGCGGCGGCTGGTGGTGGATCTCCTGACCCGTCGACTTTGTCAGTGGGCGGTGGTGAGGAGACGCTCCAACCAGTTGCGGCGCGCCGCGACGGCGGCGTTGCTGATCCGAGCCTCGGGAACTTCTCGGTCGAAGGCGTGGAATCCGCCGGGCCACACGTGCAGCTCGGCCTTACCACCGGCCTGCCAGATCCGGCTGGCGTAGTCGACGATCTCGTCGCGCAGGCACTCGGCGGAACCGACGTCGAGGAACGCGGGCGGCAGGCCGGTCAGGTCGGTTGCTCGGGCGGGCGCCGCGTACTGCGGCACGTCCGCCGTGCCTCGGACTTCGCGGAGCAGCGAGCTCCAGCCGAACCCGCTGTAACTGCGATTCCAGAACTCGATTCCATCCATCTGCAAGGCGGAGGCGCTGTCGTTGCGGTCGTCGAGCATGGGAGCCATCAGCAGCTGCCCGAGGAGGCGGGGACCGCCCTTGTCGCGCACGGTCAGGGCAAGCGCGGCGCCCAGCCCGCCGCCGGCGCTGTAACCCGTGACAACGATGCGCTCCGGGTCGATGCCCAGCTCGTCCCCGTGGTCGGCGACCCACAGCAGACCGGCGTAGGCGTCGTCGATCTGGGCGGGGTAAGGATGCTCGGGCGCAAGCCGGTAACCGACCGAGATCAGCGTGGCCCCGAACCGCTCGGCCGTCTCGAGCTGCTGGCCGAGCCCGATGCGATGATCGTTGCAGAAGAAACCACCACCGTGCATGAAGTAGAGCACCGCCCGCGATGCGGGCGCGCCGGCCGGGGTACAGACCAGCAGCGGGACCTCAGGGGCGCCGGCCAGGCCGGGCGCCGAAGGCTGAGAGACGGTGAAACGCCCGCCACGGCTGAGGTCCCCGAGCGCCGCCACCTCTGCGTCGACCTGGGCGCGGATCCCGGCCAGCATCTCGAGGCTCATCTGCGCCAGCTCCGGCTCCTCGACCAGGAAGGCGTCATACCCGACCTGAAGTTCCGCATCGAGCGGAACGGGCACGCTCTTCCCCGGTTCAAGGTTCACGCGCGGACGCTAGCGCCCTCTGTTTCCTTCGCACCAGCCGATTCCTACAACTCGCCGGTCGTGACGAGCCGGATTCTGGACTCTACGAGAACGGCCCCGGAGCGCGTTTCCGCAGCTTCCGGGGCCGTTCTGTGTGCCTGTGGCGGGTAGAGGATTCGAACCTCTGTAGCTTTCGCGACGGATTTACAGTCCGCTCCCATTGGCCGCTCGGGCAACCCGCCTGGGCATGCCGCTGCGGTCGCCCGCAGCAGCGAACAACAGGATAGCCATACCGCCGGGCGGATTCACAACCGGGTACGGTCGGCATGTCGGGGGGCTTTCGGGGCCTTCCGTGGACATCGATACGTGGCCCACCAGCAGGAGTCTGATCATGGCAGCCAGCCCGTCGTTCGACATCGTCAGCAAGGTCGACGGCCAGGAGGTGGACAACGCGTTTCACCAGGCGGAGAAGGAGCTCGGGACGCGGTTCGACTTCCGGGGGACCGGGACGATCATCGCCAAGTCGGGGGAGAACGGCGTCACCATCACCTCGGAGACCGAGGAGCGGGTCGTCGCCGCGCTCGACGTCTACAAGGAGAAGCTGGTCAAGCGGAACATCTCGTTGAAGTCGCTCGAGGCGGGCGAGCCGCGGCAGTCGGGGAAGACCTACAAGATCGACTGCAAGGTGCTCGAGGGGATCGACACCGACAAGGCCAAGGCGATCAGCAAGAAGATCCGGGACGACGGCCCCAAGGGTGTGCAGGCGCAGATCCAGGGGGACCAGCTGCGGGTCACGGGGAAGAAGCGTGACGACCTGCAGGCCGTTCAGGCTCTGCTCAAGGCCGAGGACTTCGGTGTCGCGCTGCAGTTCACGAATTACCGGTAAGGCGTCTGCCGGCGGCGCAGACTGAGGGCCATGAACCTTGGCACCTCCACGCTGCTGGTCGGCGGTGTGATCGGGCTTCTCCTCGCCGTTTTCGGGGTGAAGATGCTGGTCACGGGTCGTGGACCGGCCAGCACCCTGCGAAATTTCCCCGGGGTGCGCGCTGCCGCGTTCTATCACCTGCTTTTTGGTCTGGCCCTGCTCCTGATGGTGCTGGGCCAGACTTTGCTCGGCGGGCCGGCGAGGGTGGTCGTGAGTGGGGTGGCCATCGTGCTGGTCGGCGTGGCCCTTGTGAAGTACAGGCCGAGGGTCAGGAAACCGGTGGACGAGTAACAAGGAGCGGCCCGTGATCCAGCCCGTCGTCGACCTGTCCTGGGTACGCGAGCACAGCGACCGGGTCGTCCTCGCCGACGTCCGCTGGTATCTCGACGGGCGGTCGGGGCGTGCCGCGTACGAGGAGGGGCATCTCCCGGGTGCCGTCTTCGTCGATCTGGACCGTTGGCTGGCGCGGCACGGCTCGCCGGTCGACGGCCGGCATCCGCTGCCGGATCCCGGGGTTTTTGCGCAGGGCATGGCCGCGGCGGGCATCGGTGACACCACGACCGTGATCGGGTACGACGACGCCGGCGGTGTCATGGCCGCCCGTCTCGTCTGGATGCTCCGCGCGACGGGCCACGAGGCGGCACTTCTCGACGGTGGGCTCACCGCGTACGAGGGGGAACTGGTCTGTGAGGTGCCGGACCGGCCCGCTCAGGTCTTCACCGCACGGCCCTGGCCGGCTGATCGGCTGGCGGGGATCGATGACGCTGCCGGTGGTGGGTCGGTGGTGCTCGACGCGCGCGACCGTGCGCGGTTCCGGGGTGACACGGAGCCGATCGATCCGCGGCCGGGGCACATTCCGGGGGCGCGGAGCTTGCCCTGCCGCGACAATCTGGCTGCTGACGGGACGTTTCTGCCGGTGGCCGAGCTGCGGGAGCGTTTTGTGTCCGTCGGCGTGACCGACGGCGCGGATGTCATCTCTTACTGCGGTTCGGGTGTCACGGCCTGCCACAACCTGCTCGCGCTCGAGCATGCGGGTCTCGGTGCGGGCCGTCTCTATCCCGGTTCGTGGTCGCAGTACAGCTCGACGGACCGTCCCGCGGCAACCGGCGACTAGTCCGGGCTTCCGGCCAGTCCGCGGGCTTCGGACGCCTGGTCGGGGTCGAACCCTTCGTACCCGGTGAGTTCGTGCTGCCGCGCCTGGTCCTCGATCCAGCGGTTGTGGGCTTCCCAGGCGGCTTGCTTACTGGTGCCGAGTGCGGCCCCGATCTGGTTCCACGACGCTCCGGCTCCGCGGGCCGAGCGGACCATCGCCTGCCGGCCGTAGCCGGCCTTGCGGATGACGACCTCGCTGAGGGCGAGCAGTTCCAGTGATTCCTCGCGGGTGAGGGGTGTGTTGCCCTCGTCCTGGGTCATCGCGGCGAGGGCATCCCGCATCCTCAGATCGTCGTAACGCGTTGTGGCGGTAGAGAGCGTGTGCTGTTGCTCCAGTTCGTCGGGAGTAGTCATGTCCCGCAGTGTTCCGTCAAGCTGTCTTGACGTCAAGTCGTCCTGACAGAGGCATGCGAGATAGCCTCACTTCTCCCGCTAAATCGGGCCCAAAGGCCTCAATATTGCGGGTCGCAATTGCATGAACACCTCAACCGTTCAGTCAAGATTTAGGGATGTGCGGGCTCCACCGGCCATTCGCCGCTGTCTGACGTACTCAGCGTGTGGCACCATCATGGAACCCCACCCGACAGACACCCCCAGTACAGGAGCCATAGATGTCCGCAAAGAAGCTCGGCCGCTTTACTGCCGGCTTGTTCGTGGCCCTCGGACTGGCCTTCGGCGGTTCTCTCGCCGTCGGTGCCGGTGGAAATGGCGCGGCTCCGGCCGCCGCCAAAGTGGTGACCGTCAGTGCCGCAGCGACGCAGATCGACTACGAGTGGGGCTGAGCACCACACCAGGGCCGGGCGCGGTCCGCTCGGCACCCGGTATGGAGCACCTCGAACGGTAGGGGCGTTGGATGGCAGGGCGTCAGTCCCCACCGCGACGATCTCCTGAGTACGTCTGGCTGATCACCGGGACGCTGACGGTCGTGGCCGTCGTGTTCAGTGTGGTCCTCGCGCTCAGGCACGACGGCTGGACCGATCGCTGGCCCGCCGCCCTTCTTGCACTGCCTTTCTTCGTGCTGCTCGGAATGAGCTCGCGCCACATCCTGATCGGCCGGCACAACATCTCGCTGAGTGTCATCGAGATCGCGCTTGTGCTCGGCTTCTACTTCGCACCGGCCGTGCTGGTCGTGTTCGTCAGCACCGTCGCGATGCTTATCAAGGAATTACGCCGGAAAGCCGCGCCGGACAAGCTCGCCTTCAACGTGACCCGTGCGGCGGCCGCCACGGCCACCGGCGGGATCGTGCTCGAGCTGTTCCCGCCGATCGACGGCACCGGACCGGTCACCTGGGGCATCCTCGGCGTCGCGGTCACCGTCAACACCGTGGTGACACTGCTCGCGGTGGCCTCGGTGATCATGACGGTCCAGGGTCTGCACGCCGGTCTCGAGATGATCCGGGTCACCTGGCCCGGTCTGCTCGCGGCGCAGGTCTGCATCGTCATCGGGCTGGTCTTCACCATCGCCCTGGACACCACCTGGTGGTCGGCCTTCCTGCTCCTGGTGCTGGCCAGTGTGCTCACCCTGGCCTACCGGTCCTACTCGGACTTCCTGCGCCAGCACCACACGCTGGCCGAGCTCTACGAGCTGGCCAACGCCGTGGTCGAGTCCGGACAGGACGTCACCCTGATCGACTCGGTCCTGGTCCGTGCCCGGGCACTGATGCAGGCCGAGTACGCGACAGTGCGCCTCCCGGCCTCCGGCCGTTATCCCGAGGTGCTGCTGACGTCCAAGATCGAGGCTCAGGGCCTGCTCGACTTCAGCCGCACGCCCGCGGCGGTCACCGAACGAGCAACCGCCGAACGCCGCAGCGTGTCCGTCGGGTCCCAGATCAGCACCGACAAGGACCTGATGCCGTCGTTGCGGGAGGCCAAGGTCAAGGACTGCATCGTCGTGCCGCTGCGCTCCGGGCAGGCGGTCATCGGCACCTTGGAGATGGTCAACCGGCTGGGTGACCTCAAGCACTTCACGGCGGGTGACGTGCAGGTCGTGGAGACGATCGCCGCGCACGCCGCCGCTGCCGTCGAAAATTCGCGGCTGGTCGAGCGTCTGCGGTACGACGCGTACCACGACCGGCTCACCTCGCTGCCCAACCGGCGCCGCATCACGGATGCGCTGACCGCGTCCGTGAAGATCCGTACGCCCGGTGAGGTCGTCGCGGTGATCCTCTTCGACGTCGACGGGTTGCGCGACGTCAACGAGTCCATGGGCCACGACGCGGGTGACAAGCTGCTCGCCGAGGTCGCCGGCCGGCTTCTCAAGATCGCCGGCCCGGGTGCGCTCGTGGGCCGGATCGGCGGTGACGAGTTCGTCGTGACGCTGCGGGCCGAGAGCACCGAGGAGACCGTCCGGCTGGCCACCGAGATGCGCGAGCAGCTGCGCGGCCCGATGGCGGTCGGCACGCTGACCCTCGACGTGGACACCGCCGCCGGTGTGGCCGTTCAGCCCGACCACGGCGACGACCCGGACGCCCTGCTGCGCCGCGCCGAGCTGGCTGCCAACGCCGCCAAGGCCCTCCCGTACGGCGTGCAGCTCTTCCACCCCGCCCTGGAGTCCCGTGCCGTCCGGCGTCTCGGCCTGGCCGCTGATCTGCGCCGTGCTCTGGACTCCGGTGAGCTGGAGGTGCACTTCCAGCCGAAGGTGACGATCCAGGACCGGCACCTGATCGGCGTCGAGTGTCTCGCCCGCTGGCAGCACCCGGCGCACGGTGAGGTCTCGCCGGAGGACTTCATCGCGGTCGCCGAGCACACCGGACAGCTGCACCGTCTCACCGAGGTCGTGCTGACCGCGGGCCTGCGGCACTGCCGGGAGTGGGCGGACGCCGGACGGCCGCTCTCCATCGCCGTGAACCTGTCCGCGCGGACGCTGCTGGACCCGCGCTTCCCCGACCAGGTGCACGAGCTCCTCAAGCAATACAGAGTGCCGGCCGGTCAGGTGACCTTCGAGATCTCGGAGCCGAGCATGCTCGGCGAGATCGAGCGGGCCCTGCCGACCCTCTACCGGCTGCGCGACCTCGGCGTCCGGCTGTCGGTCGACGACTTCGGCACCGGCGCCTCCTCTTTGTCCTACCTGCGTCAGCTGCCGGTGCACGAGGTGAAGATCGACGACAGCTTCGTGCAGGGGATGGCGACCGACTCGGGTGATCTCGCCATCGTGCGCGCGGTGATCGGCCTGTCGCGTGAGTTCGGCCTCACCGTGGTGGCCGAGGGGGTCGAGAGTGAGCTCACCTTCGACCTGCTGGACGAGCTCGGCTGCGAGATCGGCCAGGGCTACTTCTTCAGCCGGCCGCTGCCGGTGGAGCGCCTGAACACCTGGCTCAGCGCCCAGACGGAGCCCGAGGAGACACCGACCGGAGAGGTCCGCCGGCTGCGTGCGGTCGGCTGAGCCCCCTCTGACCTGCGGGTTTCCCCTACCGGGGAGTCGATTTCACCTCGGCTGCGAGGCCGTGTAAGCTCTTGTCTGCGCACAAGCGAGAGATCGCGCGCGCCCCCTTAGCTCAGTCGGCAGAGCGTCTCCATGGTAAGGAGAAGGTCTACGGTTCGATTCCGTAAGGGGGCTCCAACCGGGTTCGTGACCGTGTGAGCCTGGCGCGGCGGTGTAGCTCAGATGGCAGAGCAAGCGGCTCATAATCGCTGTGTCGCCGGTTCAAGTCCGGCCACCGCTACTCATCCGGGACCCGTCCCGGATGCCGTACGACCCAGGCATCTGTCCAGGGTTTTTGCATGTCAGCGTGGATTGTGTCTACGCTGGGATGCCGTATGTGAATCCCGTTAGCAGGAAGGCACCCCGCCGTGGCCAAGGCGACCGACGTCCGTCCCAAGATCACCTTGGCGTGTACGGAGTGCAAGGAGCGGAACTACATCACCCGCAAGAACCGCCGTAACGACCCGGACCGCATCGAGCTGAAGAAGTTCTGCCCCCGGGACGGCCGGCACACCCTGCACCGCGAGACTCGCTGATTTCCAGCTTCAAGATGTGGCGGTGACCGATCCGGTCGCCGCCACTTCTGCTTTCCCGGCCGGGTTCCGGACAGGTAGTTTCGGCTCATGCCTCTGGACCCGTCCTTCGCCGGCCGTAGCTGGCCCCCCACCGAGCCCTACGCCGTGGGCCGCGAGAAGATCCGCGAGTTCGCCACCGCGATCGGCGCCACCGACGCCGAATATCACGACCCGGAAGCGGCCCGTGCCGCCGGTTACACCGACGTGGTCGCGCCGCCGACGTTCCCGGTCGTGGTCACCATGGCGGCCAACCGTCAGATCATCACGGACCCCGAGCTCGGCATGGACTACAGCCGGGTGGTGCACGGCGACCAGAAGTTCGCCTACAAGCGCCCGGTGGTCGCCGGTGACTCGCTGGTCTGTGTGAACTACGTGGACGAGATCACCTCGCGGGGCGGGCACGACTTCCTGACCACGCGCACCGAGGTCACCACCGAGGCCGGCGAGCCCGTCGTCACGGTCTGGTCCAAGCTCGTCCAGCGCGGGGAGGAATGATCATGACTGACACGCTGCCGACCCAGACGTTCACCGTCACCCGGGCCGACCTGATCCGCTACTGCGGTGCCTCCGGCGACTTCAACACGATCCACTGGAGCGAGCGGATCGCCCGCGACGTCGGCCTGCCCGGCGTGATCGCCCACGGGATGTACACGATGGCCCTCGCGGGTCGCGCGGTCGCCGTGTGGGCCGGTGCGCCCGACGCGGTGGTCGAGTTCGGCGTGCGGTTCACCCGTCCGGTGCCGGTGCCCGACACCGACGAGGGCACCCAGGTGGTGATCTCCGGTGTGGTCAAGGAGGTCACCGACGACGGCCTCACCAAGCTCGAACTGACCGCGACCTGCAACGGCGAGAAGGTGTTGTCGCTGGCGAGGGCCACCATCCGCAAGAGGTAGGCCCGGGTTGGGAAACCGGCGGACCTACCCGTACACTGGTCCGCCGTGGGGTAGTGAACCCTGTCTGTCGCGCTGCGATGGCCGGGAGAACCCTCACAGGGGTGTAGCTCAATTGGCAGAGCAGCGGTCTCCAAAACCGCAGGCTGCAGGTTCAAGTCCTGTCACCCCTGCGCACCGATCGGCCCAGTAACCGGACCGGCCAGACGGCCGGTCCGCCCGGCGGCGGGCGGCCGGCTTGACCGACCGCCGCGTACGGCGCCGATGCGACATCACCATCGACGACGGAAGAGGGCGAAGTGGCCGAGAGGAAGCGACCCGGTGACGACGACGCTGCAGGCGACCGCCCCGAGGACGAGGCTTACGCCGACGGCGACGTCCAGGACGACGTCGTCGAGGTAGGCGACGAGCCGGTGAGCCGCGGCGGCGACAAGGCCGACCGCGAGGCCGACTCCGGCAGCACGAAGACGACGAAGGAGCCCCGCCGCGGTGGCAACCGCATCGGTGGTTTCTTCCGCGAGGTCGTCAGCGAGCTGCGTAAGGTCATCTGGCCGACCCGCAAGGAGCTGCTGACCTACACAGCGGTCGTGATCGTGTTCGTCACCGTGATGACGACGATCGTGGCGCTGCTCGACTTCGGGTTCGGCAAGGCCATCCTGGCCACGTTCGGCAACTGAAGCTGATAGTTACGGAAGTGAGCAAGCGTGCCTGAGTACGACGACGAGACCGCCCCCGCCGCCGAGGAGCAGTCCGCGGTGGCGACGGTGGACGACGACGAGTCGGTCGAGGCCGCCAGCGCAGAGCCCGTCGCCGAGGCGGAAGCCGCCGAGGCCCAAGCCGCGGAGGCCCCCGAGGCCGACGAGAACTACGACCCCGTCGCCGAGCTGCGGCAGAAGCTGCGCTACGCGCCGGGCGACTGGTACGTCGTGCACTCGTACGCCGGTTACGAGAACAAGGTCAAGACCAACCTCGAGACCCGGATCACGAGCCTCGACATGGAGGACTTCATCTTCCAGGTTGAGGTGCCGACCCGCGAAGAGGTCGAGGTCAAGAACGGCAAGCGCCTCCAGGTGCAGAACAAGGTCTTCCCCGGCTACATCCTGGTCCGGATGGACCTCAGCCCCGAGTCCTACTCGTGTGTGCGCAACACACCGGGTGTGACGGGCTTCGTCGGTGCCACGGACCGGGTGGACCGCCCGGCGCCGCTGTCGCTCGACGAGGTGCTGAAGTGGCTGGCCCCGGCCGTCGAGGCCGAGGAGAAGAAGGCGAAGCCCGAGATCCGCGTGCTGGACTTCGAGGTCGGCGACTCCGTCACCGTCACCGACGGTGCGTTCGCGTCGCTGCCGGCGTCGATCAGTGAGATCAACGCCGACCAGCAGAAGCTGAAGGTTCTGGTCTCCATCTTCGGTCGTGAGACGCCGGTGGAGCTGAACTTCAACCAGGTCGCCAAGATCTGACAACGACAGCAGTCGTGGGAGGGGCGCGAACAGCGCGTCCCGCCATCTACCACAGGAGCAACAGAGAAATGGCACAGCGCAGCAAGGCCTACCGCAAGGCCGCCGAGCAGATCGACGAAGCGAAGCTCTACGAGCCCTCCGCCGCCGTGAAGCTCGCCAAGGACACCAGCCCCACCAAGTTCGACGCCACCGTCGAGGTCGCGATGCGCCTCGGTGTGGACCCGCGTAAGGCCGACCAGATGGTCCGCGGCGTCGTCAACCTGCCGCACGGCACCGGCAAGGTCTCCCGGGTGATCGTCTTCGCCCAGGGCGCCAAGGCCGAAGAGGCTGTCGCGGCCGGCGCCGACGAGGTCGGCACCGACGAGCTCGTCGCCCGCATCCAGGGTGGCTGGCTCGACTTCGACGCCGCCATCGCGACGCCGGACCAGATGGCCAAGATCGGCCGGATCGCCCGGATCCTCGGCCCCCGTGGCCTCATGCCCAACCCGAAGACCGGCACGGTCACGATGGACGTGACCAAGGCGGTCAACGACATCAAGGGCGGCAAGATCACCTTCCGGGTGGACAAGCACTCCAACCTGCACATGATCATCGGCAAGGCCTCGTTCTCCGAGGACCAGCTGGTGGAGAACTACGGCGCCGTCCTCGACGAGGTCCTCCGGGCCAAGCCGTCGGCCGCCAAGGGCAAGTACCTGAAGAAGGTCACCGTCAGCACCACGATGGGCCCCGGCGTTCAGATCGACCCGAACGTCGTGAAGAACCTGCGCGGCGACAACGCCGACAGCTGATCTTCAGCACGACCGCACGGAAGGCCCTCGGGGGACACCCCGGGGGCCTTCTTTGTGCAAGGCTGTCCGGCGTGCGATTCGACCAGGTCTGGTTCCGGTACGCACGCCGCGAGGACTGGACCTTGCGGATGGTGGATCTCACCGTCGAGCCCGGTGCCACCGTGGTCGTGCTCGGCCGTAACGGCGCCGGCAAGTCCACGCTGCTGCAGCTGGCCGCCGGTGTCCTGCGCCCCGTCCGTGGCGCCGTCCGGCAGCGTCCCGGTGTGGTCGGCTGGGTGCCCGAGCGTTTCCCCGCCGACCAGCCCTTCACGACCGAGCAATATCTGACCCGGACCGCCGCCGTGCGTGGTCTCCGCGGCGGCCGCGAGGTCGACCACTGGATCACCCGTCTGGGTCTCGACGACCACCGTCACACCCGCCTGGCGGCCCTCTCCAAGGGCACCGCGCAAAAGGTCGGTCTGGCCCAGGCGCTACTCGTCAGCCCGGGTCTGCTCGTGCTGGACGAGCCCTGGGAGGGTCTCGACTCCCACGCCCGCACGCTGATCCCGCAGATCGTCGGTGAGGTCACCGCGGCCGGGGGAGCGGTCCTGGTCAGCGATCACCGCGGGGAGATCGCCGGCCTCCCGGACGCGATCCGCTGGACGGTGACCGACGGCACGGTCAAGACCGAGCGGGCGGAGCCGGGTGATCCCGGCGAGGTGGTGGTCGAGATCGCCGTCCGCCGGACGGACGCCGACACCACGATGGCCCGGCTGCGTGCCGACGGTCACCGTGTCCTCGGCGTACGCACGGAGCGCCCCCGATGACCGCCCTGGTCCGCATGCGCCTCGCGGGATTCCTGCGCAGTGGCCGGGCCCTGGCCCCGATCATCACCGCCCTGGTCGTCCTCGGGATCATCCACGGCGGCGGCCGCTCACCGGCCGCCCCGGCGTACGGCTACTCGGCCGTGATGCTCTTCCCGATCCTCGCCTGGCAGACGAAGCTGGTGCTCGACGCCGAGCC
Organism: Amorphoplanes friuliensis DSM 7358; assembly: GCF_000494755.1. Taxonomy (NCBI): domain Bacteria; kingdom Bacillati; phylum Actinomycetota; class Actinomycetes; order Micromonosporales; family Micromonosporaceae; genus Actinoplanes; species Actinoplanes friuliensis. Next base: position 979,405 of record NC_022657.1, read on the forward strand.
CGACGTCCAGCGCCGGCTGGCCCGGCTGGCGGTCGGTGCCCGCAGGGAGGCTGCCGCCGGTCTGCTGGCCGCCGCCGTGCTCGGGCTCGCCTGCTGTGCCGTGGCCATGCTGATCCCGTGGTGGCCGTTCCACGCGATCAGCACGCCGGAGCCGGGCACGACGTCGCTGTTCGCCGGCATCGCGGTGGGGGCGTTCGCGCATCTGCTGACGATTCCTGCTGCCGTGGCCCTCGGAGCGCTCGCGAGCCGCGCGGTGACACGGACGGTCCGCAACGGCATCACCGTGCTGGTCTCCGGTGCGGTGCTGGCGATCGTGCTCGGGCTCAGCGGCTCGATCGCGCCGTGGCTGGTCCCGCCGGTGATGGCCACCGCCCGCGCGCTGGCCGGTGACACGTTGCCCTCCGGCGGCACGTTGTGGCTGCTCACCGGCTGGGCACTGGCCTGGTGCGCCGCGGTGCTCACCGGGTACGCCCGGCTGCGGCGCAGCCGCTCCTGATCCTGATTTGGATTCGGGGGTTTGCCCGCGTAGTCTTCCTCCTTGAAGTTCCACCCATAGACCGCTGGTCGCCGCACCCTCACGGGTCGCGGACGAAGGCCTCGCCATATGCGGGCGGCCCGCGCAGGGGAGAACGGTTCGTGATCACGTTGATGCCTCTGGGTGTCCGTGTCCCGCCCCGTGCGCCCTGCGCCGGGGCGTTTCTCATGTGCGCGGCTGCCACCAGACCGGCGGCCCAGCACTGAGAGAGGAGGGACATGGCGGACAAGCCGGTCCGGGCCGACAAGGCCACTGCCGTTGCTGAGCTCACGGACAGCTTCCGTAACTCCGCGGCCACCCTGTTGACCGAGTATCGCGGCCTCACGGTCTCGGAGATCACCGAGCTGCGGCGCTCGCTCGGCAACGAGACCAAGTACTCCGTGTCGAAGAACACGCTCGCGAAGCGGGCTGCGACCGACGCGGGCATCGAGGGTCTCGACGCGCTGTTCACCGGTCCTACCGCGCTCGCCTTCGTGGGCGGGGACCCGGTCGAGGCGGCCAAGGGCCTTCGTGCCTTCGCCAAGGCTCACCCCGTCCTGGTCATCAAGGGCGGCGTCTTCGAGGGCAAGGCCATCTCGGCCGAAGAGGTCAGCAAGATCGCCGACCTCGAGTCCCGCGAGGTGCTGCTGGCGAAGCTCGCCGGCGCCATGAAGGGCAACCTGACCAAGGCGGCGGCCACGTTCCAGGCCCCGCTCGCTCAGGTCGCTCGCCTGGCTGCGGCTCTGCAGGACAAGCGCGCACAGGACGGTTCCGCCGAGGCCTGATCAGGCCTTGCGCGGAGTTTGACTTTCAATCCACAGAAACAACGAAAGGTTGCCAGACATGGCGAAGCTCAGCACCGACGAGCTGCTCGGCGCGTTCAAGGAAATGACCCTCATCGAGCTCTCCGAGTTCGTGAAGCAGTTCGAAGAGGTCTTCGAGGTCACCGCGGCCGCGCCGGTCGCCGTGGCCGCTGCGGGCGGCGGCGCTGCCCCGGCCGAGGCCGAGGCCGAGAAGGACTCGTTCGACGTTGTCCTCGAGGGCGACGGTGGCAAGAAGATCCAGGTCATCAAGGTCGTGCGTGAGCTGACCGGCCTGGGCCTCAAGGAGGCCAAGGACGCCGTCGAGGCCGCCCCCAAGGCGATCCTCGAGGGTGTCAACAAGGAGAAGGCCGAGGCCGCCAAGGCCAAGCTCGAGGGCGAAGGCGCCAAGGTCACCCTCAAGTGATCTGAGCTCCACCGCTTTTCCTCTGTGCCGGCGAGGACCCGAAAGGGTCCTCGCCGGCACTGTTTCCGGGACATGAAACCGCAGGTCAGAGGCGCTTTTGCCAGCCGTCGGATGGCTGACGGACAAATACCGCCAGCCCGCTCTTTTCGTACGCTAAAGTCGCTATGCCGCGTCCGGTGGGAGGCGGCGCAAGACCGACCCGCAGTGCAGGCCTTGACTGTGTGTCCTGTGGCAGGCACGCTGACATCAGCAAGTTTCCGCGCTTGCGACAGCCGACCTGTGGGTAAGCCGGTTTTACCGGGTCCTCACAGACCGGCACCCGAGGGAGAGACGCCGCGTTCCGAGCGGCCCCGCACGAGGCACTGACCCTGGATGCGCAGGTCAGAGGCCGCGGGGATGCGTTCCGCAGGCCCCCTCTGGTGTGGGCTGGACAGCGGTTAGCCGAGCGGCTACACTGCTAGTTTGCGCTGCCTTCTGTCTTGAGCCCTGCAGGAACATCCACTTGGATGATTTCCTGGGGGTTCATTGGAGTGCACGCAGACAAGTGACGCAGACAGTTGCATCAGCAGCTCAGCCGCATCAGCAGCACCGGTCCTCGGAAGGACGCATCTTGGCAGCTTCCCGCCCTGCGAAGACCAGTCGTACGTCGAGCGCTTACGCTCCCCGCCGTATCTCGTTCGGCAGGATCACCGAGCAACTTGAGGTTCCTAACCTCCTCGCCCTCCAGACGGATTCCTTCGACTGGTTGGTCGGGAATGAGGCTTGGCAAGCTCGCACGACGGACGATCCGCACGCCCATTCGGGCCTCGCAGAGATCCTCGAGGAGATCAGTCCCATTGAGGACTTCTCCGGCACCATGTCGCTGTCCTTCTCAGCGCCGCGCTTCGACGAGGTCAAGGCCTCTATCGAAGAGTGCAAGGAGAAGGACCTGACCTATTGCGCACCGCTGTTCGTGACCGCGGAGTTCACCAACAACACGACTGGCGAGATCAAGAGCCAGACGGTGTTCATGGGTGACTTCCCGATGATGACCCCCAAGGGGACGTTCGTCATCAACGGCACCGAGCGCGTCGTGGTGAGTCAGCTCGTCCGCTCGCCGGGTGTGTACTTCACCAAGGAGCCGGACAAGACCTCCGACCGTGACCTGTCCAGCGTCAAGGTCATCCCCAGCCGGGGTGCCTGGCTGGAGTTCGACATCGACAAGCGCGACACCGTCGGTGTCCGGATCGACCGTAAGCGCCGGCAGGCAGTCACCGTCCTGCTGAAGGCGATCGGCTGGTCCGCGGAGCAGATTCGTGAGCGGTTCGGCTGGTCCGAGCTCATCATGACGACGCTGGAGAAGGACCACATCGCCGGGCAGGACGAGGCCCTGCTCGACATCTACCGCAAGCTCCGCCCTGGCGAGCCGCCGACACGGGAGAACGCCCAGACCCTGCTCGACAACCTCTTCTTCAACCCGAAGAGGTACGACGTCGCCAAGGTCGGCCGATACAAGTTCAACAAGAAGCTCGACATCGACGTCCCGATCGTCCGGGGCACGCTGACCGAGGAAGACATCGTCAAGACCGTGGACTACCTCGCCCGGCTGCACGCCGGCGAGGAGGGCTACGAGGCCGACGACATCGACCACTTCGGCAACCGTCGCCTGCGCACTGTCGGCGAGCTCATCCAGAACCAGGTCCGAGTGGGCCTGAGCCGGATGGAGCGCGTCGTCCGTGAGCGCATGACGACCCAGGACGTCGAGGCGATCACGCCGCAGACCCTGATCAACATCCGCCCTGTGGTGGCTGCGATCAAGGAGTTCTTCGGTACGTCGCAGCTGTCGCAGTTCATGGACCAGACCAACCCGCTGGCGGGCTTGACCCACCGGCGCCGGCTGAGCGCGCTCGGCCCCGGTGGTCTGTCCCGTGAGCGGGCGGGCTTCGAGGTCCGTGACGTGCACACGTCCCACTATGGCCGGATGTGCCCGATCGAGACGCCGGAAGGCCCGAACATCGGCCTGATCGGCGCCCTCTCGACGTTCGCGCGGGTCAACCCGTTCGGCTTCATCGAGACGCCGTACCGCAAGGTCATCGACGGCACCGTCACCGACAACGTCGATTACCTGACGGCCGACGAAGAGGACCGGTACGTCAAGGCGCAGGCCAACGCTCCGCTCAAGAGCGACGGCACCTACGCCGAGGACCGCGTTCTCGTCCGCCGTAAGGGCGGCGAGATCGACTACGTCCCCGGCGAGCAGGTCGACTACATGGACGTCTCGCCGCGGCAGATGACCTCGGTCGCGACGGCGATGATCCCGTTCCTCGAGCACGACGACGCCAACCGCGCCCTCATGGGTGCGAACATGCAGCGTCAGGCTGTTCCGCTGGTCAAGGCGGAGGCGCCGCTGGTCGGCACCGGCATGGAATACCGTGCCGCGGTCGACGCCGGTGACGTGGTCGTGGCCGAGGTCGGCGGTCTGGTCGAGGACCTGTGCGCCGACTACGTCACGGTGCACCAGGACGACGGCCACCGCCGGACCTACCTGCTGCACAAGTTCCGTCGCAGCAACGCCGGCTCCTGCGTCAACCAGAAGCCCGTCGTCTTCGAAGGCGACCGGGTCGAGGCCGGCCAGGTCATCGCCGACGGACCGTGCACCGACGAAGGGGAGATGGCCCTCGGCCGTAACCTGCTCGTCGCGTTCATGTGCTGGGAAGGCCACAACTACGAGGACGCGATCATCCTGTCGCAGCGCCTCGTGCAGCAGGACGTCCTCACCTCGATTCACATCGAGGAGCACGAGGTCGACGCCCGCGACACCAAGCTCGGCCCGGAAGAGATCACCCGCGACATCCCCAACGTCAGCGAGGAAATGCTCGCTGACCTGGACGAGCGCGGCATCATCCGGATCGGTGCCGAGGTCGTGCCCGGTGACATCCTGGTCGGCAAGGTCACGCCCAAGGGCGAGACCGAGCTGACCCCGGAGGAGCGGCTGCTGCGCGCCATCTTCGGTGAGAAGGCCCGGGAAGTCCGGGACACCTCGCTGAAGGTTCCGCACGGCGAGACCGGCACGGTCATCGGCGTCCGCACGTTCTCGCGGGAGGACGGCGACGAGCTGCCCCCCGGCGTGAACGAGCTGGTCCGGGTCTACGTGGCCCAGAAGCGCAAGATCCAGGACGGTGACAAGCTCGCCGGCCGTCACGGCAACAAGGGCGTCATCTCGAAGATCCTGCCCATCGAGGACATGCCGTTCCTCGAGGACGGCACCCCCGTCGACATCGTGCTCAACCCGCTCGGTGTGCCCTCGCGTATGAACATCGGCCAGGTCCTGGAGACCCACCTCGGGTGGATCGCCAAGACGGGCTGGGAGGTCGAGGGCGACGACGCTGACTGGAAGCGGCAGCTGCGGGCCATCGAGGCCCACGAGTCGCCCAAGGACAGCAACGTCGCGACGCCGGTCTTCGACGGTGCTCAGGAAGAGGAGATCAAGGGTCTCCTCAACTCGACGCTGCTCAACCGTGACGGTAAGCGGCTGGTCAACGCCGACGGTAAGGCGCAGCTGTTCGACGGCCGCTCGGGAGAGCCGCTGCCGGACCCGATCTCGGTCGGCTACGTCTACATCCTGAAGCTGAACCACCTGGTCGACGACAAGATCCACGCTCGTTCCACCGGGCCGTACTCGATGATCACGCAGCAGCCGCTGGGTGGTAAGGCGCAGTTCGGTGGTCAGCGCTTCGGTGAGATGGAGTGCTGGGCGATGCAGGCCTACGGTGCGGCTTACGCACTGCAGGAGCTGCTCACCATCAAGTCCGATGACGTCCTCGGCCGCGTGAAGGTCTACGAGGCGATCGTCAAGGGCGAGAACATCCCGGAGCCGGGAATCCCCGAGTCCTTCAAGGTGCTTCTCAAGGAACTCCAGTCGCTGTGCCTGAACGTCGAGGTGCTCTCCAGCGACGGTGTTGCCCTGGAGATGCGCGAGACGGACGACGAGGTCTTCCGGGCCGCGGAAGAACTCGGCATCGACCTGTCCCGTCGCCCGAACGAGGGCGTCAGCAGCGTCGAAGAGATCTGACGGAGAGCGTCCCCGGCGGTGTGAAGCCGCCGGGGACGCCCCCGCCGGCCTGGAATTTATCCGAGCAACGAAACACGAGGGATAGTCCAAGTGCTCGACGTCAACTTCTTCGACGAGTTGCGCATCGGCCTTGCTACCGCTGACGACATCCGCCAGTGGTCGCACGGTGAGGTCAAGAAGCCCGAGACGATCAACTACCGCACGCTCAAGCCCGAGAAGGACGGACTCTTCTGCGAGAAGATCTTCGGTCCTCAGCGGGACTGGGAGTGCTACTGCGGCAAGTACAAGCGGGTCCGGTTCAAGGGCATCATCTGTGAGCGCTGCGGCGTCGAGGTGACCCGGTCCAAGGTCCGCCGTGAGCGCATGGGCCACATCGAGCTCGCCGCGTCGGTCACGCACATCTGGTACTTCAAGGGTGTGCCCAGCCGGCTCGGTTACCTGCTCGACCTGGCGCCCAAGGATCTCGAGAAGATCATCTACTTCGCCTCGTACGTGATCACGAGCGTTGACGCCGAGGCGCGTCACCGCGACATGTCCACGATCGAGAACGAGATCTTCGCCGAGAAGCGGCAGTCCGAGAACAGCCGCGACTCCGAGATCGAGAAGCGTGCCGCCAAGCTGGAGCAGGACCTGGCCGAGCTCGAGGCCGAGGGTGCCAAGGCGGACGTGCGCCGCAAGGTCAAGGAGGCCGGCGAACGCGAGATGCGCCAGATCCGTGACAAGGCGCAGCGCGAGATCGACCGGCTCGACGAGGTGCTCGACACCTTCCGCAAGCTCGACAGCAAGCAGCTCGTCACCGACGAGTTGCTCTACCGCGAGCTGCGTGACCGGTTCGGCGAGTACTTCACCGGTGGCATGGGCGCCGAGGCGATCAAGGCCCTGCTGGAGAACATGGACCTCGACGCCGAGGCCGAGTCGCTGCGCGAGACCATTCGCAGCGGCAAGGGCCAGCGCAAGATCCGTGCCCTCAAGCGGCTCAAGGTCGTCGCCGCGTTCCTGAACACCCGGAACTCGCCGCTCGGCATGGTGCTCGACTGCGTCCCGGTCATCCCGCCGGACCTGCGCCCGATGGTGCAGCTCGACGGTGGCCGCTTCGCGACCAGCGACCTGAACGACCTGTACCGCCGCGTCATCAACCGCAACAACCGCCTCAAGCGACTGATCGACCTCGGTGCTCCCGAGATCATCGTCAACAACGAGAAGCGGATGCTGCAGGAGGCCGTCGACGCACTGTTCGACAACGGCCGTCGTGGCCGGCCGGTCACCGGTCCGGGTAACCGCCCGCTCAAGTCGCTGTCCGACATGCTCAAGGGCAAGCAGGGCCGCTTCCGGCAGAACCTGCTCGGCAAGCGTGTCGACTACTCCGGCCGTTCCGTCATCGTCGTCGGCCCCCGGCTCAAGCTGCACCAGTGCGGCCTGCCGAAGCAGATGGCGCTGGAGCTGTTCAAGCCGTTCGTGATGAAGCGCCTGGTGGACCTGAACCACGCGCAGAACATCAAGTCGGCCAAGCGGATGGTCGAGCGTCAGCGCGCCGTCGTGTGGGATGTCCTCGAAGAGGTCATCAGCGAGCACCCGGTGCTGCTGAACCGCGCGCCGACCCTGCACCGCCTGGGCATCCAGGCCTTCGAGCCGCAGCTGGTCGAGGGCAAGGCGATCCAGATCCACCCGCTCGTCTGCACGGCGTTCAACGCCGACTTCGACGGTGACCAGATGGCGGTCCACGTGCCGCTGTCGGCCGAGGCTCAGGCCGAGGCCCGGATCCTGATGCTCTCGTCGAACAACATCCTCAAGCCGGCCGACGGCAAGCCCGTCACCATGCCCACCCAGGACATGGTCATCGGCCTCTACTACCTGACGCACCTGACCAAGGGTGCGAAGGGTGAGGGCCGGGTCTTCAGCTCGGACGCCGAGGCACGGATGGCGTTCGACAACGGCGAGCTGCACCTGCAGGCGCTCGTGAAGATCCGCCTCCCCGAGGTGCTCGAGGTCGACAACGGCGCGGGTTCTCCCACCTGGGCGCGGCCCGAGGGCTGGGAGTCGGGCGACAAGCTGCTCGTCGAGACCACCCTGGGACGGGTGCTCTTCAACGAGACGCTGCCGCCGGGCTACCGCTACGTCAACTACGAGATCCGCAAGGGTCAGCTCTCCGCGATCGTCAACGACCTCGCCGAGCGCTTCCCCAAGGTCGCTCTGGCGGCGACCCTGGACGCGCTCAAGGAGGCCGGCTTCCACTGGGCCACATGGTCCGGTGTGACGATCGGTATGGGCGACGTCATCGGCCCTCCGCGCAAGCCGGAGATCATCGCCCGCTACCAGGGCGAGGCCGACCGCATCGACAAGCAGTACCAGCGTGGTCTGATGACCGCCGAGGAACGTCGCGGCGAGCTCATCGACATCTGGACCAACGCGACCAAGGACATCTCGAAGGAGATGGAGACGGCGCTGCCGCAGGAGAACCCGCTCTGGGTCATGATCAACTCCGGCGCCCGCGGTAACCTCCTCCAGCTCCGTCAGATCGCCGCGATCCGTGGTCTGGTGGCCAACCCCAAGGGCGAGATCATCCCGCGCCCGATCACCTCGTCGTACCGCGAGGGTCTGACCGTGCTGGAGTACTTCATCTCCACGCACGGTGCCCGTAAGGGTCTGGCCGACACCGCGCTGCGTACCGCCGACTCGGGTTACCTGACCCGGCGTCTGGTGGACGTGTCGCAGGACGTCATCATCCGCGAGGAGGATTGCGGCACCGACCGCGCGATCCCGATGACGGTCAGCGACCGCGAGCCCGACGGCAGCCTCGTCGTGCACACGCACGCCGAGACCGGCGTCCACGCCCGCACGATCGCGGACGACATCACGGGCCCCGACGGCAACATCGTCGTGACGCGTGGTGAGGACCTCAACTCGATCCTGGTCGACAAGCTTGTCGCCGCCGGGGTGGAGACGGTCCGGGTGCGCAGCGTCCTGACCTGCGAGTCGAAGCTCGGCGTGTGCGCGGCCTGCTACGGCCGTTCGCTGCCGACCGGCAAGGCGGTCGACATCGGCGAGGCCGTCGGCATCATCGCGGCCCAGTCCATCGGTGAGCCCGGTACGCAGCTGACGATGCGTACCTTCCACACCGGTGGTGTCGCGGGTGAGGACATCACCCAGGGTCTGCCGCGTGTGCAGGAGATCTTCGAGGCCCGCGTGCCGAAGGGTAAGGCGCCCATCGCCGACACCCCGGGACGCGTCCGCATCGAGGACGGCGAGCGTTCGCGGAAGATCATCGTGATCCCGGACGACGGCAGCGAGGAGATCGTGTACGACAAGATCTCCAAGCGCGTCAAGCTGCGGGCCCACGACGGCGACCACGTCGCGGTCGGCGAGAAGCTCACCGAGGGCACCATCGATCCGCACGAGCTGCTGCGCATCATGGGTCCGCGTGCGGTCCAGGTCCACCTGACCAGTGAGGTCCAGGAGGTCTACCGCTCGCAGGGTGTGCTCATCCACGACAAGCACATCGAGATCATCATTCGCCAGATGCTCAAGCGCGTGACGGTCATCGACTCGGGTGCCGCGGAGTTCCTGCCGGGCATCCTGGTCGACCGGGCGCTCTTCGAGTCGGAGAACCGCCGGATCGTCGGCGAGGGTGGCGAGCCCGCCGCCGGTCGTCCGGTGCTGATGGGTATCACCAAGGCCTCGCTGGCGACCGACTCCTGGCTCTCGGCGGCCTCCTTCCAGGAGACCACCCGGGTGCTCACCGACGCTGCGATCAACTCGCGCAGCGACTCGCTGGTGGGCCTCAAGGAGAACGTCATCATCGGCAAGCTCATCCCGGCCGGTACGGGCATCAGCAAGTACCGCAACATCCGGGTCGAGCCGACCGAGGAGGCCAAGGCCAAGGTGTACTCGATGACCGGGTACCCCGAGACCGACTACGGCTTCGGGCCGGCCAGCGGGCAGGCTGTGCCGCTGGACGACTTCGACTTCGGGTCGTACCGCTAAGGGTTTCTGTTCCAAGCACTCACAGGGCGGTCGCGCAAGCTGCGCGGCCGCCCTGCGGTGTTCCTAAGATGGATGGGTGACGCTCCCCGCTACCACCGTGCCCACCCGCCACCCGATGGATCCGGATCCCGCCGCGTCGACCAAGGCGCGAGCGGTTTTTGCCCTCGGACTGGTGGCACTGCTGACCGGGGCGCTGGTCGGCGGGGTGATTCCCGCCACGATCGCGCTGCTGCTGGCGCGTCAGGTGCGCCGCCAGGCCTGGTCAGCGGGCGGCTACCTCACCGGCTCCGCCTGGGTGCGCCGCGGGCAGCGCCTGGCCTGGGCGGGCATCGTGCTGGCGCTCACCGCCCTCGTGGTGGCGACCATCGCCGGCCTGCTGCACCTCGCGGGCACCCCGGGCGGCCAGGACTTCGACCCCGGCACCGACTAGAGGCCTGTCAGCGGGCGCAGGTGCCCCTGGGGCTGCGCCCGGCCACGTACGGGTGACATGCTCGATATTCAGGGGTACGTGGCGAGAGGGACAGTCCGTGACGCAGCAGCCAGGTTCGTGGCCGGCATCGTCGGCGCCGGCACCACAGCCGGGGCAGCAGCCCGCGGTGATGTTGCCGAAGCCGACGGAGATGTGGACCCCCGAGCGGGTGGACGCGGTCCCGGGCACGGAGTTCGGTCTGGTCCAGCTCAAGGTCACGCCGATCACGTCCGGGCCGGCCGTGGGCTCGATGATCGCCGGCATCGCCTCGATCCTGGTCTCCACGCTGGTGCTCTGCTTCGGCGTGGCCGGCTCGTCGGAGGGCTGGGGCGGCTGGGTGGGCGGCGCGTTCGCCCTGCTGGCGGTGCTGGTGGGCGGAGGAGCCGTGGGTGTGGGCCTGGCGGCTCGACGGCAGATCCAGCGCTCCGGGCGTACCGGGAAGGTCCGCTTCACCGGCAAGAACGTGGCGGTGGCGGGAATCTGGTGCGGGGGAGCAGGGTTGGGAATTGCCGTGCTGACGCTGCTGTTGGTAGTGGTGTTGCAGTCTTCGTGAGGCCTTGTGGTGCCGGATCCGATACCGCGGCTCTGTCGCGCCGAGGCACCCGGTACACTTGTTAGCTGGAGATGTCCATCAGGGGTAACGGGCTCGTTTTGACCTGTGTCCCCGAGGTGGGTACTCTTTCCCCTCGTGCCCAGGCCGGCCTGGGCAACTCGTGCGTGCGCCCGAGTCTGTGGTAACCGACGGGGCAGTGGCACGACGGAGCTGAGGCTCTGACAAAGACAGAACAACTCGCTGCGTGTGCAAGCGCGCGGCGGGACCGTGAGCCGGGCGACACGCCCGACCGCGGGTGTCGGGGGACCCAAACCGGGGTCTCACGGCACGCCAGGCAAACGAAGACGTTGCGGCCGCTAAAAGGGCGGCCGAAGGGAGCGGAGAAACCCGGTGCCCACGATCCAGCAGCTGGTCCGCAAGGGCCGACAGGCTAAGACGAGCAAGACCAAGACGCCGGCGCTGAAGGGAAGCCCCCAGCGGCGCGGCGTGTGCACGCGCGTGTACACCACTACCCCCAAGAAGCCGAACTCTGCGCTGCGCAAGGTCGCTCGTGTGAAGCTCAGCAGCCAGATCGAGGTGACGGCGTACATCCCGGGTGTCGGTCACAACCTGCAGGAGCACTCGATCGTGCTCGTGCGTGGCGGCCGAGTGAAGGACCTCCCCGGCGTCCGTTACAAGATCGTCCGCGGTTCGCTGGACACCCAGGGTGTCCGTAACCGCAAGCAGGCCCGCAGCCGTTACGGCGCGAAGAAGGAGAAGAGCTGATATGCCGCGTAAAGGCCCCGCTCCGCGCCACCCGGTGGTTCCGGACCCCGTGTACAACTCACCGCTGGTCACCCAGCTGGTGAACAAGATCCTGGTCGGCGGCAAGCGTCAGCTCGCCGAGCGCATCGTCTACGGAGCGCTCGAGGGCGCCCGTGAGAAGAGCGGCACCGACCCCGTGGTGACGCTCAAGCGCGCCATGGACAACGTCAAGCCGACCCTCGAGGTCCGCAGCCGCCGTGTCGGTGGCGCGACCTACCAGGTGCCGGTCGAGGTCCGCACTCCGCGCCAGACCACCCTCGGTCTGCGCTGGCTGGTCCAGTACTCCAAGGCCCGCCGCGAGAAGACCATGATCGAGCGCCTGCAGAACGAGCTGCTCGACGCCAGCAACGGCCTCGGTGCTGCTGTCAAGCGGCGCGAGGACACCCACAAGATGGCGGAGTCCAACAAGGCCTTCGCGCACTACCGCTGGTAGATCTCGCTGCCGGCCCGGTTCCCGCCGGGCCACCGCAGTCAGTCGTACCGGTCCTGTAGAGACGAACGACGAAGAAAAGTAGGGATTGAAGTGGCCGCCGCAGACGCGCTCGCCAAGGTACGCAACATCGGCATCATGGCGCACATCGACGCTGGTAAGACCACGACGACCGAGCGGATCCTGTTCTACACCGGTATCACGTACAAGATCGGTGAAGTCCACGAGGGCGCGGCCGTCATGGACTGGATGGAGCAGGAACAGGAACGCGGTATCACCATCACCTCCGCCGCCACGAAGTGCGAGTGGAAGGGCTACACGATTCAGATCATCGACACGCCCGGCCACGTCGACTTCACGGTCGAGGTCGAGCGGTCGCTGCGTGTGCTCGACGGTGCCGTCGCGGTCTACGACGGCGTCGCCGGCGTGGAGCCCCAGACGGAGAACGTCTGGCGGCAGGCGGACAAGTACCACGTCCCCCGGATGTGCTTCGTCAACAAGCTCGACCGGACCGGCGCGGACTTCTTCCGCTGCGTTCAGATGATGATCGACCGGCTCAACGCCACCCCGCTGGTCCTCCAGATCCCGATCGGGCTCGAGGGCGACCACATCGGTGTCGTCGACCTGATCACCATGAAGGCGCTCACCTGGCGCGGGGAGACCCAGAAGGGTGAGGACTACGCGATCGAGGAGATCCCGGCAGATCTGCTGGACTCCGCGACCGAGTGGCGCGAGAAGCTCATCGAGACGCTCGCCGACGTGGACGACTTCGTCATGGAGAAGTACCTCGAGGGCGAAGAGGTCTCGCAGCCGGAGATCAAGGCCGCCATCCGGCGCGCCACGATCGCCAGCAAGGCGAACCCGGTGCTGTGCGGTTCGGCGTTCAAGAACAAGGGCGTTCAGCCCATGCTCGACGCCGTGGTCGACTACCTGCCGTCGCCCCTGGACGTTCCGGCCATCGACGGCACCGCGACCGACGGCGAGACGCCGATCATCCGCAAGCCGTCGAACGACGAGCCCTTCTCCGGTCTGGCCTTCAAGATCCAGACGGACAAGCACCTCGGCAAGCTGACGTACGTCCGGGTCTACTCCGGCACGCTCGAGTCCGGTTCCCAGGTGGTCAACTCCACCAAGGACCGCAAGGAGCGGATCGGCAAGATCTACCAGATGCACGCCAACAAGCGTGAAGAGCGTCCAACGGCGTGGGCCGGCGACATCATCGCCGTGCAGGGTCTCAAGCAGACCACCACCGGTGACACGCTCAGCGACCCGGCACACCCGGTCATCCTCGAGTCGATGACGTTCCCGGAGCCGGTCATCCAGGTCGCCATCGAGCCGAAGACCAAGTCGGACCAGGAGAAGCTGGGCGTCGCGATCCAGCGCCTGGCCGAAGAGGACCCGACGTTCCGCGTCTTCAACGACGAGGAGACCGGTCAGACGGTCATCGCCGGCATGGGCGAGCTCCACCTGGACATCCTGGTGGACCGCATGCGCCGCGAGTTCAACGTCGAGGCCAACATCGGTAAGCCGCAGGTGGCGTACCGTGAGACGATCCGCGGCAAGGTGGAGAAGCTCACGTACGTGCACAAGAAGCAGACCGGTGGCTCCGGCCAGTACGCGAAGGTCGTCGTCACCGTCGAGCCGCTCGAGCTCGCCGCGGACGGCCCGACCTACGAGTTCGTCAACGCGGTGTCCGGTGGTCGCATCCCCAAGGAGTACATCCCTTCGGTGGACGCGGGCGCGCAGGACTCCCTGCAGTACGGCGTCCTCGCCGGCTACCCGCTGGTCGGCGTCAAGCTGACCCTGGTGGACGGTCAGTACCACGAGGTCGACTCGTCGGAAATGGCGTTCAAGATCGCCGGCTCGATCGTGATGAAGGAGGCGGCCCGCAAGGCCGACCCCGCTCTCCTCGAGCCGATGATGTCCGTTGAGGTCACCACCCCTGAGGACAACATGGGTGACGTCATCGGTGACCTCAACTCCCGCCGCGGCATCATCCAGTCGATGGAGGAGCGCTCCGGCGCTCGGGTCATCAAGTCGCTGGTGCCGCTCTCGGAGATGTTCGGCTACGTCGGCGACCTGCGGTCGAAGACTCAGGGCCGGGCGAGCTACAGCATGCAGTTCGACTCCTACGCCGAGGTTCCTCAGAGCGTGGCGAAGGAGATCATCGCTAAGGCCACCGGCGCCTGATGCGTTGAGGCACGTGCGGTCCGTCGAGGACCGCACGTGCACGAGCAGTCGACAGAGTCCCTGAGCGCCTTCACCGGCGTGCCGGGCGATTAGAAAAGACACAGTCCACAGGAGGACACCAGTGGCGAAGGCGAAGTTCGAGCGGACTAAGCCGCACGTCAACATCGGCACCATTGGTCACATCGACCACGGTAAGACGACGCTGACTGCGGCCATCACGAAGGTCCTGCACGACCAGTACCCGGACCTGAACCCCTACACGCCGTTCGACGAGATCGACAAGGCGCCGGAGGAGAAGGCCCGCGGCATCACGATCTCGATCGCGCACGTCGAGTACCAGACCGCTGCGCGTCACTACGCGCACGTGGACTGCCCCGGCCACGCCGACTACATCAAGAACATGATCACCGGTGCCGCGCAGATGGACGGCGCGATCCTGGTGGTTGCCGCGACCGACGGCCCGATGCCGCAGACCAAGGAGCACGTGCTCCTGGCCCGCCAGGTCGGCGTTCCGTACATCGTCGTGGCGCTGAACAAGAGCGACATGGTCGACGACGAGGAGCTCCTGGAGCTCGTCGAGCTCGAGGTTCGCGAGCTGCTCAGCACGTACGAGTTCCCCGGCGACGACCTTCCGGTCGTGCGCGTCTCGGCGCTGAAGGCGCTCGAGGGCGACGCCGAGTGGAGCGGCAAGCTCATGGAGCTGATGAACGCGGTCGACACCGCGATCCCGCAGCCCGAGCGTGACGTCGAGAAGCCGTTCCTCATGCCCATCGAGGACGTCTTCACGATCACCGGTCGTGGCACGGTCGTCACCGGCCGGGCCGAGCGCGGCATCCTCAAGCCGAACGAGGAGGTCGAGATCGTGGGTATCCGCGAGAAGTCGACCAAGACCGTTTGCACCGGCATCGAGATGTTCCGCAAGCTGCTCGACGAGGCCCGCGCGGGTGAGAACGTCGGCCTCCTGCTGCGTGGTATCAAGCGCGAGGACGTCGAGCGCGGCATGGTCGTCGTCAAGCCCGGCTCGAGCACCCCGCACACGGAGTTCGAGGGCCAGGTCTACATCCTCTCGAAGGAAGAGGGCGGCCGGCACACGCCGTTCTTCCAGAACTACCGCCCGCAGTTCTACTTCCGCACCACGGACGTCACCGGCGTCGTCACGCTGCCCGAGGGCACCGAGATGGTCATGCCGGGCGACTCCACCAGCATGTCGGTGAAGCTGATCCAGCCCATCGCCATGGAGCAGGGCCTCAAGTTCGCGATCCGTGAGGGTGGCCGCACCGTCGGCGCCGGAACGGTCACGAAGATCAACGTCTGAGTTGGTTTGGTAACCCCGATTAGCGTTGCCGCAGTCGATGCGGCATACTAGTCAGGTTGCGTCCGCGCAGGGTGGTTGATTGCCTGGTTCTCAAGGGCTTCGGCTTTCGAGATTGGGCAGTCAACCACCCTCGCCGGGTGTCCGGCGTGGTTCCACGAGCCGCCGGCATCCCCGATCCCGACGGATCAAGGAAAACTCTTCGGAGAATTCCTTGCGGGCATGATCGCTCCAGATACCTGGGGCGGAGCCTGGTTCACCAGCGCGACACGCCCGACCGCGGGGGTCGGACATCGCAGGACCAACGGTCCTGCGGGCATGCGAGGGCCACAGCTTTCGCACGTAGCGGCATCGAGAGAAGGAAACAGAAGCCACCATGGCGGGACAGAAGATCCGCATCCGGCTCAAGGCCTATGACCACGAGGTCGTCGACTCCTCGGCGCGCAAGATCGTCGAGACGGTTACGCGTACCGGTGCGCAGGTTGCTGGCCCGGTGCCGCTGCCCACGGAGATCAACCGTTTCTGCGTGATCCGTTCGCCGCACAAGTACAAGGACTCGCGCGAGCACTTCGAGATGCGCACGCACAAGCGTCTGATCGACATCATCGACCCGACACCGAAGACGGTCGACTCGCTTATGCGCCTCGACCTCCCGGCTGGCGTCGACATCGAGATCAAGCTGTAGGGATCCGGACAATGGACAGGCAAGTGAAGGGCATCCTGGGCGCCAAGCTCGGCATGACCCAGGTCTGGGACAACAACAAGGTCGTCCCGGTAACCGTGGTGCAGGCCGGCCCGTGCGTCGTGACCCAGGTCCGCACCTCCGAGACTGACGGCTATGTCGCGGTTCAGCTGGCGTACGGCGCCATCGACCCGCGCAAGGTCAACAAGCCTGAGGGCGGCCACTACGCAAAGGCAGGTGTGTCGCCGCGGCGCCACATCGTCGAGCTGCGCACCAGTGACGCCACCGAGTACGAGCTCGGCCAGGAGGTCACCGTCGAGGCGTTCGCGGTCGGTACGCCGATCGACGTCACCGGTAAGACCAAGGGCAAGGGCTACGCCGGCGTCATGAAGCGGCACGGCTTCCACGGCCTCAAGTCGAGCCACGGTGTCGAGCGCAAGCACCGCCACCCCGGTTCCATCGGCGCCTGCGCGACCCCCGGTCGCGTTTTCCGTGGCACCCGGATGGCCGGTCGCATGGGCGGCAAACGCTTCACCGTGCAGAACCTGACGATCCAGGCAGTCGACGTCGAGAACAACCTGCTGCTCGTCAAGGGTGCCGTTCCCGGCCCCAAGGGCGCGCTCATCCTCGTGCGTACGGCGGCGAAGAAGAAGGGTGGTGCCAAGTGAGCTCGGTTGACGTGATCAACGCCGAGGGCACGAAGGCCGGCTCGGTCGAGCTGCCCGACGACATCTTCGACGTGCAGGCGAACATTCCGCTGATGCACCAGGTCGTCGTGGCCCAGCTCGCCGCTGCCCGTCAGGGCACGGCCAAGACCAAGACGCGGGGCGAGGTCGCCGGTGGCGGCAAGAAGCCCTACAAGCAGAAGGGCACCGGTCGCGCCCGTCAGGGCTCGATCCGCGCTCCTCAGTTCACCGGCGGTGGCGTCGTGCACGGTCCCGTGCCGCGTGACTACAGCCAGCGGACCCCGAAGAAGATGAAGGCCGCCGCTCTGCGTGGCGCCCTCTCCGACCGGGCCCGTGACGGCCGGGTGCACGTGGTCGAGGCGTTCGTCTCCGGCGAGAAGCCGTCGACGAAGGCCGCGATCGCCACGCTGCGCAAGGCGACCGAGTCCGTGAAGGTCCTGGTCGTCCTGAGCAGCTACGACGAGCTGAACTGGATCTCGCTGCGGAACGAGCCGACCGTCCACCTCATCGAGGCCGGCCAGCTCAACACGTACGACGTCCTGGTCGCCGACGAGGTCGTCTTCACCAAGGAAGCCCTGGACGAGTTCCTGGGCGTTCCGGCCGAAGCCGCCGAGGAGGGGGACAAGTGAGCACGATCGCCGACCCGCGCGACATCATCGTCGCGCCCGTGGTCTCCGAGAAGAGCTACAGCGTTCTCGACCAGAACTGGTACACGTTCCTGGTCCACCCGGACGCCAACAAGACCGAGATCAAGATCGCGATTCAGCAGATCTTCGATGTTCGCGTGCTGACGGTGAACACCATCAACCGTCAGGGCAAGCGCAAGCGCACCAAGACGGGCTTCGGTCAGCGTAAGGCGACCAAGCGTGCCCTGGTGAAGCTGGCTGACGGTGACCGCATCGAGGCCTTCGGCGGCCCGGTCAGCTAAGGGGTTGTAAATCATGGCTATCCGTAAGTACAAGCCGACCACGCCGGGCCGTCGTGGCTCCAGCGTCGCCGACTTCGCCGAGATCACCCGGTCGACGCCGGAGAAGTCTCTGCTGGCCCCGCTGCCCAAGAAGGGTGGTCGCAACGTCCACGGCCGCATCACCACGCGGCACCAGGGCGGCGGCCACAAGCGGCAGTACCGGCTGATCGACTTCCGGCGCAACGACAAGGACGGCGTGCCGGCCAAGGTCGCTCACATCGAGTACGACCCGAACCGCACGTCCCGCATCGCACTGCTGCACTACGCCGACGGCGAGAAGCGCTACATCCTCGCGCCGAAGGACCTCAAGCAGGGCGACCGCGTCGAGTCCGGCGTGGGCGCGGACATCAAGCCGGGCAACAACCTGCCCCTGCGCAACATCCCGGTCGGTACGACGGTCCACGGTGTGGAGCTTCGTCCCGGCGGTGGCGCCAAGCTGGCCCGTTCGGCCGGCGTCGGCATCCAGCTGCTCGGCCGTGAGGGTGTCTACGCCACGCTGCGTATGCCCTCCGGTGAAATTCGCCGTGTCGACATCCGCTGCCGCGCGACGGTCGGCGAGATCGGCAACGCCGAGCAGTCGAACATCAACTGGGGCAAGGCCGGCCGCATGAGGTGGAAGGGCAAGCGCCCGACCGTCCGTGGTGTCGCCATGAACCCGGTCGACCACCCGCACGGTGGTGGTGAGGGTAAGACCTCAGGTGGTCGCCACCCGGTCAACCCCGCCGGAAAGCCGGAGGGCCGTACCCGCCGCAAGGGCCAGGAGAGCGACCGCATGATCGTTCGCCGCCGCTACGCCACCCGCAAGCGCGGGTAACGGGAGTTAAAAGATGCCTCGCAGCTTGAAGAAGGGCCCGTTCGTCGACGACCACCTCATCAAGAAGGTGGAAGTCCAGAACGAGAAGAACTCGAAGAACGTCATCAAGACCTGGTCGCGACGCTCGACGATCATTCCCGACATGCTCGGGCACACGATCGCCGTGCACGACGGGCGCAAGCACGTCCCGGTGTTCATCACCGAGGCCATGGTCGGGCACAAGCTCGGCGAGTTCGCTCTGACCCGCACGTTCAAGGGTCACGAGAAGGACGACCGCAAGAGCCGTCGTCGCTAAGCAGTCCACGGACAAGAAACAAGAGGGGTTACAGCGATGCCAGTCAAGGGCGACGCTCCGGTGCTTCCGGGCGCGCGGGCGGTTGCGCGCCACGTGCGCATCTCGCCGAACAAGGCGCGCCGTGTGATCAACCTCGTCCGCGGTCTGCCCGCGAAGGAGGCTCTCACGGTCCTGCAGTTCGCACCGCAGGCCGCGAGTGAGCAGGTCTACAAGGTGCTCGCGAGCGCGATTGCGAACGCAGAGAACAACGAGCGGCTCGACCCCGATGCGCTCCTCGTCAGCGAGGCGTTCGTCGACGAGGGTCCGACGCTCAAGCGGTTCCGGCCGCGTGCGCAGGGCCGGGCGTACCGGATCCGTAAGCGCACCTGCCACATCACTGTGGCGGTCGAGGCGGTCCAGGTGACCACTCCGGCCCGCAAGGCCGCCGCTAAGAAGGCCGCGCCTGCGAAGAAGGCGGCGCCTGCCGCCGAATCCCGGAGCACGGAGGGTGCCGAGTAATGGGTCAGAAAGTTCACCCCACCGGGTTCCGCCTCGGCATTTCCACCGACTGGCGGAGCCGCTGGTTCGCGGACAAGCTCTACAAGGACTACATCGGCGAGGACGTCAAGATTCGCCGCATGATGTCCAAGGGGCTCGAGCGGGCCGGCATCTCGAAGGTCGACATCGAGCGCACCCGCGACCGGGTCCGCGTGGACATCCACACCGCCCGGCCGGGCATCGTCATCGGCCGTAAGGGTGCGGAGGCCGACCGGATCCGCGGCGAGCTCGAGAAGCTCACCGGCAAGCAGGTCCAGCTCAACATCCTCGAGGTGAAGAGCCCGGAGTCGGACGCACAGCTCGTGGCGCAGGGCGTCGCCGAGCAGCTGTCCAGCCGGGTCAGCTTCCGCCGGGCGATGCGCAAGGCGATGCAGTCCGCGATGAAGAACCCGGTCTGCAAGGGCATTCGGGTCCAGGTCTCCGGCCGCCTCGGCGGCGCGGAGATGAGCCGCACGGAGTTCTACCGTGAGGGTCGCGTCCCGCTGCACACGCTGCGCGCCAACATCGAGTACGGCTTCTTCGAGGCCCGTACGACCTTCGGCCGCATCGGCGTGAAGGTCTGGATCTACAAGGGCGACGCCGTGCCGGGTCGCGAGGCCGCCCCCGAGGCGCCCGCGCGTCCGCGCCGTGACCGTGCCGACCGTCCCGAGCGTCCGCGTCGTGGCCGTTCCGGTTCGTCCGGCACGACCGCGGGTGGCACCGAGGCCGGCCGCGCCGCACGAGGCCGCGGCGGCCGGCCCCGCTCCGGCGGAGGCTGCGCCCACGACCGACACCGCCGTTGCTCCGGCTGCGGCCGAAACGCAGCAGGAGGGCTGACAGATGCTGATGCCGCGTAAGCCCCCGAAGGGCTTCCGCAAGCCGCACCACCCGGACCGCCACGGCGCGTCCAAGGGCGGCAACCGGGTGGTCTTCGGTGAGTTCGGTATCCAGGCTCTGGAGCCGGCATACGTGACCAACCGGCAGATCGAGTCGGCCCGTATCGCCATGACGCGTCACATCAAGCGTGGCGGTAAGGTCTGGATCTCGATCTTCCCGGACCAGGCGCTGACCAAGAAGCCCGCCGAGACCCGCATGGGTTCCGGCAAGGGCTCGCCGGAGTGGTGGGTGGCGAACGTCAAGCCGGGACGCATTCTCTTCGAGATGTCGTTCCCGAACGAGACGATCGCGCGCGAAGCGATGCGTCGCGCGATCCACAAGCTCCCGATGAAGTGCCGCATCGTGACGCGCGAAGTGGGTGAAAACTGATGGCAGCGGGCGTTAAGGCCTCCGAGCTGCGTGAGCTTCCTGAAGAGGAGCTCGTGTCGCGGTTGCGGGAGTCCAAGGCGGAGCTGTTCAATCTCCGCGTCCAGGGTGCGACCGGTCAGCTCGACAACCACCGTCGTCTGCAGGTCGTTCGCAAGGACATCGCGAAGATCTACACGATCATGCGTGAGCGTGAGCTGGGGCTCTCGGCCGCGCCGACTGAGGTGACTACAGCATGAGCGAGAACGCAGCTGCTGAGCCCCGGAGCCAGCGCAAGACGCGCGAGGGCCTCGTGGTCAGCGACAAGATGGACAAGACCGTGATCGTCGAGGTCGAGGATCGCGTCAAGCACGCCCTGTACGGCAAGGTTCTGCGTCGCACCCGCAAGCTTCAGGTGCACGACGAGCAGAACGCGTGCGGCGTGGGCGACCGGGTTTCCCTGATGGAGACCCGCCCGCTGTCGCGTACCAAGCGGTGGCGTGTCGTGGAGATCCTCGAAAAGGCCAAGTGAGTTTGCTGGGCCGGCAGGTGTTGACCTGCCGGCCCGGCGGACCATCGTTCCGCCAAGCTTCGGCGCACCGCCGAAGAACTGGCAGACATAGGAGACAGACGTGATCCAGCAGGAGTCGCGACTGCGCGTCGCCGACAACACGGGTGCCCGGGAGATCCTGTGCATCCGCGTACTGGGCGGCTCCGGTCGCCGTTACGCGAGCATCGGTGACGTCATCGTGGCCACCGTCAAGGACGCCATTCCGGGTGCGGGTGTGAAGAAGGGTGACGTCGTCAAGGCCGTCATCGTTCGCACCGCCAAGGAACGCCGCCGTCCCGACGGCTCGTACATCCGCTTCGACGAGAACGCCGCCGTCATCATCAAGGACGGTGGCGACCCCCGCGGTACGCGCATCTTCGGCCCGGTCGGCCGTGAGCTGCGCGACAAGCGGTTCATGAAGATCATCAGCCTGGCGCCGGAGGTGCTCTGACCGTGAAGATCAAGAAGGGCGACACGGTCGTCGTCATCGCCGGCAAGGACAAGGGCGCCAAGGGCAAGGTCATCGCGGCCTTCCCGCGTCGCGACAAGGTCCTGGTCGAGGGCGTCAACCGCATCAAGAAGCACGAACGCATCCGCACGACGCAGCGCGGTTCCAAGACCGGCGGCATCGTCACGCAGGAAGCCGCGATCCACATCTCGAATGTGCAGCTCGTGGACTCCGAGGGCAACCCGACCCGCGTCGGGTACCGCATCGACGACAGCGGCCAGAAGATCCGCGTCGCGCGTAGCACCGGTAAGGATCTGTGATGACTGCCGCTACCGAGACGAAGACGCTGCCCCGCCTGAAGCAGAAGTACCGCAGTGAGGTCATCTCTGCGCTCCAGGAGCAGTACAAGTACGGCAACCCCATGCAGGTTCCCGGCCTGGTGAAGGTCGTCGTGAACATGGGTGTGGGCGAGGCCGCCCGCGACGCCAAGCTGATCGACGGCGCCGTGCGTGACCTGACCACGATCACCGGTCAGAAGCCGCTGGTGCGGCGGGCGACCAAGTCCATCGCGCAGTTCAAGCTGCGTGAGGGCATGCCGATCGGCGCGAAGGTCACCCTGCGCAACGACCGGATGTGGGAGTTCCTGGACCGGCTGCTGTCGATCGCGCTGCCGCGTATCCGTGACTTCCGCGGTCTGGACGGGCGCAAGCTCGACGGCCACGGCAACTACACGTTCGGTCTGACCGAGCAGTCGGTGTTCCACGAGATCGACCAGGACCGGATCGATCGGACCCGGGGCATGGACATCACGGTGGTCACCTCCGCCGCGACCGACGAGGAAGGCCGGCAGCTGCTCAAGCTCCTCGGCTTCCCGTTCAAGGAGAACTGAGCATGGCTAAGAAGGCGCTGATCATCAAGGCGGCCGCGAAGCCGAAGTTCGCCGTTCGTGCGTACACCCGCTGCCAGAAATGCGGGCGTCCGCACTCGGTCTACCGCAAGTTCGGTCTGTGCCGGGTGTGTCTCCGGGACATGGCCCACCGCGGTGAACTGCCCGGCGTGTCCAAGGCTTCCTGGTAATCCAAGCTTGTAATACCGCTTCGCCGTAGGCCCGGGACCCCTGGGAACCCCGGCGAGAAAGGTTGACGAATACCCATGACGATGACGGACCCGATCGCAGACATGCTCACGCGTCTGCGTAACGCCAACCAGGCGTACCACGACAAGGTGACGATGCCCTTCTCGAAGATCAAGGCGAACATCGCCGAGGTCCTCAAGGCAGAGGGCTACATCGCCTCCTGGACGGCCGAGGACCCCGCTGAAGGCGAAGTCGGCAAGCGCCTGGTCGTTGAGCTCAAGTACGGCCAGAGCCGCGAGCGCAGCCTCGCCGGCATCAAGCGCGTGTCCAAGCCCGGTCTCCGGGTGTACGCCAAGTCCGACGAGCTCCCCCGGGTGCTCGGCGGCCTGGGTGTCGCGATCGTTTCGACGTCCCAGGGGCTGCTGACCGACCGGCAGGCCCGCAAGCGGAGCGTTGGCGGGGAAATCCTCGCCTTCGTTTGGTAACGGAGACTCTGACATGTCGCGAATCGGACGTAAGTCGATCCCGGTACCGGCCGGCGTCGACGTCACCATCACGGGCCAGACCGTCAAGGTCAAGGGCCCCAAGGGCGAGCTCTCGCACACCGTGGCCGAGCCCATCACTGTCGAGAAGGCGGAGAACGGCGAGCTCGCCGTCAACCGCCCGAACGACGAGCGCCGGGCCAAGGAACTCCACGGCCTCTCGCGTACCCTGGTCGCCAACATGATCGTCGGCGTCACCGAGGGCTACAAGAAGACGCTGGAGATCAACGGCACCGGTTACCGCGTGACCGCCAAGGGCAAGGACCTCGAGTTCGCCCTGGGCTTCTCGCACCCGGTCAACGTCGTTCCGCCGGCCGGCATCACCTTCTCGGTGGAGCGGCCGACGCAGTTCACGGTCACCGGCATCGACAAGCAGCTCGTCGGCGAGGTTGCCGCGAACATCCGGAAGATCCGCCCGCCGGAGCCGTACAAGGGCAAGGGCGTCAAGTACCAGGGCGAGGTCATCCGCCGCAAGGCTGGAAAGGCAGGTAAGAAGTGACCGCCACGCTGCTCAAGCGCCGCAATGGCGGCGGTGCGTCGTACAAGCGCGCCGTCGGCAAGGCACGTCGGCACTTCCGGGTCCGCAAGAACGTCAGCGGCACCGCCGAGCGTCCCCGTCTGGTCGTCACCCGGTCCACGCGGAACATCACCGCGCAGATCGTCGACGACCTCAAGGGCCACACGCTCGTGTCGGCCTCCACGCTCGACGCCTCCCTGCGGGGCGGCGAGGGTGACAAGAGCGCTCTGGCCGGCAAGGTCGGGGCTCTTCTCGCCGAGCGGGCCAAGGCCGCGGGCGTTTCCAAGGTCGTCTTCGACCGCGGTGGCAACCGGTACGCGGGGCGGATCGCCGCGCTGGCCGACGCCGCCCGCGAAGCCGGACTCGAGTTCTAGGAGGGATGACCTATGCCTGGTCAGCAGCGTCGAGGCGGCGGGACCGGCGGTAACAACGAAGGTGGCCGCCGTGACAACCGCCGTGAAGGCGGACGCGGTAACGCGCCTGTCGAGAAGACCCCGCATCTCGAGCGGGTCGTAGCGATCAACCGTGTCGCCAAGGTCGTCAAGGGTGGTCGTCGCTTCAGCTTCACCGCCCTCGTGATCGTCGGCGACGGCGACGGCACGGTCGGCATCGGCTACGGAAAGGCCAAGGAGGTGCCCGCGGCCATCGCCAAGGGTGTCGAAGAGGCCAAGAAGCACTTCTTCAAGGTGCCGCGCATCGCCGCGACGATCCCCCACCCGATCACGGGTGAGGCCGCCGCCGGTGTCGTGCTCCTCAAGCCGGCCTCCGCCGGTACCGGCGTCATCGCCGGTGGCCCGGTGCGCGCCGTCCTGGAGTGCGCCGGTATCCACGACGTGCTCTCGAAGAGCCTCGGCTCCTCGAACCCGATCAACATCGTGCACGCGACTGTGGCGGCCCTGAAGGGCCTGGAGTCCCCGGAGGCCGTTGCGGCCCGCCGTGGCCTCCCGGTCGAGGACGTCGCCCCTGCGGCCATGCTGGCGTCGCGCGCGGAAGCGGCGGTGCGCTGATGGCACGCTTGAAGGTCACCCAGCTCCGGTCCGGCATCGGCCGTAAGCAGAACCAGCGGGACTCCCTGCGGTCGCTCGGGCTGAAGCGGATCAACGATGTGGTGGTCAAGGAGGACCGTCCCGAAATTCGGGGCATGATCTTCGCCGTGAACCACCTCGTCAGTGTCGAGGAGGTCGAGTAATGGCGATCAAGGTTCACCACCTGCGTCCGGCGCCCGGCGCCAAGACCGCGAAGACCCGTGTGGGTCGCGGTGAAGGCTCCAAGGGCAAGACCGCCGGCCGCGGCACCAAGGGCACGAAGGCGCGTTACCAGGTTCCGGCCCGGTTCGAGGGTGGGCAGATGCCCCTCCACATGCGCCTGCCCAAGATGAAGGGCTTCAAGAACAAGAACAAGGTCGTCTTCCAGGTCGTGAACCTGGAGCGTCTGGCCGAGCTCTTCCCGAACGGTGGCGAGGTCGGCCCGCTGGAGCTCGCCGACGCCGGCGCGGTCCGTCGTGGCCACCCGGTCAAGGTTCTGGGCTCCGGCGAGCTGGGTAGCGTGACGCTGCAGGTTTCTGCGCACGCGTTCAGCGAGTCCGCCAAGGAGAAGATCGCAGCTGCTGGTGGTTCCGCCACCGAGCTGTGAGGCTTTCCGGGGATGCTCGCCCGGGCATCGCGAGATGCTCGGGCAGCATCCCCGTTGTGGCGTCTGACCTGGCCTTTTGTCAGAGCGGGCGCAAATGTTCCACCGGTTGCCGGATCGCCCTTCGTCCCCGGGCGTCACAGATGCGGCGACCGTGCCTCACAACAGGCACGTCAGACTGTTAAAGTCCGTTCCCAGCTAGGGATATCGGTCGTCCGGACCGATGCCTCCCCCCATCCGCCGGTTTCCAGGCGGTCACCTCGCGCAGGAGGAAGAAGTTGCTCTCCGCCTTTTCCAGTGCGTTCCGGACGCCTGACCTGCGCAAGAAGTTGCTGTTCACAGTAGCGATCATCGCGGTCTATCGGCTCGGTGCCACTCTGCCCAGCCCAGGCGTGTCCTACACCAACGTCCAGAACTGTCTCGACGTGGTGAACAGCACCAACGCCGGCGGCGGGGTGCTCAACCTCCTGAACCTGTTCTCCGGCGGTGCGCTTCTTCAGCTGTCGGTCTTCGCGCTCGGCATCATGCCGTACATCACGGCCTCCATCATTCTGCAGTTGCTGACCGTGGTGATTCCCCGCCTCGAGCAGCTCCGCAAGGAGGGCCAGTCCGGCCAGGCGAAGATCACCCAGTACACCCGCTACCTGACCCTGGGTCTCGCGGTCCTGCAGTCCTCGGCGTTCGTGGCCCTGGCCCGCTCCGGCCAGCTCTTCGCCAACGCCTGCCCGCAGGATCAGTCGAACTTCCAGATCGTCCCCGAGAACACCGGGGTACCGATGTGGCTGACCCTGGTCATGCTGGTCATCACGATGACCGCCGGTACCGGTGTGGTCATGTGGCTCGGTGAGCTCATCACCGACCGCGGCGTCGGCAACGGCATGTCGGTCCTCATCTTCACCTCGATCGCCGCCCGCCTCCCCGGCGAGGGCTGGACGATCAAGCAGACCAGCGGCACGGGCAAGTTCCTGCTGGTGATCGCGCTCGTGCTGATCGTCATCTGCGCGGTCGTCTTCATCGAGCAGGCTCAGCGCCGCATCCCGGTCCAGTACGCGAAGCGCATGATCGGCCGGCGCATGTACGGCGGAACCTCGACGTACATCCCGCTCAAGGTCAACCAGGCCGGTGTCGTCCCGGTCATCTTCGCGTCCTCGCTGCTCTACCTGCCGCAGCTGTACCTGCAGTTCTTCGACCAGAACAACCTCAAGGGTTATCAGCAGTGGATCCAGAACAACCTGGCGAACCCGAGCCACTGGATCTACATCACCACGTACTTCCTGCTGATCATCTTCTTCACGTACTTCTACGTCTCGATCACGTTCAACCCGACCGAGGTCGCGGACAACATGAAGAAGTACGGTGGTTTTGTTCCGGGCATCCGGCCCGGTAAGCCGACCGCCGACTACCTGGACTTCATCCTCAGCCGGATCACCCTGCCGGGCGCGCTCTACCTCGGTTTGATCTCGGTTCTGCCCAACTTCTTCTTCATCTGGCTGAACAATGCCCAGTACCAGAACTTCCCGTTCGGTGGTACGGCGGTGCTGATCATGGTGGGTGTGGGTCTGGAGACGGTCAAGCAGATCGAGAGCCAGCTGATGCAGCGCAACTACGAAGGGTTCCTCCGGTAGTGGGGGCGCGGAGCCGGGGGGCTCTTGCGTCTGTGGTTTGCGAGGCTCGTTCTCACCGAAGCGAGGCGATGTAGGTGCGGCTGGTACTGGTGGGCCCTCCGGGGGCCGGCAAGGGGACCCAGGCTGAGTTCATCGCTGCCCATCTCGCCGTACCGAAGATCTCGACCGGTGACATCTTCCGGGCCAACGTGTCGCAGGGAACTCCCCTCGGCGTCGAGGCCAAGCGGTACATGGACGCGGGCAACCTCGTCCCGGACGAGGTCACCATCAACATGGTTCGCGATCGGCTGGCCGAGCCCGACGCCGGCGACGGTTTCCTGCTGGACGGTTTCCCGAGAACCGTCCCGCAGGCGTCGGCCCTCGACAAACTCCTGGCGGACCTCGGCATCGCGCTCGATCTGGTGATGGAGCTCGTGGTCGACGACGACGAGGTGATCCGGCGGCTCTCGGGCCGCCGGACCTGCCGCGGTTGCGGCAAGATCTGGCACGTCGAGTTCGACCCGACCAGCAAGGACAACATCTGCGACAGGTGTGGTTCCGAGCTGTTCCAGCGGGACGACGACAAGGCGGAGACGATCGCGAACCGCCTCGTCGAGTACGCCGACAAGACGGCGCCGCTGGTCGACTTCTACGGTGCCCAGGGCAAGCTGGTGGGCATCGACGCGACCGGACCGGTCGAGGACGTCACGGTGCGCGCCATCGACGCCCTGCGGTCCTACGGGGGCTGAGATGCGCCGTCAGCAGCTGGACATTCAGCTGAAGACCCCGGAGCAGATCGAGCTCATGCGCGGCGCGGGCCTCGTGGTCGCCGCCGCGCTCGACGCGATGCGCGATGCGGTGGCGCCGGGTGTCTCCACCGCCGACCTCGACGCGATCGCGGAGAAGGTCATCCGTGACGCGGGCGCGGTCCCGTCGTTCAAGGGCTACCACGGCTTTCCCGCCTCGATCTGTGCCTCGGTCAACGAGCAGGTCGTGCACGGCATCCCCGGGGCCGATCAGGTCCTCAAGGAGGGCGACCTGTTGTCGCTCGACTGCGGGGCGATCCTGAACGGCTGGCACGGCGACTCCGCGATCACCGTCGGGGTCGGCGAGACCGACCCGGCCCTGCTGAGGTTGGCCGAGGTGGCCGAGGACGCCATGTGGGCCGGCATCGCCGCTGCCGCCCGCGGTGCGGCCAACGGCCGCGGCCGGCTGACCGACATCTCGTTCAACGTCGAGAAGGCCGTCCGCAAGGCCGGCCGGTACGGCATCGTCGACGGGTACGGCGGTCACGGCATCGGCACGGAGATGCACCAGGACCCGCACGTGCTCAACCACGGCAAGCCCGGCAAGGGCCCGCGCCTGGTGCCCGGTCTGTGCCTGGCGATCGAGCCCATGATCACCATGGGTTCGCCGCGGACGGTCGAGCTGGACGACGGGTGGACCGTTGTCACCCGAGACGCTTCGATGGCCGCCCACGTGGAGCACACGATGGCGCTGCTCGACGACGGCGTCTGGGTGACCACCGCGGTCGACGGCGGCCGGGCCCGCCTGGGCGACCTGGTGACGTCCCGCCAGCCTGCGGTTGACTCGCTCTCGGAGTAAAAAGGTCCCATGGAGCGCAACGACATGCGGGCCGGCGACAGCGAGCGCCAAGCCACCGCCGACAAGCTGAAGACCGCGCTCGACGAGGGCCGGCTCGATCTGCACGAGTACGACGAGCGGCTGCAGAAGACGTACTCGGCGAAGACCTTCGGTGATCTCGACACACTGGTGACCGATCTGCCGGGGACGATTCCCACCCAGCAGTCCCGCGTGGAGCCCTATCAGGCGCCCTCAGCGCCGCAGACAGCCGCGACGACGGGCAAGAAGTCCAAGCAGCAGGGTGCCGGTCAGTTCGTGGTCTCCTACGGCGGTGTGGTGCTCGTCTGCGTCATCATCTGGGCCCTCACGAGTCTGGGTTCGGGCGAGCTCCGCTACTTCTGGCCCGGGTGGATGCTCATCCCGCTCGTCTTCGGGCTGCTCGGCCGGTACAACAACAAAAATCGCTAGCGCCGATCGTGGTCCCGCCCTGGCATGCTGGAGGGCATGGGGCGGGACGAGATGCGAGCGGCCGACGGCGATCGGCAGGCTGTCGCCGACCAGTTGAAAGCCGCGCTCGACGAGGGCCGGCTCGATCTGCACGAGTACGACGAACGGCTGCAGCAGGCGTATGCCGCCAAGACCTACGGCGAGTTGCAGCCCCTGCTCGGTGATCTGCCCTCGGCCGCGGTGCCGGCGCCCCGGTCGCCGGAGTCCGCCGCTCTGGTGTCTGCTTCCAACGCCGAGCTGACCCGGCGGTGGCTTCTCGAGGTGTGGGGCAGCTGGTTCCCCGTGGTCGGCATCACCACGGCGATCTGGCTGATCTCGTGGATCGCGTCGTCGGGGGAGAACGCGTACTTCTGGCCCATCTGGGTCGCCGGGCCGTGGGGTGCGTTCCTGGTCTTCGCCACGGTGGCGGGCCTGGCCAGCGGCGAGCCGCGCAAGCAGGCCGAGAAGAAGGCCCGCAAGGAGCAGGCGAAGCAGTTGAAGCGGGAGCGCAAGGCACTGGCGGAAAAGGAGCACAAAGCGGGCTGATTGCCCGCTTGTGTCCTGTTCTGACACCCGTCGACACACCCGACCCCGGGTTGCGGCGACCTCGGTTTGGTGTCGATGCACCGGCGCGCGTACACTGGCTAGCTGGCGCGCAGCGTCCACTCTTCCATGTCCACCAGCGCTTCGGTGGAGGAAGAGCCGCGGCTGGTTCCGGGTCGATCCCTCGCCCCGGAATGAACGTTGTGAGCCCGCCCCAGAACCCGATGTCAGGTAGCGGAGGACATGCCAAAGAAAGACGGAGCCATCGAGATCGAAGGCCGAGTGATCGAGCCTCTGCCGAACGCCATGTTCCGTGTGGAGCTTGCAAATGGTCACAAGGTACTGGCTCATATCAGCGGCAAGATGCGGCAGCACTACATCCGCATCCTCCCGGAGGACAGAGTCGTCGTCGAGCTTTCGCCGTACGACCTGACCCGCGGGCGAATTGTCTACCGCTACAAGTAATCGGTCGCGGGGGCTTACCCAGTCCCGTCTGACGAGAGTTAAGGCACAACCGTGAAGGTCAAGCCGAGCGTCAAGCGGATCTGCAACAAGTGCCGGGTCATCCGCCGGCACGGCCGGGTCATGGTCATCTGCGACGACCCGCGCCACAAGCAGCGCCAGGGCTGATTTCTCAGCCGCACGCTGTCAGATCCGTTCCATGAACAAGCTCGTCCCAGCCGCCGGGTCATCACGTCGATGAGTCGCGGTTTCACCCCCGGTCGGAGGCCGGGGCCCGCCCGGGCAGGCGGGATGGGACTGGCACAGACCTCCGTGAGACACCTGAGGAGTACGCCCACTTATGGCTCGACTCGTCGGCGTCGATCTTCCCCGCGAAAAGCGGATGGAGATCGCGCTCACCTACATCTTCGGGGTCGGTCGGACCCGCGCTGTCGAGGCGCTCACTTCGACCGGCATTGACCTGAACAAGCGCGCCAAGGACCTCACGGACGAGGAGCTGGTCCAGCTCCGCGACTACATCGAGGGCAATTTCAAGGTTGAAGGCGACCTGCGCCGCGAGGTCGCCGCCGACATCCGCCGCAAGGTCGAGATCGGCTGCTACGCCGGCATCCGCCACCGCCGGGGTCTCCCCGTCCGCGGACAGCGGACGCGGACCAACGCTCGTACCCGCAAGGGTCCGAAGCGCACGGTCGCTGGCAAGAAGAAGCCCGGTCGGAAGTAATAGGAGCGCACTGACTTATGCCACCGAAGGCACGCGCTGGGGCCCCTGTCAAAAAGGTCCGGCGCAAGGAACGCAAGAACGTCGCCCACGGGCAGGCGCACATCAAGAGCACCTTCAACAACACCATCGTGTCGATCACCGACCCGACCGGTGCTGTGATCTCCTGGGCCTCGTCCGGCCAGGTTGGCTTCAAGGGCTCCCGCAAGTCGACTCCGTTCGCCGCGCAGCTGGCCGCCGAGGCCGCCGCTCGCCGGGCCATGGAGCACGGCATGCGCAAGGTCGACGTGTTCGTCAAGGGCCCCGGTTCCGGCCGGGAGACCGCCATCCGTTCGCTGCAGGCCGCGGGCCTCGAGGTCGGTCAGATCTCCGACGTCACGCCGCAGCCGCACAACGGTTGCCGTCCGCCTAAGCGTCGCCGGGTCTAAGGGAGAGACAAGAAGCATGGCTCGTTACACAGGGGCGGACTGCAAGCGCTGCCGCCGCGAGAAGATGAAGCTGTTCCTCAAGGGCAGCAAGTGCGACGGGCCCAAGTGCCCGTTCGAGTCGCGTCCCTTCCCGCCCGGCCAGCACGGCCGTGGCCGGACCAAGGAGACCGAGTACCTGCTCCAGCACCGCGAGAAGCAGAAGGCCCGCCGCACCTACGGCGTGCTCGAGAAGCAGTTCCGCGGTTACTACGAGGAGGCTGTCACCAAGCCCGGCAAGACCGGTGAGGTGCTGCTGCAGATCCTCGAGTCGCGTCTCGACAACGTCGTCTACCGGGCCGGTTACGCCGCGTCCCGCGACATGGCCCGTCAGCTGGTCAAGCACGGCCACCTGCTGGTCAACGGCATCAAGGTCGACATCCCGTCGTACCGGGTGAAGGACCACGACATCGTTCAGGTCCGGGAGAAGTCCCGCGAGATGACGCCGTTCGTGGTTGCGCAGGCTCAGGCGGGTTCCCGCCCGACGCCGGCGTGGCTGGAGCCCATCCCGAGCGAGATGAAGATCCTGATCCACACGCTCCCGGCGCGTCAGGTCATCGACACGCAGGTCCAGGAGCAGCTGATCGTCGAGCTCTACTCCAAGTAGCGCTCCGGGTCCCGGCATCCCTGCACGGGGTGCCGGGACCGCATCACCACAGGACGGGCGTCATATAGCGGACGCCCCGAACGAAAGAAGAAACGCGTGCTCATCAGCCAGCGCCCGAGCCTCTCGGAAGAGTCGCTCAGCGAGACCCGCTCCCGGTTCACGATCGAGCCCCTGGAGCCGGGCTTCGGCTACACCCTCGGCAACTCGCTCCGGCGGACCCTGCTGTCGTCGATCCCGGGCGCAGCGGTCACCAGCATCAAGATCGACGGCGTGCTGCACGAGTTCACCACCATCCCCGGTGTCAAGGAGGACGTGGTCGAGCTCGTCATGAACGTCAAGGAGCTGACCGTGAGCTCCGAGCACGACGAGCCCGTCAGCATGTACCTGCGCAAGCAGGGCCCGGGCGACGTCACCGCGGGCGACATCCAGCCCCCGGCCGGCGTCTCCGTGCACAACCCCGACCTGAAGCTGGCCACGCTGAACAGCAAGGGCCGGCTCGACATGGAGCTCACCGTCGAGCGGGGTCGTGGCTACGTCACGGCCGCGCAGAACAAGAGCGCCGGTGCCGAGATCGGCCGCATCCCGGTCGACTCGATCTACTCGCCGGTCATGAAGGTGACCTACCGCGTCGAGGCGACCCGTGTCGAGCAGCGCACCGACTTCGACCGTCTGATCATCGACGTCGAGTCGAAGGCGTCGATCTCGCCCCGTACCGCGCTGGCGTCGGCCGGTTCGACCCTGGTCGAGCTGTTCGGTCTCTGCCGCGAGCTGGACGAGACCGCCGAGGGCATCGACATCGGACCGTCCCCGCAGGACGCTCAGCTCGCCGCCGACCTGGCTCTCCCGATCGAGGAGCTGGACCTCACGGTCCGGTCGTACAACTGCCTCAAGCGCGAGGGCATCAACACCGTCGGTGAACTGATCGGGCGGACGGAGGCCGACCTTCTGGATATAAGGAATTTCGGTCAGAAGTCGATCGACGAGGTCAAGATGAAGCTCGCCGGAATGGGCCTGGGACTGAAGGACAGCGCGCCGTCCTTCGACCCGGCGCACGTGGTCGACTCGTTCGGCGACGTGGACTACGACACCGACGACTACCGCGAGACCGAGCAGCTGTAATCCGGCTGCCCGCCATTCTTTAGGAGCCCAGAAATGCCCACGCCCACCAAGGGTCCCCGCCTCGGCGGTTCCCCGGCGCACGAGAAGCTGCTGCTGGCCAACCTGGCCACGGAGCTCTTCCGGCACGGGAAGATCAAGACCACCGAGACCAAGGCCAAGCGCCTGCGCCCCCTGGCGGAGCAGCTGATCACCAAGGCCAAGCGCGGTGACCTGCACTCCCGTCGCCGGGTCCTGGGTGTCGTCAAGGACAAGGACGTCGTCTACTCGCTGTTCGAGCAGATCGCGCCGCGGTACACCAACCGCCCGGGTGGTTACACCCGGATCACCAAGACCGGCCCGCGCAAGGGTGACGCCGCTCCCATGGCCGTCATCGAGCTGGTCGAGGAGCTGCAGGTCGCGGCCACCACGGCGCCGGCCAAGAAGGCGGCCCGCAAGGCCGCCGCGCAGCAGGACAAGGTCGAGGCGCTCGCCCGCGAGGACGAGGCTCCCGCCACGACCACCACGTCCGAGACTGCCGGTGACCAGGACGCCGAGCCGCCGGTCAACGCTTCCGGTGACAAGGGCGCCGAGGGCCCGGGTGACAAGGCCGAGGGCGAAGACCCCGACGCCAAGGCCTGATCCAGGCCAAGGTTCTGAGAGGCCCGGCACCCTTCGTGGGTGCCGGGCTTTCCTTTTCCCGGTACGCACGGAGAGGTCCAGCATGGACGAGACGACGCGCCTCCGCCTGGACGTCTCTTACGACGGCCGCGACTTCTCGGGCTGGGCGGTGCAGCCGTCGCGGCGTACGGTCGCCGGGGTGCTCCTCGAGGCCCTGGAGCGACTCACCGGCCCCGACGTGGCGCTGGGTCTGACGGTTGCCGGGCGTACGGATGCCGGGGTGCACGCCACCGGCCAGGTGTGCCACATCGACCTGCCCACGGCGACGTGGTCGGCGCTGGAGAGTTCGCTGGTGCGCCGCCTGGCCGCGCTGATGCCACCCGACGCCCGCGTCCGCGCCGTCACGCCGGTGCCGTCCACGTTCGACGCGCGCTTCTCGGCGACCTTCCGCCGGTACGAGTACCGCATCGCCGACACCACCTTCGGACCCGAGCCGCTGCGCCGCCACGACACGCTCTGGTGGGTACGCCCGCTGGACCTGGACCGGTTGCAGCAGGCCGCCGACGGCCTGGTGGGTCTGCACGACTTCGCGGCGTTCTGCAAGCGCAAGGAGCACGCCACGACCGTCCGCGCGATCACCCGCCTCGACTGGCGCCGCGAGGCCGACGGGGTGGCCGTGGCGACCGTGCAGGCGGACGCGTTCTGCCAGGCCATGGTCCGCAGCCTGGTCGGCGCGATGCTGACGGTCGGCGACGGGCGTCGTGCGCCGGAGTGGCCGGCCAAGCTGCTGTCCTTGCGGGAACGCTCGAGCGAGGTCACCGTCGCGCCCGCGCACGGGCTCACGCTGATCGCCGTGGGATACGCCGCGGAGGCCGATTACGCCGAGCGCGCCGAGGCCACCCGCCGGCTGCGTGCCTGACGCGGCGCGCGCGCCGAGCGGGCCGAAGCCACGCGTCGCGTGCGCGCCTGACGGGGCTTACGGCTCGATCGCACGCTTGGCCACGATCGTCTCGCCGAGGTACTGCTCGACGAGGTCGGCGGTGATCCGCTCCGCGTACGGGTCGTCGTCGGCGACGAGCTGACCGTCCGGCCGGGCGATCACGCAGTAGAGCAGGAAGTGGCCGCGGGAGTGCCAGCCGACCTGGGCCAGGGGCTCCGCGAGCGGGTCGCTGCCGAGCCCGCCCATCGCGGCGAAGCTGCCCCGGCCTTCCTCGACCAGGTCGCCGGCCTTGTCGGTGACCAGCGCGGCGCTGCCCTCGTCGGCGAGGTTGAAGATGCCCGCGGTCACCTGGTAGCCGCCGAACGGTGCGGTGAGGCCGGCCCGGACGACCTGGCTGCAGTCGTTCTCGGCCAGCAGCGCACCGAGGTCACCGGTCGTGGCGATCTGGCAGTCGGTGTCGATGTGGGTCATCGTGACCTGGTAGGGCGCCGCACCCGAGACCAGGCGGATCTCCTGCTCGGGGAACACTTCGCCCTGGGTCAGCGGCTTGTCGTCGAGCGCCCGGCTGCTGATCGCCAGCGACGAGACCGGCGGCGGTGGGGCGGCGGAGTCACCGCCGTGGCCGCGTCGCTCGTCGGCGATGATGAAAAAGGCGCTCAGGCCGACGATCGACGTGATGATCAGGGCGGCCATGCCGCTCATCAGCGACTGCAGCGCCTGCTGCGGCTCACGGGGTGCCCGCCGCTGAGGCCCGCGCCGCGGTGCTGCGGCGCGGGTCTGGCGGTGCTGCGGCGGGGCCTGTCGGGTCAGGCCCTGCCGGGCGAACGCTTGGCGGGCGAGGGCCGGTCCGCCCAGCGCCTGTCGCGTCAGCAACGCGAGCCCGCCCTCCGGCTCCGCACGATGAGCATTCCCACGAGGAGCGCGAGAAGGATCCGCACGACGGACATCTGCGTGATGGGCATGAGCCGTCGCACGACGAGCGGAACGGGAGTGCGGATTGCCAAGCATGGACGTCACGGTAGGAGCGCACCGTGATCGATGAACGCACAGGATGTGCGGCACCCCCGTGGGTCCTCCCGTCGTTGCTGTGCGGGGGCTGGGGGAGGATGACGGGGTGACCGCCGACCATTACTTCAGCGCCGATCCGGCTGCGCCCGGGCGCCGGAGCCGCATCGAGTTCACCGCCGCCGGGAAGGCGTACGACCTGGCTGTCGCCGGCGGGGTGTTCTCCGCCGGGCGGCTCGACCCCGGCACCGCCGTCCTGCTGCGCAAGGGTGATCTGCCCAGCGCCACGACCGGTGGCACGTTCCTCGACCTGGGCTGCGGCTACGGCCCGATCGCCTGCGTGCTCGCGTCCGAGGCGCCGGATGCGACGGTGTGGGCGATCGACGTCAACACCCGGGCACGGGAGCTCACCGAGGAGAACGCCAAGACCCTGGGCCTGGCCGGCCGGGTGCGCGTGGCCGCCCCGGACGACGTACCCGGGGAGGTGCTCTTCGATCAGATCTGGAGCAACCCGCCCACCCACGTCGGCAAGGCGGAGTTGCACACTTTGCTGGAACGCTGGATGCCGCGGCTCCGGCCCGGCGGCACCGCCTGGATCGTGATCAACCGGAACCTTGGTGGTGATTCGCTGCACACCTGGCTCACCTCGTGGGGGTGGGACGTGGCGCGTACGGCCAGCCAGCGCGGGTTCCGGGTGCTGCGGGTGACCCGGAAAACCGACTGACCTGCGTCTCTTTCTCGGGCAGGATGCTCGCGTGGGTTATGTAGACGTTTCCGGGGCCGGTTTTGTGCTGCCGGACGGCCGTGAGCTCTTCGCCGACGTGTCGTTCCGGGTCGGCGAGGGTGCAAAGGTGGCCTTGGTCGGGCCGAACGGCGCCGGTAAGACGACGTTGCTGCGGATGGTCGCCGGGGACACACCGACGCCGATCGGCACGATCGCCCGTGCCGGTGGCCTCGGTGTCATGCGGCAGTTCATCGGCATGATCGGCGACGACCGCACGCTCGACGACCTGGCGTTGTCCCTGGTCGCGCCGCCGCTGCGCGCGGCGGGTGCGCTGCTGGCGTCGGCACAGGCCACGCTCGACGCCAAGCCCGACGCCGAGAAGGCGCAGCTGGCCTACGCCAACGCCATCGCCGGCTGGGGTGAGGCCGGTGGCTACGACGCCGAGGTGCTCTTCGACGTCGTGGCCGTGGGCATCCTCGGCAAGCCGTGGGAGGAGGTCAGGCACCGTCCGGTGCGGACACTCTCCGGCGGCCAGCAGAAACGCTTCGCCCTCGATCTGCTGCTGCGCGGCAGTGACGAGGTGCTGCTGCTCGACGAGCCGGACAACTTCCTCGACGTGCCCGGCAAACGCTGGCTGGAGACGCGGCTGCGCGAGTCGTCGAAGTCGGTGCTCTTCGTGTCGCACGACCGGGAGCTGCTGGCGCAGACCGCCGACCGGGTCGTCGCCGTCGAGGGTGGCAGCGCGTGGACACATCCGGGCGGTTTTGCGTCCTGGCACGAGGCCCGCTCCGACCGCCACGAACGACTGCTCGAGCTGCGGCGGCGCTGGGACGAGGAGCACGAGAAGATCAAGGAGCTCGTTTTCACGCTGAAGAACAAGGCGGCGTACAACGACGGGCTGGCCTCGCGCTATCAGGCGGCGCAGACGCGTCTGCGGAAGTTCGAGGAGGCCGGTCCGCCGCCACTGCCACCCAAGGAGCAGTCGCTGCGGATGAACCTGCGCGGCGGGCGTACGGGTAAGCGCGCGGTGATGTGCACGGGCCTGGAGCTGGAGAACCTGACCTTCCCGTTCGACCTGGAGATCTGGTACGGCGACCGGGTCGCGGTGCTCGGCGCCAACGGCACGGGAAAGTCGCATTTCCTGCGGCTGCTCGCGGCCGGTGGCACTTCGCCCGATGTGGACAACAAACCGGTCGACGGCGCCCCGCTGGCCCACGTCGCGCACAACGGCGTCGCCCGGCTCGGCGCACGGGTGCGGCCCGGGCATTTCTCGCAGACACACGACCGCCCCGAGCTGCTGAAACGCACCCTGGTCGAGATCCTGTGGCGCGGCGACGATCACCGTTCCGGCATGGACCGCGCGGGCGCGATGAAGGCCCTCAACCGGTACGAGCTGGCGGCGCAGGGCGACCAGGTTTTCGGCACACTCTCGGGCGGCCAGCAGGCGCGTTTCCTGGTGCTTCTGCTGGAGTTGTCCGGTGCGACCGTTCTGCTGCTGGACGAGCCGACGGACAACCTCGACCTGGCCTCGGCCGAAGCGCTCGAGGAGGGCCTGCAGGCGTTCGAGGGCACCGTGATCGCGGTGACCCACGACCGCTGGTTCACCCGCGGCTTCGATCGTTTTGTGCTTTTCCAGAGCGACGGCGAAGTTGTCGAGACCCCTGAGCCCGTCTGGGACGTGCGTTAGACCTTGTCGGCCGCGAGGTTGACCGGGTCCGCGGCGAGGCGGCGGTCGGTGGCCACATCGGACATACGTGTGCGCTGACCCCGGAGGCCGCGGCGGGAGAGCCCCGGCCAGCGGCGGCGGGCGCCCTGGCGGGTCATGCCTGCAGCGGCGCCCAGGTCGGGGTAGTCGGCGCCGTGCTCGGCCGCCCGTTCGGCCGCGACGGTGGCCAGCCGGGCGACCTCGCGCTCGGCGGTGGTGAGGGCGGCCAGCAGCGCGAGCCACGCCTGGCGTCTGTCGTCGCTGGTCAGGCCCTCGGCCCACGGTGATTCGGGCAGGTCCGGCTGCTCCCGGCGGGTCTCCGCCCAGAGGAAATCCCGCAATTCGTATCCCATGGCTGACTCCACCACCTGACAACACTTGTTGTCAACCTGACTTTTCCCCTGTTGTTCCAGCGTGGACGCGGTGCGCGGGAAAGCGGGGGTTTACGGCGGGCCCGGCGCGGGGTTACGGTCTCCGCGGAACCAACCCCACGGGAGTCCGGTGCACCGGGCTGAGAGGGGGGCTGTCGCGGCCCCCGACCGTCGAACCTGATCCGGATCATGCCGGCGCAGGGAGGAGCGAGTGGTGGGCCCTGTTTTTCCGCACCTTCATCTGATCACCGGCGGGCAAGATCCGCTGGCCGCCGTCGCGGCCGCGGTCGCTGCCGCTTCCCGGCTGGGTGCCACCGACCGGCTGGCGATCCAGGTACGCGTAGAGGACCACGTCACCGACCGGGACGCCTACGAGCTGGCCGACGCGGTGCTGGAGCTGTGCCGCCCCCACGGGGTGTTGTGCCTGGTCAACGATCGTCTTCATGTCGCACTGGCGGTCGGGGCGGACGGCGGGCACGTGGGTGCCGCGGACCTGCCCGTCGCGGCGGCACGCCGGGTGCTCGGATCGTCGGCGATGCTCGGCGCGACGTGCCGTGACGCGGACGCGGCGCGGGCGGCCCGGCGGGCGGGCGCCTCGTATCTCGGTGTGGGGCCCGCGTTTGCGACCACGACCAAGACCGGGCTGCCGGATCCGCTGGGCGTGGACGCGATCGGGGTGGTCGCCGCCGCGGTGCCGGACACCCCGATCGTCGCCATCGGCGGGGTGACGGCCAAGAACGCTGCCGGGCTGCGTGCCGCCGGGGCCGCCGCGGTGGCGGTCGTCGGCGCGATCATGAACGCCACCGACCCGCTGCGAGCCACCGAAGAACTCCTCGAGGCCGTCGCATGACCGCCGGTGAGGTGGTCGTGGTCGGGGGCGGGATCATCGGGCTGGCCGTGGCCTGGCGGTGTGTGCAGCGCGGGCTGGCCGTGACCGTGCACGACGACGGCGGTGATGACGGTGCCTGGTACGCCGCCGCGGGCATGCTCGCCCCGGCCGGGGAGGCGGGCTTCGGGCAGGACACGCTGACCGAGCTGATGGTCGAGTCCGCGGGGCGGTGGCCGGCGTTCGCCGCTGAGTTGGCGCGGGAGACGGGGATCGACGTCGGCTACGACAGCACGGGAACGCTGACCGTGGCCCTGACAGCCGACGACCTGGCTGAGGCTCAGCGACTGTGGGCGTACCGGAGGAGTTTGGGTCTGGGGGTGAGCCCGCTCGGGCCGAGCGCGCTGCGCGACCTGGAGCCGGCGCTGTCGCCGCGGTTGCGGGGTGGTGCGCACGCGCCCGATGACCGCCAGGTCGACCCGCGCCGGGTTGTCGCCGCCCTGCGCGCGATCCTGGGTGACGCTGTTGTCCGGCGCCGGGTCGACGAGGTGCCGGCGGGTGTGCCGGTGGTGGTCGCGGCGGGTTCCGGGACCGCGCGGCTGACGGGTCTTCCGGTGCGGCCGGTCAAAGGGCTCGTGCTGCGACTGCGCGGTGAGCCGGGTGTGCTGCGGCACGTCGTGAGCGGCTGGGCCGACGGGCGGCACGTTTATCTGGTGCCGCGTGCCGACGGTGAGGTGATCGTCGGCGCGACCCAGGAGGAGCGCACCGATCACACCGTGACCGCCGGGCACGTGCTCGACCTGCTGCGCGCGGCCACCGACCTGGTGCCGGTGCTGGGGGAGTTCGACCTGGTGGAGACGGTGGTGCGGCACCGGCCGGCCACACCCGACAACGCACCGCTGCTCGGTGCGGCAGGCGACGTGATCGTCGCGGCCGGTCATCACCGCAACGGGGTGCTGCTGGCGCCCGTCACCGCCGACCTCATCGCCGATCTGGTCGCGTGGGGGAAGCCCGATCCGCTGCTGGACGCGTTCTCGCCGGGGAGGTTCGTGTGAGGCTCATCCTGAACGGTGCTGCCCGGGAGGTCGACGTGGCCGATGTCGCCGCGCTGGTCGCGCAGCTGACCGAGGCGAGGCGCGGGGTCGCGGTCGCCGTCAACGGGGAGGTCGTGCCGCGGTCCGCGTGGACCGGCGCCCCGCTGCACGACGGCGACCGGGTCGAGGTCCTGACCGCGGCGCAGGGAGGCTGACGTGTTCGACCGATCTCGCCTGATCATGGGAACCGGCGGCGCGGCGAGCCTGGCCGCGCTCGAGGCCGCCATCGTGGCGTCCGGCACCGACATGGTCACCCTCGCCCTGCGCCGGGTCGACGCCGCCGGACCCGGGCTGCTGCCGATGCTCGACAACCTCGGCATGCGGATCTTGCCGAACACCGCCGGCTGTTACACCGCCGCCGACGCGGTCAAAGCCGCGCACCTGGCCCGCGAGGCGTTCGAGACGGACCTGGTGAAACTCGAGGTCATCGGTGACGAACGCACCCTGCTGCCGGACGGCGTGGAGCTGCTGCGGGCCGCCGAAACGCTGGTGGCGGACGGGTTTCAGGTGTTCCCGTACACCAGCGACGACCCGATCCTGGCCCGGCGGCTGGCCGACGCCGGGTGCGCCGCGGTGATGCCCGCCGGTGCCCCGATCGGGTCCGGGCTGGGCATCTCCAACCCGCACCACATCAGGCTCATCCGCGACAGCGTCGACGTGCCGGTGATCCTCGACGCGGGCATCGGCACCGCCTCGGACGCCGCGCTGGCGATGGAACTCGGCTGCGACGCGGTCCTCGTGGCCAGCGCCGTCACCCGGGCCGAGGACCCCGCGCGGATGGCCGCCGCGATGCGCCACGCCGTCGAAGCCGGCCGACTGGCGTTCGGCGCCGGCCGGATCCCGCGGCGCTACCACGCACTGGCGTCCACCTCGGACGAAGGGCGGCCGGCATGGTGATCCCCTCCGGCCTGGTGCTGCTCACCGATCGCCGGCTCGCGGCGCGACCGCTCGTCGAGGTGGTCGCGGCGGCGATCCGCGGCGGCGCGGCGTGGGTCGTCCTCCGCGACAAGGATCTCGGGTACGCCCACAGGCGCGCCCTCGCGACAGCCCTGCGAGCGGTGGTGCCGCCGGGACGACTCGTGATCGCCGGCCCGGACCCGCTGGGCGGTGACGCCGTGCACCTGTCCGCGACCGACCCGGTGCCGCCGGGTGTGGCACTCGTCGGCCGGTCCTGTCACGGCACGCCCCAGCTGTCCACCGAGGACTACGTCACCCTGTCGCCGATCTATCCGACGGCTACCAAACCGGGGTACGGGCCCGCACTCGGGCCGGCCCGGGCGGCGGCGCTGGCCGGAAGCGTGCCGTGGCTCGCCCTCGGCGGCATCGACTCACCCGCTCGGGTCGCCGAATGCCTGGCCGCGGGGGCTGCCGGGGTGGCGGTCCTCGGAGCCGTGATGCGGGCAGCCGATCCGGAAGCGGTGACCCGTGATCTTGTCGCCGCGGCGGGGGTGCCGGCATGACGCCGACCGTGGTGCTGACCATCGCCGGCTCCGACTCCGGTGGGGGCGCGGGCATCCAGGCCGACCTGAAGACGTTCGCGGCCCTCGGCGTCTACGGCGTTTCGGTGCTGACCGCGATCACGGCACAGAACACTCTCGGGGTCACCGCCATTCACCCCGTACCCGCCGACGTGGTGGCCGCCCAGCTGGACGCGGTGCTCGACGACTTCACCGTCGCAGCGGTCAAGGTCGGGATGATCGGGGATCCGGCGGTGGCCGAACTGCTGGCCGGGCGGGCCGCCGAGCTGCCCGCACTCGTGGTGGATCCGGTGCTCGTGGCCACCAGCGGAAGCCGGCTCTCCGGTGTTGCGGCTGTCGAGCCACTGGTGGCGTAC
The DNA here is from genome assembly GCF_000494755.1 of Amorphoplanes friuliensis DSM 7358. Taxonomy (NCBI): domain Bacteria; kingdom Bacillati; phylum Actinomycetota; class Actinomycetes; order Micromonosporales; family Micromonosporaceae; genus Actinoplanes; species Actinoplanes friuliensis. Next base: position 1,021,582 of record NC_022657.1, read on the forward strand.
CCCCGGGTCCTGACGCCGAACCGGCACGAGGCCGGCGCCCTGCTCGGACGGCCGGTGGGCACCGCCGAGGAGATGGCCGAGGCAGCCGCCGAGCTGGCGGCCCGCGGGCCGGACGCCGTGGTGGTGACCGGCAGCGAACTCGCCGTGGACGTGCTGCACCACGACGGACGGACGGTTGTGCTCACGGGTGAGCCGGTGCCGACCGTCAACAACCACGGGTCGGGCTGCACCTTCTCGTCCGCGATCGCGGCCCGGCTGGCCCTCGGTGACGACGTCGTCGCCGCGGTGCGTTTTGCCAAGCAGTACGTCGCCCGGGCACTCGCCGGCGGCCGTCATTGGAAGCTCGGCCACGGGCCGGGTCCGCTGCACCACTTCGTCTGAGGGACCGGTCGACCGGTTGTGCGCTGACGCGCGGCCGTTCGCTGCCCTGTTCGTCACGATTGGGGAGGAATTATGAGGCGCAAGGTGTACGTCGAGGGATCCCGGCCGGACCTGCGGGTGCCGTTCGCGGAGGTCGAGCTGGCCGGGGACAACCCGCCGGTGCGGCTCTACGACACGTCCGGCCCGGGCAGCGATCCCGAGGTGGGGCTGCCGCCGCTGCGCGCGCCCTGGATCGCCGGGCGTGGTGACGTCGCTCCCGTCTCCGGACCGGGCACGCCGCTGGCGGGGGTGCGACCCACGCAGTTCGCCTATGCCCGGGCCGGGATCGTCACCGCCGAGATGGAGTTCGTGGCGATCCGCGAGGGTGTCGAGCCCGAGGTGGTCCGGGAGGAGATCGCGGCCGGGCGGGCCGTCCTGCCGGCCAACGTCAACCACCCCGAGATCGAGCCGATGATCATCGGGGCGCGGTTCCTGGTCAAGGTCAATGCCAACATCGGTACGTCCGCGGTGACGTCCTCGATCGCCGAGGAGGTCGACAAGCTGACCTGGGCCACCCGCTGGGGTGCCGACACGGTGATGGACCTGTCCACGGGCAAGCGGATCCACGAGACCCGTGAGGCGATCGTCCGGAACTCGGCCGTGCCCATCGGCACCGTCCCGATCTACCAGGCGCTGGAGAAGGTCGACGGCGACCCGGTCAAGCTGACCTGGGAGATCTTCCGCGACACCGTGATCGAGCAGGCCGAACAGGGCGTCGACTACATGACCGTGCACGCGGGGGTGCTGCTGCCGTACGTGCCGCTGGCCGTCGACCGGGTCACCGGCATCGTGTCGCGCGGCGGCTCGATCATGGCGGCCTGGTGCCTCGCCCACCACACCGAGAACTTCCTCTACACGAACTTCGCCGAGCTGTGCGAGATCCTCGCCCGGTACGACGTGACGTTCTCGCTGGGAGACGGGCTGCGGCCCGGGTCCATCGCGGACGCCAACGACGCGGCGCAGTTCGCGGAGCTGCGCACCCTCGGCGAGCTGACCCACGTCGCCTGGGAGCACGGTGTCCAGGTGATGATCGAAGGCCCGGGTCACGTACCCATGCACAAGATCAAGGAGAACGTCGACCTCCAGCAGGAGCTGTGCTCCGGGGCGCCGTTCTACACGCTCGGTCCACTCACGACGGACATCGCGCCCGCGTACGACCACATCACGTCCGCGATCGGCGCGGCGATGATCGGGATGTTCGGCACGGCGATGCTCTGCTACGTGACGCCCAAGGAACACCTCGGCCTGCCGGACCGCGACGACGTCAAGGCCGGAGTGATCGCCTACAAGATCGCCGCCCACGCCGCCGACCTGGCCAAAGGTCACCCCGGCGCCCAGGCCTGGGACGACGCGCTGTCCAAGGCCCGGTTCGAGTTCCGCTGGGAGGACCAGTTCAACCTGGCCCTCGACCCGGACACCGCCCGCGCGTACCACGACGCGACCCTGCCGGCCGCGCCCGCGAAGACCGCGCACTTCTGCTCGATGTGCGGACCGAAGTTCTGCTCCATGAAGATCACACAGGAACTGAAGGACTACGCAGCCCAGGGCATGAAGGACAAGAGCGACGAGTTCCTGTCCTCCGGCAGCAAGGTCTACCTGCCGGTCCTGCCCTAGGTCGCCGGCTATTTGCCGAGGCCGCTGACCCAGTCGACGTAGTCCTCGTCCTTGGCCTTCTTGGGCTTGCGCTTGCCGTCCCCGGCCTCGTCGGCGGGCTGCGCCGGAGCCGGCTGGTCCGGCTCCGGCCGCTGGGCCGGGGTCACCGGCAGCGGCGGCGTGATCGGGTCGGGCTGCGGCAGCGGCGCGCTGATCGCGGTCGGCTCCGGTGTCAGCGGCTCGGCGGACCGGCCCCGGGCGAACGGGCGCAAGCTCCGGCCCAGACGGCCGCCCGCCGCGCGGGGCTGCTCGGCGGTCGGTGTCTGGAGGGCCTCGGGTGGCAGCGGGCGGGTTGCGGGTTCCGGGACGTAGGGCTTCGGCTCGGCGGCCGGTGACCACGGGGCGTCCTTCGAGCGGCCGCGCTTGGTGGGCTGCTCCTGGGCCGGTGCGGGGTTCGGGGCCGGGCTTGGAGACGAGCTCGAAGCCCGGCTCGGCGCCTGGCTGGAAGCCCGGCTCGGAGCCTGACTCGAAGCCGAGCTCGGAGCCGGGCTCTGGTTGCCGCGGGCGAAGGCGTCGAAGGGCGGTGGTTCCGGGCTGGCGTAGTCGCCCACGGCCACACCGCCGGTCGTGGGGAACTCGCCGGTGCGGCTGATGAAGGCGTCCGCGACGTTCGCGCGGCGGCCGCCCCGGCGGGGTTTCTCCTGCTTGGGCTCGGCCGGGCCGCCGAGTCCGGCCAGCGGGGACGGTCTCGCGGGCGGTTCCGGAGTGCGCTGAGCGGGCGGCGTGGTGGGCTGCGGCTGGTGCCTCGGACCGGTGCCGGCCGGCGGCGGACCGGCGAGGTGGCTGGAAGCCGGCGGCGAGCTCTCGGAGCGTCCGGAAGCCGCCGCCGAGCTCGCGGACCGGCCGGGGGCCGGGGGCGGGCTGGTGGGGCGGCCGGGTGGGACGTCGAAGACCGCGGTGTCGGACGGACGCAGGGGGATGTCCGCGGTCGGTGTTGCGCCGGGAGCATTCGGCGCCGCGGGGGAGACCGGAGGCGCGGCGGCTGCGGCGATCGCGGAGTCCGGCTGGCTCGTGCGCTTCGGCAGCGCCGGCTTGTCGTCGCCGGTGCCACCCTCTTCGGTGCCGTCCTCGTCATCGGGGTCGGCGTTGCGGCGCAGGACCGCGGCCAGCACCGAGCCGAGGACACCGGCGCCGGTGGCGGTCATCGCCGCCCAGTAGGGCACGACCTGGTAGCGGTCGTCACCCGCGCCGGGGCCCGCGACCAGGTAGGCGATGGTCAGCAGGGCCGGACCGGGCAGACCGGCCAGGGCGATGGTCAGGGTGGGCATCTCGCGGCGGCGGGCCAGCCAGCCCAGCGCTGCCCCGATCAGCAGGGCGAGAGCGGGCATCGTGGCCAGCGCAGTCCGCTGGGTCACCGCGGGCGACAGGAAACCGGCGTCGAAGACACCCAGGCGGACGGCGGGCAGCGGGTCGCTCGGCGCCAGCGACGGCGCGACCGAGACCAGTGCGATCACCCAGACCGTGATGCCCACCGTGACCAGGCTCCACCGGGCCACGGTCTGCGCCAGCGCGGCCCACGCCGCGAAGACGCCGACCAGGGCGCCGAGACCGGCGCAGATGGCGATCACGACAACCTCGTTCACACCCGCGACCTGGGCGGTGCGGGCGGGCTGCATGGTCAGCGGCACCACGACACCGGCGCCGATGGCGGCCGAGAAGGACAGTGCGAGCTCGGTGCCGACCCCGGGCCGGGGCGCGCCGGGTGCCCAGCGCTGCAACAGGACGTTGCCGACCAGGGCGCCGACGACGGCTGCGACCATCGGGTACCAGGTGACCCAGGCCAGCTGGGCCGTCCACTGATCACGCGTGGTCACGTCCAGCACGCGGGTCAGGCGGACGATGCCGAGACCGTACGCGAGGCCGAGCTGACTTGCGCCGGCCAGCGCGCCCACGCCGAGGGTGGCGGCCAACAGCTTGGCCCAGGTCCGAAATGCCATGCCGGGGAGGGTACGGAATGGTCCGTGGCGCGGCCAGTCCGGAGCCCGCTTCTTAAGACAGGCCAAAATTCCGCTCAGGCGCGATCGAAGCCGGTCTTCAACTCAATGATTCGACCGATATACACAGTGTCACCGGCGTTGGTCAGCATGTGGGTCTGGCCGGGCTCCCGGAAGACCACCGCACCGGTCTTTTCCTCGACGTCGATGCGCTCACCCGCCGCCGTGTGGATCACGTTCTTGGCACCCTGCACGGCCACCACGACGTACGCCAGGCCGTGGTGGTGCAGCGGCTGGGTTTCGCCCGGGGCCAAGGTGATGTGCCAGATCCGCACCTTGTCGTTCTCGAGCATGATCTCCTGGCCGACGGGGCTCAGCACCTGCTCGGTCACAGTTCTCCTACTTGGGGGAGGACCCGCGAAGCGATCAGCTCCACGTGGTCGAGGTCGGACATGTCGATCACGCGCAGGTGGACGCGGGTCGCACCGATCGCCGCGAACTCGCCGATGCGCTGCACCAGCAGGTCCGGCGAGCCGACCACCGGGTCCTCGGGTGGAAGGGCGCTCGGGACGTGCAGGGGTGCGGCACGCCGCTGGGCTTCCTCGTCGGTGCGTCCGAGGGCGACCACGATGCCCGCCGACAAACGCAGACTGCGGTCGTACCGCTGAGCCGCCTCGGTGACCCGCCCGAAAGCCTGCGCTGTCTCCGCGACCGTCTTGAACGGCATGTTGAACTCGTCCGCGAAGCGGGCGGCGATCTCGGGCGTGCGTTTCGGGCCGCGGCCGCCGACGATGATCGGCGGGCCCGGCCGCTGCACCGGCTTGGGCAGCGCGGGCGCGTCGAGCAGCTGATAGTGCTTGCCGTCGTAGGAGAAACGCTCGCCGTCCGGTGTCGCCCACAGCCCGGTGATGATCGCCAGCTGCTCGGTCATCCGGTCGAACCGCTCGCCGAGCGGGGGGAACGGGATGCCGTAGGACGTGTGCTCGCGCTCCAGCCAGCCGGCGCCCATGCCCAGCTCGATGCGGCCGCCGCTCATCGCGTCGACCTGAGCCACCATGATCGCGAGCGGGCCGGGCAGGCGGAACGTCGCGGAGTTGACCAGGGTGCCCAGCCGGATGCGCGAGGTCTCGCGGGCGAGACCGGCCAGGGTGATCCACGCGTCGGTCGGACCCGGCAGCCCGGGGTCGGCGCCCATCGACTGGTAGTGGTCGGCGCGCAGATAGCCCTCGAAACCGGCGTCCTCGGCCAGCCGGGCCAGCCGGAGCTGGTCGTCGTAGGTGGCGCCGCGGTGCGGCTCCGTGAACAGGCAAACGCGCATCGGCCATTCCTAAGCCATCAGGAGTTCGTGCAGCTCAGCGCTGCACCGCGCGACCTCTTCGAGGTGGGCGCCGCGGCCCAGCGTGCGCGGTCGGGGGATCTTGATGTCGAGAATCTCGCGGATCCGGCCCGGGCGCGGGCTCAGCACGACGACCCGGTCGGCGAGCAGCACGGCCTCGTCGATCGAGTGGGTGACAAAGACGATCGTGGTGCCGAGCTCCATGTGCACCCGCTGCAGCTCACCGGAGAGCTCCTCGCGGGTCAGGGCGTCCAGGGCCGAGAACGGCTCGTCCATCAGCATGACCCGCGGGTTGGCGATCAACGAGCGGCACAGCGCCACCCGCTGCTGCATGCCGCCGGACAGCTCGTGGGGCAGGCGCTTCTCAAAACCGGCGAGGCCGGTCATGGTCAGCAGCTCGTGCGCGCGCTCGCGGTGGGCGGCCTTCTTCCAGCCGAAGATCTGCACCGGGAGCAGGACGTTGTCGAGCACCGAGCGCCACGGCAGCAGGGCCGGCTTCTGGAACATCATCGCGATGTCGCGGCGGGGCTTCGTCACCCGGTCGCCTGAAACCTGCACCTCACCGCCGGTGGCCGGGAGCAGGCCGGAGATGAGTCGCAGCAGTGTGGACTTTCCGCAGCCGGAGCGGCCGAGGATCGCGACGAACTCGCCGTCGCGGACCTCGAGGTCGATCCCCCGCAACGCCTCCACAGTGCCGGAACGGCCCGCGAAGGTTCGGGAGACGCCGGTGAGACGGATCATCTGCGCGCGCTCCCGATAGCGTCGGATCAATGCGCTGACACTGTAGCCATCTCATGTTGCCGGGCGGTGAGCAGGCTGTCCACAAGGGCGTTCGAGACATACCTGTCATCGATCAAAGCGCTGGGTTCCCCTACGCTAACGGCCGAGTCAGCACAACACCTCCCGGCGCCGGTGCACCCTCCGCCCGACGCCGACCAGCTCAACACCCCCTCGGTTGGGAAGGAACACGGTGCACAGAAGAACGTTCACCCGCACGCTCGTGGCCGCCGCGCTGGCCACGACCCTCTTCGCTGCAGCCGGTTGCAGCGACGACGGTGACGACACCAGCGCGGGCAGCGGATCGCAGGCGCTGGAGAAGATCACCTACCTCACGTCGTTCGGCAACTTCGGCCGCGACTCGTACGCATACGTGGCCAAGGAGAAGGGCTACTTCCGCGACGCCGGCTTCGACGTCGAGATCAAGCCCGGCTCCGGCAGCGGCGAGAACATCAAGCAGATCGTCGCCGGTCAGGCGCAGTTCACGCCCATCGACCTCACCGGTGGCCTGCTCGCCGTCGGCGGCGAGGGCAAGGTCACCGGCTTCACCGCGGTGGCGGCGATCCAGCAGCGCACCATGGCCGCGATCATGACGCTCGACGGTTACGGCATCAGCTCGCCCAAGGACCTCGAGGGCAAGACCCTCGCCGACCTGCCCGGCTCGGTGGTCCGCAACCTGTTCCCGACGTACGCCAAAGCGGCCAACGTGGACCCCGCCAAGGTCAAGTTCGTGAACGGTGCGCCGACGACGCTGTTCGGCACGCTCGCACAGCACAAGGTGGACGGCATCGGCCAGTTCGTGGTCGGCAAGCCCACCATCGAGGGCATCGCCAAGGGCAAGACCGCTGTCCTGCTGCCGTACAGCGACTACCTCCAGGACCTCTACGGCAACGCGCTGATCACCAACAGCACGTACGCCAAGGAGAACCCGGAGAAGGTCAAGAAGTTCACGGCCGCCCTGCTCAAGGGTCTGCAGGACTCGATCACGAGCCCCGACGAGGCCGGCACGGTGCTGAAGAAGAACGTGCCGACCGCCGACCCGAAGTCGGCCGCGGCCGAGCTGACGCTGATGGCGCCGTTCGTGCGCTCGGAGGCCTCCGGTGTGCCGGTCGGCGCGCTGGACAGCCAGCGGGTCGCGCGCAGCATCGCGATCCTCCAGGGCTCCGGTCAGATCCAGGCCGGTCTCACGCCCGAACAGGTCATCAACTTCGACCTGGTGCCGAACGCCTGATCCGGCTCACGGCCCGGGACCCGTCGCACGCCGGACGGATCCCGGGCTTCCGGGAGTGGAAGCGATGAGACATGACTGACCTGGCGACAGCCCCCGCGCCCGCGGCGGGCACCACAACGGGCCCCGTGCGCGGCCGTGGCCTCTCGGCCGTGGTCTGGCCGATCTTCGGCCTGGCCGTCGCGATCGGCGTCTGGTGGGCCTGCACCGAGATCTTCGCGATCAACACGGTGGTCCTGCCGTCGCCGCCCGAGGTGATCGACGGATTCCGCCGGTACGCCGAGTACCTGCTCACCGAGACCTGGCACACCACGTACGCGACCGTGCTCGGCTTCCTGCTGTCCGTGCTGGTGGGCGTGCTGATCGGGACGGCCATCGCGGCCTGGCGCCCGTTCGAGCGGATGTTCTCGCCGCTGCTGGTCGCGTTCAACGCCGTCCCGAAGGTGGCACTCGCGCCGCTGATGCTGATCTGGTTCGGCTACGGGCAGACGCCGGTGCTCGCGATGGCGTTCATGGTCTGCTTCTTCCCGATCGTCCTCTCCACCGCGACCGGCCTGACCAGCACACCGTCCGATCTGGCCGAACTGGCCCGTTCGATGGACGCGTCCCGCCTGCAGACCTTCGCCCGGGTGCGGCTACCCGCCGCCCTCCCGCAGATCTTCGTCGGGCTCAAGGTCGCGATGCCGCTCGCCGTCATCGGCGTGGTCGTCGGTGAGATGCAGTACGGCGAGAGCGGACTGGGCACGATCATCGTGCAGACCAGTGGCCAGGGTGACACCGCGACGGCGTTCGCCGCGATCATGCTGCTGGCGCTGATCAGCATCGTCCTCTACTACCTGCTCGTGGTGATCGAACGGTTGCTGCTCCCCTGGGTGCGGGCGACGACGTCGCAGCGCTGAGGGCGTACGGAAAAAGCCGGCCGACGGAATCCGTCGGCCGGCTTTCTCGTGGGTCCTGCGGTCAGCTCAGGAGACGCCAGCGGCCGCTGCGGGCGACCAGCAGGGTCAGCGCCTGCGGCATCAGACCGGAGTGGTTGTCGGGGGTGAGCCGGATCGGGCCGGACAGGCCGTCGGTCTGCGACGTCTCGAGCACGTCCCGGAGCCGCTGGCGGTCGCCACCGACCTTGCCGACGGCCTCGGAGATCAGGTCGACCGCGTCGGCGGCGAACGACGCGACACCCGAGTAGCTGCCGTACCGGGAGGTGTAGTCGCGGAACCACTGCTTGCGGGTGGCCTTCGCCGGGGTCGTCGCGATCACGTCGTCGATCGCCAGGATCTGGGTGAAGACCATGGTCGTCTTGTCCGTGGCGGCGGCCGCCGCCCGGGGGATGAACAGGTCGCCCGCAGCAGCGGCGTCGAAGTACACGTCACCGGTGAAAGCGGCGGCCTTCGCGCTGGTCGCGGCGAGGGTGGCCTGGTCGGCGCCGGTCCAGACGACCAGGGCGTCGGGGTCGGCGTCGGTCAGCGTGCCGACGGCCTGGGTGATGTCGGTGGCGGTCGGCTTGACGCCGAGTGAAGCTTTGACGTCGATGCCGGCGTCCTCGAGCTTGCGCACCATCTTGGTCCGGCCACCGCGACCGTAGAGGTCATCGGAGTAGAGCAGCGACGCGGTCTTGGCCTTCTTGCGGATGAGTTCGGCGACGAGCGCCGACGAGCTGTCCGTCGAGTTGGGGCCGAGCTTGAAGATGTAGCGGCGGCTCTCGACCGGGCTGGTCACCTCGTCGGCCGCGGACAGCGCGATCGTCGGGATCCGCAGGTCGTTGATCGTCTTGGCGGCGTTGACCACACAGGTGTCACAGGAACCCATGATCACGGCGGCGACGGCCGGGTCCCGGGCAAAGCCGGTGACGTTGCGCAGCGACACGGTCGGGTCCGAGCGGTTCTCCTGGGTACGCAGGACGAGCCGGCGGTTGCCGAGCACGCCGGACGCGTTGACCTGATCGACCCTGAGCTGCAGAGCCCGGCTGTACGCCAGATCGCCGGACGCCAGATCGGCACCGATCACGATGTCGGTGATGTCGCCGGATTCGGTGTCCGAGTCGCAGCCCGCGAGGGCGGTGACGACAAGCGTCGACGCGACCACGGACGCCGTCAGACGGCGGGGGAGCCTCACTGCGGGTGCCTCCTAGAGGGCGGAACACGGGATCTGAACTATCCCGGCGAACGCAACGTTGTCCGGTGTGGACCGCGCGAACACGGACAGTCCGTCCGTCCGATCGCGCCAAACCTTGCCAACGTGAAGGTCCCTGGTCAAGCTGCGCCGAATACGGTGAGCGGGATGGCTTTCCCACATAGTGGTTGGAATCTTGATGGATCAGCGTCACTGCACCGACACGGATCGTGGTCATGGTTACATTCGTGCACGTCAACGCCTACGCAGTGTCGATTGTCGAGCCGAACGGGCGATTGTCAGCGCCTCGTGAACGCTGTTTCCGGGACGTCGCAGACTTCCCAAACAGTCGCCGACTCTGATGAAATCGCGGCCGTGTCGCGTGTGGCACCAGCCCTGCCGCTCGATTCGGCTGTGCCCGGGCACCAGTACCCGGGTGGGCGAAGAGAAGCGGGGATGACCAGCGAGGAGATGTCGTGAGCACCGGTTCTTCGGCCCAGGCTTCGACCTACCCCGCGGGCGGCACCGGCCTACCCGCCGGTAGCAGCGGGGATGCCGGTCGATCGAGCGGGTCCGGCACCCGGGAACGGCGTGGCCGCATCCCCCGGCTGCGTGACGCCCGCATCCGTTCCAAGCTCGCACTGATCCTTTTCGTACCGTTGCTCGCCGTTGTCCTGCTCGCCACCGTACGCCTCGTCGACGTCGGCGGCAGGGCCCTCGACGCAGGTCAGGTCGAGGATCTGACGCGGCTCTCCACCGACATCTCCGACCTGACGCAGTACATCCACAAAGAACGGATGGCGGCTGCTCAGTACCTCGCGGACCCCGGCGCCAAAGCAGACAGTTACAGCGCCGCGAGCGCGCAGAGTGATCGGCGCATCCAGGCGTACACCACCGACCGCGGTGAGCTCGATGATCCGCCGGCGGCCGTGCAGGACCGTCTGCGACGCATCGACGAGCACCTCCAGACGATCGACGCGACCCGCAAGAAGATCACCGACCGGGACGAGATCGCCATCTCCGAGGCGGTCCTGCGCTACGGCGTCGTGATCACCGACCTCGTCGGCTACGGCGAGGTGCTCAGCCAGTACGCCGGTGAGGGCCAGGTCGCCGACAGCCTGCGCGCCGTCTCCGCGTTCTCCCGGGCCAAGGCCGGCACCGCCGAACAGGAAGCGGTCGCCTACGCGGCCCGCGCCTCCGGTGACGTCAGCGCCGAACAGCTCTCCGTCTTCACCGCCACGCAGACCAGCCAGCAGGAAGCGCTCGAAGGTTTTGCGCTGGTCGCCACACCTCAGCAGCAGTCCCTCGTGGACAACACGGTCACGGGTGACGCGGTCAACCTCGCCGACGGCATCGCCACCCGGCTCAGCCGCGGTGACCCGGTCGCCTCGCTCGAGGTCACCCAGTCCTTCGGTGCCGTGGTCGACCTGATGCGCTGGGCCGAGCAGCGACTCGAGCAGCAGACCCTCACCCTGGCCTCGGACGAGAGCTCCTCGGTGACCCGCCAGGCCGCCCTCGAGGCCGCCCTGGTGCTGCTCACCCTGATCATCGCCATCGCGCTCGCCGTGGTGCTGGCCCGCTCGCTCAACCTCTCGCTGCGCCGCCTGCGGGAAGGCGCCCTGGCGGTGGCCAACCGCGACCTGCCCGAAGCGGTCGCCCGGCTCCGCGACGTCCGCAACCTCGGCGACGGCGGTGCCGACGACATCGTCCGGCAGGTGCGTGACCCGATCCGCCTCACCAACCGCGACGAGGTCGGCCAGGTGGCCCAGGCGTTCAACGTCGTCCACCGCGAGGCCGTCCGCATCGCGGCCGAGCAGGCCGCCCTGCGGACCAGCGTCTCGGCGATGTTCCTCAACCTGGCCCGCCGCTCGCAGAGCCTGGTCGACCGGATGATCGGCGAACTCGACCAGATCGAGCGCGGCGAAGAGGACCCGAAGCGGCTCGCGCAGCTCTTCGAACTCGACCACCTCGCCACCCGCATGCGCCGCAACGACGAGAACCTGCTCGTGCTCGCCGGTGCCGACTCCAGCGCGCCGCGCCGCGAGGACGCCCTCGTGGTCGACGCCCTGCGCGCCGCCCAGTCCGAGGTCGAGCTCTACAACCGCATCGAGTTCGGCACGGTCGACACCGACATCTCGATCATGGCCGTGGCCGTCAACGACGTCGTCCGGCTCGTGGCCGAGCTCCTCGACAACGCCACACGCTTCTCGCCCCCGAACACGGTGGTGGTGGCGGACGGCCGGCGCATCCGCGACTACGTGGTGATCCAGGTGGAGGACCGCGGCCTCGGCATGTCCGAGGAACAGATGGACTCGCTGAACCGCCGCCTCGCCGAGACGCCCGACGTCGACGTGGCCGCGTTCCGGCTGATGGGCCTGGCCGTCGTCAGCCGTCTCGCCAACCGGTACGGCATCCGCGTCGAGCTGCGCGCCAACATCGAGGGCGGCACGGTCGCCCAGGTCGTGCTCCCGAACCACATCGTCGTCCTGCCGAACAGCCGGCCGCTGGACCCGCCGACCCGCGGCAACCGCCAGCTCGAGCCGGCCCCGGCCAGCTGGAACGACCCGATGCCGTTCGGCCGCGGTGGCGCCGCGACGGCGACCCTGCCGGCGATCGCCCCCGAGCCGTGGGGCGGCCAGCGCTCCGGCAGCCTCCCGACCATCTCCGCACCGCCGCAGCGGCAGCCGGAACTCCCGGCCCACCCGCACCTGCCCGTCCAGCCCTCACAGCTGCCCGGACGCGGCGACGGCTTCCCGACCCCGGACCGCCCGGCCCTGCCCAAGCGCGGCGACAGCTCGCCCGCCGACCGGCCGCCGCTGCCCACCCGCGTCACGCAACCTGTGCCGCCCGGTGAGCCCGCCCCGGCCTACGGCGCCGGATCGCCGACCATGGCGTACCCGACGATGAAGACCGCGGCGCCGGACCGTGAGGTGCAACAGAACCTCGCCCCGTCGGTGGGATTTGTCACCCCGGAGGGCGGCACGATCCCCGCGCCCCGGCGGCCCGCGAGCCCCGACCCGAACGGCTGGGGAGCCGCGCTCGCGTCCATGCCGCCGGCACCCCCGCCGCCGGCGCCGGCGCGAGCGGACGATCGGGCCGAGACCTCGCCGATCTTCCTCGAAATGCAGCAGAGCTGGTTCAAGGGTCACGACGGGCCGATTTCCGAGGAGTGGAGCATGCCGACTGCGGGCTACGCGCCACCGCCGAACCAGCCGCAATCCGCGGCTGCGACGGCCGCACCGGCAGCAGCCGCTCCGGTCGCCGCGCCCGCACGGCCGGCCCCGCCGGCCCGGCCCGCCCCGGTTTCGCCGGCCGTACCGCCGGTTGCACCGATCTCCAGGCCCCCTTCCGCTTCTCCGAACGCGGGGCAGAATGGTTCGCGGCCGGCGGATGCCGGTCCGGACAGCGGTGCCCAAGCTGTGCCCCGGCCACGCAAGTCGGCCGAGGACGCCTGGCGCACCGCCGCCGACGATGGATGGCAGCGGGCGATGGCGGCGGCGGAACCCACCGTGGCCGACACCACCCGCTCCGGACTACCCAAGCGGGTACCCCAGGCCCAGCTCGTCCCCGGTGGCGTGCAGAGCAGCCCGCGCAACCAGAACCGTCGCAGCCCGGACGAGGTACGCGGCCTCCTCTCCGCGTACCACCGCGGTGTGCAACGTGGGCGTACGGCCGGCAGTGAAGAAGCTGCCGCGGGCGCCCCTGCTCCGAAGGAGAACGAACAGTGACCAGGCCCCCCACCATGCAGGACATGGGCTGGCTGCTCAGCAACTTCGCCGACAGCGTGGCCGGTATCGCGCACGTCGTCGCGGTCTCCGCAGACGGCCTGCTGCTGGCGTCGTCGCGGGACCTGCCGGCGGACCGTGCCGACCAGCTCGCCGCGATCACGTCGGGCGTCGTCAGCCTCACCGACGGTGCCTCACGCATGTTCAACGCCGGCGAGGTGCAGCAGACGATCATCGAGATGGACAGCGGCTATCTGTTCCTGATGTCGATCAGTGACGGATCGTCGATGGCCGTCCTGGCCGCGCGCAGCTGCGACGTGGGTCAGGTCGGCTACGAAATGGCACTGCTGGTCGAACGGGTCGGTGCCGCCCTGGTGCCCGCGCCTCGTGAGGCCGTGTCCCACCAGGTCTGACCCGTACCACCCGTACCACCCCGCAACGCAGCTGAGAGCCGGAAGGAGGTGACCGCACGATGGGGCAGCCCAACGACCCCCGGGGCAACCTGGTCCGTCCGTACGCGGTCACCCGGGGCCGGACGGAGCCGCGTCGCGACATCCCCATCGAGGCGGTTCTGGTCGCCAGTCAGGCCGCCGTTCAGGAAGCCCGGTTCGCCGGGCACGACAAGTACCGCATCGCCGTGCTGTGCGAGCCGCGGGCGCAGTCCTTGGCCGAGATCGCGGCCTACTCCAGGCTCCCGCTGGGTGTTGCCCGGGTGCTCGTCGCCGACATGGTCGCCGACGGGCTGTTGTCGCTGCACAGTGCCGCTCCCAAGGAAGGCTTCACGGAGCGGATGGATCTGCTGGAAAGGGTGTTGAGTGGACTTCGCAAGCTCTGAGCGGGCGGGGGCGCAACCCAAGGAGATCACCTCCGCGAAGATCGTCATAGCCGGCGGGTTCGGCGTGGGCAAGACGACCCTCGTCGGTGCGGTCTCCGAGATCGAGCCACTGACCACCGAGGCCGTGATGACCTCGGCGGGGCAGGGCATCGACGACGCGTCCAAGGTGCCCGGCAAGGAGACCACCACGGTCGCCATGGACTTCGGCCGCATCACGATGGCCGACGACCTGATCCTGTACCTCTTCGGCACGCCCGGCCAGACCCGTTTCTGGTTCATGTGGGACGAGCTGATCAGAGGTGCCGTCGGCGCGGCCGTCCTGGTGGACACCAGGCGCATCTCCGACGCCTTCGCGCCGCTCGACTATTTCGAGAACCGTCACCTGCCCTACCTGGTGGCGCTCAACTGCTTCGACGGTGCACCCCGGTACGAGCCGGAGGAGATCCGTGAAGCCCTGGCGATCGCGCCCCACGTGCCACTGATCATGTGCGACGCCCGCCACCGCGACTCGGTGAAGTCCGTCCTGGTCGGTGTGGTCGAGCACGCCATGCGCACGCTGGTCGCCGAGCAGGGCCGCGGATTCCCCGCCACCGTCGGCTGACCGTTCGTTGTCACGGGGGATGGGTCGCGATCGTGCGGTCCATCCCTTTGTCGTGCTGAGGAACGGTCAGGCGGGCAGGCGGTAGCCGCGTTTGACGACGGTCTGGACCACCCCTGGGGTGCCCAGGCCGGCGCGGAGACGGGCCACGGCCATCTCGACCGCGTGTTCGTCGGCGCCCCGGGGGAGCGTGCGCAGCAGCGCGGCGCGGGAGAGAACCCGGCCCGGTGTCGCCGCCAGCGCGCGGAGAACAGCCATCGGTGCCGGGGCGAGCGGTTTCAGGTCGCCGTCGACGATCGCCGCGTGGCCGCGCAGGACCAGGGAGTGGCCGGCGACCTCGAGCTTCATGGCCCGTTGGGGCAACTCGTCGACGATCGTGCGGACCAGTGCGCTCAGTCTCGCCCGGGCCGGAGTGACGACCGGGATGTCGTGGCGGCGCAGGGGAGCAGCCGTCACCGGGCCGACGCAGGCCGTCAGGACGTCGCCGCGCAGGGCCTCCAGCAGGGTGTCGGTGCTCGGACCGGCCGCCCGCAGCAGGGCGGCGACCGCCGGGGCCGAGGTGAAGGTCACGGCGTCGACCAGACGGCTGGTGATCAGATCGACCAGGCGGTGCAGCGGCGCCGGGTCGACCGGGGGCGCCCAGCGGTAGACCGGAACCTCGATCACACGGGCGCCCGTGGACCGCAGGGCCTCCGTGTACTCCGGCTGGCTCTCACCGTGCAGTTGCATGGCCACCGTCAGACCGGCGATGCCACGGGCCGTCAGATGCTCCACGACCTCTTCGTAACTCTCACCCTCGGGAGACCACTGGTCGTGCAGACCGGCCGACCTGATCGCCGCGCGGGCCTTGGGACCCCGGGCCACCAGGTACGCGCGGGAGAGCACCACCCTCAGCGGCTCGGCCAGCCCCCAGCCCTCGGCCGCCTCGAGCCAGCCGCGCATGCCTATACCGGTGTTGACCAGCAGGATGTCCGGAGGTGTCTCGAGGCAGGCCCGGGTGGCCGCGCGGAGCTCGGCGTCGTCGGCGATCGGGACGATGCGGAGAGCCGGGGCGATCACGACACGGGCTCCGCGGTGTTCGAGGAGACCGGCGAGCTCGTCGCGGCGGCGGTCGGAAGTTACGCCGATCGTGTAGCCGGACAGTGATGCCGTCGGCTCCGTGAGAGCCGAGGCCGTGATCACGGTTTTGCGCTTCTCCCCGGTGCGGTCCGTCGTCATCCGGCGGTCCGCCCTCCCTGCACCTGAGCGCGGGGAGGGTTTCCCTGCACCTGAGTGCTGGGAGGGTTTCCCTGCGCCTGGGCGCGGGGAGGGTTTCCCTGCACCTGAGCGCCGGGAGGATCTCCCTGCACCTGAGCGCGGGGAGGGTTTCCCTGCGCCTGGGCGCAGGGAGAGTTTTCAGAAAGCCGCGGCGTGGCCGACCGGTCCACCGAAGGGCACGCTCGGAGACCGCCGTCCTCGGCGTCGACCCGCTCCCATGTCACGCCTGCGTTCTCCGCCATACCTCCGGCCGGCACACGCCGCGGCTTCCCTTTGCCGGACCGTGTTACCGGTCCGGCGGGCACCGCCAGGTCCGTCCTCAACCCTGGCGGCGGCTCGTGGGTGATGCGCCCGGACGCGCCACCGGGCCGGAGCCCTGGCCGCATCGTCGAGGTGACCGCACCACTCGCCATGTCGGGAAGCGTGCCGGGGGGTAATTTCCGATCCGGGTCCCGTATGTTTCGAACCTGCTAAGAGGCATTCACGCACGCTGGTCACCACCGTGGGTGGAATCACGCAACCCCGTGTCGGCGTGCCGTGGGTCACCGCCTAAACTGGTGGCGCTACGTTATCCGGTCCCGTCTGCTCGACGGGCCCACCGCCCGTTTTGACCGCGCGCCGCGCAGGCGGGTATTGTTGCCTGCTGTTGTGCGACAGCTGCGAGCGTGTCCCTTCGGGTACGCTCGATGTTCGTGCGTTTTGCGACCAGCGCGCGCCCCCAGACCGACGACGAGACAAGGTAATTCTGTGCGTACGTACAGCCCGAAGCCGGGTGAGATCGAGCGTCAGTGGCACATCATCGACGCTTCCGACGTCGTTCTGGGCCGGCTCGCCACCCACACCGCCACGCTCCTGCGCGGCAAGCACAAGCCCACGTTCGCCCCGCACGTCGACACCGGCGATTTCGTGGTGATCATCAACGCCGGCAAGGTCGCGCTGACCGGTAACAAGCGGCAGACCAAGGTCGCCTACCGTCACTCCGGTTACCCGGGCGGTCTCAAGCAGGTCCGCTACGAGGAGCTGCTGACCAAGCGCCCCGAGCACGCGGTCGAGCTGGCCGTCAAGGGCATGCTCCCGCACAACAAGCTGGCCCGTCAGATCCTCAAGAAGCTGAAGGTCTACCCGGGCGCCGAGCACCCGCACGCCGCGCAGCAGCCGGTGCCGTTCGAAATCAAGCAGATCGCGCAGTGAGCGCGGGCGAAGGAAACAGCATGACCGACATCGTCGAGCCCGAGGTCGTCGAGACCGTCGAGGAGCCCGCCGCTGAGGCCCCCGCCGAGACTCCCGCTGAGGCCCCTGCCGAGACCCCGGCCGAGGCTTCCGCCGAGACCCCGGCTGAGACCGTTGTGGTCGTCGAGGCGCCGGCGCCGGCCGTTCGCGCTCCCCGTCCGGGTGACCGTCCGATCCAGACCGTGGGCCGCCGCAAGGAGGCCATCGTCCGCGTGCGCCTCGTGCCGGGCACCGGCAAGATCACCTGCAACGGCCGCGACCTCGAGGCCTACTTCCCGAGCAAGGTGCACCAGCAGCTCATCCGTGAGCCGCTCGCCACCGCCGAGAAGCCCGAGATGTTCGACGTGGTCGCCAACCTGCGTGGTGGCGGCATCACCGGTCAGGCCGGCGCGCTGCGCCTCGGCATCTCCCGTGCGCTCATCACGAACGACCCGGACGACCGTCCGGCCCTCAAGAAGGCCGGCTTCCTGACCCGGGACTCCCGCGTCAAGGAGAGCAAGAAGTACGGTCTCAAGAAGGCCCGTAAGGCTCCGCAGTACTCGAAGCGCTGATCGCAGCGCTCGTCTTGCACCACGTCTGACCGGACGGCCGGGTGCGCCCCCTCACTTCGGGGCGTGCCCGGCCGTTCGCGTTTCCCTCCCCACAAACTGCACCGGTCCGCCACTCCGCGAGTGGGGCAGGAGGCCGGCGAAAGGAAACGACCGCCATGGGGCGACTCTTCGGCACGGACGGCATCCGCGGCCTCGCGAACGGTGATGTCCTCACCCCGGAACTGGCCCTGTCGGTCGCCGTCGCGGCCGCCCGGGTCCTCATCGAGAGCGACGCCAGCCACCAGCCGCTGGCGATCGTGGGCCGCGACCCCCGCGCCAGCGGAGAGATGCTCGAGGCCGCGGTCGTCGCCGGCCTGACCAGCGCCGGAGCCAACGTCGTCCGGGTCGGCGTCCTGCCGACACCCGCGGTCGCCTACCTCGTCGGCCAGGCCGGAGCGGACCTCGGCGTCATGCTGTCCGCCTCGCACAACCCGATGCCGGACAACGGCATCAAGCTCTTCGCCCCGGGCGGCCAGAAGCTCCCGGACGAGCTCGAGGAGAAGATCGAGAAGGCGATCGCGGACGGGCACGGCCTGGTGGGCCGCCCGACCGGCGCCGGTGTCGGCCGCGTGCACGACCTGCTCGACGGCGCCGAGCACTACATCAAGCACCTGCTCGAAGCGACGCCTCACCCCTTGAACGGCGTCAAGGTGGTCGTCGACTGCGCCAACGGCGCGGCCAGCGAGGTCGGCCCCACCGCCTACGAGGAAGCCGGCGCCGAGGTCATCAAGATCCACGCCGAGCCGGACGGCCTCAACATCAACGACAACTGCGGCTCGACCCACCTCGAAGCCGTCCGCGAGGCCGTCCTCGAACACGGCGCCGACCTGGGCCTCGCCCACGACGGTGACGCCGACCGCTGCCTCGCCGTGACCGCCGCCGGCGACGTGGTCGACGGCGACGAGATCATGGCGATCCTGGCCCTGGCCATGCGCGACGCCGGCACCCTCACCGACGACACCCTCGTCGCGACCGTCATGAGCAACCTCGGCCTCCGCCTGGCCATGAAGCAGGCCGGCATCCGCCTCCTGGAGACCAAGGTCGGCGACCGCTACGTCCTGGAAGAACTCGCCTCCGGCGGCTTCGCCCTCGGCGGCGAGCAGAGCGGCCACATCGTCATGCCCGCGTACGCCACCACCGGCGACGGCGTCCTGACCGGCTTGCACCTGATGGCCACGATCGCGTCGTCCGGCAAGTCCCTGGCCGACCTCGCCTCCGTGCTCCACAAGCTTCCCCAGGTCCTCATCAACGTGCCCGTGAAGGACCGCCAGGCCGGCGCCGCAGCCCCGACCGTGCAGGCCGCGGTGGCTCTGGCCGAGAACGAACTGGGCGAGACAGGCCGCGTCCTCCTCCGCCCCTCCGGCACCGAACACCTCGTCCGCGTCATGGTCGAAGCCGCCACCGAGGACCAGGCCCGCACCATCGCCGAACGCGTAGCCGACGAAGTCCGCACAGCCAGCCCGGCCTGACCGGGGCGCTGCGGTCCGGCTCGCCTGGCCGGCCTTCTGCTCCACCTGCGCCCACACCTCGCCGCCGGGTTGGGCGTTTGTGGGTTCCGGCTTGGCGCGCCTGAGCACGGCCCGGCGCGGGCCGTGCTCAAACCGGCCAGGCCCGCGGCCGGAGTCCGCAAGCTCCGAGCCCACCCAACCGGGCCAGGCAGCAAGCCGGACCGCAGCGCCCGGCCCGGACCCGCGCTGAGCGCGGCATGGTTTGTCCGGCCTGGAGGCGGGCTTGGTCGGGTTGGTCAGGCGAGGGTGCGGAGGCGTTTGGCGGCCTCGTCGATGACGTCCTCGCGTTTGCAGAAGGCGAAGCGGATCAGGTGGCGTCCCTGCTCCTGGTGGTCGTAGAAGACCTGGGTCGGCACCGCCACCACCCCGCAGCGTTCGGGCAGCGCCCGGCAGAAGTCGACGCCGTCCGTGCCGCCCAGTGGGGTGATGTCGGCTGTCACGAAGTAGGTGCCGTCCGAGGGCAGCACGTGAAAGCCCGCGTCGGTCAGGCCGGCCACCAGCCGGTCCCGGCGAGACTGCAGGCCGGCGCGGAAGCCCTCGAAGTACGAGTCCGGCAGGCCCAGTGCGACAGCCACGGCCGGCTGGAGTGGCCCGGCGTTGACGAACGTCAGGAACTGTTTGACCCGCAGTGCCGCCGACACCAGTGGTGCCGGACCGGTTGCCCAGCCGACCTTCCAGCCGGTGCAGGAGAACGTCTTGCCCGCCGAGGAGATGCGCAGGGTGCGTTCCCGCATGCCCGGCAGTCCGGCCAGGGGGATGTGCGGTGCGGCGGCGTCGGTGAAGACCAGGTGCTCGTAGACCTCGTCGGTGACGGCGTACACGTCGTGGTCCTGGCAGAGGCGGGCGATCAGGGTGAGCTCGTCGGCGGTGAAGACCTTGCCGGTGGGGTTGTGCGGGGTGTTCAGCAGGATCAGCCGGGTGCGTGGGCCGAAGGCCGCCCGCAGCTCGTCCTCGTCGAAGCCGTAGCGGCCGTCCGGGCCAGGTCGCAGGGTCACCGGTCGCCGGACCGCGCCGGCCAGCGCGATCGACGCGGCGTACGAGTCGTAGTAGGGCTCGAAGCACACAACCTCGTCGCCCGCCTCGCACAGCCCGAGGATGCTGGCCGCGATCGCCTCCGTGGCGCCGGCGGTGACGACGACCTCGGTGTCCGGGTCGCGGCTCAGCCCCCAGAAGCGGTGCTCGTGCTCGACGATGGCTGCTCGCAGCGCCGGGATGCCGGGCAGCGGCGGGTACTGGTTGGCACCCGACCGCAGCGCCTCGGCGGCGGCAGCCAGCATCTCAGGTGGCCCGTCGGTGTCCGGGAAGCCCTGTCCGAGGTTGACCGAGCCGGTCCGCGCGGCGAGCGCGGACATCTCGGTGAAGATCGTGGTGCCGAACGCGCGCATGCGTCCGACGAGGGGATCGGCCGGGGTCGACGTCGTCACGCCGACAGCCTACGACTGCGGCGTTCCGTCAGAAGACGACCTTGGTGCACGACGCCGTGATGAAGGTGCCCGAGGTGCTCTTCTGGGCCACTTCCTCGCCGTCGACCTTGGCGCTGCAGTTGAGCTCGCCCTCCTCGGTGCTGCCGCGGACGGCCACCACCGAGACGAGTGAGGAGCCCTTCATGGTCAGCTTCTTGGTCCAGGGCAGGGAGGCGTTGCGGACACGCTGCGGCTCGCCGCCGAGCTCCTCCATGTAGACGATCTCGACCGGACCGTCGCCGGTGACCTCGTACTCGACCTCGATCTGCTGGTTCGGGTCGACGTCCGGCAGGTTCGGCAGGCCGGTGGGCAGGTCGGTCGGCAGCTCCGTGGGGAGGTCTGTCGGCAGGTCCGTCGGCAGTTCGGTGGGCAACGTCGGCCGGGGGAGCGAGTCGATCGTCTCCTTGGCCTTGTTCGTCGCGTTGTTGACCAGGATCACGGCCGAGGTCACACCACCGGCGCAGAGCAGCAGGGTCACCGCGATGAGCACGGCGATCAGCGGCGCGTTGCTGCGCTTGGGTGGGGGCGGCGGCTGTGCGCCGTACCCGGGCGGTGGTCCGTAGCCGGGTGGCGGGCCGTACCCGGGTGGCGGCATCTGTCCCGGGGGAGCCTGACCGAGCGGCGGCTGGTAGCCCGGAGGCGGGTACTGCCCGGGGTCGGCGGGGAACATCGAGGTCGGCGGGTAGCCGTCCGGTGGCCCGCTGGCCTGTTCGCTCGGTGTTGGCAGTGAGGCGTACCCGGGCTGGAACGTGGGCGCGGGCGGCGGTGGCGGCTGGTACGGCTCGGCCGCGAGGGGGTCGCCCGACGGTGAGGACCACGGCTGCCCGGACACGGGGCCGTCCCCGGGGTACTGGCGAGTCGGGTCCGAAGGCGGTGGGTAGCTCAAAAGTCTCTCCAGAGCAGGCGTCCGCCCGACGGTACGCGACCGGCGCCAGATCCGGATCACCCGGTCGTGTCACACGCGCTGCTGACCAGCCCACCGGTCGGTGCGCAGCGGTCTGAACGGTCCTTTCGATCACGTGTGATGCGCGAAAGTATGGTTCTTGCGCAGCAGTCGTGAGCGGAAGTCCGCTACGCTCCCCCACATGTGTGGGATCGTGGGTTACGTCGGCAGTCGGCCGGCTCTGCAAATCGTCCTCGACGGGCTCCGCCGGCTGGAGTACCGCGGTTATGACTCCGCCGGCATCGCGGTCATCGACCACTCCGTCATCCTGACCGAGAAGAAGGCCGGCAAGCTGGCAAACCTGGAAAAGGCGCTGGCGGACCGGGCGGGTGACGGCATCGCGGTGGGCCCCACCGCCATCGGCCACACCCGCTGGGCCACCCACGGCGGCCCGACCGACCGCAACGCCCACCCGCACGTGTCGGCCGACGGCCGCGTTGCGGTGATCCACAACGGCATCATCGAGAACTTCGGCCGCCTGCGCGCCGAGCTCGAGGCGACCGGCGTCGAGTTCGTCAGTGACACCGACACCGAGTGCGCCGCCCACCTGCTGGCGGCCGAGATGCGCGCCCTGCGCGAGTCCGGCGCCGAGGACGGCCCGCAGCTGCTGGCCGAGGGCATGCGCCGCACGGTCCGCCGGCTCGAGGGCGCGTTCACCCTGCTCGCGGTCGACGTGCAGGTGCCGGATGCCGTGGTCGCCGCCCGCCGCAACTCGCCGCTGGTCGTCGGTCGTGGCGACGGTGAGAACTTCCTGGCCAGCGACGTGTCGGCCTTCATCGAGCACACCCGCGAAGCGGTCGAGCTGGGCCAGGACCAGGTTGTCCTGATCACGCCCGCCGGCATCGAGATCACCGACTTCACCGGCGCGCCCGCCACGGGCAAGGAGTTCCACATCGACTGGGACGCCTCGGCCGCGGAGAAGGGTGGCTACGACTACTTCATGCTCAAGGAGATCGCCGAGCAGCCTCAGGCGATCGCCGAGACGCTGCTGGGCCGCCTCTCGGAGCGTGGCGACATCGTGCTCGACGAGGTGCGCCTCACCGATCAGGACCTGCGTGACGTCGACAAGGTCTTCATCATCGCCTGCGGTACGGCCTACCACGCCGGCATGGTGGCGAAGTACGCCATCGAGCACTGGGTGCGGATCCCGTGCGAGGTCGAGCTGGCCAGCGAGTTCCGCTATCGCGACCCGGTGCTGGACCGCTCGACGCTGGTCATCGCGATCAGCCAGTCCGGCGAGACCATGGACACACTGATGGCGCTGCGGCACGCCAAGGAGCAGAAGGCCCGGGTGCTGGCCATCTGCAACACCAACGGCTCGACGATCCCGCGGGAGTCGGACGCCGTGCTCTACACCCACGGCGGCCCGGAGATCGCTGTCGCGTCGACCAAGGCGTTCCTGACCATGCTGGTCGCCTGCTACCTGATCGGGCTCCACCTGGCCCAGATCCGCGGCGTCATGTACGCCGACGAGGTCGCCGCCGTCGTGTCGCGACTCCGCCGCACGCCGGACAACCTGCGCGACCTGCTCGCCGGCATGGAGGACGTCCGCGCCCTGGCCCGCGATCTGCGGACGGCGTCGACGGTCCTCTTCATCGGGCGTCACGTCGGCTTCCCGGTCGCGCTCGAGGGTGCGCTCAAGCTCAAGGAGCTCGCCTACATGCACGCCGAGGGTTTTGCGGCGGGTGAGCTCAAGCACGGCCCGATCGCCCTGATCGAGGAGGGGACACCTGTCGTGTGCGTGGTGCCCTCGCCCGCCGGTCGTGGTGTGCTGCGCGACAAGGTGGTCTCCAACATCCAGGAGGTCCGCGCCCGCGGCGCCCGCACGATCGTGATCGCCGAGGAGGGCGACGAGGAGGTCCGCGCCTACGCCGACCACCTGATCCAGGTGCCGCGTACGCCGACGTTGCTCGCGCCGCTGATGACCACCGTGCCGCTGCAGATCCTCGCCTGCGAGATCGCGTCGGCCCGGGGTTACGACGTCGACCAGCCGCGCAACCTGGCGAAGTCCGTCACCGTGGAATGACATCGCCCTGCCCTGTTGTGATGGCCGCGAGGGTGTCGAGAGACTCACTCCCGGCGTTCCAGTAACCGTCGTGCCCGGCGTCCGGCCGGCTCGCAAATACGCGGGCTCCGAACGCCGGGTCACTCGGGTTGGTGCCGTAGAAGAGATCGTTCTCGGGCCGGGCGAAGGCCGTCAAAGCCCCGCCGGGCACGGCCTGGCCGACGATCAGGTCCTCGACCAGACTTTTGGGCGAGACGGCCGCCCACTGGATGACGTCGGTGTAGGAGGTCGACGACCACACCCGACCGGCCGGCGCGCCGTGCAGCTCGGCCGCCGAGTCGACCCCGACGCCGGGTGAGCCGACGAAGACCACGTCGTCGGCGGCGAGGCCCCGCTCGGCCGCGGCCTCACCCACCACCAGCGAGCCGTAGCTGTGCCCGAGCAGGGTCTGGTGCGCGGGTTCACCGAGGTGCGTGGCGCGCAGACCGTCCTGGAACCGTCGCAGGCCGGCGGCGCCCGCCTCGGCCCTGGACCGGTTCGCCGCCTCGTCCACGAAGTCCGGGGCGTCGTAGCCCAGCCACAGGATCGCGCTGGTCGAAGCCCCCGGGGTCAGTTCCGTCGCGCGAACCGCGATCCGCTCGGCCCGCGCCAGTTCCTTGCCGAAGGACTCCAGGTCGGCGGTCATGCCCGGCACCTGGGTCAGCACGGCACCGGCCCGGTCCGGATCACCCAGCGCGACCACGGCCCGGCCGTCCTGCGCGGTGTCGAGCTGCATCAAATACGGCCGCGGCCACCGCCCGTCGTCGAGCCGCTCCTTGAGCCGGTCCAGGCCCGGCGCCTCCTCCAGGGTCAGCCGGTTGGCCAGATCCCGGACCCCGGCCGGTACGCCGTCAGCAGCCCCGACCCAGCCAGGACGTGTGGCGAGCATCTCGCGGCGCTGGGCCGGGCTCAACGTCTGCCACCAGCGCTGGACCTCCGCCGGCGTCGCCGTGCACGGAGGTGTGCTCCCCACCTCGGCCGTGGTGGTGTCGGCCTGCTCATTCAGGCGCTCGCAGGTGGCGGCGTCGGAGCGCGCGACCAGCGACAGGATTGCTTGCCTCGCCACCCCGGATTCGCCGGCGGCCGCCAGCATCGCCCGGCCGCGGGCCAGATCCGCCGCGAACTCGCTCAACGCCTGGTCAGCCGCCCAGCACCCCAGCCGGAACACCGTCAGCCGATGAATCAGCCGGATGAGTCGTGTCGTCACCGCCGCGGCCGCTGACCCGGTCCAGATCGCCGCCAGCCGGGCCGCATGGCTGCGCAGCTCGGCAGCCCACCGGCCCGCCGCGGACGCCCACGAACGCCAGGCCGATGCGGTGTCGCGCCAGGTCGCCGGCTCCGTCGCCCGGAGCCGTGCCGCAGCGTCCGTCATCGGATCTTCCGGAGCCGGGCGGCCGCACGATCGTCCGCGTCGTCGTAGTCGTCGGCTGCCGCCCGCACCTGGCGTGCTGCCTCCGCGACGGCGTCGGCGAACAGCCGCACCTGCACCTGCGCTGCGTCGGCCGCCGCGACGGCAGCTTCGGTGGAGGACCAGAGCGGCCCTCCCGGCGGCGACGGGGGAGCGCTGCTGATCCGGGCAGCTGTGCCGGACAGCGCCGCCGCCCAGGCGCGGACCGCCGCGGTGTCGACCTCGAGCTCGGACGTCATCGGCAACCTCCTGTGGGAACGGTTCGGGCCGCAGACGTTAGGGGAGTCCGGCGGTGCGGAACTGCCCCTGTGGACAACGGGCTGCGGGTTGTCCACAGGCAGGGCGCACGACGGACCGTGAGCGGGCCGGGGCCGCTAGGGTTGGGCCTGTGATCGTGTCTGTCGGGATCGACGTCGTGCTGGTCGAGCGGTTCGGGAGGGCGTTGGAGCGCACACCGCTGCTCGCCGACCGCCTCTTCACCGATTCGGAGCGCCTGACCTCGTCCGGCAACCCGCGATCACCGGAGTCACTGGCCGCACGGTTCGCGGCCAAGGAAGCGGTGGCCAAGGCTCTCGGTGCGCCTGTCGGGATGCGTTGGCACGACTGCGAGGTCGTCACCGATCCGGACGGGCGACCCTGGCTGACCGTCTCCGGTACGGTCGCCGCGGTGGCCGCCGAGCGAGGTGTCAACCGCTGGCACCTCTCGCTGTCGCACGACGGCGGCATCGCCTCGGCGATGGTGGTCGCGGAGGCCTGATCTACGTCGCGCGCCGAGCGCGGAGGGAGTTGCAGCATGCGGCAGGCATGGCGGGTGGCGGACGTTCGCGCTGCGGAGAAGGCCCTGATGGCGACGTTGCCGCCGGGCACACTGATGCAGCGGGCCGCGGCCGGTCTGGCCCGCCGGTGCGCGCTGCTGCTGCGGGAGTCCGGTGGCGTCTACGGCTCGACCGTCGTGCTGCTGGTCGGCAGCGGTGACAACGGTGGTGACGCGCTCTATGCGGGTGCCACCCTTGCCGCCCGCGGTGCGGCGGTGAAAGCGATCCTCCTGAGCCCCGAGCGGGTGCATCTCGCCGGGCTCGCCGCCCTGCGCCGCTCCGGCGGTGTCACGGTCGCCGGCCTTCCGTCCCGTGCCGACCTGGTCGTCGACGGCATCGTCGGCATCGGGGCGAGCGGTGGCCTGCGCGAGCCGGCAGCCGCCTTGGTCAAGAGCCTGTCCGACCTTCGGGGCCGGGACGGTGCCAGGCCGCCGGTCGTGGCCGTCGACGTGCCCAGCGGGGTCGCCGTCGACACCGGTGACGTGCCCGGCGACGCGGTGCAGGCGGACGTCACCGTCACCTTCGGCTGCCTCAAGCCCGCGCACGTGGTCGGTGCTGCCGCGGCCCTGGCGGGCCACGTCGAGCTCGTCGACATCGGCCTGGGTGCGACGCTGCACGCCGACCCTGCTGTACGCGTACCCGACGCGGCCGACATCGCCGAGTGGTGGCCGCGGACCGGGCCGGGCTCGGACAAATACAGCCGCGGTGTGGTCGGTGTGGCCACCGGGTCGGCGACCTATCCCGGCGCGGCGATCCTCTCCGTTGCCGGTGCGCTCGCGGGCCCGACGGGCATGGTTCGTTATGCGGGCAGTGCCGACAGCGAGGTCGTGCAGCACCATCCGTCGGTTGTCGCCGCCAAGCGGGTTGCCGACGCGGGCCGGGTGCAGGCCTGGGTCTGCGGTTCGGGGCTCGGCACCGACGACGGCGCCCGCACCGAGCTGCGCAGCGTCCTCGCCACGTCGTTGCCCGTGCTGCTCGACGCGGACGCGCTGACGCTGCTCGTGGACGGCCAGCACGCGACCGACCTGCGCCGGGATGCCCCGTTGGTGATCACGCCGCACGACGGCGAGTTCGCCCGGCTGGCTCTCGAGCGGCCAGGCGCGGACCGGATCGGTGCCGCCTGCAAGCTGGCGGCCTGGATCAACGCCGTGGTGCTGCTCAAGGGCGACCGGACGATCGTGGCGACCCCAGCGGGTGAGGTCTGGGTCAATCCGACGGGCAGCTCCGCGCTGGCCACCGCGGGCAGCGGCGACGTGCTCGCGGGTCTGCTCGGTTCGCTCCTGGCGGCCGGTCTGCCGCCCGAGCGGGCGGCGATCATGGCGGCCTACGCCCACGGGCTTGCGGGCCGGCTCGCCGCGGAGGGTGGACCGGTGACCGCACCGGACGTGGCCGCGGCGTTGCGCCCGGTGCTCGCGGACCTGCTGTGACGCAGTTCTGTCATACCGATCAGTAGGCTGGTGAGCATGTGGCAGGCCGAGGTCCGGGTAGATCTGGACGCCATCCGGGACAACGTCGCGACGCTGCGCGCGGGCACCACCGCAGAGGTCATGGCGGTGGTCAAAGCTGACGGCTACGGGCACGGCATGCTGCCGTCCGCCCGCGCCGCTCTCGCCGGCGGTGCGACCTGGCTCGGTGTCGCCACCCTCGACGAGGCGCTGACCCTGCGCCGGGAAGGCATCACGGCGCCGGTGCTCGCCTGGCTGCTGGCGCCAGGCCTGCCGCTGCACGAGGGTGTGGCGGCCGATGTCGACCTCAACGCGGGCAGCCTCGCCCAGCTGGGAGAGCTCGTCACGGCCGCGCGCCGCGCCGGGCGGCCGACCCGGACCCACCTCAAGATCGACACTGGCCTCGCCCGTGGTGGCGCCACCCCGGCCGACTGGCCGGCGCTGCTCGAGGCGGCGGCCAAGGCCCAGGCCGACGGCGAGATCGACGTCGTGGGCGTGTGGAGCCACTTCGTCTACGCCGACTCGCCCGGTCACGAGACCGTCGACCACCAGCTGGCGGTGTTCGCCGAAGGACTGGCGACGGCCGAACAGTTCGGCATCGAGCCGCGTTACCGGCACATCGCCAACTCGGCGGCCACGCTGACCCGGCCCGACGCCCACTACGACCTGGTCCGCCCCGGCGTGGCCATCTACGGCCTGTCGCCGCTGCCCCGTGAGCACCAGACCGGTCTGCGCCCCGCTATGACCGCCCGCGCCCGAGTGACGCTGACCAAACGGGTCCCGGCCGGGCAAGGCGTTTCGTACGGCCACGCGTATTACACGTCGCGCGAGACGACGCTGGCCCTGGTGCCGCTGGGATACGGCGACGGGGTGCCCCGCCACGCGTCCAATGTGGGCCCGGTCTCGCTCGGCGGGCGCACCCGGACCATCGCGGGCCGCGTCTGCATGGACCAGATCATCCTCGACTGCGGCGACGACCCGGTCGCGGCAGGCGACGTGGCCGTCCTCTTCGGCCCCGGCGACAACGGCACGCCGACCGCCACCGACTGGGCCGACGCCATCGACACGATCAACTACGAGATCGTGACGCGTTTCGGCGGCTCCCGCGTCCCCCGCGTCTACGACGGCACCGCCGGCCTCCCAGCCGAGCCGCCCACAGCAGCAGCCACGGACGTTTCTCAGTCGGTCGGCGAGGTGGGGGGCTTGGAGCCTTTGCCGTCGGGGAGCGCGGTGGGGGCGTCGGACGTATTGCCGTCGGGCCGCGCGGCAGGGACCTCCGACGTTTCTCCGTCGGACGGTGCGATGGGGGCTACGGCACGTTCTTCGTCGGGCGGTGCGGTGGGGGCTACGGCCGTTTCCCCGTCGGGCGTCGCGGTGGGGGGCTCGGAAGCTTTGCCGTCGGGGAGCGCGGTGACGGCGTCGGACGTATTGCTGTCGGGCCGCGGGGCAGGGGCCTCGGACGTTCTGCCGGGCGGCGCAGGCTCGGGCGGGGCTGATCTGGGTGCGCGCGGGGCGTTCGGATCGGGGCGGGACGGTGGGGTTCTGCCTGCTGAGGCTTCGGGCGGGGAGGGCGCATGAGTCAGGCCAAGCCGCCTGTCAAGGCGGGTCCGCGGCGGCGGGCCAAGCAGGTCGGGATCGTCGGCGCCGCCATCGGTGTTGCCGCGGCCGGCCTGGCCACTGCCTTTGCCGTTGAGCGGGTGCTTGTGCGCAAGTCGCTCAACGCGCCCGGTGATCCGCACGCCGACGAGGGGTTCGGTGATCAGCGTTTCGACACCGAGCTGACCGTCACCGCAGCCGACGGCACCGATCTGCATGTCGAGATCGTGGAGCCGCGGACGGACGCCGGCAAACCCACGATTGTTTTTGTGCATGGCTTTGCGCTCGACATGGGGACGTTCTACTTCCAGCGGCAGGCTCTCACCGAACGCGGTGATCAGCGGCTCGTCTTCTACGACCAGCCCGGGCACGGGCGGTCCAGCCGGCTCCAGTCCGGAGACTACGACATCGCCGCGCTCGGCAAGTCGCTCGCCGCGGTGCTCGATGCGACTGTCCCCGATGGACACATCATTCTGGTCGGGCACTCGATGGGCGGCATGACGATCATGGCGTTCGCCGAGCAGTATCCGGAGTGGTTCGGGAACCGTGTGACCGGTGTGGTGCTGATGTCGACCTCGGCCGGTCTGGTCGACAAGACCAAGCTCGGGATCCAGTCACTGGTCGCGCGGGCCAGCGCGCCGTTCTTCCCGATCTGGGGTGGTGCGGCCCGGCTCGGCGGCGGCGCGATCGACAAGGCGCGGTACGCCTCCTCGGACCTGGCCTGGCTGCTGACCCGCCGGTACGGCTTCGGTGATGCCCGGCCGAGTCCGTCGTTGGTCACCTTCGTGGAGCAGATGAATTCCAAGACCTCCGTCGAGACCCTCACGAAATACCTGCACACCCTCTACACGCACAACCGTTTCCCGGCGCTCTCCGCGTTGCGAGGTGTGCCCGTGCTCGTACTGGTCGGAACCAAGGACTATCTGACCCCGGTGACGCATTCCGAGGAGATCCTCCGGCACCTGCCCGAGGCGGAGCTCGTGAAGATCGACAACAGTGGGCACGTGGTCATGCTCGAGAAGGCCGACGAGGTCAACGCCGCGCTGATCCCGTTCCTGGAGAAGATCTCATGAACACCACCGGGATCCGGCTGGCCACTGTGGAGGACACGCAGGAGTTCGGCCGGCGGCTCGCTGCCGTGTTGCGGCCCGGCGATCTGCTGCTGCTGACGGGTCCGCTCGGCGCCGGGAAAACCGCGCTGGTGCAGGGGATCGGTGCCGGCCTCGGTGTCCTGGGCGCCATCACCTCGCCGACGTTTGTCATCGCCCGGGTGCACCGGCCCGACCCCGTGCGGGGCGGTTCGGTGGCGCTGGTGCACGCTGACGCGTACCGGCTGGGGGATGCCATCGATCCGCGGGCCGAGATCGACGACCTCGACCTCGACGCCTCCGCGGACGACTCGGTCACCGTGGTCGAGTGGGGTGCGGGCCTGGTGGAGCAGCTCAACGACGAATACCTGGCCGTCCGGATCGACCGGCTCGACGACGACACCCGGATCATCGACCTCGTTCCCTGCGGCGGCGACTGGGCCGCCCGACTGGAGAAAATGTGAACCTGCCTGACCTGCTTCCTGACGCCTGGCGTACGGAGCTGACCCCGTTCCTCGACGCGGACGCCACGGCGTCGCTGAGCGCGTTCGTGGACGAGCAGTACAGGACGCAGACGGTCTACCCGCCGATCGAGGACCTCTTCGCGGCGTACAGGCTGTGCCCGCCGGAGCAGACCCGGGTGCTCATCCTCGGGCAGGACCCCTATCACGGGCCGGGTCAGGCCCACGGGCTGAGCTTCAGCGTCCGCGAGGGGGTGCGGATCCCACCGTCGCTGCGCAACGTCTTCAAGGAACTGGCCGAGGACGTCAACGTGCCGCCGGCCACCAGCGGCGACCTCACCGGCTGGGCGCGGCAAGGTGTGCTCCTGCTCAACGCCGTCCTGACGGTCCGCGCGGCCGCGGCGGCGTCGCACGCGAACAAGGGCTGGGAAGCGTTCACCGACGCCACCATCCGGGCGCTCGACGCCCGCGAGGAGCGCGTGGTGTTCCTGCTGTGGGGCGGTTATGCCCGCAAGAAGGCCGCGTTGATCACCAACCCGGTGCATGCGGTCCTGGAAGCGGGGCACCCCAGCCCGCTCAACCCGAAGGGTTTCCGCGGCTCCCGCCCGTTCAGCGCGGCCAACAAGGCCCTCGCTGACGCCGGCCGTCCCCTGATCAACTGGGACACCCGCGCCTGACCAATTCCGAACCCTGACGCCTACGGCCCGGCGGACCTCCAAGGGCCCAGCGGATCGCCTACGGCCGGCGGATCGCCTACGGCGCGGCGGACCTCCGAGGGCCCGGCGGATCGCCTTCGGCCGGCGGACTGCCTACGGCCGGCGGATCGCCTACGGCGCGGCGGACCTCCGAGGGCCCGGCGGATCGCCTTCGGCCGGCGGACTGCCTACGGCCGGCGGATCGCCTACGGCGCGGCGGACCTCCGAGGGCCCGGCGGATCGCCTTCGGCCGGCGGACTGCCTACGGCTCGGCGGACCGCCTTCGGCCCGGCGGACCGCCTACGGCCCGGCGGACCGCCTTCGGCTCGGCGGACCGCCTTCGGCCCGGCAGAGCACCTTCGGCCTGGTGGGCCGCTTCGGCCCGGCGGGCCGCCTACGGCCGGTGGATCGCCTAACAGCCCGGCGGATCGCCTACGGCCGGTGGATCGTCTACGGTCGGCGACCGCCTACGGCCCGGCGGCGGGATCCGGGCAGGGTGGTGTCGTGCCAGGTCGGGAGGGTGGCGGGTGGTCCGGCGGTGCGGGTCAGGGGCGGGCGGCTGGCCGGGGCCAGGGCGGCTAGGGTTCTTGGCGTGCTCGTACTTGCTCTGGACACCTCCACGCCCGCGGTCACTGCCGCTCTGGGCGAGGTCAGTGCTGGTGGGATGAGAGGGCTGGCGGAGCGCCGCACCGTCGACCCTCGGGCCCACGGGGAGCGGCTGGCGCCTCAGGTGCAGCTGGTGCTCGAGGATGCCGCTGTGCGGGCGCGGGATCTGGGCGCGATCGTCGCCGGGGTCGGGCCGGGGCCGTACACCGGGCTGCGGGTGGGGTTGGCGACCGCGGCAGCCATGGGGCAGGCGCTGAGCATCCCTACGTACGGAATTTGCTCGCTTGATGCTCTGGGGCGCGCCGCTGGGCCGGGACGGGTGCTGGTCGCGACCGATGCGCGGCGTCGTGAGGTCTATTTTGCCACCTATGTCGATGGTGTTCGGGTGACCGATCCCGACGTGGCGAAGCCTGCCGACCTGCGGATCGAGGCGGACCGGGCCGTCGGTGAGGGGTCGCTGAAGTACAGCGAGATCTTCGGGGTGCCGATCGACGACCGGCTGCTGTTCCCGCCGGGGGAGGCCCTGATCGCGCTCGCCGCCGCCAAGGTCCGGGAGGGTGCGGCGTCGGAGGTGCTGACCCCGCTCTACCTGCGGCGGCCCGATGCGGTCGAGCCGGCCGCCCGCAAGTCTGTGCTGCACTGATGGAGATCACGCGGTTCCGGTGGTGGCACATCACCGAGGTGCTGGCGCTCGAGGAGGATCTTTTCGGGCCGGAGAAGTGGTCCGCTGCGATGTTCTGGAACGAGCTGGCGCAGCGGCACTTTTACCTGGTCGCGGAGGAAAACGAGAAGGTGCTCGGGTACGCCGGTCTGGCCGTGGTCGACCAGGACGAGAGCTGGGTGCAGAACATCGCCGTGGACCGTGGTGCGCAGCGGCGGGGCATCGGGCGGCAGCTGCTCGAGGCCCTGCTCGCGGAGGCCGGGAAGCGGAAGGTGCTCCTCGAGGTCGCCGTCGACAATGCTCCTGCCCAGCGTCTTTACGCGACCTACGACTTCGAGCCCGTCGGTCTCCGGCGCGGCTACTACCAGCCCAGCAACACCGACGCCCTGGTGATGATGAGAAGTGCCTGACGAACCTCTGGTCCTCGGGATCGAGACCTCCTGCGACGAGACCGGTGTCGGCATCGTGCGCGGGAACACCCTGCTCGCCGACGCGCTCGCGTCCAGCGTCGAGCAGCATGCGCGGTTCGGAGGGGTGGTGCCCGAGGTGGCCAGCCGCGCCCACCTCGAGGCGATCGTGCCGACCATGCAGCGGGCGCTCGACGAGGCGAAGGTCACCCTGGCCGACATCGACGCGATCGCGGTGACGGCCGGTCCGGGTCTCGCGGGTGCGCTGCTCGTCGGGGTCGCGGCGGCCAAGGGGTACGCCCTCGCGGCCGACAAGCCGATCTACGGCGTCAACCACCTGGCCGCCCACGTGGCGGTCGACACGCTGGAGCACGGCCCGCTGCCCGAGCCCGCCATCGCGATGCTCGTGTCCGGCGGGCACTCGTCGCTGCTGCTCGTCGACGATCTCACCGCCGGGGTGACACCTCTGGGCGCGACGATCGACGATGCGGCGGGCGAGGCGTTCGACAAGGTGGCGCGGCTGCTCGGGCTGGGGTTTCCCGGTGGACCGGTCATCGACCGGCTCGCCCGTGAGGGTGACCGCGGCTCGATCGCCTTCCCGCGCGGGCTGACGGCGCCGAAAGACCAGCTCAAGCACCGTTTCGACTTCTCCTTCTCGGGGTTGAAGACGGCGGTCGCCCGGTGGGTCGAAGCCCGGGAGCGGGCCGGGGAGCCGGTGCCGGTCGCCGATGTCGCCGCGAGTTTCCAGGACGCGGTCTGTGACGTGCTCACCGCCAAGGCGCTGGACGCGTGCCGGGAGAACGGTGTCGAGACCCTGATCATCGGTGGTGGTGTCGCCGCGAACTCACGGCTGCGGGTGCTCGCCGAGGAGCGTGCGGCCAAGCTCGGCATCCGCGTCCGTGTGCCGCGGCCGGGACTCTGCACGGACAACGGCGCGATGGTCGCCGCGCTCGGCTCGCACCTGGTGGCCGCCGGGGTCGCGCCGAGCCGTCTCGACCTGCCGGCCGATTCGGCCATGCCATTGACCTCGGTCACTGTGGCGGGGTAGGAAGCAGCATGATCGCACGCATGTGGGAGGTACGCGCCCTCGGCAGCGGCTTCGACGAGCTGCTGACCTGGGTCTGCGATGTGGCGTTGCCGCAGGTCGAGGTGCTGCCGTCGCACGTGTCGAGCGACGTCTTCTCGTCGACCGACCACCGCATCGTCGTCATCTCGAAGTGGCGGAACACCCCCGCCGACCTGCCGGCGCCTCCGCCGCACCTGACGGCCCGCGCGCCGCATGTCTGGGATTTCACACCGGTCGATAGATAACGCACTGGATCGTGACGGCGCACTTACGTACCGTCAGGGCAGAATGCGCGAGCTGCCCCCCGCCGATCCCGGCATTCCCGACGACCGGTCCGCCACCCGCTACCTGGGCTGGCTCGCCCGGCGGATGTGGGTATCCGTCGTGGGCGGCATCGTCTTCGCGATCATCTGGATGACCTGCCAGGCGCTGGTTCCCGCGATCGTCGGCCGGGCCATCGACGCGGGCCTGACCGGCCGCAACCGCCACGACCTGCTGGTCTGGAGCCTGGTGCTGCTCGGTGTCGGCCTCGTGCAGGCCGGCGCGGGGGTGATCCGGCACCGGCTCACCGTTTTCAACTGGCTGTCCGCGGCCTACCGCACGGTCCAGGTGGTCGTCCGTCAGACCAACCGGCTGGGCTCGGCCTTGCCGCGGCGGCTGGACGCCGGAGAGGTCGTGGCCATCGGTACGGCCGACATCAGCCACATCGGCGGAGCCCTCGATATCACCGCCCGGGGCGCCGGGTCGCTTGTCGCGATCATCATCGTCACGGTCATCCTGCTGGTCACCTCGGTGCCCCTGGGCCTGATCGTGGTCATCGGCGTGCCGGTGCTGATGGCGGTGGTCGGGTTGCTCATCCGGCCGCTGCACCACCGCCAGCAGGCGTACCGGGAGCAGCAGGGGCGCCTGACCGGCCGGGCCGCGGACCTGGTCGGCGGTCTGCGGGTGCTGCGCGGCGTCGGCGGCGAGCCGATGATGTCCGGGCGTTACCGCCGTGATTCCCAGAAGCTGCGGGCGGCGGGTGTGCGTGAGGCGCAGGTCGAGTCGCTGCTCGAGGCAGCTCAGGTGCTGCTGCCGGGCATCTTCCTGGTGCTGATGACCTGGCTCGGCGCCCGGTTCGCCCTCTCCGGGCGGATCACCATCGGGCAGCTGGTCTCCTTCTACGGGTACGCGGCGTTCCTGGTCGCGCCTCTGCGTCAGCTCACCGAGACGCTGGACAAGATGACCCGCGGTCACGTCTCCGGCCGGCGGGTGGTGGCGATGCTGCGGGCGCGTACCGACCTTCCGGATCCGGAGCGGCCCGCGATGTCACCGGGGCCGGGGAAGCTCGTCGACCCGGAGTCGGCTGCTGTGGTGCGCCCGGGCCTGGTCACGGCCATCGCGGCGGCCGCACCCGCCGACGCCGTGGCCATCGCGGACCGGCTCGGGCGTTATGTGGACACGACGGCGACGCTGTCGGGCGTACCGCTGGATGATCTTGATTTGGCGACCGTGCGCGACCGGATCCTGGTGGCCGACAACGATGCGCGCCTGTTCTCCGGGCCGCTGCGGGAGGATCTTGATCCGAGCGGCTCGGCGCCCGTGGAGGCGGCGCTGGCGGCGGCCGGGGCGGACGAGATCGTCGCGGCGCTGCCCGACGGGCTCGACAGTGAGGTCGAGGAGCGTGGGCGGACCTTCTCCGGCGGTCAGCAGCAGCGGTTGCGGCTGGCCCGGGCGCTGGTCGCCGACGCCGAGATCCTGGTGCTGGTCGAGCCGACCAGCGCTGTCGACGCGCACACCGAGGCGCGCATCGCGGACCGGCTCGGTGCGGCCCGGCGCGGGCGCACGACGGTGGTCTGCTCGACGAGCCCGCTGGTGCTGGACCGCGCCGACGTCGTCCTCTACGTCGAGGCCGGTGCGGTGGTCGCCGAGGGCACCCACCGGGAGCTGCTGGGCAGCTGCGCCGGTTACGCGAGGACGGTGCTGCGGGAGTGAGCACTGCACTGCCCGTGGCCGGCACCCGTGAGGTCCGGCGTTATGCCCGTGCTCTCTTCCGCCGGCATCCGCGTGCCCTGGCGGCCGCGCTGCTGCTGCACGCGTTCGCGGCGGTCGCCGGTCTGGCCGGGCCCCGCCTGCTCGGCGATCTGGTCGAGTCGCTGCAGCACGGTGGCGCGCCCGGCACCGTCGACCGGATCGCCATCACGATCGCGGTGTTCATCGTCGTGCAGGCGGTGCTGGTGCGGTTCGCGTACGTGGCGTCGGCCCGGCTCGGCGAGCAGGTGCTGGCCGAGCTGCGGGAGGAGTTCGTCGAGCGGGTGCTGGCCATCCCGTTGTCCGTCGTGGAACGTGCCGGCACCGGCGACCTGCTCACCCGCACCTCCCGCGACGTCGACGCGCTGTCGCGGTGCGTCCGGTTCGCGGTGCCCGAGATCCTGATTGCGATGATCACCGCGGTGCTGGCGATCGGCGCGCTGGTGCTGGTCAGCCCGCTGCTCGCGCTGCCGCTGCTGCTCGCCGTGCCGGTCCTGGTCGCGTCCGCCCGGTGGTACCTGCGTCGTGCCGGCGCCGGCTATTTGCGCCAGAACGCAGCCTATTCGCAGGTGACCGACGGTCTTGCGGAGACGGTCGAGGGTGCGCGGACGATCGACGCGCTGCGCCGTCAGCCGGACCGGATCCGGCGCACCGACGCCGACCTGCGGCGCTCCTGGCTGACCGAGCGGTACACGCTGTTTCTCCGGACCGTCTGGTCGCCGTCGGTGGAGATCGGCTACGTCCTGCCGGTCGTGGGGACGCTGCTCATCGGCGGCTGGTTCTATCTCCACGGCTGGGTCAGCCTCGGCCAGGTCACCACGGCGGTGATCTACGCACAACTGCTGATCGACCCGATCGACCGCTTCCTCGGCTGGCTGGACGAGCTGCAGGTCGGCGGCGCCTCACTGGCCCGGCTGCTCGGCGTGCACGAGGTCGGCGAGGCCGCACCGGGGCAGGGACAGACCCCGCGCGGTGCGGGCATGGTCGCCGAGGACGTCCAT
The DNA here is from genome assembly GCF_000494755.1 of Amorphoplanes friuliensis DSM 7358. Lineage (NCBI taxonomy): Bacteria > Bacillati > Actinomycetota > Actinomycetes > Micromonosporales > Micromonosporaceae > Actinoplanes > Actinoplanes friuliensis. The sequence continues at coordinate 1,058,491 of NC_022657.1, forward strand.
TTTTCGTACGTGGCCGGGCGCGAGATCCTGCACGGCATCTCGCTCACGATCGAACCGGGGGAGCGGCTGGCGATCGTCGGCCCGTCCGGTGCGGGCAAGTCGACCCTCGGCCGTCTGCTCGCCGGTGTGCACGTGCCCGGCCGGGGCTCGATCACCGTCGGCGGTGTGCCGCTCGCGAGTCTGCCGCTGGACCGGCTGCGCACCGAGGTCGCGCTGGTCAGCCAGGAACACCACGTCTTCCTGGGTACGCTGCGCGACAACGTCGCCATGGTCCGTCCCGAGTCCTCCGACGACGAGATACGCAGCGCCCTGGCCGCAGTGCACGCCCTGGACTGGGCGGAGGCGCTCCCGGACGGCCTCAGCACCGAGGTCGGTACGGGCGGCACCGGCCTCTCGGCTGCCCAGGAGCAGCAGGTGGCCTTGGCCCGCCTGGTCCTCGCCGATCCGCACACCCTGGTGCTGGACGAGGCGACCTCCCTGCTCGACCCGCGGGCGGCCCGCGACCTGGAACGGTCGCTCGCGGCGGTGCTCAAGGGACGCACGGTCGTCGCGATCGCCCACCGGCTCTTCTCGGCCCACGATGCGGACCGGGTGGCGGTCGTGGAGGACGGCCGGATCACCGAACTGGGCTCGCACGACCAGCTGGTGGCCGCGGGCGGCTCCTACGCGGCGCTGTGGGCCTCGTGGCACGGCGCCCCGGTCACCGCAGCTCCACCCCGGGCAGCGCCGGGCTGATCAGACGAGAGGGTCGGCGAGCAGGCGTTCGAAGGCGAGTTCGGCCGCGCCGATCAGTGCCGCGTCCGTGCCGAGCTCGGGCGTACGCAGGCGCACGTGCTCGCGGCAGGCCGGGAGGGCGACCTCGTTGAGACGGCTGCGGATCTGGGCCGCCGCCACCAGGTAGACGTCGCGCAGCGTACCGCCGAAGATCACGGCCTCCGGGTTGAAGATGTTGATCAGGTTGCCGACACCGAGGCCGATCCAGTCGCCGACGTGACGGACGGCCTTCTGAGCGGCCCAGTCGCCGCGCATCGCCGCGTCGACGACACCCAGGACCGCCTCGCGGCCGCTCAGGTGGCCGCGGCCCGCCAGCTCCAGCAGCGCGAACTCGCCGATCTCGGTCTCCCAGCAGCCGCGCGAACCACAGCTGCACGGCCGGCCGTGCGGGTTGATCACCATGTGGCCGACCTCGCCGCCGTACCCGCCGTGACCGGTGACGCGGCGGCCGCCGGCAATGATGCCACCACCGACGCCCACGTCGCCGTACAGGTAGATGACGTTGTCCCGGCCGGCCGCGGCGCCACGGCTGTGCTCGACCAGGGCCGACACGTCCGCGATGTTGCCGACCACCAGCGGGCCGACGTCGCCGATCTCCTCGCTGAGCGCCTCACCGACCGGCTCCTCGACCCAGCCGATGGTGGGGGCGAGGCGGACCATGCCGTCGGCGCGGCGGACCATGCCGGCCACCGCGACGCCACCACCGACGTAGCGGGCACCGTCCGGGACGTCGAGGCGCATCTCGTGGATGAAGCCGGCCAGGGGCTGGATCGCGTCGATGACCTGCATGCCGCGGGGGCGCTCGGTCTCGCGGCGGTCCAGGATCTTCCCGCCCAGCCCGACCCGCGCCGCACGCAGCCGGTCCACCTCGATGGCCAGCGCGTACGCGTACACCTGGGACGACTCGGGCCGGACGACCAGTGATGGTCGCCCGGCCCTGCGGGTCTGGCGGGGCGGTCGCTCCGTGACCAGCCCGGCGGCGGCCAGTTCGGAGGTCAGTGCCCCGATCGTGCTCCGGTTGAGCCCGAGTTTGGTGGTGAGCTCGGCCCGGGACGTATCGCCGTGAACGTGCACATAACGCAGAAGCGTGCCCAGGTTGTGCCGGCGAACCTCTTCCTGGCTGGGGCCGGCTCGCATCAACCCTCGCTCATCTGTTTCCGGTGGCTGCCGCTCTGCGGCGCGACAGGGCGTCGACGCTGGCGGCCAGCAGCAGGATAAGGCCGGTGACGACGAACTTGGTGCCCGCGCTGTATCCCATCAGGCCCATACCGTTGTCGATGACGGCGATGACCGCGCCGCCGATGACCGCGTCCAGGACACGGCCCTTGCCGCCGAAGAGGCTCGTACCGCCGATGACGGCCGCGCCGACCGCGTAGAGCAGCACGTTGCTGCCGCCCGAGTTCGGGTCGACGGAGTTCGCGCGGCTCGCGGCGATGATGCCGCCGATCGACGCCATGAACGACCCGATGACGAACACCGAGATGCGGATCCGGTCCACCGGGATACCCGCGCGGCGGGCCGCTTCCTTGTTGCCGCCGACCGCGTACACGTGCCGGCCGTACGTGGTCCGGCCCAGCACGAAGGTCCAGAGGATCAGGAAGACCGCGATGATCGGCGCCACGATCGGCACACCCTTGACCGAGCCGCTGATCAGCGGGTTGATGCTGCGCTCGGTGGTCAGCACGGCGACCGCGGCCAGCAGGAGCACGGCGAGCGCGGCGATCCGCGCCAGCACGATGCCCATCGGCTCGGTGACCAGGCCGCGGACCGCGCGGCCCCGGACCTTCGCGAACTGCAGACCGGCGTACACGGCCACGGCCGCGATCGCGATGGTCCAGCTGACGACCACCGACATGTTCCTGTTGGCCAGCGACAGCACGAAGGTGTCGCGGATCGAGATGTTCTTACCACCGCTGAGCAGCACGAGCAGGATGCCCTGGAAGGCCAGGAAGGCGGCCAGCGTCACGACGAAGGACGGGATGCCGATCTTCGAGACCAGGAAGCCCAGCACGAAGCCGATGACCAGCCCGGTGACCAGGGCGGTCGGGATCGCGGAACTCCAGTGCCAGCCGTGGTTGGTCAGCAGGATCGCCATGACCGCGCCGCAGACACCGCTGGCGAAGCCCGCCGACAGGTCGATCTCGCCCAGCAGCAGGACGAAGACCAGGCCCATCGCGATGAAGATGACGGCCGCACCCTGCGAGAACAGGTTGGCGAAGTTGACCGCGCTGAAGAAGGTCGGGCGGGCGATGCCGAAGATCAGGCAGAGCACGATCAGGCCCAGGATGGCCGGCAGGCTGCCGATGTCGCCACCGCGTACGCGACCCCAGTAGTCGTGCAGGTGGCTGGCGACTGTCGGCTTGACCACCTGGACGCCGGCGTTCGATGTGGTCGTGGTCGTCATTGGTCGGCTCCCGGAGGCGTGATGTCGATGAAGCCGGACGCCGCCGCCGGCTTCTCGGGTGGCAGGCCGAGGTTGCCGCTGCGCCCTGAGGTGATGAGTTCGACGATCTGGGAGTGGGTGACGTCGCTGGTTTTGACCTGGGCGGCGGTGCGGCCGAGGTAGAGGGCGGCGACGCGGTCGGAGACGGCGAAGACGTCGTTCATGTTGTGGGAGATCAGGACGACGCCGAGGCCGTTGTCGGCGAGGCGGCGGACGAGTTCGAGGACTTGTGCGGTTTGGGCGACGCCGAGGGCTGCGGTGGGTTCGTCGAGGATGACGACGCGGCTGTTCCAGAGGACGGCTTTGGCGATGGCGACGGTTTGTCGTTGTCCGCCGGAGAGGCTGGCGACGAGTTGGCGCAGGGATTTGACGGTGCGGACGGAGAGGCTGGCGAGGGTGTCGCCGGCCATTTGTTCCATGGTGGGTTCGTCGAGGACCAGGCCGCGGACTTTTTCGCGGCCGAGGAACATGTTCTGGACGATGTCGAGGTTGTCGCAGAGGGCGAGGTCCTGGTAGACGACTTCGATGCCGAGGGCGGCGGCGTCGCGGGGGGTGTGGATGGCGACCTGGTTGCCGTCGAAGGTGACGGAGCCGGAGTCGATGGTGTAGATGCCGCTGACGCATTTGACCAGGGTGGATTTGCCGGCGCCGTTGTCGCCGACCAGCGCGGTGACCTCGCCGGGATAGACGCTCAGTCCGACATCGTGCAGGACCTGAACGGGACCGAAGCTCTTGTCGATCCCGCGCAACTCCAGGAGAGGTGTCGCGGCCACGGGTGTTTCTCCTTCACTCGATGCGGCGCCGCCCACGCCCGGCCAGGCATGAGCGGCGCCGTCGTGCCCGAGAGGGTGTCAGCTGACGCCGTTGTCCGTGCAGAGCTTGGCGAAGTCGCCGGTGCACAGCTGATCCTTGGTGACGAAGCCGTCGGCGACCACGTCCTTGACGCTGTCCTTGTAGATCGCCTTCGGGGTCAGCAGCACCGACGGCACGGAGGTGTTGGACTCCGGGTCGGTGATGCTCTGCGAAACGTCCTTCTTCTCGCCCTTCGCCAGCGAGATGGCGAGGTCCGCAGCCGCGTCGGCCTCCTGCTTGATGGCCTTGTAGACCGTCATGCACTGGTCACCCGCGAGGATGTTCTGCAGGCCCTGCACGGTGGCGTCCTGGCCGGTGACCGGGACCTTGCCGTTGAGGCTCTGCTTCTTGAGCACCGAGATGACCGCGTTGCCCAGGCCGTCGTTGGCCGCGAGCACACCCTTGATGTCCTTCTTCTCGGTCAGCATCTGCTCGAAGATGGTGCCGCCCTGCGCGTTGTCCCAGTCGGGTACGGACTGGTCCGGGCCCTTGACGTAGTCACCCGAGTCGTACTTCGGCTTGAGGACCGAGTCGTAGCCCTCCTTGAACAGGGTGGCGTTGTTGTCGGTCGGCGAGCCGTTGAGCTCGGCCACGACAGGCTTGGTCGCCTTCATGTCGGTGAGGCACTTGACGAGGCCCTCGCCCTGAAGCTTGCCGACGGCCACGTTGTCGAAGCTGACGTAGTAGTTCGCGCCGCCGTTGAGCGTGAGCCGGTCGTAGTCGATCGTCGCGATGCCGGCTGCCTTGGCCTTGTCGAGGACCGCCTTGCCCGTACCGGAGTCCAGGTTGACGATCATCAGCACCTTGACGCCGCTGGAGATCATGCCGTCCGCGATGGTCTGGAACTGGCTCTTGTCACCCTGGGCGTTCTGGATGTCGACCGCCACACCGGCCGCGTCGAACGCCGCCTTCAGGAACTTGGGGTCGTCGGAGCCCCATCGCTGGGAGCTGGCGGTGTCCGGCAGGATGACGCCCACCTTGCCAACGGACGAGCCGCTGCTGCTGCCGGAGTCGGTTCCGCTGTCGTCACCGCATGCAGTCATGCTGCTGGTGGCCAGCAGGCCCACCGCGGCAAGGGCGAACATTCCCTTACGCATTCCTCGAGTCCTCTCGGATCAAATCCGGACCTAGCGTCGGATGTGGTGTGCGCTGCCGGGAACGTCGCGGACCTCGGTGCTGACGGGCAACGTATTCCCGGTCCGGGGCGTGGCACAACGGGCCTGATCGCTAGCTGCGGAAGCCCGCCGGACGAGTCGCCCCACACCGTGACGCTAGGTCACTTCGAGCTTCCGATTTGCCGGATCTCGGGAGAAAGGTCACAGAGGTTTGTCACGGTGTCATAACGGAGGGTGGCGAAGGCGGGTATCAAGCTCTATGTCCGGATCCTCGCCGACGACGCATCGGTCAGCCGGATCAGATCGGCCGGCGCCAGCGACACCTGCAGGCCCCGGCGCCCGGCCGACACGTACATCCGGTCGAGGCCGGCCGCCGAGTCGTCGACGACCGTGGGCAGGCGTTTGCGCTGGCCCAGCGGGCTGATGCCACCCCGGACGTACCCGCTGCTGCGTTCGGCGGCCGCCCGGTCGGCCAGGCCCGCACGCTTGCCGCCCGTGGCCGCGGCGAGGGCCTTGAGGTCCAGCTCGCCGGTCACCGGGACCACGGCGACGGTGAGGACACCGTCGACCTCGGCGATCAACGTCTTGAACAGCACCGCCGGATCCACCCCCAGCGCCTCGGCGACCAGCGCGCCGTAGTTCGGGGCGTCCGGGGAGGCGTCGTACGGATGCAGCTCGTGCGCCACCCCCTGCGCGGTGAGCAGCACGGTGGCCGGTGTGCCGGCAGCCTTCTTCGCCACGATCAAGCAGGCTAGCGGCAGAGCAGCACCGTCGGCGCGCCAGCCACCCGGGTCAGCACCAGGGACGCCCCGGCGCTGCCGCTGAGTCGCAGATCCCGGCGCAGCTGCTCGGGCTCGAGCGCCGACCCGCGCTTGCGGATCTCCAGCCGCCCGACACCACGCTCACGCAGCAGGATCCGCAGCCGTTTGAGCGAGAACGGCAGCACGTCAGTGATCTCCAGCCGCCGTCCGAACACGGTGTCGGCCGGGGTGTCCGTGTAGACGTACGCGATCTCGGGGTCGGCGATCCGCCCCCCGATCGACGCGGCGAACTCGGCCACCAGATGCGACCGGACCACCGCCGGATCGGGGTCGTAGAGATAGGCGCCGACCGGGCCGACCGGCGCGGCCTCGACACCCGACCCGGTCAGCTCGGCACCCGAGGGCAGAAGGATCGCCCGCCGAGCAAATTCCGCGAGCGGTCCGCACCAGAACGCGGCCTCGACCAGATCGCCGTCGACGCTGACCCACTCGCCCTCGGCGCCCGGTGGCAGCAGGGCGTGGTCGATGCCGGGGGCCAGCTTGAGCACCGTGCGCGGCACCCGGCCGGGCAGGGCGGAGATGAAGTCCCACGGCGGGGACCAAGAGCGTGGGTCCATCAGCCGGCCGCGTCCCGCCCGCCGGCGTGCCGGATCGGCGAAAACCGCGTCGAACTGCTCCACCGGCACACTCGTCGCGTCCGCGCATTCCACGGTCACGAGGTGGGCCAGTCCCGCCGCTTCGGCGTTGGCGGAGGCGAGGGCGGCGGTGAGGGGATCGGCGTCCACGGCGTACACCTTGATGCCCTGACGGGCGGCGGCCAGGGCGTCGGAGCCGAGCCCGCAGCCGAGGTCGGCGAGAGTTTCGACACCGGCCGCGCGCAGGCGTGCGGCCCGGCGGTCGGCGACCACCGCCCGCGTCGCCTGCTCCAGCCCCGCGCGGGTGAAAACCATCGAGGCGCCGGCCGCGCCGAACTTCGCCGCCGCGCGTATCCGCAGGTCGGCCTGGGTGAGAGCGGCGGAGGCCAGAGCCGGGGGAACACCCCGGGAACGCAGGGCGGTCGCAGCGGCCAGCGGGTCACCCCCGGCGACCTCGGCGGCGGCCGCCAGTGCGGCAGACCCCTCATCGGTACGCAGGGCGGCGAGCAGTTCGAGGTCCACGGTGAGTCATTCTGCTAGGAGCTGACGTGTTGGCACTCTGGTTGACGGAGTGCTAGTTCCGGCATAATCTCCGATTAGCACTCTCAACCTGAGGGTGCCAGCGTGCTCCCCTTGCGGGGACGTGCGCTTGCGCCAGGCGGACCGGCACCCGCGACGACGGCCCCGCCCGGTGGCATGAGGCATCAGCCCGGCCTGTCCACTGGCCGGCGACAACACCTGTACCCAGGAGGGTATGCCCGTGACTACCGCGACAAAGGTTGCGATCAAGCCGCTCGAGGACCGCATCGTGGTCCAGGCGAACGAGGCCGAGACCACGACGGCGTCGGGCATCGTGATCCCCGACACCGCCAAGGAGAAGCCGCAGGAGGGCACCGTCCTCGCTGTGGGCCCCGGCCGGATCGACGACAAGGGCAACCGCGTCCCGATCGACGTGCAGGTCGGCGACACCGTCCTGTACTCGAAGTACGGCGGCACCGAGGTCAAGTACGCCGGCGAGGAGTACCTGGTGCTCTCCGCCCGTGACGTCCTCGCGGTCATCGAGAAGTAGACCTGATCTGACAGTGCTGAGCGCCCTGGCCCGGCTTCCGGTCCAGGGCGCCGGTGCGTTGAAGGGACCATAAATGGCGAAGATTCTCAGTTTCTCCGACGACGCCCGGCACCTGTTGGAGCACGGCGTCAACACGCTCGCCGACACGGTCAAGGTCACCCTCGGGCCGCGCGGCCGCAACGTCGTTCTCGACAAGAAGTTCGGTGCGCCCACGATCACCAACGACGGTGTCACCATCGCCAAGGAGATCGAGCTCTCCGACCCGTACGAGAACCTCGGTGCCCAGCTGGTCAAGGAGGTGGCGACGAAGACCAACGACGTCGCCGGCGACGGGACCACCACGGCGACCGTGCTCGCGCAGGCGCTGGTCCGTGAGGGCCTCCGCAACGTGACCGCCGGTGCCAACCCGATCGCGCTCAAGCGCGGCATGGACCTGGCCGCCGAGGCCGTCTCCAAGGCGCTGCTCGAGAAGGCGGTCGAGGTCGCCGACAAGAAGGCGATCGCGAACGTCGCCACCATCTCGGCGCAGGACGCCACCATCGGCGACCTGATCGCCGAGGCCATGGAGCGGGTCGGCCGCGACGGTGTCATCACCGTCGAGGAGGGCTCCGCCCTGCACACCGAGCTCGACGTCACCGAGGGTCTGCAGTTCGACAAGGGCTTCATCTCCCCGAACTTCGTGACCGACGCCGAGTCGCAGGAGGCCGTCCTCGAGGACGCGTACCTCCTGATCACCACCCAGAAGATCTCCAGCGTCGAGGAGATGCTGCCGCTGCTGGAGAAGGTTCTCTCCGGTGGCAAGCCGCTCCTCATCGTTGCCGAGGACGTCGACGGCCAGGCGCTGTCGACCCTCGTGGTCAACGCCCTGCGCAAGACCTTCAAGGTCGCCGCCGTCAAGGCGCCCGGCTTCGGGGACCGCCGCAAGGCGATGCTGCAGGACCTCGCGATCGCGACCGGTGGCGAGCTCATCGCCCCCGAGCTCGGTTACAAGCTCGACCAGGTCACCCTCGACATGCTGGGCACCGCCCGCCGCGTCGTGGTCGACAAGGAGAACACGACCATCGTCGACGGTGGCGGTCGCAAGGCCGAGATCGACGACCGGGTCTCGCAGATCCGCAAGGAGATCGAGGCGTCGGACTCCGACTGGGACCGCGAGAAGCTCTCGGAGCGGCTGGCCAAGCTGTCCGGCGGCATCGCGGTGATCAAGGTCGGTGCCGCGACCGAGGTCGAGATGAAGGAGCGCAAGCACCGCATCGAGGACGCCATCGCGGCGACCAAGGCTGCGGTCGAGGAGGGCACTGTCCCGGGTGGCGGCGCCGCCCTCGCGCAGGTCGCCTCGACGCTCGACGGCAACCTCGGCCTCACCGGCGAGGAAGCGGTCGGCGTGCAGATCGTCCGCAAGGCACTGGTCGAGCCGCTGCGCTGGATCGCCCAGAACGCCGGTCACGACGGTTACGTCGTGGTGGGCAAGTCCGCCGAGCTCGGCTGGGGCCACGGCCTCAACGCGGCCACCGACGAGTACGTCGACCTGGTCGCGGCCGGCATCATCGACCCGGTGAAGGTGACCCGCAACGCGGTCTCCAACGCCGTCTCGATCGCCGCGCTGCTGCTCACCACGGAGAGCCTCGTGGTCGAGAAGCCGGCCGAGCCGGAGCCCGCCGCTGCCGGTGGTGGCCACAGCCACGGTGGCCACGGTCACCAGCACGGCCCGGGTTTCTGAGTACTTGGAGCAAAAAGGGCGCGTCGCATTCCGCGGCGCGCCCTTTCTCGTGTGTGATGCGGGATTCGGGGGAAAGAGGCGCGGATGATCGTCGTGGTGGAAGGTCCGACCGCGGCCGGCAAGACGTCGTGGTGCCGTCGGTACGTCGGCCGGTACGTCGCCGAGTACGCCGCGACCGGTCGTGAGCCCGCCGACGAGGTCGCGCTGGCCCGGCACTGGGCGCGAGTCAGCATGCGGCGCTGGACGGAAGCACTCGACCTCGAACGGGCCGACGGTGTCGCCTTCTGCGACACCGACCCGCTCAAGCTGCACTACGCCTGGGGCATGGCGGCTCTCGGGCTGGCGCCGCGGGCCCGCTTCGAGCGCGAGCTGACCGTGACCAGGGAGGCGTTCCGCGTCGGCCGGCTCGGGTTCGCCGACGCGATCCTGGTCGGCCTGCCCGAGGTGGAGACACTCCAGCGCCGCCGGGACACCGACGAGACGCGGCGCCGGCGCAACTTCGCGGCGCACGTCCAGCTCCGCGAGCCGTTGCAGCAGTGGTACAACGCCCTCGACCGGCTCGACCCCGGACGGGTGAGCTGGGAGCTCCCGGCCGAGGGGGTTCCGAAGCTGCCGGTGCCACGGACGGACCGCTGTGCGGTCGAACTGCTGGACGCGCTCGTGGCAGCTCTGCCCCCGCTGCGTCAGGCCGTCACCGAACCGTAAGGGTTGTTTGCCCGTAGAGGTGGAGGATGGGAGACGTGAAACTCTCCCTGCGGGCCGCACTGGCCGGCGTTGCTGCTGCCGGTGTCGCCCTCGGTGTCGCCGAGGTCATTGCCGTCTTCACCGGTCCGCTCTCGTCGCCGCTGCTCGCCGTGGGCGGTGTGGTCGTCGACAACGTGCCCGCACCGGTCAAGGACGCGGGCATCGCGGTCTTCGGCACCCACGACAAGACCGCCCTGATCACCGGCACCGTGATTCTCCTCGGCCTCTACGCCGCCCTGCTCGGTGTCATCGCCCTGCGCAGCCGGCCGGTCGCCCTGGGCGGTGTTGTGCTCTTCGGCGCCGTCGGCGTGACCGCCGCGGCGACCCGCCACGACGCCGGATTCTCGGCCGTGGTGCCGTCGATCATCGCCACCGTGGTCGCGGCGGTCGCCCTGCACTACCTCGTGACGCTGGCCGTCGCGGGGGAGGAGTCCGGCAGTCGTGATCTCGAGACCGTGCCGGCCACCGCTCGGAAACGCGTCACGGCGGACCCGATCACCCGGGAGGACAGCCGGCGACGGTTCCTCTTCGTGGTGGGCGGTGCGGCCGCCGTGGCCGCAGTCGGGGGAGTCGGCGGCCGCTTCCTGACCTCGCGGCGTGCGGTGACCGCGGCCCGCGCCGCCGTGGTGCTCCCACTGCCCTCGCAGGCCGCTCCCGCTGTCCCCGCCGGTGTCCAGGTCCAGGGTGCCGTCCCGTACGTGACCTCGAACGCCGACTTCTACCGCATCGACACCGCGCTGTACCCGCCCCAGATCGACCCGTCGACCTGGGAGCTGCGCATCCACGGGATGGTCCGCAACCCGATCACCATCACCTGGGAGCAGCTGCTGCAGCGCCCGATGGTGCAGCGGTACGTCACCCTCGCCTGCGTGTCGAACGAGGTCGGCGACGACCTGATCGGCAACGCGCTCTGGCTCGGCACCTCGATCAAGGACCTGCTCGACGAGGCGGAGCCCTTGCCCGGCGCCGACCAGGTCGTCCAGCGCTCGAGCGACGGCTGGACCTGCGGCAGCCCGACCGAGGTGCTGCGCGACGGCCGGGACGCCCTGCTGGCGATCGGCATGAACGGCCAGCCGCTGCCGGTGGCGCACGGCTTCCCCGTCCGCATGGTCGTCCCCGGCCTGTACGGCTACGTCTCCGCCTGCAAGTGGATCACCGAGATCGAGCTGACCCGCTTCTCGGACTTCGACGCGTACTGGGTGCCCCGCGGCTGGTCGGCGCTCGGACCCATCAAGACTCAGTCGCGCATCGACACCCCCCGCGACGGCGCGAAGCGTTCCGCCGGACCGGTCACGGTCGCCGGCGTCGCCTGGGCGCAGCACCGTGGCATCGAAAAAGTCGAGGTGCAGGTCGACGGCGGGCCGTGGGCGCAAGCGACCCTGGCTTCGGCCGTCTCCTCGGACACCTGGGTGCAGTGGTCGTACCAGTGGCAGGCGACCTCCGGCGACCACACCGTCCAGGTCCGGGCGACGGACAAGGATGGTCAGACTCAGACGAGCACACCCGCACCGCCGGCACCCGACGGGGCGACAGGATGGCATTCCGTGCAGGTCACGGTCGGCTGAACGGATTCACCCCTAAGCCGCACTTTCGGTCCGACGTCAACCCCAAGTTCGCTCATACGGTGGCTTGCATGTCCACCGATGCGGCTGACACGCCACTGAACAAGCAGACGCGGTTCCCCGCAGGGAACCGCGTCATCAGCTGTGTTGTCGTGCCGCGCGTCGGAAGGCGTCAGGCCGCCGGAACCTGCCGTTGTGCGGGAACCGTCGACTTGTGGGGCCGGCCGAGGCGCGCTTCGAGCCGCACAAGGTCGACCCGCCCGTGAGTCCGATCGGCAAGGTCCTCCCAGCCGACCGCGAGCAGCCGCAGCCGCTCCGCTTCGCTGAAACCTCCCCAGACGCCGTACGGCTCACGGACAGCCAGCGCATGGGCGGCACACTCTGCCCGAACCGGGCAGGCGCCGCACATGGTCTTGGCCTTCGACTCGCGACGGTTGCGGGAAGAACCACGCTCGCCGTCCGGGTGGAAGAACTGGGCGCTGTCGCGCCCTCTGCAAAGGCCGAGTCGCTGCCAGTCCCAAAGGTCGGCGATGGGCCCGGGCAGTCTGCGTACGTTCGACATCAACACCCTCCTCCCGCGCGGCACCGCGGAGTGTTGTCATGAGGGGCCTGGCTCAGGCCTGCCGCCCGTGTACCCCGGCGCAAGCCGAATCACACACGACTGGTCGATGTCTTCGTCAGGCGTATCTCACCGGTGCTGTGAGCCGTTCCGATGTTTCCCATTTTTTCCATCTAAAGCGCGTAATGCTGCGGCCGTTGCGTGATCTCCTCTGAGAGAGAAGGAGGATCACTGTGCGTACCGTCCTCGTGTGCGTCCGAACCCCACTTGCGGCCCAGACCGTCGCCTCTACCGCGGCCCGGCTCGGGATGACCGGGGTCGTGCGGACGGCGGTCAGCGAGACCGAGGCCATGATCCGACTGGCTGAAAGGCCGGCCGAGGTTGTCCTGGCCGACACCGCCGTGACCCGTCCCGACAGCGTCGGTTTCACCCGTCGCGTCCTCGCCCGTGCCCCACAGGCACAGGTCGTCCTCTTCGGCGCCGAAGACCCCCGGGTCGCCGCGGCCGCCGTCGCCGCCGGCGCCCGCGGAGTCATCCGCGGTGTCGAGCACGACCTGGTCAGTGTCGTCGCCAAGGCGCTGCTCCTGCTGTTGCTACCGGTACGCCCCCAGGGCATGCCGATCAACGGCGCGAACGCCCAGCCGGCCGCCGTCGGAGGCGCCGGCCGGAACAACAACTCGGCGACCGCCCGCGGTCTGCACCGGGACGGGCTGGCCATGGCCGGTACACCCAACGGTGCCGGCATCCCCGCGATGCTGCCGAACTCACCCATGGTCCCCTCCCAGAGGGGAGACGGCTCCGACATCGACCCGGCCACCGGCCGGCCGATGGTCTGGCCCGGCAACGACACCGGCCGCACCGACGGCCCGACCGGCCGGCGACTCACGCTCACCGAGCGGGAGCTGCAGGTGCTGCGCGGCATGGCCGACGGCAAGAGCAACGCAGAAATCGGCCGCGAACTCTTCGTCTCCGAAGACACGGTCAAAACCCACGCCCGCCGCCTCTTCCGCAAACTCGGCGCCCGCGACCGAGCCCACGCAGTAGCCGCCGGCTTCCGCGCCGGCCTGGTTGCTTGATCTGTTTCGGTGGGGCCGGGCCAGGGCAGTTCGCCTGGCTCGGCTCTCCGTTTGGTGACTGGATGTGGCTGGGCTTCGCGCATCGGTCAGCTGTGCTTGCTGGGCCTCGCCGGCACTTCGCCCCAAGGACACGGAGGGGCGAGGTGCGAGTTTGGTTGCGGTCCGACGAGGTTGGGGTCGGGTCGTGATCAGGTTCGACACCCGGTCGGGGTGGGCTGGGTGATCAGGCGAACCCGTGGCTGGGGTTTGCGCGCCAGTGAACGGGCCTGTGCCTCTGGGCTCCGCTTCGCTCCGCCGGCACTTCGCCCCATGGGCAGTCGGTGTCGAGGACACCAAAACAAGCCACGGCAAAGGGCGCCTAGCTTGTTTTGGCGCCCTCGACACCGACGGGCGAAGTGCGACTTTGGTTGCGGTCGGACCAAGTTGGGGTTGGGGCCGTAATCAAGGTCGAACCCCAACTCAGCTCGGGCGAGGTGATCAGCGCGCGCCGGGGCTGGGCCGGGCGGTCAGTCGGAGCTGGTGGGGCGCGGGCTCTGGGTGGCTAGCTGGGCTCGTCGTCCGAACCTTCGGTCAACGTGTCGTGGACGCCGTCGGCGTAGCCGCGGGCGTATTCCCACGTTACGTAGTGGTCCGGGTCCGGGTCGTAGGCCGGCTCGTGAACTCGCGGGCGCCCACTGCTCAGCAGATGGCGGAGATTGCCGCGGAGCAGGTCCCAGTCGAAGTAGTGGGGCTCGTGGCAGTCTTCGCACTCGATCACCAGCCCTCGGATGCCCGTGGGACTCAGCAGCGCCTGGTAGATCTCCAGGTCGGAGAGGTCCTCGAGGACGTCCTGCCGCTCGGCCTCGGTCAGCGGGTCGGTCTCGGCGTCCTCGGTGAGGTCGTCGAGTCCGGCGGCCGGGTCGGCGGGGTCGCCGTTGAACGGGTCGATCGGCTCTTCTTGCACGGTGTCTACCGTACCCATGAAGCGGCGATGTGTGCTGGCCCGCACGCTCTGTCCGCCCTTCGGAGACGCTGAGCTGGATGGGTAGGATGAAACACTCCGCCTCTTCGCTAGGGATGATCTGTGGATAACGAGTCGGCCCGCACGGTTCCTCTGGGTCTCACCTTCGACGACGTGCTGCTCCAGCCGGGCGAATCGGACGTCGTGCCGAGCCGCGTCAACACGATCACGCGGTTGACCCGCAATGTCGAGCTGTCGATCCCGTTGCTGTCGAGTGCGATGGACACGGTGACCGAGGCGCGGATGGCGATCGCGATGGCGCGCCAGGGCGGCATCGGTGTGTTGCACCGCAATCTGTCGCTGGAGGATCAGGCCTCGCAGGTTGATCTGGTCAAGCGCTCCGAGTCCGGGATGATCACGAACCCGGTCACGTGCAGCCCTGACGACACTCTGCGTGAGGTCGATCAGCTCTGTGGCCGGTACCGCATCTCGGGTCTGCCGGTGGTGGACGCCGATGGTGTGCTGGTCGGCATCGTCACCAACCGCGACATGCGTTTTGTCACCGACAACAGCATCAAGGTGCGCGACGTCATGACGAAGGCGCCGCTGATCTCCGCGCCGGTGGGGGTCAGCAAGGACGAGGCGCTGGCGCTGCTGCAGCGGCACAAGGTCGAGAAGCTTCCGCTGCTCGACGACGCGGGCCGGCTGCGCGGGCTGATCACCGTCAAGGACTTCACCAAGAGCGAGCAGTACCCGAATTCCGCCAAGGACGCGCAGGGCCGCCTCCGGGTCGCCGCCGCGGTCGGTGTCGGCGACGACGCGTACAAGAGGGCCCGGTTGTTGATCGACGCCGGGGTCGACGTGGTCATCGTGGACACGGCGCACGGGCATCAGCGTGCGGTGCTGGAGATGGTGGCCCGGCTCAAGAAGGACACGACCACCGACATCGTGGGTGGCAACATCGCGACGTACGCGGGGGCCAAGGCTCTGGTCGAGGCCGGCGCCGACGCGGTCAAGGTGGGTGTCGGACCCGGCGCCATCTGCACGACGCGGATCGTCGCGGGTGTCGGTGTTCCGCAGATCACCGCGGTCATGGAGGCTTCGCGGGCCTGCCGCCCGGCCGGTGTGCCGGTGATCGCCGACGGTGGCATCCAGTATTCCGGTGATATCGCCAAGGCGATCGTGGCCGGCGCCGACACGGTGATGCTCGGTGGTCTGCTGGCGGGTTCCGAGGAGAGCCCCGGCGACCTGATCTTCATCAACGGCAAGCAGTACAAGACCTACCGCGGCATGGGTTCGCTGGGTGCGATGCAGTCCCGTGGTCAGGCGAAGTCCTACTCCAAGGACCGTTACTTCCAGCAGGATGTCACCGAGGACAAGCTGGTTCCCGAGGGTGTCGAGGGTCAGGTTCCCTACCGTGGCCCGCTGTCGCGAGTCGCTCACCAGCTGATCGGTGGCCTGCGGGCCGCGATGGGCTACGTCGGCGCCGAGACGATCCCCGACTTGCAGGAGAAGGGCCAGCTCATCAGGATTACCGCTGCGGGTCTGAAGGAAAGCCACCCGCACGACATCCAGATGACCGTCGAAGCCCCCAACTACCACTCCCGTTAATCGTTAAGAGGTAATCCGACATGCGTGACGTGGTGGAGATCGGTCTGGGCAAGACGGCCCAGCGCGGGTATCACCTGGACGACATCGCGATCGTTCCGAGCCGGCGCACCCGCGACGTGGACGACGTGTCCACCGAGTGGCGCCTGGACGCGTACCCGTTCAAGATCCCCTGCGTCGCGCATCCGTCGGACGCGACGATGAGCCCGCAGTCCGCGGTCGCGCTGGGCCGCCTCGGCGGCCTGGGCGTGCTCAACGCCGAGGGTCTGTGGACCCGCTACGAGGACCCGACCAAGATCCTCGAGGAGCTGGCCTCGCTCGACGAGGAGGCGGACGCGACCAAGCGTCTGCAGGAGGTCTACTCGGAGCCGATCCGGCCGGAGCTCATCGCCGAGCGGGTCCGCGTGATGCGCGAGGGCGGCGTCACCGTCGCCGTCCGCGTGTCGCCGCAGCACACGCTGGCGCTGGCCCCGGTCATCCTCGACGCGGGTGTCGACCTGCTCGTCATCCAGGGCACGCTGGTCTCGGCCGAGCACGTGTCCACAACGGACGAGCCGCTGAACCTCAAGGAGTTCATCGCCGACCTCGACCTGCCGGTCATCGTCGGCGGCTGCACCGATTACAAGACGGCGCTGCACCTCATGCGCACGGGTGCGGCCGGTGTCATCGTCGGCATCGGCGCCGACGAGTGGTCCACAACGGACACTGTGCTCGGCATCCGCGTCCCGATGGCCACCGCGATCGCCGACGCCGCGGCCGCCCGCCGGGACTACCTGGACGAGACCGGTGGCCGTTACGTGCACCTCATCGCCGACGGCGGCATCCAGACGTCGGGTGACATCGCCAAGGCGATCGGCTGCGGCGCCGACGCGGTCATGCTGGGCGAGCCGCTCTCGCTCGCCGAGGGCGCCCCGGCCGGCGGCGCGTGGTGGCACTCCGCGGCCAGCCACCCGAAGCTCCCGCGTGGCGGTTTCTGCATCGCCGGCGAGCCCGACGGCAGCCTCGAAGAGCTGCTCTACGGCCCGGCCAACCGCCCCGACGGCCAGCTCAATCTGTTCGGCGGCCTCCGCCGGGCCATGGCCAAGTGCGGCTACCACGACGTCAAGGAATTCCAGAAGGTCTCGCTCGTCCTCGACCGCTGAGGATCAAGAGCCGGATCGAGTTCAAGGGCCAGTTCATGTCGTGCCTGGTTGCATGGCACTGACCGTCGCTCCCGCCGATTGCCGGCTGATTGCTCGGTAGAACCTGCCGCGGCTTCGCCGCGCTTTCGCCTGCCCTGCGTACCGTCGGTTCCACTTGAGCTGGGGAGGGCACATGCGTAGGGCTCCGGTGGCTGTCGCGACCGTCGTGGTGCTGGCGTTGGCTGGTTGCTCGGCGGATGACAAGCCCGATCCGTCTCCGTCGGCGGCCTCTCCGTCCGTTGCGCCGAGTTTTGGGGCCGGGGGTGAGGGGATCGGGGACCCGTACTTTCCCACGTACGGGAACGGGGGTTATGACGTTGCCGGGTATGACCTGAAGTTGCGGTACGACCCCGCGAGCGGTGAGCTGGGTGGGACGGCGACGATCAGTGCGACGGCGACGCAGGATCTGGCGCGGTTCAACTTCGACCTGGCGCGGCTCAAGGCGAGCAAGGTGACCGTCGACGGGCAGGCGGCCACGAGTGCGGCGGACGGCGACGAGCTTGTGGTCACGCCGGCGGCCGGGATCCGCACCGGCACCGCGTTCACCGTGGTTGTCGACTACAGCGGGAAGCCCGAGGCGCTGAACAACGAGGCGCTCGGTGTCGGCGGCTGGCTGCGTACCAAGGACGGTGCTTTTGCGCTCGGTCAGCCGGAATCGGCGAGCACGTGGTTCCCGGTCAACGACCACCCGTCGGACAAGGCGACCCTCGCGCTGTCGATGACCGTTCCCGACGGGACCGAGGCGATCGGCAACGGTGTGCCCGGCCCGCGCGAGACCGCCGGCGGCTGGACCACGTGGACGTGGAAAGAGCAGAAGCCGCTCGCGAGTTATCTGGCCTTCGTGGCGATCGGGCAGTACCGCGTGCAGACCAGTACCCACAAGGGCAAGCCGATGGTCATCGCGATCCCGGAGTCGCTGCCGCCGACCAGCAACGCCGCGCGGGCGATGGCGCGCACCGGTGAGGTCGCCGACTACCTGGAGACGCAGTTCGGCCCGTACCCGTTCGACGCGTACGGCGGTGTGGTGCTCGACGACGACCGGGTCGGGTACGCGCTGGAGACGCAGTCACGCCCGGTCTACGGCAACACCTTCTTCAAGGGCGGCGCCGACGTCTCCGTCGTCGCGCACGAGTTGGCCCACCAGTGGTACGGCGACAGCGTCGCCCTGGACCGCTGGCAGCACATCTGGCTCAACGAGGGCTTCGCGACCTACGCGGAGTGGCTGTGGAGCGAGCACGAGGGCGGGCGGACCGTTCAGCAGTCGTTCGACCGGGTCTACGCGGCGTTCGACTGGTCGACCCCGCCCGGCGATCCGGGCGCCAAGCGGCTCTTCAGCGACGCCGTCTACATCCGCGGCGCGATGACCGTGCACGCCCTGCGCAAGGCCATGGGCGACAAGGCGTTCTTCGCCCTGCTCAAGTCGTGGCCGGCCGACAACCGCGACGGCACGGTCACGACCGAGGACTTCATCGCCGCCGCGGAGAAGGCCTCGGGCAAGGACCTCGGTGACCTTTTCGAGCAGTGGTTGTTCGGGAAGACCCGCCCTACTTATTGATCAGGTCGCGGTTCTTCGCGAGGTACGCGTCGGCGGTGCCGGCGTTGAGTGCCTTGAGGAAGCCGCGCCCCTTGGTGGTCAGCTGCTCACCGATGTAACCACCGCCGTTGGACACCGAAGCGCCGGGCAGCCCGACCAGGGTCAGCTGCGAGGGCGTGAGGTCGCGCAGCGCGTACGCGTACTCGATCGGTGTGCGCTCGCCGGAGTAGACCAGGGTGTCGCCCAGCGCCGTGAGCACCGACTGCAGTTTGGACTGGTCGGTGGCGAGTCCGGAGTCCTCGGCCTGGGTGAGCAGCGCCTTGACGAGCTGCCGCTGGTGCCGCTGCCGGGTGTAGTCGCCGCCGGCGGTGTACCGCTGACGGGCGTAGTCGATCGCCTGCCAGCCGACGAGCTTGCGGGTGCCGGGCAGGTAGGTGGCCTGCGGGCCGACGTATCCGCCGCCGCCCGAGCGCAGCGTGCGGGAGGTGCCGTCGGGGCGCCGGTGCTGCGACTGCACCTTCTGGTCGATCTTCAGGGTGACACCGCCGAGGGCGTCGGTGAGTTTGCTGAGCCCGTTGAAGGTCAGGATCGCGCCGGCGTCGAACTTCTTGATGCCGGTGTACTTCTCGATCGTCCGCGCGAGCAACTCGTACCCCTGCTCCACGTTCGGTTTGTCGGTGCCTCTGACCCGTGCGCCGTAACTCATCGCCTCGGTGAGCTTGTGGTTTCCGCCGTCGAAACCGTTCTTGGCGAATGCGGGCACGTCGACGCGCAGATCCCGGGGGAGCGAGTAGAGGTATCCGGACTTGAGATCGGCATCGACGTGCAGGAGCATGATGGCGTCGGCGTGCGGCTGCCAGTCCGGGATGCTGACCCGGGTGTCGACGCCGAGGATCAGGACGTCGAGCGGACCGGTGATGTCGGCGCCCGGTGGCGGGGCCGGGCTCGCCGAGGCCGGCGGCGCCGAGGGCGGACCGGCGCTGGGCGCGGCGACCGGATCCGGCTCGTCGGAGCCGCTCCGGAGGGCCACGACGATCCCCGCTCCGGCCAGCAGGAGCACCACGACCGCACCTACTACCACCCACAGGGTCTTGTTGGTCCGCATGGTGGAAACAGTAGGTGACGTCCACACCCTGCTCAATGCCTCAAGATCTCGCGTACTGGAACGGGGCATGGAAATACGGGTGATCGGCCTTACGCTGACCGCCGCGATTCGCCGAGGGGTGGGTCGGACACGGGGAGGCACGTCCTACATGAAGCACGTCTCACGACGGGTGACCGTCAGTGCGCTGTCCGCGGCGGTGGTCGTGACGATGGCCGGAGTCTCGACCTGGGCGCTCGCGGGCGAGACCCCCGCCGGGCCTGTCCGGCTGGTCGTCGGTCTCAAGGCGAACGCCCCCGAGGCCGCGACCGCGGCCGGCGCTGTCTCCTCCATGGGCGTGCGGACGATGGACGCCAACGGCCCGGCCCAGAAGGCCATGTCGGCCCTGCGCGCGCAGACCGTCGAGGTCTCCGCGGCGCGCAAGGCTTCGGTCATCGCGGCCCTGAAGGCGAACCCCGACGTCGCGTACGTCGAGGTCGACCAGGTGCGCAAGGCCTACGACGTGAGCCCGGACGACCCGATGTACACCGACGGCCACCAGGGTGAGGTCGACCAGGTCAAGCTGCCCGCCGCGTGGGAGACCACCAAGGGCAGCAGCGCGGTCAAGATCGCGGTGCTGGACACCGGTGTGACGAGTGTCGGCGACCTGTCGGGTGCGGTGCTGCCGGGCTACAACTACGTCAGCAACAACACCAACGCGGCTGACGACTACGGCCACGGCACGATGGTCGCCTCGCTGATCGCCGGTCGTGGCAACAACAACGCGGGCATGGCCGGCGCCTGCTGGACCTGCGCGATCCTGCCGGTGAAGGTGCTCGACAAGACCGGTGCCGGGTACGACAGCAACGTCGCCAAGGGCATCGTCTGGGCCACCGACCACGGCGCGAAGATCATCAACATGTCGCTCGGCGGCACCTCCACCAGCCAGGTCCTCACCGACGCGGTCGCGTACGCGAACCTCAAGGGTGTCCTGGTCGTCGCCTCCGCCGGCAACGCGGGCCTGACCACCCAGAAGAACACCAAGCAGTACCCGGCGGCGCTGACCGACGTGCTCGCCGTCGGTGCCACGGCCCGGAACTCCGACGCCCGCGCCGACTTCTCCAGCTTCAACAAGTCCGGCGACACGTGGGTCGACATGGCCGCGCCGGGCATCGTGACCACGATGGACCGCTTCGGCAACTACCACACGGGTGAGGCCGGCACGTCGTTCTCGGCGCCGATGGTCTCCGGTGCGGCCGGTCTGCTCAAGGCCGTGCACCCGGAGTACACCGGCTGGTCCCTCTCCCGCGCGCTGCTGGTCTCGGCCCGCCCGCTCGCCAACGGCAGCTGGGCGCGGTACGGCATGCTCGACGCGAACAAGCTGCTGACGATCGGCACCGAGCTCGACCCGCCGACGATCACGGGCATCTCCACCCCGGGTGAGAACTGGCGCATGAAGGGCACCTTCAACGTCGTCCCGACCGGTGTCGGCGACGCGTGGTCCGGTGTGCGCAACGTCGACCTCTACGTCGACGGCGTCTACAAGTCGCAGGACCGGACGGCTCCGTACTCGCTGCCGTACAACACCGCGGGCAAGAACGGCACGGTCAAGATGCAGATCCGCGTCTGGGACAAGGCCGGCAACAAGGCGACCTTCGACCGCACGATCGTCGCCGACAACGGCCTGCCCACCGTGAAGATCACCAGCGGGCCGAAGGACAAGGCAAAGGTCTCCGGCACGGTGAAGCTGGCGGTCACCGCCTCCGACACCTACGGCATGCGCCGCGTCGAGATGCTGATGAACGGCAAGGTGATCCAGACGGACACCACCTCCCCGTACAACTTCAGCTTCACCGCCTCGAAGCAGCCGACGAAGATGAAGGTCCAGATCCGGGCGGTCGACCTCGCCGGGAACATCAAGTACGAGGCGACGCGCAACTACACGCGCTGACCCAGCTCTGAACAGAAAGCCCTCGCCGAGCGCTCCCGGCGAGGGCTTTCTGCTACCCGATAGCAACCATGACGGTCCGACCTTTCCACCGGACGGGCCCGACCGTGGTCGTCATGACATTGCGGGCTCTGGCTGTCGGTTTCCTGGTGGGTGGCTTCGCGCTGGTGGGTGCTCCCGCCGTCGCGGCACCGGCGGACGAGGCACCCGTCTCGCTCATCGTCGGGCTGCGCAGCGTCACCGACGTGGTCACGCCGCTCGAGCGCCGCGTCGACGTCGTCGCCAGTGAGCCGCTGACCGGGGCGGTCACCGTCGACGTGCCCGCCGACCAGGTCGCCGAGGCCGCCGACGTGCTGCGGGCCGACCCCGCGGTCGCGTACGTGGAGCGGGACCAGGTCGCCCGGATCGCCGCGGTCACCCCCGACGACCCGTACTACTCCGACCAGTGGGGCATCACGAAGACCGGGGTCAACCGCGCCTGGGACACCACGAAGGGTTCCGGCGGCATCGTCGTGGCAGTGGTCGACACCGGTGTGAAGAAGCTGCCCGACCTCTCCGGGCGTGTGCTCGCCGGCAAGGACTTCGTCAACAACGACAGCAACCCCGACGACGATCAGGGCCACGGCACGATGACCGCCGGTGTGATCGCGGCGGGCGGCAACAACGGTGTCGGCGTCGCGGGCATCTGCTGGTACTGCAAGATCCTGCCCGTCAAGGTCCTCGACTCGTCCGGTGCGGGCAGCTACAGCAACATCGCGCAGGGCATCCGCTGGTCCGCCGACAAGGGCGCGGACATCATCAACCTCTCGCTCGGCGGCGCCTCCGACAGCCAGCTGCTGCGGGACGCGGTCGCGTACGCCACCGGCAAGGGTGCGCTGGTCATCGCGGCCGCCGGCAACGACGGGAAGTCGTCGCAGCACTACCCGGCGGCGATCCCGGCCGTGCTCGCCGTCGGCGCCTCCACGTCGAACGACAGCCGGTACTCGTGGTCGAACTACGGCAGCAGCTGGGTCGACATCGCCGCACCCGGCTGCAACCCGGCGCAGGCCCGCAACGGCCTGGTCGGGCAGTTCTGCGGCACGTCCTCGGCCACACCGTTCGTCTCCGGTGTTGCCGCTCTGCTCGCCTCGACCAGCCCGGCCCCGACCTCCGCGGCGATCCGTGCGGCGCTGACCACGACCGCCACCAAGATCTCCGGCAACTGGGTCGCCTCGTCGTCGGGGCGGATCAACGCCGCGACCGCACTCGCCGTCCTGAGCGGCGACGACCACGTCGTCCCGGCGGCGTCCTTCGTCACACCGGGCGGCAACGCCTACGTGCACGGCACGGTCGGCGTCACGGCACGGGCGACCGACAACATCGGCATCGCCCGGGTCGAGCTGCTCGCCGACGGCGTTGTCGTCGCCACGGACCGCGTGGCCCCGTACGCGTTCTCCTGGCGCACCACCGCCCCGGCCGCGACCGTTGCGCTGGGTCTGCGCGCCTACGACTACAGCGGCAACGTGGCGACCGCCACCCGCCGTGTGACCGTCGACAACCAGGCCCCGACCGTCCGGGCGACCAGCACCACAGCCAACGGCACCCGCAGCGTCCGCAAGACCCGGTACGTCACGGCGACGGCCGCCGACGCCCACGGGATCAAGCGCGTCGAGCTCCTCGTCGACGGCAAGGTCACCTACTGGTACGCCGGCACCGTCCGGAAGTTCCCGGTGCAGACGTGGAAGTACGGCAAGGTCATGACGGTGCAGGTCCGGGCCTACGACAGGGCCGGCAACGTCCGGTACGCCCCGGCCCGGAAGTGGTACCGCTGACGCAAGTAAACTCGCGCTCCATGAGCACACCGCGTCCGGTTCTTGTTGTCGACTTCGGCGCCCAGTACGCCCAGCTGATCGCCCGCCGGGTCCGCGAGGCGCGGGTCTACTCGGAGATCGTGCCGCACTCGATGCCGGTCGCCGAGATGCTCGCCAAGAACCCCGCGGCGATCATCCTGTCCGGCGGACCGTCCAGTGTGTACGAGACGGGAGCACCGTCCCTGGACGCAGCCCTGTTCGAGCACGACGTGCCCGTCTTCGGCATCTGCTACGGCTTCCAGGCGATGGCGCAGGCGCTCGGCGGCACCGTCGCGCACACCGGCGCACGGGAGTACGGGCGTACGCTGCTGTCGCCTTTGTCCGAGGCCGGGACGCTGATGCGGGAGCTTCCCGCGGATCTGCCGGTCTGGATGTCGCACGGCGACTCGGTCACCGAGGCGCCGACCGGTTACACGGTGACCGCCTCCTCGCCGGGTGCGCCGGTGGCGGCCTTCGAGAGCCTGGCGACGCGGCGGGCCGGCGTGCAGTTCCACCCCGAGGTGGCGCACACCCAGCAGGGGCAGGAGATGCTCCAGCGGTTCCTCTACGACATCGCGGGCCTCGAGCCGACCTGGACCTCGGCCAACATCATCGACGACCAGGTCGCCGCTATCCGCGAGCAGGTCGGTGACAAGCAGGTCATCTGCGGGCTGTCCGGCGGTGTCGACTCGGCGGTGGCCGCGGCGCTGGTGCACAAGGCCATCGGTGACCAGCTCACCTGCGTCTTCGTCGACCACGGGCTGCTGCGCGCCGGTGAGGCCGAGCAGGTGGAGAAGGACTACGTCGCGGCGACGGGCATCCGGCTCGTGGTGGTCGACGCCGAGGAGACGTTCCTCGGTCACCTGGCCGGTGTCACGGACCCGGAGCAGAAGCGCAAGATCATCGGACGCGAGTTCATCCGTACGTTCGAGGGCGCCGCGCGGGACCTCGACGCCGAGCGGCACATCGAGTTCCTGGTGCAGGGCACGCTCTACCCGGACGTGGTGGAGTCGGGCGGCGGCACCGGGACGGCGAACATCAAGTCGCACCACAACGTCGGTGGCCTGCCGGACGACCTGCAGTTCGCGCTGATCGAGCCGCTGCGCACCCTCTTCAAGGACGAGGTGCGCGCGCTCGGTGCCGAGCTGGGCCTGCCGGAGGAGATCGTGCAGCGGCACCCGTTCCCGGGTCCGGGCCTGGCGATCCGCATCATCGGCGCGGTCGACCGGGAGCGGCTCGACGTGCTGCGCGCCGCCGACCTGATCGCCCGTGAGGAGCTGACCGCCTCCGGCCTGGACCGCGAGGTGTGGCAGTTCCCGGTGGTGCTGCTGGCCGACGTCCGCAGCGTGGGTGTGCAGGGCGACGGCCGGACCTACGGGCACCCCGTCGTGCTGCGGCCGGTCTCGAGCGAGGACGCCATGACCGCGGACTGGTCACGTCTGCCGTACGACGTCGTCGCCAAGATCTCGAACCGCATCACCAACGAGGTGCCCGAGGTCAACCGGGTGGTCCTCGACGTGACGAGCAAGCCGCCGGGCACGATCGAGTGGGAGTGACCGCTCACTGCGTGGGCGGCTGACCCCAGGTCGGGTCGGCGGGGTCGCGCCACGGCGGTGCCGGCGGCGCGGCCTCGGCGGGCTCCTCCGGCATGATGAACCACATGATCGGGTACGCGAGCGCGGCCGTGCCCCAGGTGATGACGGTGAGCACGGCGAAGCCGACGCGGACCAGCACGGGGTCCACACCGAGGTAACGCCCGAGCCCGCTGCAGACGCCCGCCACGATGCGGTCGTCGAGGGGGCGGCGGAGCTGCTTGTACGGGGCGACAGTCGGTTGAGTCATGTCACCAGCGTGCGTCGTGGCGGCCCCTTGCCGCCTCGGTGAGAGCCCCGATTCCGACCCTGATTCGTCCCTGCGGGATGGGTGATTCGCGGGGTTTGCTGTCTGTTACGACCCGGGTGCGTTCGGTGCGGAGAACCGCCCTGATCAGCGATTACTGTGGGCTATCGTCCTGTCAGGAATCCGACAGACGTTTTCTGGAGGTAACATAATCCGGGCAGAATGCCGACACGTGACCCCCGCTCTGGAGCCGCTCCGCAGGATCGCGGCCTACGCCGTCGCGACCGATCCCCAAGGCCGCGTCCTACTCGTCCGTGCCTCGGCACGCTCCGGCACCCCCGGCGTGTGGTCGCTGCCCGGCGGTGCCGTCGACCACGGTGAGGACCCGAACCACACCGTCGTCCGCGAGACCGCCGCGGAGACCGGTCTGTCCGTCGCCGTCACCGGTCTGCGTGACGTCCTCGCCGACATGAGGTCCCTGCCGCACCGCGGCGTCACCATCCACACCGACCGCCTCGTCTACGAGGTGTCGATCCGTGGTGGCAACCTCTACGACCGCATCGGCCAGCCCACCGACCTGGCCCGCTGGCACACCCTGGAGGAGGCGGAGAGGCTGCGCCTGCGGCCGTTCACCGCCGCCGCGCTGGGTCTCTCCGCCGCCTCGGCCGACCTGCGGCCCGAGGAGACACCCGACTTCCCGTCCTTCTACGCCGTCGCCGGCCCGGACGGGCTGCACCGCGCGCAGCGCTTCGCGGCGTACGCGATCGCCACCGACCCGCAGGATCGCCTGCTGCTCACCCGCATCGCCCCGGGATACCCCGGGGCCGGCTGCTGGCACCTGCCCGGCGGCGGCACCGACTACGGCGAGCAGCCCGGCACGGCCCTGATCCGCGAGCTGGTCGAGGAGACCGGCCAGGAGGGCCGCCTCATCGAGCTGCTGGGCGTCGCCAGCCACCGCGACGCGGCGTCGCTGGGCCCCGAGGGCTACCCGATCGACTGGCACGGTGTCCGGGCGTTCTACCGGGTCCTCGTCGACGCGCCCACCGAGGTGAGCGTGAAGGACGTCGGCGGATCGACCTCCGAGGCCTGCTGGATGGCCCTCAAGGAGGTCGCCGAGCTCCCCGCCGACCAGCTGACCGAGGTGACTGCCGAGGCCCTGCGGGCGGCGAAGCTAGCCTGAGAGGTGTGAAGGTCAGACGAATCGGCGCGTACGGCGTCTGCCGCGACAGCGCCGGCCGGGTCCTGCTCGCCCGCAACTCGCACCTCTCGACGTTCCAGGGTCTGTGGACCCTGCCGGGCGGTGGTGTCGAGCAGGGGGAGGACCCCGACGACACGGTGGTCCGGGAGTTCGCCGAGGAGACCGGCCTGGTCGTGAGCAGGATCGGCCTGCGCTCGGTGACCGCGGACGTGTTCCGGCTGCCGGGCACCGACACGTGGGAGCACACCGACCGGATCATCTACGACGTCGAACCGGTCGGCGGGAGCCTGCGCAACGAGGCCGAGGGCACGACCGACCTGGTCGAGTGGCGCCGGCCGGACGGGCTGCCGCTGATGCCGTTCACGGCCCGCGTCCTGGGCCTGCCCGACACCGCTTCCGACATTCCGGACGACCCCGACGAGATTGTCGCCCGCACTCCGGGGCGTGGCCAGCGCTTCGGGGCGTACGGCGTGGTCACCGATCCGGCGGGCCGGATGCTGCTCACTCAGATCTCCGCCGGCTACCCGGGCGCCGGCCTGTGGCACCTTCCCGGCGGTGGCACGGATCACGGTGAACTACCCGAGGCGGCCCTGGCCCGCGAGATCCTCGAGGAGACCGGCCAGCACGGACGGGTGACGGAACTGCTGGGCACCTCGCACCGGCACAGCCCCGCGGAGCTCGGCCCGGAAGGGGTGCCGATCGACTGGCACGTCGTCCGTGTCCTGTTCAGGGTTCTGGTCGACGTGCCGACAGAACCAGTGGTGACGGAGGAAAAAGGTGGTTCCACGGCCGCGGCGGGCTGGTTCGACCTCGCCACGGTGAGTGAAATGCCGTTGACCGAGGTCACCCGGGCTGCGGCCGGTCGGCTCGCGGAGGAAACAGCTCATCGGTGATCGTCCTGGAAAGCCTCGGTTAGACTCGTCACAGGGCCAGGCAGCGTGCGTGCCTCCCGCGCCCGTCGGAGGATGAAAACTCCAGAGGACGTCGTTGCACAGGACGGCTGATGAGGTCTACGAGGTCTATCGCCAAGACCGCTCGGCTATGCGATTGTGTAACCCGCCCGACATAACTGTCCGTAGACGTACGGGCGTAGGGCAGCACCCCCGGACCGGCCATAGCCGGCGGGGCTTCCAACCCCCAGATGGAGGAGCACGTGCCGAGAACCCCTTGGCGCCGGCGTCGTACGACGGATAGTCCCCGTCCCGCCGGACGTCGTTGGGCAGGCCGGCTGCGCCGTAGCGGAACGATCGCTCGGCAGGCCCTGCTGGTGCGCGTGGGACGCAGGTCCGGCGATGCCGGCCGCGCCGCCACGGCCACCCGGGCTGAGGTGATCTACACCGGCACAGACCTTCTCCCGTCCCCGTCGTACGCCCGCGGTCGCACCGTGGCGACCTCGGGAAGCAGCCACGGACCCGTGGCGATGGCCCAGCCGGCCGTCGTCGAGGCCGATTCCGCCTCGCTGCTGCCGGGTGAGCACACCCTGCGCCGGCAGGTCAGCTTCGCGCTGGTCAACGCCTGCACCCTGGCCAGCCTCGGGCTCGGCCTCCTCGCGATCTTCCTGGCCATGCACGGCGACGTCCGGATCGCGGCCGCCTGCCTGGTGGCCTGCGTCGGCTTCGACGGGCTCGACGGCGCCCTGGCCCGCAAGCTGGGCGTCTCCAGCCCGTTCGGCGCCCAGATGGACTCGCTCGCCGACATGTGCTCGTTCGGCCTGGCCGCGCCGGTCGTGGTCTACGCCTCGCTCGCGCACAGCGTGCCGACCGCGTTCGCCGCGATCGCCTGCGTCCTGGTCGCCGGCTGCGCCGCGATCCGCCTGGCCCGCTTCAACGTCTCGCCCAAGGACGGCCGTTTCTTCTCCGGCGTCCCCACGACGATGGCTGCGGCCGTCCTGGCACTGACCGTGCTCCTCGACCTGCCGATGCCCGGCATCGTCGTGGTCGGCGGCGTAGCCCTCCTGGCGATCGCCATGGTCTCGAGCTTCCCGTACGCCAAGGTCGCCCAGCTCGTGAAACTCCCCATGTGGCTGTGGCTGCTCCCCATCGGCGCCGCCCTCATCAACGCCGAACTGACCTTCGTCATGGTCGTAGCCGCCTACCTCTTCAGCGGCCCCATCATGTGGGCCAGAGCCAAGCGAATCGCCTGACCAAGCACCCAAAAAGCCGGTCCCGCCAACGCGGGACCGGCTTTTTCATGTCCTGAGAGCACTCGACGTGTCCAGTAAGCAGGGCTCGTCCACCTGCCCACAAAGCCCACCCCGCCCGGGTGGCGAACCTGATTACGGCCCCAACCCCAACGTGGTCAAGCCGCAACCAGAGTCGCACTTCGCCCGTCGGTGTCGAGGGTGCCAAAACAAGCTAGGCGCCCTTTGCCGTGGCTTGTTTTGGTGCACTCGACACCGACTGCCCCTGGGGCGAAGTGCCGGCGAAGCGAAGCGGAGCCATTTAGCTCAGCCAGCGCGCGATCACGGAGCTGGCCCCAACGACCTTGTCCCCAACCGCAACAACGGCCTCAGCCCGGTCAGCGGGAAGATAGACGTCGGTGCGAGACCCGAACCGGATCAACCCCATCCGCTCGCCGCGAGCCACCAGAGTCCCCACCGGCACCCGCTGCACGATACGACGAGCAATCAGCCCAGTACGCTGCGCAACAGCCACCGTCCCGTGGTCTGTATCCAGAACCGTGTAAGCCGCCACATTGTGCTCAGCAGCCGCGGTCATGGCATTGGCATAGCCGCCATCGATCACGAAGTAATCGGTGACCCGTCCAGCAACCGGCACCCGGTTAACATGCACGTCCAGCACCGACAGGAAAACAGCGATCCGGAGGAATTCACCTTCGCCGAGCCGCTCGTCGGTCATGCGCTCGACCGACAGAACCCGCCCGTCACTGGCCGCCACGATCGACCGAGCATCGGCGGGGACATCCCGCTCCGGGTCCCGGAAGAACGCGGCCACAGGCGCGGCGAGCACGGCCGGCAGCAGCCACAACTTCGACTTCGGCCGGGCTGCCCGCGCCACCGCCGCCAGCCCGAGGGCAATACCGGCAGCAGCAACACCGTTCGAGTCGATGTGCATGGTCCGGGTCACCGGAACGCTCGACGGCCTGTACGCGGGCGCCAGCGTCGCGGCCACCGCGGTGTCGGCCTGGCTGAAGCGCAGCTTGTGGACCCGCAGCGGCGGCTGGTTGCGGGTGACGAGGTCGGAGCCGACCCCGAAGAGGGCGCTCTGCCGGAACAGTTCGGCGGCAGCACCGCCGGTACGGCCGGGCACCGCGGGGGTGGCGACGGAGACGACCGCGCCTTCGTTCAGATATTTGGTCAGGCTCTCCAGGACCGCGCGGGTCTCCTCGGCCGTGCCGGTGAGCGGCTCACCGAGGATGACCACGTCGGCCGGGTCGGCCTCGGCGAGCGAGTCCAGGATGCGGACCCGGTCGGAGATCCAGCTGCCCAGCCCGGTGATGTGGTCGCGGAGCAGGTCGGCCGTGCTGCGTTCGCCGGCGACCAGGGTCAGCGTGTCACCGGGGAGCAGTGCCTCGACGGCGGCGGCCACGACGGACGACGAGTGGTCGGCCGCGATGACCAGGGCCGTCGTGGCGGCGTTGTGGCGGGCGAACTCGGCCGTGAGGGCGCGGGCGGCGCGCGGCCCGACGCCGGTCACGGGAGCGGTGGACACGGCGGGAAACGGCGTCATGGCGGTGCGGGCTCCTCGCGCTGGGGATTTCCTCTGCTCGAAGAGCATATTGCGCGGTCCGCGGGCCCCACCCGTTGGTGTGACCCGCGGACCGTCAGTTGTCTTTTTTGTCCGTCTCGGCGGGCGGTGCGGCCGGGGACTGCGGCGCCGGCGGGGTCGAGACCGGGTGGGACAGGTAGGCCGGGTGCAGGTCGACCCGGTCGGCCGGGTTGTCCAGCAGTTCGCGGACGATGTCGGCGTGCATCTCGGGCGGCAGGTCCCCGGGCGTCTCCACCTGGGCCTCGGCCTGCACCGGCGCGGGCACCTCGGTCCGCTTGCCGGAGCGGATCGCACCCAGCAGCCCGATCACACCGAAGAGGATCAGCCCGCCGGCCACCAGCCAGCCCGCGGCGGGCAGGTGGACGGACATCACCCGGGTGATCGCCCACCAGCCCGCGATGAGCAGGAAGATCAGTCCGAAACTCAGTGAGATGCCATCGGTGCGGTGCGGCTTCATCGGGTCACCTCCACGTCGCCTGTGTTCATCTCGATGTTCAGAGTCAGGGTGCCACCGCCGGCGCCGTCCGCGCCCAGATCGGTGACCGCCTGGGAGCCCAGGTCGTTCCCACCCCACTCGCGGCCGAACAACTGCACCCGGCCGCCGTCCATGCGTACGGTCGTGGTGGTGTCGACGTTGTCCGGCAGCAGGACCTTGAGCTGGCCGAGGTTCATGGCGACCGTGGTGACCTGCTGCTGGTTGGTGAAGTCGACGGCACGCAGGTCCAGCGTGGCCGTACCGATGGTGAAGTCGTAGCGGTCCGCGACCGCGGTGATGCTCTGCGGCCGGTAGGAGCTGGTGCCGAGCTCGGCGCCCCAGGTCTCGGTGCCGCTGGAGACGGCCAGGCCGAGGCTGGTCAGCACGGCCAGGAAGATGAGTCCCCGGGCCCGGCCGAACCAGGCGCCCACGATCAGGCCGAGCGCCACCGTGGTCAGTGCGGCGGCGAAGTACGCCGAGACCGCGACGTTCACGCCGGCCAGGTCGATCAGGGCCAGCAGACCCATGACCATGACGATCATGAAGAACGTGATGCGGCCGAGCTTCGAGCGTTCCCGCTTCGGCTTCGGGGGTCGCGGAGGCCTCGGCGGCGCCGGCGGGTGCACGGCCGGTCCGGCGGACTGCTGCGCCCACGGCCCGTGCGGTGCGAACGGCGGCCGGTAGCCACCGGTCGGCGGGATGTACGCGGCCTGCGTGTAGTTCGGCGGCTGCGGCGACTGGTAGGCCGGCGGCGCGTAGTTCGGCGACTCGTAGTTCGGCGGCGCGTAGTTCGGCGGCTCATAGTTGGGCGGCTGCGGAGGCAGCGGTGCGGTCAGCGGTTCGTCGGCCGGTGCGGCCGCGGCCGGGTACGCCATCGTGGGTTCGTCTGCCTTCTGATCAGCGGGCGTGGCCGGCGGGGTCGTCGGCGCCGGGGGAAACGGGGCAGCGGTCGCCGCGGACCACGTGCCGGCCGGTGCCGGAGCCGTTGTGGACCGGTTCGCGTTCAGCTTGTTGCCCCGCTTGAGCAGCAGCGCGCCGCAGACCAGGACCGCCGCCGCCAGCAGGGTGGCGCGGAAGCCGTCCCGGACGACAAAGGCGAAGGTCAGGATGGCGGCCCCGCTCAGCAGCACGATCGACAGCGGCTGCATCGCCGAGCGACCGCGTCCCAGCAGCGACTCGATCGGCGAGGCGGTGTCGTTCTCGGCCGGGATCAGCAGCCAGCCGATCAGGTAGATCAGCACCCCGACGCCGCCGAAGAAGCCGAGCACGGCCAGCACGACACGCCACAGCACCGGGTCGGTGTTGGTGGCGTTGGCGATCGCTCCGGAGACACCGGCGACGTACCTGCCGCGGGTGGGGCGGATCAACTTCTCGCGGGAGAAGGAAGGACCGTCCTCGCCCGTACCGAACCAGGGTGGAGGAGCGGCACCGGGCGGGGGAGCGGAACCGGGCGGTGGCGGGGGCGGCGGGTCGGCCGCGGGCGGCGCGTCCGCGGCCGGCGCCTCGTACGGCGGCGGAACGGCGGAAGGTGCCGGAGCGTCCTGCGACGACCCGGAAGCTTCGCGGGACTGGGCAGCTTCGTCGGTCATGCCATCGATACTGGCGGTAGAACGACCCGAGCCGCCTCAGGAGGCGACCCTGACGCCACCCTGAGATCCGGGGGCCGTACGGATGGGGGAGTTTCCCCGTGGTCCGCGACCCCCGCCGCGTGTGACGATCGAACAGGCCCGGCGTCACGCCGTGCCCGCAACCCCGGAGGAGGAGCGATCACCGCCACCGCAGCACCCCAGCCGCGCCGCCTGTACCGGCCGCGCGATCACCGTGTCATCGCCGGTGTCGCGTCCGGTATCGCGCGGCACCTGCGGGTGCCGGTCACCGCGGTCCGGATCGCGCTCGTGCTCCTGCTCGGCTTCAACGGCCTGGGCCTGCTGCTCTACGCGGTGTTCTGGGCCGTGCTCCCGCAGCAGCTGCCCGACGGCCAGCAGCAGACCCGCCGCGACCTGGCGCTGCTGCTTCCCTTCGGCGCGATCGGCCTCGGTGTCATCCTGCTGCAGGGCCTGCTCTTCGGTGACAACCGCGTCGCCGGTACGGCCGGCTGGCTGGTCGCCATCATCGCCGTCGGCGCGGGTGTGATCTGGCATCAGTCCGACCCGACCCGCCGCGGTCAGTGGGCGGCCAACCCGCAGGCACCCTGGCTCGCTGCGGTGGTGGCGGAGAGTGACCGACGGTCCTTCCTGTTCCGCTTCATCGGCGGCGGTGTGCTGGTCGCCACGGGCGTCATCGGCGTCCTCGCCGTCTACGCACCGGCCGGCAGTCTCACCGCGGTCTTCAACGGCGTGATCTTCGCGCTGGTCGGCCTGCTCGGTGTCGGTGTTGTTGTCGCGCCGCTGCTCTGGCGGACGTTCAGCCAGCTGCGTTCCGAGCGTGAGGGCCGCATCCGCGAGCAGGAACGCGCCGAGGTCGCAGCCATGATCCACGATCAGGTGCTGCACACCCTGGCCCTGATCCAGCGCAACTCCACCGACATCAAAGAGGTGCAGCGCCTGGCCCGCGGTCAGGAGCGCAGCCTGCGCAACTGGCTCTACAAGCCGATGGCCTCACCCACCGAACGCTTCGCCGCCGCGCTCGAGCAGGCCGCCGCCGAGGTCGAGGACACGTACGCGATCTCGGTCGAAGCGGTGGTGGTCGGCGACACGCAGTGTGACGAACGGGTGGCCGCACTGGTCGCCGCCGCCCGCGAAGCACTGGTCAACGCCGCGCGGCACGCCGGTGTGGAGACCGTGTCGCTCTACGCGGAGGTGGAGGACGACGAGTTGAGCGTCTTCGTCCGCGACCGTGGTGCCGGGTTCGACCCGGCGGAGGTGGAGGATACGAGACACGGCGTCCGCGGCTCCATCATCGGGCGGATGCAGCGGCACGGCGGCCAGGCCGAGATCCGCAGCGCCCCCGGTGACGGCACCGAGGTACGCCTGACGCTGCCCGCTTCGCGGGAGAGCGTCTCCGCCGGAAAGGAGACTGCACGATGACCGAGCCTGTAGCCGGGGAGACCCGGCGGTTGACCGTCTTCCTCGTGGACGACCACGCGATGTTCCGGGCCGGCGTCCGCGCCGAGCTGGGTGCGCACGTGGACGTGATCGGGGAGGCGAGCTCCGTGGCGGAGGCGGTCGCGCGGATCGCGGCGACCACTCCGGACGTCGTGCTGCTCGACGTGCACATGCCCGACGGCGGTGGCCGTGCCGTCCTCGACGCGATGCGGCGTACACATCCGCAGGTCAAGTTTCTGGCCCTGTCCGTCTCCGATGCCGCCGAGGATGTGATCGGCCTGATCCGGGCCGGCGCCCGTGGCTACGTCACCAAGACGATCTCCCCGGACGAGCTGGCCGCGGCCATCAGGCGGGTGGCCGACGGCGACGCGGTCTTCAGCCCGCGCCTGGCCGGTTTTGTCCTCGACGCGTTCGCTTCGCGCCCCGATGTCCCGGTCGCGGACCCCGAGCTGGACCAGCTCACCAACCGCGAGCGGGAGGTGCTGCGCCTGCTCGCCAGGGGCTACGCGTACAAGGAGATTGCCAAGGAACTGTTCATCTCCATCAAGACGGTGGAGACCCACGTGTCGAACGTGTTACGAAAACTGCAGATGTCCAATCGTTACGAACTGTCGCGGTGGGCCGCGGATCGCCGTCTCGTCTAGGGCGCATCAACCGACCGGTCCGGGCGTTTTACCCTTTCACGGCGGAAAACCGACATCACGGCTACACAAAGTTATTGGGTTACTACAGCGTTCCTCAAACCCCTGGTCAGGGCCCTGTTCCTGACCGAAAGGACGATCTTCAGGGAGCGGCAGAGGCGTATCGGGCTAATATCGGCTTGATAACGGCGCCGTCAGGGCCTAGGGGCTCTGTGCGAAGGTGTCCTCTACTCACACAACCCCTCGTGAGCGCCCTTGAAGGAGTAACTCCCATGCTCGGGAATCGCCCATGGAAGATGGCGGTCGGCGCGACCGCCATCGCCTTGTTGGCCGCCGGCTGCTCTGGAGGCGGGTCGGAGGACACCGACGCCGCTTCCAACACCGTCGTGATTGGTATCGGAGAGCCGCAGCACCTCATTCCGTCGAACGCGACTGAGTCGAGCGGCGCGCAGGTCCTCTCCTCGCTGTTCTACCCGCTCGTCGACTTCGACGCGCAGAGCAAGCCGGTCGAGGTCGGCGCCGAGTCGGTCACCTCGGACGACAACAAGGTCTGGACGATCAAGCTGAAGTCGGGCTTCACGTTCAGCAACGGCGAGCCCGTCATCGCCGACAACTTCATCGACGCCTGGAACTACGGCGCGTACGGGCCCAACGCCCAGGGCGCTTCGTACTTCTACGAGCGCATCGAGGGCTACGCCGACCTCCAGTCGGTCGACCCCGACGGTGAGGAAGGCCCGAAGAAGGCCCCCGAGCCCAAGGCCAAGACGCTGACCGGCCTCAAGAAGGTCGACGACACCACCTTCACGGTGACCCTGTCGGCGCCCTTCGCCGGCTGGGAGTCCGTCATGGGCTACACCGCGTTCTACCCGCTGCCGAAGGCCGCCTTCTCCGCCCCCGGCGTCATCGCCGACGGCTTCGAGGACGCGATCATCGGTAACGGCCCCTTCAAGATGAAGGGCACCTGGGAGCACGACTCGCAGATCGTCGTCGAGAAGGTTGCCGACTTCAAGGGCACCGTCCCGAAGATCGACGGCGTCACCTGGAAGATCTACCAGGACCAGAAGGCGGAGTACGCGGACCTCACCGCGGAGAACGTCGACGTCCAGACGACCATCCCGATCGAGAGCCTGGCCGCCGCGCCCGGCGACCTGGGTGACCGTTTCCAGAAGAGCCCGAGCTCCTCGTTCGCGTTCGTCGGCTTCCCGACGTTCCAGAAGGAGTTCGCCAAGAAGGAGGTCCGTCAGGCCCTCTCCATGGCGGTCAACCGCCAGGAGATGACCGACCAGATCTTCCTCGGCTCGCAGACGCCGGCCACGTCCTTCGTGTCCCCGGTGGTTGCCGGTTACCGCGACAACACCTGTGGTGACAACTGCAAGTACGACCCCGCGAAGGCCAAGGCGCTCTACGACGCCAACGGTGGCCCGAAGAAGATCCAGGTCACGTACAACGCCGACGGTGGCCACAAGGCCTGGGTCGACGCCATGTGCAACCAGATCAAGGCGTCGCTCGGCATCGAGTGCACGGGTGTCGGCGAGCCCAAGTTCGCTGACCTCCTCACCAAGGTCGAGAAGAAGGAGCCGGTCGGCCTCATCCGCCTCGGCTGGCTGATGGACTACCCGCTGATGGAGAACTACCTGGGCCCGCTGTACGGCACCGGTGGCTCCTCCAACTACTACGGCTACTCCAACCCGGCGTTCGACAGCCTGGTGAAGGAGGGCTCGGCGGCCAAGACGACCGACGAGGCCATCGCCAAGTGGCAGCAGGCCGAGGACATCCTCGCGCAGGACATGCCGGTCATCCCGCTGCGGTTCGGCCAGAACGTCTTCGGCCACTCGCAGAAGGTGAAGAACGTGGAGGTGGACCTGTTCTCGAAGGTCGACCTGTACAAGATCGAAGTCAACAGCTGATCTCAGGCCGTTAGTGCAGTAGTGGCGCCACGGATTCTGTGAAACCGTGGCGCCACCGCTGTATCCCCCTACTTACAGCCGCCGCGCCCACGACGCCCGGCGGCGCATCTTCCGCGGAAGAGGCTAAATCCGTATGTTCCGCTATATCGTGCGGCGCCTACTACAGATGGTCCTGACGTTCTTCGGGGCCACCTTCATCGTGTATGCGCTGATGTTCGCCAACCAGGACGACCCCCTCCAGGCGTTGGCGGGCGAACGACCCCTCACCCAGAACGTTCGTCAGGCTCTGACCGAGCGCTACCACCTCGACGAGCCCTTCATCATGCAGTACTGGTACTACATGAAGGGCCTGCTCACCGGGGACTTCGGCACCTCGCTCACAGGCCGCAAGATCGCGGACATGATGGCCCAGGCCTGGCCGGTCACCATCCGGCTCGCCCTCATCGCCATCGTGATCGCGGCGACCGTCGCCGTTGTCGCCGGTGTCGTCTCCGGCATCCGTCGCGGCAGCCTGTTCGACAACGTGACCCTCGTGATCACGCTGATCATCCTCTCCCTGCCGATCGTGGTGCTCGCACCACTCGCGCAGCTGATCTTCGGCATCAAGCTGGGCTGGTTCCCGCCCACCGCCGGCGCCCATCCGAGTTTCTGGGCACTTCTGTTGCCCGCTCTGGTCCTGGGCAGCCTGGTGATCGCGACCGAGCTGCGCGTCACGCGCTCGTCCGTCGCCGAGAACCTGCGCTCCGACTACGTTCGCACCGCACGCGCCAAGGGTCTGTCCCGCCAGCGGGTGATCGGTGTCCACGTGCTGCGGAACTCACTCATCCCGGTGGTGACGCTGATCGGCGTCGACATCGGCGGTCTCATGTCCGGGGCCATCGTCACCGAAGGCGTGTTCAACATCCCCGGCGTCGGGTTCAACCTCTTCCGCGGCATCCGTACCGAGGACGGGCCACTGGTGGTCGGTTTTGTCAGTGTCCTAGTCATCGTCTTCCTGGTCGTGAACCTTCTGGTCGACCTGCTGTACGCCGCCCTCGACCCGAGGATTCGTTATGAGTGATCTCGAAGCAGTAGCCGCCGCGGCCGGCCCCTCCGGCACCCCTCCGACGGAGCCCCGGCACGTCGACAAGCGCGACAAGCCCCGCAGCCTCGCCGGCGACGCCTGGATCGACCTGCGCCGCAACAAGATCTTCTGGTTCGCGTCCATCCTGGTGGTCATCGTCCTGCTGATGGCGATCTTCCCCTCGCTGTTCACCTCGGCCAACCCGCGCGACTGCGCGCTCAGCCGGCAGCACGCGGGCCCGAGCGGCTCGGCCTTCTTCGGGTACGACTTCCAGGGCTGTGACGTCTACGCCAAGACGATCTACGGCGCCCGCGCCTCGATCGAGGTCGGCGTGCTCGCCACGCTGCTGTCCGGCATCATCGGCCTGCTCTTCGGCCTCGGCGCCGGTTACTTCGGCAGCTGGGTCGACGCGATCCTGTCGCGCTTCATCGACATCGTGCTCGGCATCCCGTTCCTGCTCGCCGCGATCGTGCTGGCCAAGCGCCTGTCGTCGAACCCGGAGAGCAACGGCATCGTGGCGGTGACCATCACCCTGGGTGTGCTCGGGTGGACCACAGCGGCCCGCATCATGCGGTCCTCGGTGATCGCCTCGAAAAACCAGGACTACGTGGCGGCGGCGCGCATGCTCGGTGCCGGCCCGGCCCGGTTGATGATGCGGCACATCCTGCCGAACTCCATCGCGTCCTTCATCGTGGTGCTGACGATCCTGCTGGGAACGAACATCGCGAGCGAAGCGACACTGTCCTTCCTCGGCATCGGCCTCAAGGGAGACGCGATCTCCTGGGGCATCGCGATCTCCGAAGCCGGTTCCTACGTGCGGACCGCTCCGGAACCGCTGATCTGGCCGTCCATCTTCCTGGCGGCCACGGTGCTGGCCTTCATCATGCTGGGCGACGCGGTCCGCGACGCCTTCGACCCGAAGCTGCGGTGATCCCGAGATGACCGATATCAAGGCGGAGATCGACGTCCTACCCGGACTCGACCCGCGTGCCCCGCTCCTCGAGGTGACCGACCTCCACGTGGAGTTCCGCACCCAGTACGGCATCTCCCGGGCTGTCAACGGCGCGAACTTCCTGCTGTCACCCGGCGAGACCCTTGCCATCCTCGGCGAGTCCGGCTGCGGCAAGTCCGTGACCGCGCAGGCGATCATGGGCATCCTCGACAGCCCGCCCGGGTTCATCACCAAGGGCGAGGTCAAGTATCGCGGCCTCGACCTGCTGAAACTCCCGGAGAGCCAGCGCCGCAAGGTCCGCGCCAACCAGATCGCGATGATCTTCCAGGACGCCCTGTCGGCGCTGAACCCGGTCTTCACGGTCGGCTACCAGCTCGCCGAGCTGTTCCGGGTGCACCGCGGCATGTCCCGCGCGGACGCCAAGCGCCGCTCGATCGAGCTCCTCGACCAGGTCAAGATCCCGGCCGCGAAGGCCCGCATCGGCGACTACCCGCACCAGTTCTCCGGCGGCATGCGCCAGCGCGTCATGATCGCGATGGCGCTGGCCCTGGACCCCGAGGTGCTCATCGCCGACGAGCCCACCACGGCCCTCGACGTGACCGTCCAGGCGCAGATCATGGGCCTGCTCGCCGAACTCCAGCAGCAGCGCAACATGGGCCTCATCCTGATCACGCACGACATGGGCGTGGTCGCCGACGTCGCGGACCGCATCTCGGTCATGTACGCCGGCAAGGTCGTCGAGGAGGCGCCGGTCTACGACATCTACGCGCGACCGGCTCACCCGTACGCGAAGGCCCTGCTCGAGTCGATCCCCCGCCTCGACATGAAGGGCCAGGAACTCAACGTCATCAAGGGCCTCCCGCCCGCGCTGACCGCGATCCCGAAGGGCTGCGCCTTCAACCCGCGTTGTGCCTACGCCCAGGACGTGTGCCGGCAGGACCCGGCCCCGCCGCCGTACATCGTCGCGCCGGGCCGCACGGCCCGCTGCCACTTCTGGAGGGAGGTAGTCGGCGAATGAGCGACCGCGATGACGTCGTCCTCGAAACCAAGGGCCTCGTCAAACACTTCCCGATCACCCAGGGCATCGTCTTCAAGTCCAAGGTCGGCGCCGTCCGCGCCGTCGACGGCGTGGACCTCCAACTCCGCCGCGGCGAAACCCTCGGCGTCGTCGGTGAGTCCGGCTGCGGCAAGTCCACCCTGGCCAAGCTGCTCGTCGGCCTGGAAAAGCCCACCGAAGGCGCCATCAACGTCCGCGGCGAAGACATGGTCAAGCTCCGCGGCGGCAACCTCCGCCGGGCCCGCCGCAACATCCAGATGGTGCTCCAGGACCCGTACACGTCGCTGAACCCGCGCATGACGGTCGGCGACATCATCGGCGAGCCCTTCGAGATCCACCCCGAGGTCACCCCCCGCAAGGGCCGGGCCAGCGCGGTCCAGGACCTCCTCGACACGGTCGGCCTCAACCCCGACCACGTCAACCGCTACCCGCACCAGTTCTCCGGCGGTCAGCGCCAGCGCATCGGCATCGCCCGAGCCCTGGCCCTGAAGCCGGAAATCATCGTCTGCGACGAGCCGGTCTCAGCCCTCGACGTGTCCATCCAGGCCCAGGTCATCAACCTGCTGGAAGGCCTCCAGAAGGACTTCGGCCTGTCGTACATCTTCATCGCCCACGACCTGTCCGTCGTCCGCCACATCTCGAACCGCGTCGCGGTCATGTACCTCGGCAAAATCGTCGAGATCGGCAACGACCAGCAGATCTACGAACAGCCGACCCACCCGTACACCCAGGCCCTCCTGTCGGCCGTCCCGGTCCCCGACCCCCGCCTCCGCGGCCAACGGGACCAGATCGTCCTGGAAGGCGACGTCCCGTCGCCCGCCAACCCGCCGTCCGGCTGCCGCTTCCGCACCCGCTGCTGGAAAGCCCAGTCGGTCTGCGCCGAGCAGGAACCCCTGCTCCAGATCCGCGACCGCTCCCCCCACCCCAGCGCGTGCCACTTCGCCGAACCCCGAGACGTGGTTCACGCAGTCTGAGGTTGTTGTATTTCGAAGAAGGGGCCTGCCATCCGGTGGGCCCCTTCTTTTGCGTCTCCGAAGATCAAGAGCTTCTTTGCCACGGTGGGTGCATGGTGCTGGCCGTCGCTCCCGCGGACACCGGGCACGACCAGCCAGTCGCTGGCGCTCCTGAACGGCCGCCCGCACCCTGCCAGGTCCGTGCTCTTCCACCCCACCAGCCCAGCCGGCCTATCCAGCCCGACCTATCCGGCTCGGCCAGCCGGGGCGGCTCGGCTAGACCCGTTCGCCCAGCCCGCCTAACGCGGTCAGCGCGCCCAGCCCGGTCAGCGCGGCCCAGCGCGGCCCAGCGCGGCCCAGCGCGGCCCAGCGCGCCCAGCGCGGTCAGCGCGCCCAGCGCGGTCAGCGCGCCCAGCGCGGTCAGCCTGGCCAGCGAGCCCGGTGCCTAGCCCGCGTAGCCCGCCCGGTCAGCGAGCCCGGTGCCCAGTCTGGCCAGCCCGTCCGGCCCAACTACGCCCTGCCCGGCCAAGCCAGCTCGGACATGGCGGGCGGGCCGGCGGCTGGTTGCTGAGTGGCTGGGCGGATGTTGTCAGGCGGGGCCCAGGAGGTCCCACTTGTTGCCGGCTATGTCGGTGAAGACGACCACTTTGCCGTAGGGCTCGGAGCGGGGCTCCTCGTTGAAGTGCACGCCGGCGTCGGTCATGCGCTTGAACTGGGCGTCGAAGTCGTCGACGTTGAGGAAGAAGCCCACGCGGCCGCCGAGTTGGTTGCCTATGGCGGCGCGTTGGGTGTCGGAGTCAGCTTCGGCGAGGAGGAGGCCGGTCACGGCGCCCGGGGGACGGACCACGACCCAGCGTTTCGGACGGCCGTCGGTGGTCTTGGCAGGGGAGTCCTCGATCAGGTCGAAGCCGAGCGCACCGACGAAAAAGTCGATCGCCGAGTCATAGTTCTCGACCACCACGGTGGCCAGCCCAAGTCGCATTCCGTCAGCCTAGGCCCGGTGCCACCCCACCCGCCGTCCCGCTTGCCCAACATCAAGGAAGCCGGCCCTTCGCTCGCGCGGGAGGGCCCTACTTCGTTGAAGTTGGGCACTACGAACTTGGCACGGTTGGGGATTCGCTCATGGCGCGGCGCCGAGCAAATAGATGACCTGTCTGCGCGGGAAGC
The DNA here is from genome assembly GCF_000494755.1 of Amorphoplanes friuliensis DSM 7358. NCBI lineage: Bacteria > Bacillati > Actinomycetota > Actinomycetes > Micromonosporales > Micromonosporaceae > Actinoplanes > Actinoplanes friuliensis. The sequence continues at coordinate 1,099,946 of NC_022657.1, forward strand.
CCGCTGCAGCTCCGTCATGTGGCCGACATGGGCGTGGGCGTGGGCGTGGGCGTGGGCGTGGGCGTGGACCGGGAGCCGGGCGCGGGGTATGCCGCGTGCCCGTGTGCTCCGTGCTTGCGCGCGCAACTTCAACGAAGTTGGGCCTTTGCTCGTGTGGGAGGGCCCTACTTCGTTGAAGTTGGGGCACAACAAGCCTGGCAGGGCGGGGGATTCGCTCATGGCGCGGCGCCGAGCAAATGGATGACCTGTTCAAGCGGGAAAACCGGTGCAGATCCGTCCGCGTGCCTGCGTGCACAACTTCAAGGAAGTTGGGCCTTCGGCCGCGCGGGAAGGCCCAACGTCCTTGAAGTTGGGCGGGCACGGACCGGCGGGCTGGGGGAACTAGTTGATGAGCGTCAAGCGATGGGAATCCTCGTGGGAGCGGGTTCGATTCCGCGTCAGCGGGGCGCCTGCCCGGTGTCCGTCCGAGCCCGGCGCAACCCGCCCTCCTGCACAACTTCAAGGAAGTCGGGCCTTCGGTCGCACGGGAAGGCCCTACTTCGTTGAAGTTGGGGGAAGCACGGACCTGGCAGGGTGCGGGGATCCGTTCATGAGCGCCAAGCGAATGGATCCCCGGGCCCGTTGTCCGCGGGAGCGACGGTCAGCACCATGCACGGACCGTGGCAAGGAGGCCCCTTGACCTTGGTTTTCCTCGAAGGCCGTGGGAAACCACGCTCGAGGGAGCGACGGTCAGGGCCGGGAAGCCGGCTTCAGAGCGGTCCGCGGCCGGCGCGGAGCAGCAGCAACGCCACCTGCGTGCCGTCGGGGCCCAGGGCTTCGCGGAAGCGTTCGACGATTTCGCGTTCGCGGCTCAGGACGAGGCGGGTGCCGCCGGAGGCCATGCGGGTGCGGCCGACCTGCTGGCTGAGGCGGGAGCGTTCCAGCCACAGGTCGATGAGGGACTGGTCGATCTCGTCGATGCGTTCGCGGATCGCGGTGATCTCTTCGGCGGCCGGGGCGGCGTCGGTGCCGGTGGGCTGGGCTTTTACGTCTGCGCTCATGGTGTGCTCCTCGGGTGCTGACGCCTCGGTCGGGCCGGCCCGGGCAGCATCAAGCCCCGGGCTCGGGAGCCCGGGGCTTGATGTAGGTCTGTCGTTCAGACGCGTCCTACGGTCGCCGGACTTCCGGTTCCGTAGTAAAAAAATCGCGTCGGCTGGATCACGATGCGAGTATGCCCCCGGGCCGGGCGGCTTCGCAAGGAAACCGCCCGAACCGTGGGATTGTGCTGCTCAGCCTGCCTTGGTGATGCGGTTGGCCGGGCCCGGGGCGACCGGGGCGCCGGCGCCGAGGTAGCCGACCAGGGCGTCGACGTCGAAGCCCGGGGCGGTGGTGCGGCCGGTTCCAAGGGTCAGGTTGGTGAAGCCGTCGCCGCCGTTGGCCAGGAAGTCGTTCGTGGTGACCTGGTAGTTCGCGGCGGGGTCGATCGGGGTGCCGTTCAGGGCGAGAGCCGTGACCTTCGAGCCGGCGGGTGCGGTGCTGGTCCAGGAGTAGGTCAGGCCGGCGGAGACCTGCAGGATGCGCTGCGTGGTCTGGCCGCCGAAGCCGACGAACTGCTGCTCGAGCACGTTCTTGATCTGCGCGCCGGTGAAGGTCTGCGTGACGACCAGGTTGTTGAACGGCTGGACCGTGAACGCCTCGCCGTAGGTGACCTGGCCGTTGGTCTCGCCGCCGGAGGACTGCTCGGCGTCGAAGTCGGCGCGGATGCCACCGGGGTTCATGAACGCGATCTGGGCGTTGCTGCTCTGCGTCCAGGCCAGCTGCGCGTCGGCGATGACGTCACCGAGGGCGGACTCGCCGTTGGCGCCGGCCGTGCGGGTGATGTCGGCGGTGATGCTGCCGACGACCTTGTTGGCGATCGGGGCGACGGCGGTGCGGTACTTGTCCGCGACCTTCTTCGCCTTCGGGTCGACCGTGTCGGGGTTCTTCAGGAAGACACCCGCGGCGTCCTTGAGCCAGCCGCCCTTACCGTCGGAAACACCGTTCTCGACCACGACGTTCTTGGCCGTGACCTCGGCGAACCGGCCGGTGCGGCGGTCGATCGAGTAGTCGATGTCGGTGACGAGCTGGCCGTTGGTGCCGGCGCTGGTCACGACGGACGTGCCGTTCGAGTTGGGCAGCGTGCACGAGTAGAAGCGGTGCGTGTGACCCGAGACGACCAGGCTGAACTCCGGGTTCAGGCCCGCGACGATCGGCACGATCGGACCCGAGAACGCGTTGCAGTCCGAGACGCCGGGCACCGGAACCTGCTCGGAGACGTTCTGCTGGCCGCCCTGGTGCACGAGCAGCACCTGCGCCTTGACACCGAACAGCTTCAGCAGCCGGCCCCACTTGTTCGCCGTCTCGACCTCGTTGGCGAAGCGCACGTTCTGGATGCCGGCCGGGTTCACGATCCCGGCGGTTCCCTCCAGCGTCAGACCGACAAATCCCACCGGTACGCCGTTGACGAACTTGATGTCGATCGGCGGAAGGATCGGCAGGCCGGTCTTCTTGTTGATCGTGTTCGCCGCGAGGTACGTGAACTTCGCGCCCTTGAAGCCGTCGCCGTCCTGGCAGCCGTCCTTCGGGTGGCAGCCACCGCGCTGCATGCGGATCAGCTCGTCGACACCCTCGTCGAACTCGTGGTTACCGACCGAGCTGACCTGCAGCCCGACCTCGTTCATCAGCTCGATCGTCGGCTCGTCGTGGAACGCGGCACTGACCAGCGGCGTCGCGCCGATCAGGTCACCGGCGCCGACCGTGAGGGTCGAGCGGCCCTCCGCGGCAGCCTCGCTGCGCAGCTTCTTCAGGTAGGTCGCCAGATATTCGACACCACCGGCAGGCACGCCGTTGACGGCCGCGCCGCTCCCACCGGGCGGGTCGACAGCGCCGTGGAAGTCGTTGTAGCTGAGGAACTGGCCCTTGACCGTCTTGCCGGACAGTCCGTAGGAAACGCTCGCGGGCGCCATCCCGGGCAGGTGCTGCGCAACAGGTTTCGGAGCCTCGGAACGCGTCATCGGCAGGGTGGCGACAACGGCCAGAGCGAGGGCAGGCACTGCGAGATGACGCAGCACGGCCCAGCCGCGGCGGCGGGGGTGGTCCATAGTATTCGGTCTCCCGGTCGGGTTACGGATCAACCAACTGACCCAGCCTGGTGTATCGACGCTGGTCAGCGCTACCACTTCGACATGACAGCTTGGTTGCGGGAGCCTCACCCGCGGACGGCGACCGGATCGGTGCGTGAGCCGGACTCGAGGTCACTCGGCGTGGCTGTTGTGAAGATTGTGATCAGCGCGGCGATGGCCGGCGCGAGGTGGCGGTGTTGCATGAGTGTCCTACCCCCGGATCGGACGACTGCCTGAGAAAGATTGTCGGGGGTGCGGCATAGACTTGTCCGGCGATGCGAGCCCTTCCGGAAAATTCCCAGCCCCTGTTTGCGATGCCGCCTGTCCAGCAGGGGAAATCCCCTGGTCAGGAGGGTGCGCCGAAGCGTCCGGCGGCCCGTCGGCTTGATCCTGAGTCGTTGCTGGTCGGCCTCAACGGGCCGCAGCGTGACGCCGTCACCCATGCGGGGTCGCCGCTGCTGATCGTGGCGGGTGCCGGGTCGGGCAAGACGCGGGTGCTGACGCACCGGATCGCCTATCTGCTGGCCGAGCGGGATGTGCACCCCGGGCAGATCATCGCGATCACGTTCACCAACAAGGCCGCCGGTGAGATGAAGGAGCGGGTCGCCGCACTGGTCGGGCCGCGGGCCCGGCTGATGTGGGTGTCGACGTTCCACTCGGCGTGTGTGCGGATCCTGCGGGCGGAGCACGAGCACGCCGGGCTGAAGAGCACGTTCTCGATCTACGACGCCGATGATTCGCGGCGGCTCATGCAGCTGGTCGCGCGGGAGCTCGATCTCGACCCGAAGCGCTACACGGCCCGGGGTCTCGCCGCGCAGGTGTCGAACCTGAAGAACGAGCTGGTCGAGCCCGAGGAGTTCAAGGACAAGGCGAAGGGGCCGAACGAGCGGGCGGTCGCCGAGGCGTACGAGCTCTATCAGCGCCGCCTCAAGGAGGCGCACGCGCTCGACTTCGACGACATCATCATGACGACGGTGCACCTGCTGCAGTCGCACCCGCACGTCGCGGAGACCTACCGCCGCCGGTTCCGGCACGTGATGGTCGACGAATACCAGGACACCAACCACGCGCAGTACATGCTGGTCAAGGAGCTCGTGGGCAAGCCCGGGGGCGACCTGGAGCCCGGTGAGCTCTGCGTGGTCGGTGACGCCGACCAGTCGATCTACGCGTTCCGGGGCGCGACGATCCGCAACATCCTGGAGTTCGAGCGCGACTATCCCGACGCGCGCACGATCCTGCTGGAGCAGAACTACCGCTCCACCCAGACGATCCTGTCGGCGGCCAACGCCGTGATCGACCGAAACACGTCGCGCAAGCCGAAGCGGCTCTGGAGTGACCAGGGCGCCGGCGAGCAGATCGTCGGGTACGTCGCCGACACCGAGCACGCCGAGGCCGACTGGGTTGCCCGGGAGATCGACCGGCTCTGCGACAACCACGAGGTACGCCCCGGCGACGTCGCGGTCTTCTACCGCACCAACGCCCAGTCGCGAGTGTTCGAAGAGGTGTTCATCCGCGTCGGCCTGCCCTACAAGGTGGTCGGCGGGGTGCGCTTCTACGAGCGCAAGGAGGTCCGCGACGCCCTGGGCTACCTGCGTGCGGTGGTCAACGACGACGACACTGTGAGCATCCGCCGTGTCCTCAACACCCCGCGCCGGGGCATCGGTGACCGGGCCGAGGCCTGCGTCGAGGCACTGTCCACCCGCGACCGCATCTCGTTCGGGCAGGCGCTGCGCGGTGCCAAGAACGCCCCGGGCATCTCGACCCGCGCGGCCAACAGCATCGGCGACTTCGTGCAACTGCTCGACGACCTGCGCGAACAGTCCCGGACGGCGCCACCCGAGGAGATCCTCGAGGCCGTGCTGCAGCGTTCCGGCATGCTGTCCGAGTTGGAGGAGAGCCTCGACCCGCAGGACCAGGGCCGGGTCGAAAACCTCCAGGAGCTCGTCAGCGTCGCCCGCGAATACACCGAACGCGTCGAGGCGCAGGCCGCCGAGGACGACGACGCGCCGGCCGCCACCCTCGCCGGTTTCCTGGAGCAGGTGGCCCTGGTCGCCGACGCCGACCAGATCCCCAGCGACGACCCCGACCACCAGGGTGTTGTCACCCTGATGACGTTGCACACGGCCAAGGGCCTCGAGTTCCCCGTGGTGTTCCTGACCGGGCTCGAGGACGGTGTCTTCCCGCACACCCGCGCGCTCGGTGACAACACGGAGCTCGAGGAGGAGCGCCGCCTGGCCTACGTCGGCATCACGCGTGCCCGGCAGCGGCTCTACCTGTCGCGGGCGGTCACCCGCTCGGCGTGGGGGCAGCCGCAGTACAACCCGCCGTCGCGGTTCACCGACGAGTTGCCGCCCGAGCTGGTGCGCTGGGAGCGCACCGCGGGGTCCTACACGTCGTGGTCCGGCACGGGCGGAGGCGTCGGTGGTCGCGGTGGGGGAGACCGCGGGCGCGGTGGTGGCTTCGCCGGGGGTACCCCCAAAGCCCAGCAACTCGCGTCCCGTCTCGGCGTCGACGCCAGCAGACTCACCACGGCCAGCGAGCTGAAGCAGCCACCCAAGGTCGCACCGGGCGACCGCGTCAACCACCAGCGCTACGGCCTCGGCCGCGTGGTGGTCGTCGACGGCCACGGCCCCGGCGCCCGCGCCCAGATCGACTTCGGCGACCAGGTCATGTGGCTGGTCCTCCGCCACGCCCCGATCGAAAAGATCTGACGACCGGTGAGTCGACCCGCCGGCTGACCGGTTGGCCTGGCGGGGATCCGAATCGGGACAGCCGCGGGCGGGTCTAGCTGGTGGGGGTCGGGCAGCCGGGGATGTCCACGCCGTGGTCGTGCATCCAGCGGGTGGGTTCGATCGGGTTCTGGTAGGTGCCTTCGTGGACCTCGAAGTGCAGGTGCGGGCCGGTCGAGTGGCCTGTTGAGCCCTCGTTGCCGATCTGGTCGCCGGCCTTGACCTTCTGGCCCAGCACCACCGTGATGGCTGACATGTGCCCGTAGTGGGTGAGGTAGCCGTTGCCGTGGTCGATCAAAACGGCGTTGCCGTAGCCCTCGGCGGGGCCGGCCGCGACAACCGTGCCGGCGCCGGCGGCGCGGATGCGGGTGCCGTCGGCGGCGGCCAGGTCGACGCCTGCGTGGAGGCGGCCCCAGCGCTGGCCGAAGCAGGAGGTCACCGCAGCTTCGGGGAGTGGGTTGACCCACAGCGGCAGCGGCTTGGCCTTGCGGCCCTGGGCGACGAACGGCACGCCCGTGTCCAGATTCAGCCCGTCGACCGAGGCGACGGCGGCATCAACAGCCGCAGAAGGCGTCACCGACGGCGTGGGTACGGCTGTGGGCGACGGAGAGGCGATCAACGGCACCTGGGCGGCGGCGGTCTGGGTGCGTGCCTGTGCGGCCGCAGGGGACGACGAGGCGCCGTCTGTTGCGGCTGCGACGCTCGCCACGCCGACACCGGCCACGAGGGCGGCGGCTACGGCGTACCGGCCTTTTTCGGTGATGGGGGTGGTCGGGGCCCGGTGGCTGTGCAGCGGGGTCGTTCGACGGTGGCGGCCGCGGACGTTCCGGTTGGCTCGATGCTGCACGGCGGGGTGATCCTCCAGGGTCTCGGTGTCCGACACCAGCCTGGTCGGCACCACCCTGCGGATCTTGAGAGGACTGGGCCCGGTGCAACCGCCCCGGTGGCAGGACGGTTGCAGGACAGCAAAAACGCGGCCGGACCGTGAAGGTCCAGCCGCGCGAGGGTGTTGCTGGGATCAGGAGGCGATGCCGTACACCGACTCGATCCGGAGCTTGATGTCGACGCCGTGCTCGCGGAGGAAGACGATCGGGTCGGTCGGGTTGCCGCCGACGTGGACCTCGAGGTGCAGGTGGGTGCCGTAGGAGTAACCGGTGTTGCCGACCTCGCCCATGACCTGTCCGGCCTTGACCACGTCGCCCGTCTTGACCAGCAGGCGCCGCGAGTGGGCGTAGATCATTTCCGTGCCGTCGGAGTGCTCGACGGTGACGGCGTAGCCGTAGCCGCCCATGTAACCGGCGGACTTCACCTTGCCGGCGTGAACCGCCTTGTACGGGGTGCCCTCGGGCGCCGCTAGGTCGATGCCGGCGTGCAGCTTGCCGAAGCGGACGCCGTAGGCGGAGGTGAACTCGTAGTCGTCGAGGGGGAGCAGCCAGGCTTCGGCTTCCGCGTCCTCGTCGGAGATCTTGGTGTTGGCCGCGCGCTCCTCGCCCCGCGATGCGCGGTCGCCGTCGGCGGAACGTTCGGCGAGGGCGTCACCACCGTCGGCGGCGACGTTGAGGTTCTGCAGGACGGTGGGGTTGACGGCCTTGGCGTCCGGGAGCTCGGAGGCGGCTCCCAGGGCGACCACACCGGCGCCGACAAAAGCAGAGGTGACAACAACTGCATAGCGGCTGCGCGGAGGGGTGGGCACGCGGCGACGGCCGCGATAGCGGTCGGGCTCAGACGACAAGCGCTGACGCACGAACAGTCCTCCGTCGGTGGCAAAGAGCGGCAGCCGACCAGCAGAACAGATGCTGAACGGTGGTTTGCCGAGCGGTCGGTCCGGGGTTAACCGGTTGACAGCCGTGGGCCACGGTAACGAAACGCAACGCCGGTCACAAGTCGCAGCGCCAATTCCCTGACAGTTCTCTGTCGGCATTCGGGGGCGATTGTCCGAGTTGCTGGCATTTCAGAGTACCAGCAGCGTTGGCTCTCCGTAACTGCGTTACTAACGCAAAGTCATGTGACGTGGAATACGTTAAACGGTGCTTGCGTAATAAGCCGAGGTGGTCTTGGTCTGCGCAGTAGTACGGAGCGGTGGCTTCCACGGTTCAACGGTGAGGGGTTACCGTTCGTTCAGGTGGCAGTCACAGGGTCGGCCGGCAGTGTTGCCGGTGAGCGCCGAAGGGGTCGTAGATGCAAGCACGGATCAGGGTCGTGGTGGCGAAGCCGGGGCTGGACGGGCACGACCGCGGCGCAAAGGTCGTGGCCCGGGCGCTGCGGGACGCCGGCATGGAAGTCGTCTACACGGGGCTGCATCAGACGCCGGAGCAGATCGTCGAGACGGCCATCCAGGAGGACGCGGACGCCATCGGGCTGTCGGTGCTCTCGGGGGCCCACATGACGCTGTTCCGCCGCGTGGTGGAACTGCTCGCGGAACGTGACGCAGCTGACATCGTGGTATTCGGCGGCGGCATTATTCCGGCCGACGACATTACCGAACTGGAGAAGCTCGGTGTCGCGCATATCTTCACGCCGGGCGCGACGACCGCATCCATCATCGAATGGGTACGCGCCAATGTGGCCACGCCAGTAGCGTGACCAATTAGCTGCAAAGAGTTAAGGGGAGAGGCCGGACGCACCCCTCACACGTCCGGCCTCTCATGCACGATGCCCCGCCGCCACCCCTCGACCGACAGGGCATCGGCCGTATTTGTCATCGCTCAGCGCTCTGACAACACACTCAACGACGCCTCCAGAGCAGGGTTACGCGACCAGGGGCGTCTTTTTCCAGCGAAGGCCCGAGCGGCTGCGGGCAGGGTGCCGGACGACGGACCTGTGCCGTCTTGCACACAGCGCACCCGCAGCGGCGCAGCCGGTGGTGTTGTGGCTAGGCTGCGAATTGAGGCCCTCTGGGCCGACATTTCTCTCACGCCGGCGGCGACGCGCCGCGGACATCAGGTCGGGACGCAGGTACGCGGCTTGCCGGGGCAAGCGTCGCGAGCGAAAGGAGACACGTGGACCTGTTCGAGTATCAGGGGCGCGACCTGTTCGAACGGCACGGGCTGCCCGTGCTGGGCGGCGGGGTCGCCGAGACCCCGCAGGAGGCCCGCGCGATCGCCGAGCGCCTCGGCGGCCGGGTCGTCGTCAAGGCCCAGGTGAAGGTCGGCGGCCGCGGCAAGGCCGGCGGCGTCAAGCTCGCGGCGGACGCCGACGAGGCCGAGGCCCGCGCGACCGACATCCTCGGCATGGACATCAAGGACCACACGGTTCACAAGGTGATGCTGGCCGAGACCGCCGACATCAAGGAGGAGTACTACTTCTCCTACCTGCTCGACCGGGCCAACCGCACCTTCCTCTGCATCGCCAGCGTCGCCGGCGGCATGGAGATCGAGACGGTCGCCGAGGAGGACCCCGAGCGGGTCGCCAAGATCGCCATCGACGCCAACAAGGGTGTGGACGAGGTCACGGCGCGCGAGATCGTCACTGCCGCCAAGTTCCCGGCCGACGTGGCCGACCAGATCGTCGACATCGCGGTGAAGCTCTGGCAGGCCTTCGTGGCCGAGGACGCCACCCTGGTCGAGGTCAACCCGCTGGCCAAGGTCGGCGACGGCCGTGTGCTGCTGCTGGACGCCAAGATCACCCTGGACGAGAACGCCGGCTTCCGGCACCCCGACCACGAGGCGCTGGTCGACCAGTCCGCGGTCGACCCGCTGGAGCAGGCGGCCAAGGCCAAGAACCTCAACTACGTCAAGCTCGACGGTGAGGTCGGCATCATCGGCAACGGCGCGGGCCTGGTCATGTCGACGCTCGACGTGGTCGCGTACGCGGGTGAAGGTCATGGTGGGGTCAAGCCCGCCAACTTCCTCGACATCGGCGGCGGTGCCAGCGCGCAGGTCATGGCCAACGGCCTCGAGATCGTGCTCGGCGACCCGGCGGTCAAGTCGGTCTTCGTCAACGTCTTCGGTGGCATCACCGCGTGCGACGAGGTCGCCAACGGCATCATCCAGGCGCTCGCCCTGCTCGGTGAGCGTGGCGAAGCCGTCACCAAGCCGCTCGTGGTCCGCCTCGACGGCAACAACGCCGAGGCCGGCCGGGCGATCCTGGACGCGGCGAACAACCCGCTGGTGCAGCGGGTGGACACGATGGACGGTGCGGCCGAGCGCGCCGCCGAGCTCGCAGCTGCGGGGAAGTGACGACATGGCTATCTGGCTCACCAAGGACTCCAAGGTCATCGTCCAGGGCATGACCGGCGCGGAGGGCTCCAAGCACACCCGCCGGATGCTCGCCGCCGGCACGAACGTCGTCGGCGGTGTCAACCCGCGCAAGGCCGGCACCAGCGTCGACTTCGACGGCACCTCGCTGCCGGTGTTCGCGTCCGTCGCCGAGGCGATCAAGGAGACCGGCGCCGACGTGTCGGTCATCTTCGTGCCGCCCGCGTTCACCAAGGCCGCGGTGCTCGAGGCGATCGACGCCGAGATCCCGCTCGCCGTCGTGATCACCGAGGGCGTGCCGGTGCAGGACTCGGCCGCGTTCTGGGCGTACAACGTCGCGCAGGGTCAGAAGACCCGCATCATCGGCCCGAACTGCCCCGGCATCGCCTCGCCGGGCGCCTCGAACGCCGGCATCATCCCGGCCGACATCACCCCGGGCGGCCGCATCGGCCTGGTCAGCAAGAGCGGCACGCTGACCTACCAGCTCATGTACGAGCTGCGCGACTTCGGCTTCTCCACCGCCGTCGGCATCGGCGGAGACCCGATCATCGGCACCACCCACATCGACGCGCTCAAGGCGTTCCAGGACGACCCGGACACCGACGCGATCGTGATGATCGGCGAGATCGGCGGCGACGCCGAGGAGCGTGCGGCCGAGTTCATCAAGGCCAACGTGACCAAGCCGGTCGTCGGCTACATCGCCGGCTTCACCGCCCCGGTCGGCAAGACCATGGGCCACGCCGGCGCGATCATCTCCGGTTCCGCCGGCACCGCCGACGCCAAGAAGGAGGCCCTCGAGGCCGCCGGCGTCAAGGTCGGCAAGACCCCGAGCGAGACCGCGCGGCTCATGCGCGAGGTCATGAGCTGATCTTGGTACGCGTGCAGACGCGCCGTCGCGCGGATCTTCCCGATCCGGGCGGCGGCGCGCCGCCGTTACGGGCGTTTTTCCCCTCGCCTGAGGAATCGTTCGGCGGCGAGTCGTCGTTTCTGCGTCGCCGCAGGCCGTCCGGCGTGGAAAAGTAGGCCGCGATGCCGACCACCCCCGACCGTCCCGACGGTCGACCCGCCGGCTCGGAGGACCAGTTCGAGGCCGCCGAGGCCGTTCACCTTGCCGCCCGCGAGACGGTGCCGGTCACGGTGCGCCGCTCGACGCCCGGCGACCACTCCACGGTCAAGATCAACCCCGCCGACCGGTCCACGGTACGCATCGACCCGCGTAACCACCCCACGGTCAAGCTGCCCGGCCAGCGACGCCCCGTCGACAGCCGTGGACGGGCCCCGCTTCCGGTCGCCGCGGCGTTCGCCACCTTCTGGGCGGCGTTCGTCGCGTACGTGCCGGTGGCCGCGGTCGTCGGCCTGGCCCGCACGCTCGAGGGCCAGGGCGGCCTCGGCGGTGCCGCACACGCGGGCCTGGCGGGCTGGCTGCTCGGCCACGGTGTGCCCATCGGCACCTCCATCGGCCCCGTAGGTGTCGCGCCCCTGCTCCTCACCCTCCTGGCCGGCTGGCGCCTCAACCGCGCCGGCCTCCACGTCACCCGGGCCATCGGCGCCCGCCGCAGCGGCTCACCCCGGGTGGCGCTGCTGGTGGCGGGGACGATCGGGGTCGCGTACGCGATCCTGGGTCTGCTGGCGGCCCTCGTCGTCGACGGCCGGGGCACGGACGTCTCCCCGACCCGGGCGGCCCTGAACTTTTTCCTCGCCGGCCTCGCCTTTTCCCTGATCGGCTCCCTGCGCGGCACCGAGGCGCTGGTCGTCGTCGCCCGCCGCATCTCACCGACGCTGCGCCACGGCCTGCGCGCAGGCGTGATGTCGGCCCTGCTCATCCTGGCCGCCGGCGCGGCCATCGCCGGCCTGTCGGTCGCGGTCGGCGGCGGGCAGGCCGCGGACATGATCTCCGCCTACCGGACGGGTGTCGCCGGTCAGGCCGGCATCACCCTGGTCAGCCTCGCCTACGGCGCCAACGGCGTCATCTGGGCGGCGGCCTACCTGCTCGGACCGGGCTTCCTGCTCGGCACCGACTCCGTGGTACGCCTCACCGAAGTGACGGTCGGCCCACTGCTGCCCACCCTGCCGCTGCTGGCCGGCCTCCCCAACGGCCCGATCGGCGCGAGCGGTGCCGCCCTCCTGGCCGTACCGGTGCTGGCCGCGATGGCCTCGGGCTGGCTCCTGACCCGCCGCCTGGTCAGCATCCACCACGTCGTCGACGGCCACCTCGTCCACGGCCGCAACCCCGGCGACCCGGCCCCGGCCGAACCGAGCTGGTCCCTGGTCCTGGGCGCGGCGGTCCTGTCGGGACCGGTCGCAGGCCTGCTGCTCGGCCTGCTGTCATGGATGTCGGGCGGCTCGATGGGCAACGGCCGCCTCGCCGAGATCGGCCCGGTGCCGTGGCAGGTCACCCTGGTCGCCACCATCGTGGTCGCGGTCTCGGCCAGCATCGGCGCGGCTGCGGGCCGCGCCTTCCGCGCCCCCGCCCGCGGCTGAACCACGGCAGTCCCGCCGCCCGCGCAGATCTCTGCGCCTTGGCCTTGCACCTTCGCACCCGCGGATTCGCCCCGGCCGCTCCGGAAGTGGTTCGGGTAAGGAAGGCGGCTGGAATGAGGGCTGCCGGTGAACGGCCGCTAGCGTCCGGGCCGGAATCGCGGGTGACGTGCTGGATCCCGTGCGCAGCGCGGTTCGACCTGCAACAAGCGGCTCCGCCGCCGGGGAGGCCGGGCGGGCCTGGCTTTGCCTGCATTTCCGCCGGGCTCGCTGGGTGGCCTGGCCCGACTACAGCGAAGTTGGGGTCACCGAGCCCGGGTTCGCCTGCATTGCGCCGGGCCGGCCGGGCGGCCTGGCTTCGCCTGCATTTCCGCCGGGCTCGCTGGGTGGCCTGGCCCGACTACAGCGAAGTTGGGGTCACCGAGCCCGGGTTCGCCTGCATTGCGCCGGGCTGACGGTTGTGATCGGGCTGCCGGATCCGTCAGGTGTGCGGGTCGAGCTGTGAATGGCGAAGGGCGCCTCGGCCGTGGCCGGGCGCCCTTCGGTGGTGCGGGGTGTCGATCAGCTGTTCGACATGATGTCACCCAGGGCGCCGGTGGCGGCCAGGATGATGTTGACGATCAGCGCCAGGACGATGACACCGAAGGTCACGTAGGCGAGGGTCGGCTGCTTGCCGACCTTGCGGGCCTCGAGCAGGCTCAGCACGCCGAAGACGATGCCGAGGGGCCAGCAGCAGAACGCGAACACGATGCCGAGGACGCCCCAGAGCGTCACCTTGTCGTTGCCCGGGGCTGCGGGCGGCTGCTGACCGTAGTAAGGCGGTGGCGTCACGGGCGAATCCTCCAGATAAGTCCGCGCAATGCGGTGATGTGCATATCAACGTTCACGCGGGCCATCACGTGAGCGGCCCGCAGCCTAACTGATGATCAGCGGTTTTGCTGTCCGCCTTTGTGCCCCGTTCAGCAGCCCGAACGGGCTCGGCGATAGGGTGCTCGGGTGACAGACCCCGCGCCCGCCCGCCTGGTCGTCCTCGTCTCCGGCTCCGGCAGCAATTTGCAGGCCCTTCTCGATGCCGCCGCGGATCCCGCGTACGGTGCGAAGGTTGTTGCTGTGGGGGCCGACCGGGACGGCATCGCCGGGCTCGACCGTGCCGGGAGAGCCGGCGTGCCCACGTTCGTGGATTCGGTGAAGGCTTATCCGACCCGCGCCGACTGGGATGCCGCGCTCACCGCGCACGTCGCCGAGCACAAGCCGGACCTGGTCATCTCGGCCGGCTTCCTGAAGCTGGTCGGGACGGAGTTCCTGACCGCGTTCGGCGACCGGTACGTCAACACGCACAACGCGTTGCTGCCGTCGTTCCCGGGGATCCACGGACCCCGCGACGCGCTGGCGTACGGCGTGAAGATCGCCGGGGCGACGCTGTTCTTCGTCGACGCGGGTGTCGACACCGGACCCATCATCGCCCAGGTCAGTGTGCCCGTGCTCGACGACGACACGGAGGAGACGCTGACCGAGCGGATCAAGGAAGCCGAGCGCGGGCAGCTGGTCGAGTACGTCGGCCGGCTCGTGCGCGAAGGCTGGACCATCACGGACAGGAAGGTCTCCATTCCATGACGAGCGCAGCTCCGCCGACTGATAGTCCAGGCTTGGGTAGCGGCACAGACGGTCGCCGTCCGCTGAAGCGCGCGCTGCTGAGCGTGTACGACAAGACCGGTCTGGTCGAGCTCGCGCAGGCTCTGCACGCCGCGGGTGTGCAGGTCGTCTCCACCGGTTCGACCGCGTCGACCGTCGAGGCCGCCGGTGTGCCGGTGACCCGGGTCGAGGAGCTGACCGGTTTCCCCGAGACGCTGGACGGCCGGGTCAAGACGCTGCACCCCAAGGTGCACGCCGGGCTGCTCGCCGACCTGCGGCTGCCGGCCCACGAGGCGCAGCTCGCCGAGTTGCAGATCGAGCCGTTCGACCTGCTGGTCAGCAACCTGTACCCGTTCACGGAGACCGTCGCGTCCGGTGCGACCGTCGACGAGTGTGTCGAGCAAATCGACATCGGCGGCCCCGCGATGGTCCGCGCGGCGGCGAAGAACCACCCGTCGGTCGCCGTGGTGACGTCCGTGGCCGCGTACCCGCTGATCCTGGACGCCGTGCGGGACGGCGGTTTCACGCTGACGCAGCGGAAGCTGCTCGCGGCTCGCGCTTTTGCCGACATCGCGGAGTACGACGTCGCGGTGGCCAACTGGTGCGCGACGACCCTCGCGCCGTCGGAGTGGCCGGAGTTCGCCGGGCTGGCGCTGAAGCGGGAGAGTGCGCTGCGTTACGGCGAGAACCCGCACCAGCAGGCCGCGCTCTACCTGGACCCGAACGCGCCGGCCGGGCTCGCGCAGGCCGTGCAGTTGCACGGCAAGGAGATGTCGTACAACAACTACGTCGACGCGGACGCCGCCTGGCGTTCGGCGAACGACTTCACCGAGCCGTGCGTGGCGATCATCAAGCATGCCAACCCGTGCGGCATCGCGGTCGGTGCGGATGTCGCCGAGGCGCACCGCAAGGCGCACGCGTGTGACCCGGTGTCGGCGTTCGGTGGGGTCATCGCGGTCAACCGGCAGGTGACCGTGGAGCTGGCCGACCAGCTGGACGGCATCTTCACCGAGGTCGTCGTGGCGCCGTCGTTCACCGAGGAGGCTCTTGCGGTCTTCCGGGAGAAGAAGAACCTGCGTGTGCTGGTCGCGCCGGCCTGGAACCCGCCGCCCGCGGAGATCAAGCAGGTCGGTGGCGGTGTGCTGGTGCAGATGTCGGACCGGATCGACGCCGAGGGTGACAACCCGGCGAACTGGACGCTGGCCACCGGTGAGGCGGCGTCGCCCGAGGACCTCGCGGATCTGGCGTTCGCCTGGCGGGCGATCCGCAGTGTGAAGAGCAACGCGATCCTGCTGGCGCACGACGGCGCGACCGTCGGTGTCGGCATGGGCCAGGTCAACCGGGTCGACTCGGCGCACCTCGCCGTGAACCGGGCCGGTGCGGACCGCGCCAAGGGCAGTGTGGCCGCCTCCGACGCGTTCTTCCCGTTCCCGGACGGCCTCGAGGTGCTGATCGCGGCGGGCATCAAGGCCGTCGTGCAGCCCGGTGGCTCGATCCGCGACAACCTGGTGATCGAGGCGGCCGAGAAGGCCGGACTCACCGTCTACCTGACCGGTACGCGGCACTTCTACCACTGATGGACGTCGTCCGGAACGAGACGTTCTCCGGCCAGGACTGGGCTCTGGCCGAGGTGGAACGCGCACATTACGAGGACTGCGCGTTCCACGACGTCGACTGGTCCGAGGCGAAACTCAGCGGCTGCACGTTCACGCACTGCGAGTTCGGTAACGTGCGGTTCAACGCGGCCGAGCTGACCACCTGTGCGATCACGCAGTCGGTGGTGCGTCGCTCCTCGTTCTTCGACGCGACGCTCACCGGCTGCAAACTGACCGGTACGCAGTTCCTCGACTGTGGACTGCGCCCGCTGACCATCGACGGCGGCGACTGGGGTTTTGTCTCGTTGCGCGGGGCGAACCTCACCGCCGCGAAGCTCGGTGGCCTGAAGCTGCGCGAGGCGGATCTGACCAACGCCGATCTGACCCGGGCGGATCTGCGGGGTGCGGACCTGTCGCACGCCCGGCTCAAGGACGCGGTGCTCAAGGGCGCCGACCTGCGCGGTGCCGACCTCGACGGGGTCGCGCTGCGCGGTGTCGCCCTCGACGGCGCCAAGATCGATCTGGCTCAGGCGGCGCTGTTCGCGACCGCCCACGGCGCTCAGGTCATGGGCTGAGGAGTGGTTTACCTCCCCCCGGACGGCCCTGCCAGGTAATGCGCCGTTAACCGACTGATACGGTCCGGAAAAATCGTCCCGCCGACTGGGAGTGAGAGACATGGGCAAGAAGGTCACCGTCGTAGGCGCCGGTTTCTACGGGTCCACGACCGCACAGCGTCTGGCCGAGTACGACATCTTCGAGACCGTGGTGCTCACCGACATCGTCGAGGGCAAGCCCGAGGGACTCGCGCTGGACCTCAACCAGTCGCGGCCGATCGAGGGCTTCGAGACCAAGATCGTCGGCGCCACCACCGGCCCGAACGGCGAGGGTTACGAGGCCATCGAGGGCTCCGACGTCGTTGTCATCACCGCCGGCCTGCCCCGCAAGCCGGGCATGAGCCGCATGGACCTTCTCGGTGTCAACGCGAAGATCGTGCGTTCGGTCGCCGAGAACATCGCCAAGTACGCCCCGAACGCCGTTGTCATCGTCGTGTCGAACCCGCTCGACGAGATGACCGCGCTCGCGCAGATCGCCACGCAGTTCCCGAAGAACCGCGTGCTCGGCCAGGCCGGCATGCTCGACTCGGCGCGTTTCACCAACAACGTCGCCGAGGAGCTGAAGGTCCCGGTCAGCACCGTCACCACGCTGACCCTGGGCTCGCACGGCGACACCATGGTCCCGGTGCCGTCGAAGTCGACGGTCAACGGCAAGCCGCTCGCCGACCTGCTCCCCGCTGACAAGGTCGAGGAGCTCGTCACCCGCACCCGCAACGGTGGCGCCGAGGTTGTCGCGCTGCTCAAGACCGGTTCGGCGTACTACGCGCCGTCCGCCGCCGCCGCCCGCATGGCCAAGGCCGTCGCGGAGGACTCCGGCGCGGTCATGCCGGTCTGCGCCTGGGTCGACGGCGAATACGGCATCTCGGGCGTGTACCTGGGTGTCGAGGCCGAGATCGGCGCCGAGGGTGTGAAGAAGGTCGTCGAGACCGCGCTCACCGACACCGAGCTCGCCGGTCTCAAGGAGGCCGCCGAGGCCGTCCGCGCCAAGCAGGCGGACGTCGCCGAGCTGTAAATCAAAAGCAGTGGGAAGGCCGGGGTCCGTGCACCCCGGCCTTTCATGCTTCTGTACGGCAGTACGGCTGACCCAAGTGCGACACCGCCAACCACGAGTCACCGGTCCGGGCCGTCGTCAACGCCGCATGCCGGCTGATGCGGGCCAGGTCAGCGTCCATGTCATGCCCGTAGGCCAGTGACGGATCAACAAGCTGCACCGCGTGCACCAGCAGGTCGCCGGTGATGAGCAGGCTGTCGCCCCCACCCTCGACCAGCACCGACTGGTGCCCGGGCGTGTGCCCCGGCGTGAAGATGATCTTTTTTCCGGGGCCGAGCTCGGTGTCGCCGTCGACCACGTGCAGGCGGCCCAGCCGCCGTAGTGGCTCGAGCAGCACCTCCTCCTGCCGTGACCAGGCGCTCGCCGCCGCGTAGGCCTCGACGTCGGCGCGCTGCACGACCACCCGCGCGTTGGTGAACGGCGAGTCAGCCGGCACGGCCCACCCGATGTGATCGGTGTGCAGATGGGTCAGCACGATCGCCTCGACATCCTCCGCGGCGATCCCGGCGGCAGCCACCTCCTCCGGCAACTGCCCCGGCACGGGCGCCCAGTCGGCGGCGAGTGAATGCGCCGGCCCGATCCCTGCGTCGACCAGGGTGACCGGGCCGCTGTCGCCGTACCGGATCGCGAAGCTCCGGAAGCGCAACCACCACCGGCCGTCCTCGGCCCGCGCACCCGGATCGAACCGGTCGGCCGCGGCCCACTGGTCCCCGGTCGCCCCCGGGATCGCATCCTCACGCCGATCGAAGTGCGGCCCCTCGGCATCCTGCAACGCGATGACGGTCAGAGGGCCGATGCGGCGGAGGGCAGACATCACGTCATTCTGCCCTCCCCGCACCCGGCCGCGCTGTCCGCGAAAAAACGTCAGCCGCGCAGCGGGTGCGCGTCCTGATCGTCGTGGACGTCGTAGATCGGCCCGGCCGGCGGTTGCCGGCGCAGGAGTGCCTGCTCCTCGCTGACCGAGGCGATGCCGGGCCGGCCCGCCTCGACCACGAACTCCGCCGCAGTGCGGACCGTCGCGCTGGTGGCCCAGATCGTGTCGACGAGACGCAGACTGCTGAGCATCCGCTCGGCGTTCACGTCGCAGACGATGTAGCCGCGCTGGTTGTCGATGTACCGCCAGTGCGGGCTCTCGGCCATGATCGGGTCGTACGTGGCATGGAATCCGGCGACGTCCGGGTTGCCGCCCGAGGTGATGGAGGTTCCGGTGATCTCGGCGCCGACCACCGGCGTCGACGGGTCGTCGAAGTCGGGCCGCAGGTCGCAGACCCAGGTGCAGTGCCGGTCCCCGGTGAGCACGACCGGGTTGTCCACGCGGCCGAACCCTTCCAGGAGGCGCTTGCGCTGGACCCGGTAGCCGTCCCAGTTGTCGAAGTCGAAGGACTGCTCCGGACCCGCCTTGCGGTCGTTGGAGGCCCACATGACCTGGTTGGCCAGCAGGTTCCACCGGCTGCCGGACGATTCGAGCCCGTCGACGAGCCACTTCTCCTGCTCGGGGCCCGTCATGGTGAGCGCCGGATCCTGGGCCGCGGTCAGGGTGGCGGGCTGGTCGCTGCGGTACTGCCGGGTGTCGAGGACGTGCACGCTCGCCAGCGACCCGAACCGCAGCCGCCGGTAGACCTGCATGTCCAGCCCGGCCGGCAGCGAACTGCGGCGCAGCGGCATGTGCTCGTAGTACGCCTGGAACGCGGCGATCCGCCGGGCCCGGAACGCCTCCGGCGTCTGCAACGCCGGGTCCTGCGGGATCTCGTCGGCCCAGTTGTTGTCGATCTCGTGGTCGTCGAAGGTCACGATCCACGGGAACGCGGCGTGCGCCGCCTGCAGATTCACGTCGCTCTTGTAGCGCGCGTGCCGGTTCCGGTACTCGGCGAGGGAGTACGGCTCCCCGGCGCCCTCGTGCTGCCGGGCGGCGTTGGGGTTGGGTGCACCCTCGTAGATGTAGTCCCCGAGGAAGGCGACAAACGCCAGATCCTCGGCCGCCAGGTGCTGGTAGGCCGTGTAGAACCCGGCCTGGTAGTCCTGGCAGCTGGCAAAGGCGAATCGCAGGTTCCGCGGCTTCGACCGGGACCCGGGCGCGGTCCGGGTCCGCCCGACCGGCGACACCTGCGTCCCGGCCCGGAAGCGGTAGTAGTAGACGGCGTCCGAGCGCAGCCCGCGCACATCGACATGCACGGAGTGTCCGAGCCGCGGGTCGGCGGTGGTCACTCCACGCCGGCGACCCCGGAGACGAAGAGTCGGCGGCTGATCGGCAGATCGAGCTTCTCAGGCAATGACATGTCTCGATGCGACTGCCTGCCGGTTACGGGTTTCCCAACTTCTCGCCAGGTCCGGGCGCATCCTGAGGGAAGGGTCAAAGGCGATCTTGTTACGAGCTGCAGTACGCTCGTACTGCTAGAGCATGTGTGTCCCGGGAGAGGAGCGCCGGTCGATGGCGAAGATCAAGGTCAACAACCCGGTCGTGGAGCTCGACGGCGACGAGATGACCCGGATCATCTGGAAGCAGATCCGCGAGCAGCTGGTCCTGCCGTATCTCGACGTCAATCTCGAGTACTACGACCTGTCGATCCAGTACCGCGACGAGACCGATGACCAGGTGACCATCGACGCTGCCAACGCCATCAAGCGGCACGGCGTCGGCGTCAAGTGCGCGACGATCACCCCGGACGAGGCTCGCGTCGAGGAGTTCGGCCTGAAGAAGATGTGGCGGTCGCCGAACGGCACGATCCGCAACATCCTCGGTGGTGTGGTCTTCCGTGAGCCGATCATCATGTCGAACGTCCCCCGGCTCGTACCGGGCTGGACCAAGCCGATCATCATCGGCCGGCACGCGCACGGTGACCAGTACAAGGCGACCGACTTCGTGACGCCGGGGCCGGGCAAGCTCACCGTCACGTTCACGCCCGAGGACGGCTCCGCGCCGATGGAGTTCCACGTCGCGGACTACCCGGGTGGCGGCGTCGCGATGGCGATGTACAACTACGACGACTCGATCCGCGACTTCGCGCGCGCCTCGTTCCGGTACGGCCTGGCCCGCAACTACCCGGTCTACCTGTCGACGAAGAACACGATTCTCAAGGCGTACGACGGCCGGTTCAAGGATCTGTTCGCCGAGATCTTCGAGACCGAGTTCGCGGAGAAGTTCAAGGAAGCCGGCATCACCTACGAGCACCGGCTGATCGACGACATGGTCGCCGCCGCGATGAAGTGGGAGGGCGGCTACGTCTGGGCCTGCAAGAACTACGACGGTGACGTGCAGTCCGACACCGTCGCGCAGGGCTTCGGCTCGCTCGGCCTGATGACCTCGGTGCTGATGACGCCGGACGGCAAGACCGTCGAGGCGGAGGCCGCGCACGGCACGGTCACCCGGCACTACCGGCAGTGGCAGAAGGGTGAGAAGACCTCGACGAACCCGATCGCGTCGATCTTCGCGTGGACCGGTGGCCTCAAGCACCGCGGTGTGCTCGACGGCACCCCGGCGGTCACGGAGTTCGCCGAGACGGTCGAGAAGGTCTGCGTCGAGACGGTCGAGGGCGGTCAGATGACCAAGGACCTCGCGCTGCTCATCTCGCGGGACGCACCCTGGCTGACCACGGACGAGTTCATGAACGCGCTGGACGAGAACCTGGCGCGCAAGCTCGCCTGATCGCGTACCGAAAAAGGCCGCCGGAGACCCGGCGGCCTTTTTGTGTGTGACCTATGCGACAAAGCGCATGTTTAGGACGCGTAACCAAGGGCAACGCCACTCGTTTCTCTTGGTGAAACGGATGACGGTCGCACCGCTGCGTCAGTCGCCCACCGATCTGGCTGCCTCGTCCCGGGCGCCGACCGGTTCTGGCGCGGAAGTGCGGCCAGTAGGCGCTCGACGCCTGCCGTCCCTTCCCTGCGGGGGGCCTTGTCCCGGGCCCCCCGCCCCCTAATCTCGGCTCAGCGCACGTCGCGCAGGATCTGCGCGGCGGTCTCCGGGACGATGTCGTTGATGAAGGCGCCCATCGCGGACTCCGAACCGGCCAGGAACTTCAGCTTGTCCGCCGCCCGGCGGATGCTGAACAGCTGCAGGTGCAGGTAACCGAGGTCGCGTCCCTCACCGGTGACCGCCTGGTGCCAGGCCGAGATGTACGGCATGGGCCGGTCGAAGAGCGCGTCGAAGCGCTTCAGGATGTCCAGGTAGATCGGGCCGAAGGCGTCGCGTTCGGCGTCGGTCAGGGCCGGGATGTCCAGCACCTGGCGGTTCGGGGCGAGCTGGATCTCGAACGGCCAGCGCGAGGCCGCCGGCACGTACGCCGTCCAGTGCTCGTTGGCGGTGACCACACGCACCTGGGCCTTGCGCTCGGCGGCGAGCACGTCGGCGTACAGGTTGCGGCCGCCGGTGTGCTCGGCGTGCTTCCGGGCCGCCCGCAGCATCGCCTGGGTGCGCGGCGGAACCATCGGGTAGGCGTAGATCTGCCCGTGCGGGTGGCTCAGCGTCACGCCGATCTCGATCCCGCGATTTTCGAACGGGAACACCTGCGCGACGCCCGTGAGCGCGGACATCTCCGTCGTGCGGTCGGCCAGCGCGTCGACGACCGTGCGGACGCGTTCCGGGGTCAGCGCCCCGAACGAGCTGTTGTGGTCACTGGTGAAGCAGACGACCTCGCAGCGGCCGACGCCCGGGCGTACCGGAACCATGTCGGTGAGCTCGGTGATCTCACCGGCCTTGACCCGGTCGCTGAACGAGGGGAACTGGTTCTCGAACACGACGACGTCGTAGTCGGGAGCGGGGATCTCGCTCGCGAAGTCCGGCGTCGACGGGCACAGGGGGCACTTGTCGGTCGGCGGCAGGAACGTGCGGGTCTGCCGGTGCGCGGCGACCGCCACCCACTCGTCGACCAGCGGGTCGTACCGAAGCTGCGACGTCGGCGGCGGGGGCGGCAGCTGCCGGGTGTCCGGCCACTTGGCGCGCCCCGAGTCCGCGGTCTCGTCGAAGTAGATGAGCTCACGGCCGTCGGAGAGCCGGATCGCTGTCCTCTTGGAGATCATTGAGCGGTTACCACCATCAGCTCGTTCACCTGTTCCGCCAGGACCGCGCGTGCGGTCTCGTCCAGCTGGTCATCCGTGATCACGACGTCGGCGCGTTCGAGCGGCACGATCGAGGAGATGCCGACGGTGCCCCACTTGGTGTGGTCCGCGAGCACGACCAGTCGTTCGGCCGCCTCGACCAGCGCCCGGTTGACGTCGGCCTCCATCAGGTTCGGTGTCGTGTAGCCGGCTCGTTCGCTCATGCCGTGCACACCGAGGAAGAGCACGTCGAGGTGCAGCGTGCCGATCGCGGCGACCGCCACCGGGCCGACCAGGGCGTCCGACGGGGTCCGGGTCCCGCCGGTCAGCACCACGGTCTGGTCCGGGCGCCCGGCCCGGTAGAAGATGTCCGCCACCGGAATGGAGTTGGTGACCACGGTCAGCGAGGGCACGTCGACGAGTCGCTGGGCGAGCCCGGCGGTCGTGGTGCCCGCGGAGAGCGCGATGGCGTCGCCGGGGGAGACCAGAGCGGCGGCCCGCATGGCCATCGCCGCTTTTTCGGCCCGCTGGCGGACGGATTTGGCCGCGAAGCCCGGTTCGTGTGCCGAACCTGGGCTCACCGTGGTGGCGCCGCCGTGTACCTTCGCCAGAAGACCCCGGTCGGCGAGAGACTCCAGGTCACGGCGGATCGTCATGTCGGACACGCCGTACTCGGTGGCGAGCTCGCTGACGCGCACGCCGCCGGCCGCTCGCACCCGGTCCAGAATGGCTGCCTGACGCTGCTGCGCCAGCATCAGCACTCACCCACGATGAGTTGTTCTAACCGCACGAATTCGCACACGTGCGAACACTACCTGCTGATCGGGTGTGCGCAAAAGAGTGTGTGTTAGATACCTCGGCCACGTTTGTGCAGGGCGGAGAGCACGTTCTCGACCTTGACCGCACCCGTCATGGCCGCCAGGGCGATCGCGGTGCGTGGCTCCTTCCAGTTCGCGCGGACCGCCTCCTTGCTGAACTGCCAGGCCTGACTGCGGTTCCCGGTCGCCGCCGACCAGCACGCCAGCTGCCCGTAGACGCGGGCCGCGCCCGGCCGGCAACCGCTGATCTCCGGGTGCCTCTGCATCATCCAGCGCAGGGACGAGATTTTGGTGGCGTACTCGTACGCGTAGTGCGAGGTCCGTCCCCACAGGACGCGGACCAGCGGCTCGTCGAGGTGCACGATCGGCGACCGGCGGGCGGCGCGCAGCAGCAGGTCCCAGTCCTCGTTCTGGCTGCCCGGCGCGTCCTCGGCGACCAGGCCGATCGCCGACTCGGCCAGCGCTTCCCGGCGGACCAGGAACGACGACGAGTGCAGCATCGCCATCCGGGAGCGGGCCAGCTCGTCGACGGTCACCCGGCTGCAACCGGCCAGCCGCGGTGTTGTCTTGCCCTCGTACTCGACCTCGATCGCACACGTGGCGAACTCGGAGTCCGGCTCGGCCAGCAGGGCGGCGACCTGGCGGCGCAGTTTGTCCGGCGCCCACTTGTCGTCGTCGTCGCAGAACGCCACATATTCGCTGTCCAGCGCCAGGATGCCGGTGTTGCGGGCGCCGGCCAGGCCGGAGGTGCGCCAGTTGGTGAGGACCAGGACCTGGGTGCCCTCGGTCGAGGCGAGGAGATAGTCGGGCTCGGTCTGGTCGTACACCACAACGATCTTGACCTCGCCCGGATAACGCTGGTCCCGGACGGCGGCGATCGCCTTGCGGACCAGCTCCGGGCGGTTGCGGGTGGGGATCACGACACCGACGGACGGCCAGTTCATCACGCCTCCTGGGACACTTCTGCGGGGTTGAGCGGGTAGCCGTACGCGCGCAGCATCGGCGCGCACACGGCACCGACGAGGCGGCGCTGGCCGCTGGGGAGTGAGCGCATCCAGGCATCGTCGCGGCGCATCGGCAGCCGCCCGACGGTGAAGCGCATCGGGTTGCCGGCGGCGCTGTGACCGACGCCGAGATCCGCGTACCCGTCGCCGAGGAAGGCGAGGTCGTCGTCGCCGGCCGGGACTCCGGCGTAGTCGGCGAGTTCGCGCAGCGCGGCACGGGGATCGGTGAGGAACTGTTCGTAGCGGATGCGCCGGACCGGGACGCCGCGCCGCGACAGCAGCCCGAAGGCGGCGTTGTGGGCGTTCCACAGCAGGGCCGATCGACCCGGCGAGTAGCGGGTCATCTCGTCGCTGCCGTCCGTCTCCGGCCGGGAGACGGTCTTGGTCCACGAGTACGCGACGCCGCGTGCGTCCCGCACCACGTGCACGACCCTCAGGTCCACATCGTCCGCCCAGCGCAGCACATGAGCGAGAGCGCTGTGTTTGGACGAGTCGACAACCACCGCGGCACCCGACACCTCGGCGGCGGCCGCGTAGACCTTGGCGTAGTAGCCCGCGTACTCGCGGACGTCGGCGCGCTGGGCGTCGGGGAGGTTGGCGCCGGCGAGGCGGGGGATGTGGCGGGTGCGTTCCACGACATCACGCAGCGCGTGCACGCGGTCGACGTCCACATTGGTCCAGCCGCCGAACGCCACCTGACCGACGCGCTTCCAGAAGGTGCAGGCCGAGAAGCGGGCGCCGCAGCCGCAGCGTTCGTCGTCGCGGATGTCGCGCTGCCACAGGTGGACGATCTCGCCGAGCGCACACACGGAGGGCAGTTCCCCGAGCAGACGCTCGACCAACGTTGTCCCGCTTCGTCCTAATCCGCCCAAATATAGAACCCGTGCCACTTTCGACCACCTTCGCTCGTTTCGCTCGTATAACGAAGCAACAGGGTTGAAGGAGGCGTTGTATGACAGTCGAGGCTTTTGATCGCGTCCAGCTGGACGGCACGGGTATCGATCGCATCACCGAGGACGAGGTCGTGTCGGTGGTCCGCGAGGCGATCGCGGAGGGCCGGGGTGGACGCATCCTCACCCCGAACATCGACATCCTGCGGCAGGCGCAGACCGACCACGGCGTACGCGCGTACCTGGACGACGCGGACCTGGTCGTGGCCGACGGGATGCCGCTGGTCTGGGCCAGCAAGCTCAGCGGAACCCCGCTGCCGGAGCGGGTCGCGGGCAGCAGCCTGATCTGGTCGCTGTCCCGGGGCCTGGGCTACGACCAGCGCTCGATCTTTGTGATCGGCGGGGCCCCGGGCGCCGACGGTGTGAAGGACGGTGCCACCCGCGCTGCGGATCGCCTGGCCGCGAAGTGCACCGGCCTGCGGATCGCCGGGACGCTCTGCCCGGACTTCGGCTTCGAGAAGGACCAGCGTAATTACGCGGACTTCTGCGCCAAGGTGGCAGGCGCCGAACCCGACCTCGTGTTTGTCGGACTCGGCTTCCCGAAGCAGGAAGCAGTCATCACCCGGCTGCGCGAGGCCCTACCGGCGGCGTGGTTCATCGGCTGCGGCGCCGCGGTCAACTTCGTCGCGGGCGACATCGACCGGGCACCGCGCTGGATGCAGAAGACAGGTCTGGAATGGGCGCACCGGCTCGGTACGGAACCCGGCCGGCTCGCAACCCGGTACCTCAAGCACGATGCGCCCTACGCCATGCGTCTGCTGGCCGGCGCCGCCACACGCCGGGGCTGATCAGCCCCGGTTCGGCGCGGACCCGGCCAGCACCTGGAGATGCTGGGCCACCTGGGCCGCGCCGGGCGCCTGCACCGTCCTCAGGACACCCGCGAGGATGTGGAGCTCCTGCGGGGACATCGGCACACGCTCAGCATTACTGAGTCGCATCCGAACCTCGCCCTCGTCCCCGATGACGACCACCTCGGGGATCTGATCGCTGGTCGCAACGCCGGCGTGCGGCGGGGTCTTCCACCGGATGCGGGACGGCTGCAGCGACACGGATCGGGCCCGGGCGAGATCAACCGTCGCGGAACGCCGCTCCCGCACCGTCAGGCGGGTGCCTTCGAGCGAGGCGCCCATCTTGGCGACGGTGCGGATGCTGACCACCAGCCAGGCGAGCATGCCGCCGCCCAGCAGGAGGACGAGGATGATCGGGATCACGATCAGCACCCTGCCGTTGGGCCCCGGCTCGTCGAACAGCGTCGCGATGCCTCCGCCGACGATGGCGCCGACACAGCCGGCCGCGGGCACACCGAGCAGACCAGCGAAGGTCAGGAACAGCAGGCGGGTCGAGCGGCTCGTGGTGAAGCCGTACGAGAACTGGTAGCGCGACGTCGAGGGCTGCACGGCTTCGATGGTGGCAGATGGCTGCCGATCGCGGGTGCCCGCGAAGCACTACCGCGGATTGAAGTACGGGTCCTTGGTCAGCTTGGTGAACTCCCGGAATGCGGGTCTGTCGCCCGCCAGCTGGAACTGCTGTTTGGGCCCGTTGCCCTCCGGGTTGGACTCGAAGTAGACGACACCCTTGATCTGGGGGTTCGCCTTGAAGGTCCGGGCGGCGTTCTTCAACCAGTCGGCTCGCCCCTGCGAACCCCACGCCTTGGCCACGCCGAACTCGCCGATGATGATCGGCTTGGGGCGCTGGGCGGCCCACTGCAGGAACGGGCCCATGAGTTGCCCGATCGGCTGGAAGACGTTCCCGGCGTAGACGTCCACGCAGGTCCAGTCGACCTGGTCGTCACCCGGGTAGAAGGCCGGTGCGTCACCGCGGATGAAGCCCTCAGCGGTCGGGCACCACACCCAGGACACGTTCTTCACCCGCTGCTCCGCGAAGATCGCGCGGATGTGCTTGTACGCGGCGATGTAGTCCTCGCCGGACCACATCGTCGCGCGCAGGTTGGGCCGGTCCATCTCCCAGCGGATGCGGAGCAGCACCGGTTTCTTGACCTTGCGGATGGCCTTGGCCTGCTGCTTGATCAGGCGGTCGTGCTCACCCGCGAGGATCGACCGGTTGTCGCCGGTCGCCCAGCTGACCATCAGCGTCGCGCCCTGGTCCAGGAACTCGGCGTCGGACTCGGTGCCGACCATCTGCTCGAACCGCCGGTACGTGTTGATGATGTCCAGCGGCCGGCCCAGGTCCTCCTCGAGACCCGCCACGGCCTCGACCCGGCCGACGTGCGTGAGCGCGTCCGGCTTGATCCAGGCGCCCAGGTAGGCGCCGGTCGAGGGCGCCTCGAACGGCCCGGACTCGAACGGTCCGGGGTTGACCGCCACCGCGATCGGCGCACTGGTCAGGTCGGGGGACGGCGTGGGCTCGGGCTCGGCCCGCCGGTTCGAGGTGCAGCCGGCGAGCACGAGGACGAGCAGGCCCAGCAGGGCGAGGACGCGACGCATGACAGTGGCTACTTCTTCCGGCGGGCCGTGTAGAGGACGTTCACCGCGAAGGCGTCGGTGCCCGGCAGCTTGCGGGCGGCGGCGTCGGCGGCGCGGGCGAGCACCTTGTTGTCGAGCGACTCGGTCAGCATGGAGAAACCACGCCGCTCGACGATCTCGAAGCCGTGCCGGTCGAGCAGCGCGGCGACCTCCTCGTGCGACAGCTCGGCGAACCAGCGCTCGCCGGAGTGCCGCTGCGCCCGCAGGTGGCGCAGCGAACCGGCGTTGCCGTGGTTCTCCACGACGAGGACTCCCGACTTCGCGTCCGGCAGGACCTTGGCCGCGAAGGCGATCGCCCGGTCGCGGACGTCCTCCTGGACGTTGAGCAGCAGGCGGAACATCGTCACGATCGCCGGGTAGCCGGCCTGGACGGGGTTCGGCACCGGGCCGTCCATCGGCACCTGGTGCCAGTGGGCCTGCGAGCCGACCTCGGCCGCCTTCGCCATCATCTCGGCCGACGTGTCGTACCCGTGCGCCTCACGGACCAGGCCGTGCAGCGTACGGATCGCCCGGCCGGTGCCGCAGGCGAAGTCGTGCTGCACCGGTGCGGTGTCGAACTCCTTGTCGACGAGCTTGCGCAGGTACGCCTGCTGTCGCTCGTTGATCCGCGACGCGTAGCTGTCCGGCGCGTAGGTGACGTGCTCGTACTTGTCGACGGCGTCCGCGTCCTGGAACACCTTGGTGTAGTCGGTGGTCAACCGGTCCTCCTCTGGATGAGCTTGCGGGGCTGGAAAGCATCGAGGGCGAGGCGGCCGCGCAGCAGCCAGGCGCCCGCGGCGAAGGCGGGCACGGCGAGCGCCACGGCCAGGGTGAGTCCGGCGGCGCCGGTGCCGGCCACGGCGGTGACCACCCGGGGCAGTACGCCGAAGCAGGCGACGGAGAGCCCACCGGCGGCCAGCGTGCCCGCGCCGAACGGGTGCAGCCGGGCGGAGCGGCCCACCTGCACGAGCGGCAGCAGGTTGTTGGCGACCATCGCGCAGGCGAGGCCGATGGCGGCACCGAGTGCGCCGTACCGGGGGATGAGCAGGACGTCGAGGCCGATCGTCACGCCGAGCGCGATCAGGACGTTGACGAGGTTCCACGAGGTGCGCCCGGCCATCGCCAGCACCATGTCGACCATGCCGCAGCCGGTGGCGACGAGCATGGCGCAGGCCAGGACGATCACCACGTCGGCGCCCTGGCGGTAGGCGTCGCCGAACAGTCCCAGGTAGAGCGGCGCGAAGAGGATGACCAGGAAGTTGATCGGCCAGGTCACCAGGACGAGCCAGCCGGTGGCGGTCTGGTAGAGGTGATTGGCGGTTTCCCGGTCGCCGGTCGCCAGGGCCTCGGCCAGCCGTGGCTGCACCGACTGCGAGATGCCCTGGTTGGCGAACTGGATGAGCACCACGAACCGCCCGGCGACGGCGTAGATCGCGGCCGGTGCGAGCCCGCCCAGCGCCGCGACGAGCAGCACGTCCACGCGTTGCACAGCGAGCTGGGCGACGCTGGCCAGTGCCCGGGGCCCGGTGAACCGCCAGAAGTCGCGGCGCAGCTGCCGTTGCTCGCTGCGCCGGATCTTCGGCCGCTCGGGGCGTCCCGCCAGGTAGGTCCGGCGCAGCGCAAACGCGGCCAGCACGGTCACCGGCAGGTACGGCAGCGCCCAGGCCAGGGCGAACGCCGGCAGGGTAGCGGTGGTCCAGAGGGCCGCCACGCCGACCGCACCCACACACAGCAACTGCAGCGTGCTGCGGAGAATGCGGTCGAGCGTGACGGTCGGCCGCATGGCCTTGTACCCGCGGGTGGCGGTCAGCAGGGCGTCGGTCAGCGCCTGCAGCGGCAGGAAGACGGCGAGCACCCGCAGGCCGGTGGTGTGCGCGTCGACGACGTGCGGTGAGTCCGCGGCGGTCAGGTGCGCGACGGCGGGTGCGCCGAACCACATCGCGACCCCGAGCACCACCGCGAGGGTGAGCACGGGGACGAGGCCGGTGCGCAGGCAGGTGCCGAGGAGGTGGTCGCGGCCCGTGGCGCGCAGCCGGGCCGGCCAGTAGACCAGCCCGGTCTGCGTACCGAGTTTGGCGAGACCTCCGGCGAGCACGAAGGCGGCGGTGGCCGCGAAGAACGCGCCCGCCTGCTCGGCGCCGAGGCCGCGCGCGACCACCCAGGTGACGGCGACGCCGGTCCCACCGGCCAGCGCGGAGCCGGCCATGTTGGCCAGGCCGCCCCGCGCGACACCCTGGGTGCCCTTGCGGCGCGGCGGGTCGGCGACCGCCGTCGTGGTCATGCCTGACGCCAGATCGGTACCCGGCCCAGCCATGAGATCAGTGCGTCGTCGTGCTCGGCGAAGTGGTTGGTCAGGTCGCGGCGCAGCACCGGGTCCATGTCGGACTTCCGCGGACGGGCGTTGTGGCGCTCGAACGCCGGCCGCTCCAGCCCCAGGGGCAGGCCGAGGAACTCGCACACCTCGTCGTACGCCTGCTCCGGCTCGGTGAAGAACCGCTCGCTCTCGACGACGTGGATGCGCTCGCGGCCGACGTGCTGGGCCATGACGCTCAGGTAGCGCGCGTACTCGCCGCGGGCCCGGTAGGCGTGGTGCTGGTGGGCGAACGAGTAGTACGACGGGTCGGTCGCCAGCCGGTGCTCCTGGCGGTGCAGCCGGGCCGGCTCGAGGGCGAGCGCGTTGCCGAAGTCGCGTTCCTGCTCGAAGCCGCGGGCCACCTCGTGGTGGTGCTGCGAGTACGCCCGCTCGACCGGGTCACGGACGAGCACCACGAGCTTTGCCCCGGGCAGGTCAGCGGCGATCCGGGCGGCCGCCTGCGGGTGGTACATGTAGTACGGGCTCGACTCGAACGTCTGCGCCTCGAACCCGAGCTTGGTGCGGATCTTCTCGGCGCTGCGCTGCATCGGGAAGTGGCCCTTGTACCAGCCCATCCCGCGGTCGTAGGACACGTCGAAGTAGTGCACACCCTTGTGCAGCACGGCCTTGAGCACCGCCGGGTGGGCGGCGAGCGCGCGGTAGAGCGACGTGGTGCCGCAGCGCTGGCCACCACAGATCAGGAACGACGGGGTCATGCGCGCGGGCGCGGTGAGCCGGCCGTACGAGCGGGATCCCAGGTGCACGACCCGTTTGACCGGGCTCGGGACTTTGGAGACGTCCATGTCTACAGTTCCTCCACCCGGCGGATGAGCACCGGAAGCAGCCAGGTGCCGAGGACGCCCAGCCGGGCACCCGCCTCGGCCTGGCGGTCGGTCAGATAGCGGGCGGCCAGGTCGACCAGGTACAGCAGGGCCGTGAGCTCGCGGACGTCGGCGGCGACACCGAACGGCGCCAGCAGCTCCGCGGACCGCCGCACGGTCGCCTCGACGGCCTCCGCGGCGTCACCGGTCGACTGGATCCGGCGCTGCAGTTCGTAGTGCACGGCGTCGAAACCCACCGGTACGCCCTTGGTGAACCGTTCCCAGTCCCAGACCAGCAGGGTGTCCGCGAGGTTCGCCATGTTCCAGGGCGCCCAGTCGCCGTGCCAGGCGCCGTACTGCAGCGAGTGCTGCCCGGCGTGGGTGGCCAGCAGTTCGGCGGCCGACGTCAGCGCGACCCCCTCCGGCCGGTCACCGACGGCGGCGAGCCGCCCGCGCAGTTCGGCCCAGTACGCGCTGCCGACCAGGGTGCCGCTGGTGAACCCGTAACAGCCGGCGACGTCCAGCATCGCGGCGTTCAGGCGGCCGGGGTCGAGCGGCGCCCGCGGCAGCCACACCGGCAGCGCCGACTGGATCAGCACCTGCAGGCCGCGCCACTGCCCGTCGTGGAGCACGGTCGGCACGGTCAGCTTGCTCAGCCCGACGGTGCCCAGCGCCCGCAGCGCGGCGGTCTCGGCCTGCACCAGGTGCCGGGTGAGCGGCCCGGTGCCGAGCTTGCCGAACCCGAACGTCTCACCCTCGGGGCTGATCAGCTGCAGCACCGGCTTGCGGTTGGCGCGCGCCGGTCCGATGTGGATGCTGACCGACAGCTCACGGCCGAGGGACTCCCGCAGGTGCCCGTCGATGCTCTCCGCCGCCGGGCCGGTGATCCTCACCCGGTCGCGCAACAGCACACCCGAGGCACCCGTACGCAGCGCGGCCACCACGGCGTCGCGCTTGAGGCGGGCACTCCGGGACTGGGGTTCGGCGTACCGGCGGACAGCCGCGGCGGCCACCTTGCGGGACGTGTTGGGCACCAGCAGCCGGGGCCGCCGCGCGTCGGGAACGACAAGATATTCGGCGATCTGCTCGCCGGGCCCGCCCGCCGTGTCGCACGGCGCCGGGTAGAGGAGTTCGAGCACCTCCGTCAGGTACTGCGTCCGCAGTGCCGCGTCTCCCGCGGTCAGTTCCGCCGGAGCGGTCTTCACCGGACTCAAGAGCCATCTCCCTCGATCTGATTGCGCCAGAGCAGCGCGTAGGCCAGGAACATGAAGACCAGGGGCGTGGCCAGCGAGTTGTACCAGAGCATCGCCGAGAACGAGCTCACGATCGCGGCGCTGCCGGCGATGCCGATCGGGGTACGGTCACGCCGGAACCGCCACAGGCCGTAGGCGAAGAAGCCCAGGTAGGCGACCGTGCCGACGGTGCCGTGCGCAAACATCAGCTGCCAGAACTGCCCGTTGCCGCCGACGGTGAAGTTGCCGCAGCGCTCGCACTCGGAGCTCTCGCCGACGGTGATCGAGTTGCGCCCGCCGATGGTGTTGCGGGTCGAGCCGTAACCGATCACCGGGGACTCGGCGAAGCCGTCGACGGCCCGCTCGATCAGGAACGAGCGCACACCGTTGGACTTGCCGTTGTCGAGGCGCGCGGTCACCGTGTCACCGAGCGGCGTGGCGATCAGCGCGACGACCAGCGCGCCGCCGGCGAAGATCACGGCGCCGATGATCCAGACCTTGCCCATCAGCACGTACCGGGCCGCGACGTAGAGGACCACCACGCCGATGCCGATCCACAGGCCGCGGTTGAGCGAGCTGACGGCCGGCACGATCGAGACGGCCAGGCAGACCACCGCGAAGAGCTTCACCCCGGCTCGCCGTGAGGCCCACGCGGCCACCACCAGCCAGCCCATGAGCAGGCAGAAGTTGTTGCCCCAGGTGTTGGTGTACCCCCACGGCGCGGCCGGACGCGGCTTCTCACCACCGACCAGATCCATGATCTGCGCCGCGTACGGGTGCACCAGCGACTGCACGAAGCCCTTGCTGCGGACGCTGTGCGGCAGCAGCCACTCGACCGGCGAGGTGAACTCGAACCGTCCGGCGACCATGCCGAGCAGACCGCCCAGCACCGTGACCACGAACAGCCAGCCGAGCAGTTTCACCAGGCGGCGGCGGGGGAGCTCGGCCTCGGTCAGGTTGCCCGCGTACACGAGCAGGACGGTGAGGGACGCGTACAGGCTGAAGCGGTAGACGACCGCGACCAGGCGGGAACTCGCGTGCTCGGCCACCGTGCCGGTCGGATCGGCGCCGAGCGCGGCGACACTGATCACGACCGCCGCCAGGAACAGCATCCACCAGGCGAAGCCGGGCGGGAGCCGCAGCGGCCGCCCGGCCGCGCGCCGGCGGAACAGCAGCACCAGCATCGGCGCCGCCATGATCGGAAAGATCAGCACGCCGAGCCCGAGGGCCCACCACACCGGATAGAACGCGAGCGCACTCGCGAGCGGCCAGGCGGGCAGCGCTGTCGGCCGCTTCGCCTCACCCGCGTGCGCGGGCCCGGCGGCCCGGGTGCTGGTGGTGCCTGGGCCGCCCGGGACGACCAGCGTCACTTCTCTTCCGGCTGGTCGCCGGGCTTCTCGGCCGTCTGGGTCTGCGTGCCGGCCTTGGGCTTCGGGGACACCTTGGTGTGCGGGCCGTTCGAGCCCATGTCGATGACCGCGGTGACGTCGTCGATACCACCGTCACGCGGCCGGACCGGCCCGCCGGGCCCGCCCGACCCGCCCGGCTTCGGCCCGGTGGAGATCCGCATCGGCTGGGTCCGCTCGGTGTCGAGCACGGCGGTCTCGTCCGGCCGCGGCTCCCGGCGTTCGGACAGCAGCTGTTCCCGGCGTTCGGACGGAAGCTGTTCCCGGCGCTCCGACGGCAGCGTGACCGCCGGCAGGTTCTCGTCGGCGTCGCGCAGGCTGGTCAGGCGGGGCAGCACCACGGCGCCGAGCAGCGGCGTGCCGACCCGGCTCAGCTGCTCGGCCGCGTCCAGCAGCGCCGGGCGCTTGGCGCGGCGCAGCTCCACCGCGAGGATGGCGGCGTCGGCCAGGCTGGCCAGGCTCTGCGCGTCGGCGCTGCTGCTCGTCGACGGCGCCTCGATGACCACGTAGCCGGTCTGCCGGCGCAGCGCCTCGAGGGTGTCCCGCAGCCGCTGCGACTGCATGAGGCCGGCCGCGGTCGCCGCGCCGCCGGTCGTGATGACCCGCAGCGACGGGATGCGCGGCGTGCGCTGCATCGCCTTGTTGAGCCCGATCCGCCCGGCGAGCAGGTCCGACAGCCCCGGCATCGCCGAGACACCGAGCATCCGCGCCAGCGGCGCGGCCTCGACCACACTGTCCGGCAGGTGCGCCCCGATCAGGACAACATCACTTCCGGTACGCGCCAGCGCCGCAGCGAGGTTCGCGGCGACGAGCGTCGTCGCGGAGCCCCGGCTCGCACCGGTCACCACGATGATCTGGTCGCCGGTGCTCAGGCTGGCCAGGACCTCGTTGCGCAGCCGGTTGAAGACCCGCCCGCCCGGCCCGTACGGCTGCAGCACGTCGTCGAAGTGCGGTGTCGTCCGCTCGTCCAGGGCGGCGAGCACCGGGATGCGCCCGCGGTCCCGCACGTCCGCCGCGGTCCGCAGCCGCCCGTCGAAGCGCTCCCGGGCAAAGGCCAGCACCAGCCCGATCAGCAGGCCGATCATGCCGCCGGTGGCGATGTTGAGCATCGCGTTCGGGCTGGTCGGCGCCTCGGGCTCGCGGGCGTCGCTGATGATGCTGCCGGCGCCCACGGTGGCCGTGGTCAGCTCGTTGAGCCGCCCGGTCAGGCTGTTGAGCTGGTTCTGCGAGTTGTTCCGCAGGCTCTCCAGGTTGCCGCGCTCGAAACTGCCGTCCTCGGCCTTGGCCAGCCGGTTGTTGATGCTGGTCAGAGTGGCGGTCAGCTGCTTGACCTTGGTGGTCAGCGTCTTGATCTGCTGATCCAGCCCGGCCCGGGCGGTCTCCTCGCGGTTCCGGAGGTACGCCTCGGCAAAAGCGTGCGACCCGGCCTGAGCCCCCTTGGGGGAGTCCGCCTCGAAGCGGATCACCAGCACGGTCGTGTTGGCCGGCACCTCGACGGAGACGTCGTGGGCGAGCTCGATCGGCGAGACATCCGTGCGCAGCAGCGTCGCGGCCTTCACGGCGACCGCCCCGGAGCCCACGAGCTGGGCCTCGGTGTCGAGGTTGATGGTTCCCTTGGTACGCCCACCGGACGCGTTGACGTCCCCGGAAACGGCCTGTACCAGCACCGACGTGGACGCTTCGTAAACCTTCGGGATGGTCTGGGTGACCAGGGCGCCGAGCCCGAGTCCCACCCCACCGGCGGTGAGGACGACCCACCAGTGCCGGCGGAACACGCCCAGGTAGTGCGAGAGGTCGGCGGACACCGGGCGTGGATCTTCCATCGGTTCGGCGGCCCTTTCGGGGTGGAGTTGAGAGTTGACAGCAATCGGGCTTTTCGCCCCCGAGGGGGTAAACGGCCCGTGCGCCGTTGCGTAACTACTCCACCTCGACCGGTTACTTCATGTTCGGTTCCACCCAGCCCGATTCCAGCAGGTACGCGAGCACGACGTCGATGGCTTCGGGCACCGTCATGTCCGTGGTGTCCAGCGTCAGCTCGGCGTCGGCGGGCACCTCGTACGGGTCGTCGATCCCCGTCATGCCCCGCAGCTGACCGGCGCGGGCACGGGCGTAGAGCCCCTTGCGGTCGCGGCGCTCGCACACCTCCAGCGGGGTCGCCACGTGGACCAGCACAAAGCCGGCACCCGCCTCGGTGGCCATCGCGCGCACCGCGGCGCGGGCGTCCTCGTACGGGGCGATCGGGCAGGCGATGGACATGCCGCGGTGCCGGGCGACCTCGGCGGCGACCCAGCCGATCCGCCGCACGTTGCGGTCGCGGTCGGCGCGGCTGAAGCCCAGCCCGGCCGACAGCTCGCGGCGCACGACGTCACCGTCGAGGAAGGTGATCGTGCGCTCGCCGCTCTCCCGCAGCGAGTCGGCGACACCGCGGGCGATGGTCGACTTGCCCGAGCCGGAAAAACCGGTGAAGAAGACGACCAGGCCACGGTGCCGGCGTGGCGGTCGGACCCGGGACAGCTCCTTGGCCACCGCCGGCGGCGTGTGCCACTCGGGCAGCGGGAAGCCGCGGTCGAGCAGATCCTCGATCTCGGCGGTGGACATCGCCAGCCGGCGGTTGCGCGGCGGAATGTCCTCACCCCAGCGCCACTGCCCGTCACGGTTGTCGTAGGCGAGCTCCCGCGGGACCAGCACCCGCAGGCCGCCACCGGAGAGCATGTCCCCGGTGGACAGGACGTGGGTGACGCCGTACGCCGTGGCCACCCGCGCCCGCAGCAGGGCGTCACGCATCTCGTCGCTGCGCGGCATCAGCGGCACCGCCACGATCGTGGCCGGGGGCATCCGGTCCCGGGCCGCGAAGATCGTGCGGACCAGAGCCTCCGGCGGCAGGCCGTCCGGTCCCGGCCCGGTCACCGGGATGATGATCAAGAGATGAGCCGCCAGGGTACGGGCGGCATGCGCGATCTGGGCCAGCTGTGGCCGGTGCAGCGGACGATCGGCGATGACACCGAGCACCCGGCCGGGTGGCAGCAGCGCCTTCACCTCGGCCGGACTGCGCCGCAGCCGCTGGAACGGGCCGTGCCCGCCGTCGCCCATCCGGCGCACGGCGCCGCCGATCGCGTACATACCCGCGCTGGTGGGCCACGCGTCGGTCACCTCGACCGCGGCCACCGGGGCGCCCTCGGGATCGGTGAGCACGACCGTGCGCCGCAGTGGATCGGCGAGGTCGAGGACGGTCGCCAACTCGGCGGGAATCTCGCACGTCACACCCACCGGCCACGGTGTCCCGTCGGCGAGGCGGCCCCGGCGCTGCAACGCGCTGAGGTCGGCCCGGCCGAGGAAGCCGGTCAGCGGCGCGTACGCGCCGGAGAGCAGCAACTCGAGGTCGGCGAGTTCGTGCGCACGCGGCGTGTATGACGGCGCGTCACGCAGCACGTCCTCGGGCAGCACAGAACCGTCGTTCACCTAAGACTCCCCCTGCAGCGACTTGAGGGACAGTTTCGCAGCAGCATCCGCCGGGGTCGAGTGGGGCTCGGCAGTCTGTCCGTTCTCGACCGTCGCCACGCGCACAACCCGGCCCGGTAGTCGACAAAACGGACTTTAGGTCCAATACTGGGCGATCGTGAGACGTCGACCGCCCCGGACCAGGCTCCTGCACCTCATCGCCGTCACGGCGATCTTCGCGCTTTCCGTGGTCGCGACCCTGTCGTGGGCCTGGACCGGAGGCGTGGACCAACTCGGCCTGCCGTACGGGCCGGGCAACGATCCCACCGTCACGGTGCCCGGCCGGCCGCTGCCGCCGCTCGGCGGTGCACGACCCACGGCGGAACCCGGCGTACCCGCACTGCCCGGTCAGCCGACCGCGGTGCCGAGCGCTTCCGGCGTACCGGGAGCCTCCGGTTCGGCCGCGCCCGGCGCCGAACCGGCCAAGCCCGGCCCTGGTCAGACCGCACTCGGCGGGCCGCGGCCGTCCCGCGCCGGCAACGGTGAATGCCGCACGGGCCGCAAACTCGTACCGTCCTGCGGTGTGCTGTGGGGTGTCGCGCCCGGCGCTTTCACCGACAAGCGCGGCAAGCAGGCCCTCGTCGACTTCGAGAAGAAGACCGAGCGGCACCAGGACGTCTACCACGCGTACCACAAGGGCAACCGGCAGCTCTTCCCGACCGACGCCGAGATCGACATCGCCCGCGACCCCGGCAAGGAACGCATCCTCTTCCTCAACTGGAAACCGTCGGGCGCCTCCTGGGCCAAGATCGCCAAGGGTGACAAGGTCACCGACGCCTTCCTGGACCGGCTGGCCAAGCACATCAACCGGGAATTCCCGGAACAGTTCTTCTTCACGGTGCACCACGAGGCCGAGGACAACGTCAAGGAAAAAGCCGGCTCCGGCTACACCGCCGAGGACTACTCGGCCATGTACCGCCACGTCGTCAAACGCCTCCGCGCCCACGGCGTCGACAACCTCGTCACGGTGCTCGTGCACATGGCGTACGTGCCGCACACCAGCAAAAGTTGGTTCGACGACATGTACCCCGGCGACAGCGTCGTCGACTGGATCGGCTTCGACACGTACGCGTACAGCGACCCCGGTTACGGCCACGGCGACTTCGCCGAACTCCTCAACCGGCAGAGCTCCGCCCGGCCGAACTGGCCCGGCTTCTACAACTGGGCCAAACGTGAACACCCCGGCAAACCCCTGATGGTCGCCGAATGGGGCGTCTGGTCGTCGAAGAAGAACCCCGGCCACAAGGCGGAGTTCTACCGCGAGGTCGGCAAGCAGATCGTCAAGTTCCCGAACATCCGCGCGATGGTGCACTTCGACACCCCGCACAACCAGGAAGGCCGCGACTCGCGCGTCGACGCCACCCCGGAAGCGCTGAAGGCCTACCGGAAGCTCGGCAAACTCCCGATCTTCCAGGTCCACGTGGCACCATCCCTGCCCTGAGACATAGGGGCTCTCAGGGGTGAGTCCGGGGGTTCACCTGATACGCGACGGTGACAGGTGTTCCTAGGCTGTCGCTGTGAGCCTCATCGACACGCAAGGGTTGACCAAGACGTACGGCGCGCGGGTCACTGCACTGCAGGACCTGACCGTCTCCGTCGAGCCCGGGATCATCGGACTGGTCGGCGCCAACGGCGCCGGCAAGTCCACCTTCATCAAGATCCTGCTGGGCCTGATCGCGCCGACGGGTGGGCAGGTGCGGGTCTTCGACATCGATCCCACCGTCGACCCCGACCGTGTCCGGGCCAAGGTCGGATACATGCCGGAGCACGACGCCCTCCCACCCGACGTCTCCGCCGCGGAGTTCGTCACCCACCTCGGCCGGATCAGCGGCCTCCCACGGACCGCCGCCCGTGAACGCGCTTCCGAGGCGCTGCGCCACGTCGGCCTCTACGAAGAGCGGTACCGCCAGATCGGTGGCTACTCCACCGGTATGAAACAGCGGGTCAAACTCGCCCAGGCGCTGGTCCACGACCCCGACCTGCTCCTCCTCGACGAGCCGACCAACGGCCTCGACCCGGCCGGCCGCGACGCCATGCTGGCGCTCATCCACCGCATCGGCACCGAATTCGGCATCTCCGTCGTCGTCTGCTCCCACCTCCTCGGCGAGGTCGAACGCATCTGCGACTCACTCGTCGCCATCGAAGGCGGCCGGCTGCTCCGCGCCGACCGCATCTCCGCGATGACCGAGGCCCGCGACGTCCTCGCCGTCGAGGTCAGCGACGGTACGGAAGAGTTGTCCGCCGCCCTCACCAAACTGGGGCTGACGGTGAACCAGGACGGCCGGCTGCTCCTGGTCGAGCTGGACCAGGAAGCCACGTACGACCGCATCCTGCAGGCCGTGGCCGACCTCGACCTGCCCCTGCACCGCCTCGACCAGCGACGCCACCGGGTGGCCGAGCTCTTCTCCACGAGGGAGACCGCCGATGTCTGAGTCGAGCGTCATCCACGACATCGGATACCAGCGCTACACCGGCCCCCGCCTCGGCCGCGGCGCGGTCTTCGCCGCCATCTACGTCCACGGCCTGCGAGCGGCCTACGGCCTCGGCCGATCCGCCAAAGCCAAGATCTTCCCGTGGCTGGTCGTCGGCATCGTCAGCCTCGTCGCCGTCATCCTCGCCGCCGTACGCGCCCAGACCGGCCTGCTCCCGCTGAACTACATCCAGTTCGCCGACGCGATGAGCTGGCTCATCATCTTCTTCGTCGCGATCGTGGCACCCGAACTCGTCTCCCGCGACATGCGCTCGGGGGTGCTCCCGCTGTACTTCAGCCGGCCACTCCGAGCCGCCGACTACATCGGTGCCAAGGTCGCCGCGATGGTGACCGCCGTCTGGGCGCTGCTCGCCGGCCCGCAGTTCATCATCTTCCTCGGCGGCGCGTTCACCACCAAGACCGGCATGTCCGGCGTGTGGAACGAACTCGGCGACCTCCTGCCGGCCTGGGCGTACAGCCTGCTCTGGGCCCTGCTCTTCACCGGCATCGGCCTGCTGATCGCGTCACTGACCGGCAAACGGGCCTTCGCCGCCGGCGGCATCGTCGCCGTCTTCCTCATGACCACCCCGGTGGTCGGAGTGCTCTCCATCCTCCCGTCGACCACGGCCCAGGAACTCGCCGCCCTGGCCAGCCCGATGACCCTGGTCAGCGGCGTCGGACAATGGCTGATCACCGGCGCCAACACCGGCCTGAACATCGGCAGATTCGGCCCCGTGTACGCGATCGAAGCCATCACCCTGATCGCCACCTGCCTCCTGCTGCTACTGGCCCGCTACCGGAGGGTGGCCTCGCTGTGACCACGGTCGAACTCAAGAACGTGTCCCGCTGGTACGGCAACGTCGTGGCGGTCAACGACATCACCATGACACTGGAACCCGGCGTCACCGGCCTCCTCGGCCCGAACGGCGCCGGCAAGACAACCGTCCTGCACATGATGGCGGGCTTCCTGTCACCATCCCGCGGCGAAGTCACCATCGACGGCGCCCCGACCTGGCGCAACCCGGACATCTACCGCCGCCTCGGCCTGGTCGCGGAACGCGAAGCCGTCCACGGCTTCCTCACCGCCCGCGAATTCGTCCAGGCCAGTGCCCGCATGCAGAAACTGCCCGACCCCAAGGCCGCCGCGGAGTGGGCACTACAGATGGTCGAGATGACCGACGCCGCCGACCGCCGCATCGAGACGTACTCCAAAGGCATGCGCCAGCGCACCCGCGTCGCCGCCGCTTTGGTCCACAACCCGCAGGTCCTGCTCCTGGACGAACCGTTCAACGGCATGGACCCCCGCCAGCGCATGCACATGATGGGCCTCCTCCACGAACTGGGCGACCGCGGCCACACGATCCTCTTCAGCTCCCACATCCTCGAAGAAGTCGAACAGGTCTCCGGCACGGTCCAGGTCATCGTGGCCGGCCGCCTCGCCGCCTCGGGCGACTACCGCCGCATCCGCCGCCTGATGACCAACCGCCCCCACGTCTTCGCCCTCCAGTCCTCCGACGACCGGCGCCTGGCCGTGGCCCTCATCAGCGAAAAATCGGTGAGCGGCGTGGAGATCGACAACACCGGTCTGACGGTCCGCGCATCCGACTACGGCAGCTTCACCCGTGCGCTGCCCCGCATCGCGCTCGGCGAAGGCATCCGCCTCCGCAAACTCCTGCCGTCCGACGAATCCCTGGAGAGTGTCTTCTCCTACCTGCTGGAGGCCTGACGTGTCGACCGTTGCGTGGATCACCGCTCGTGGCCTGTTCGGCCGGCGTCGTGTGCTCCTGCTCCTGCCCCTCCCGATCCTGCTCATCGGGCTCGCTCTGCTCTGCCGGGCGTACGACGTCAACCCGGCGGAATGGGGCACCCCCGTCCTGGTCGGCCTCGGCCTCGCCGTCGTCCTCCCGGTCATCACACTGATCGTGGGAACGGGTGTCCTCGGCTCCGAAGTGGACGACGGCACGATCGTCCACATCCTCACCAAACCGCTGCCTCGCCGCGACATCATCCTGGCCAAGCTCGGGGTGGCCATCGGGGTCAGCGCTGTCACCTCAGCTGTGCCGCTCTTCGTCGCCGGCATGCTCGCCGACTCTGCCCGTCTCGGTCTGGGGCTCGCGGTGGCTGCTGTGGTCGGAGCTTGCGCCTACTCCGCGTTCTTCCTGCTGCTCAGCCTGCTGACCCGTCGGCCTGTTCTGCTGGGTCTGGTCTACATCCTGGTCTGGGAGGGGCTGCTCGGTCGGTTCGTCAGTGGCACCCGGGTGTTGTCCATCGAGCAGTACGTCATCACGATCGCTGACAAGATCGCTCCTACCGCAATTCTGGATGCCAAGGTTTCTGTGCCTGTGTCGATTGTGATGGCTGCTTTGTTCATTGTCGGGTGTGCGGTTTATGCGATTGATCGGCTTCGTAGTTTTAGCATGGCGGGGGAGACCAGCTGATTTTTGGTTCTGGTTGACGGTTGGGGCCCCGGGGTGACCAAGACGGCTGTGGGGCGTTTTTATGCCGTTCTTGGTCACCCCGGGGCCCCAACCTTGCATGGCCTTCACTTGCAGCTGGAGATTGGTTCCTCGCTGCTTCTGCAGGAACGGCTGAGTGATCCCCTTGCGGGTGTGGTCTGGCTTCGCTCGGTGGTGCTTCTGGGGGATTTTATTGGGCAGGCCCAGGTGGGTGCGGGGTCAGGCGGACGTACCTTGCCGGTTGCGGTTCGGGAAGTTTGAATACGAGCCTTGGCTGGCCGGCGGGCGTGATTCAACGCTTGTTTTGGGGCTTCGGGGCTGTGGCACCGTTTGCTTCTGAGATGAAGGTGATTAGCTGGCGAAGCCTTTGGTCCAGCTTGAACTGGCGAAGGTTGTCGGGTCCGATCCGCAGGCAAGCTTCCCGCGCTACCCGGACCTTGTCGACGTGGGCCCTGCCGCCTCGCAGCTCGAGGGGGGCCGACCAGGCTTGGCCGTCATGAATCGGAACAGCATTCGGGTGTGTGGCCACGATGGCCTCACGCAGGACGTCTCGCGGGACGTAGTTCTCGATCTCTCGGCACGCGGTTACCCAGGCGAAACCTGGATAGGTGGGGTCGTCGAACTCGTCCCGAATTCGCCGCTTCGTGGCGTTGATCGAAGCG
Source organism: Amorphoplanes friuliensis DSM 7358 (assembly GCF_000494755.1). Taxonomy (NCBI): domain Bacteria; kingdom Bacillati; phylum Actinomycetota; class Actinomycetes; order Micromonosporales; family Micromonosporaceae; genus Actinoplanes; species Actinoplanes friuliensis. The sequence continues at coordinate 1,142,547 of NC_022657.1, forward strand.
CCGGAGGATCGCTTGTCGCTGTCGATCATGATGGCGATGTGGCGGTTGAGCCGGCGCAGCGAGATGAACTCGTCGACCTCAGGGTCGTTCGCGCTCAAGTGGCTGAGCAGGCGGCCACCGTAGAACATGATCGAGTAGTGGATCCCCTCGACCAGAGAGGGATCAACGAGGCTGATCCAATGCTTGAGGTAGATGCGGTCAGACGGGCCCTCGACCCAGATCACGCTGTTGGCCTGCAGCAGGTCGGACGGCTGGTAGCCCAGGTCGTGGCAGATGTTCGAAAGATCCTGCGGCGTTCCAGCGCGTTGCACCTCGGTTCCGTTCTCGGTCAGCTGCACATGGAAGACCGTGGCATCCGAAGAGTCGAGCAGGTGTGCGGAATGCGTTGCGATCACGTACTGGTTCGTGGTTTCCGTTGCGAGGTAACGAAGTAGTTTGCGTTGGAGCAGCGGGTGGAGATGGACCTCGGGCTCCTCGATGCAGACCACGTGATCCTCCAGCAGCGTTGCGGCGGCGGCCAGGATGACTACCTGGTGGACCCCGGTCCCGAGATGGCTGAGTGGAAGCGTCCCCGATGCACGGCGCACCTGAATTATCTGCGCATCATGCGGAATCCGTAGGCGCGCGGACTCGTCGTCGAGTACGACTTGCACGAACTTGTTGATCGCCTCGAAGCGGTCTTCGTCGGAGAGCCGATCGATCGTTGGCCGTTCCAGCCGCTGCAGAGCCCGAACGAGATTCTCGCCGTTGGTACTGATCTGCGCAGTGTCAGTGGCCGAGTCAACCCTGATCTGCCGGAACGCCTCCACAACCTCAAATTTCGGGAGGTGGCGAAGCGGGCTGAACAACTCGAGGAGTCGGCGAAGGTTGTCTGCGCTGGAACCTGCTCGGTGGAACACGCTCATTGTCGCGTCGCGAAGCTGAGTCTCGCCGTAGCCATGAAACTCAGCTGAGACAATCTGGCCGATCTGCTGCTCGCCAAGGCGCCATGTCCCCCACGATCCGCTTGACGGGTCCGGGAGTCGGTAATCGAACCAGACCAGGTCGTCGTAGCCGCGATCCATGGCGGATGCGTGAAAGATCTTCTTGAGAGCTCTCAGCCCGGCGTCGATGCTGCCTTGCTGTCGGTAGGGCTCGAGGGCGGCTTCCAAGTCGTCGTCGCGTATGGGCCTGGCGAGCGACATTGTCATGCCCGAGCCTCGCGGCCTGCCGGCCGGGAGATCCAGTTCGTCCGGAGTTATTGCGTCGGGGCGTAGGTAGCCCTTGAGGAAGCGGATGATGTTGGATTTTCCGGCGTTGTTCTGGCCGGCCAGGATGTTGATTCGGCTGAGGCCGCCGAGTGTCTGCTGTTCGCCGGAGAAGCTTCGGTAGCCGCCGATGCTGACTCCGTGAAGGAATCGGCCTTCTTCCTGCAAAGTCCTGCTCCCTGCTTCGCGCGTGAATGGGTCACACGGTACGGCTGGGGTCCGACAGTGGTGGACGGTCGAGTCTGGGGGCTGGGGTTGTCAGGGTGTGTGGCAGGGGTGGGTGGAGTCGGTGGCTACGGCGATTACGGCGTCCAGGCGGTCGCGGGTGGCGATCAGGGAGTTGATCTGGTCGTTGATGCGGTTGCGTTCGAGGGACAGGCGGGCCAGGGATTCCGGGGTGCTGACGCCGGCGTCCACGCAGGGGAGCAGGTCGAGGATTGTTTTGCTCGGCAGGCCGGCGGCGTAGAGCTGCTGGATGAGCTGCACGCGGTCCAGGGCCTTGGGTGGGTAGACGCGCTGGCCGCTGGTGGTGCGTTCGGCGGCCAGGAGGCGCTGCTCCTCGTAGTAACGCAGGGCGCGGACGCTCACGCCGGATTTTGTTGCCAGCTCGCCGATGCGCATGGTCCGTCCTTCGCTGCGTGAGGGTGGTCACGGTTCTTGCCTCTGACGTCAGTGTCAGGTTTTAGCGTAGCCGTATGAAGATTTCTGGGTCAGTTGCTCTTGTCACCGGCGCCAACCGTGGGATCGGGCGGGCGTTTGCTCAGCACCTGCTGGAGCGGGGGGCGGCCAAGGTTTATGCGACCGCGCGCAAGCCTGAATCGATCGATCTGCCGGGTGTCGAGACGTTGCAGCTCGACATCACTGATCCTGCGTCCGTTGCCGCTGTGGCGGAGCGGGCCGGCGACGTCAACCTGCTGATCAACAATGCGGGGGTGTCGACCTACAGCAACCTGGTGACGGGGGATCTGGAGAAGGTCCGGCTGGAGTTCGACACGCATTTCTGGGGCACGCTGAGCATGATCCGGGCCTTTGCGCCGCAGCTCGGGGGTGGTGCCGTCCTCAACGTGCTGTCGCGGTTGTCGTGGGTTTCCTACGACGGTGCCAACGGTTATGCGGCGGCCAAGGCGGCCGAGTGGAGCCTCACCAACGGTGTGCGTCTCGAGCTGGCGAAGCAGGGCACTCTGGTCACCGGGGTGCTGCTCGGTGCGGCCGACACGGACATGATGGCCGGGTTCGACATCGAGAAGGTGGCGCCGCTCGAGGTGGCGCGGCTGTCGCTCGACGGGATCGAGGCCGGGCAGCTCGAGGTGATCGTGGACGAGCCGACCGCGCAGGTCAAGGCGGCGCTGGCCGGTGACCCGCGGGTGCTGTACCCGGACGCCGTCTGACATGGCGATGGCCGGGCCTTCGAGGCCCGGCCATCAACACGTTTCAGAACAGTGGGTCAGCCGGTGTTGCGCATGCCGGCGGCGATGCCGTTCACGGTGGTGAGCAGGGCGCGTTCGAGGGCCGTCGAGTCCGAGGTGGCCCGGCGGGTGCCCGGCGCCGTCGGCAGGGAGCGGTCCTCGTCGTTGAGCTCGCGGTACTGGCGGAGCAGCGCCACCTGCAGGTGGTGCAGCGGCTCCAGGTAGGTGTCGCGGACGCCCAGCGTGCGCGACAGCTCCGGCTGGCTCGACAGCAGGTCCTCGCGGCCGGTGATGGCCAGGATCTGCTCGACCGTCTTTGCGTACTCCTGCTCGATCGTGGTGAAGATCGGCTTGAGGTCGGCCGGGACCAGGGTCTCGACGTAGCGGCGGGCGATGTTGAGGTCGGTCTTCGCCAGCATCATCTCGACGTTGGAGATGAAGGTGCGGAAGAACTGCCAGTTGGCGTACATCTCCTGGAGGACGTCGGCCTGGCCGGCCGCGCGGACCGCTTCCAGGCCCGTGCCGACCCCGAACCAGCCCGGCACGATCTGCCGGGTCTGAGTCCAGCCGAAGACCCACGGGATTGCCCGGAGGCCGCCGAGACCGGCGTCGGTGTTCGGCCGCTTCGCGGGCCGGGAGCCGATGTTCAGCGCGCCCAGCAGCTCGGTCGGGGTCGCCGCCCAGAAGTACGCGGGCAGGTCCGGATTTTCGACCAGAGCGCGGTAGGCGCCGAACGCCGCACCGGACGCCGTGTCCATCGCGCCGTCCCAGCGGGCCAGCGACTCCAGGTCGACCGACGGTGTGGTGTGCAGCAGGGTCGCCTGCAGCACCGCGGCCACGGTCAGCTCGAGGTTTTCGCGGGCCAGCGCGGGCAGCGTGTACTTGTCGGAGATGACCTCACCCTGCTCGGTCACCTTGATCGCGCCGTCGAGGGTGCCGTACGGCTGCGCCAGGATCGCCTCGTGCGTGGGGCCGCCACCACGGCCGACCGTGCCACCGCGGCCGTGGAAGAGCCGCAGCCGGACGCCGTGCCGGGCCGCCACGTCACGCAGGGCGCGCTGGGCCTTGTGGATCGACCACTGGCTGGTGGTGATGCCGGCTTCCTTGTTGCTGTCGGAATAGCCGAGCATGACCTCCTGCAGGTCACCCCGAGCCTTCACGATCTCCCTGTACGCGGGGAGCGACAGCATCTCGTCGAGCAGCTCGCCACCGGCGTCCAGCTCGGCCGGGGTCTCCAGGAGTGGGACGATGCCGATCCGGGCCCGGCCGTTCTGGATGTCGATCAGGCCGGACTCGCGGGCGAGGACCGCCGCGGCGAGCACGTCGTCGACGCCGAGGGTCATCGAGATGATGTACGACTCGATGACCTCCGCGCCGAACCGGTCCTGCGACTCGCGGATGGTGTTGAACACGTCGAACGTCTTGCGCGCCGAGTCGGTGAGCGGGGTGTCGGCGCTGGACAGCGGCCGGCGTCCGGTGAGCTCGGTGGCGAGCAGCTTGGTGCGCTCGGGGCGGCCCAGCGACAGGTAGTCGTCGACCTCGCCGACCTGCGTGTACATCTGGGCGAGCACCTCGTGGTGCTTCTCCGCGTGCTCACGGACGTCGAGCGTCGCCAGCTGGAGGCCGAAGCTCGACACCGTACGGATGGCCGACGCGACCGTGCCGACCGCGGTGAGCTGGCCGGAGTTGCGGGCCAGGGACGCGCGCATGAGCTCGAGGTCGGCGATGAGCTCGTCGCTGCCGAGGTAGTCCCGGCCGGCGACGTGTGCGGTGCCGCGGCGCAGGCGTTCGCGGGTGTTGGCCAGCTTCGCCTTGATGCACCGGACCTTCAGGCGGTACGGCTCCTCGGCGTTGGTGCGCCGGAAGCGCTCCGCGACCTCGGGCAGGAGGTCGAGGTCCTTGGCGAGGCTGGCGGAGAGGTCCAGGGACACCCCGCGCAGCCGCCGGGACACCGACAGCTCGTCGATCAGGGCGTCCATGGCGGCCTCGGTGGCCTGGATGCCGTGCTCGTGCTGGATCATCAGCACGTCGCGGGTGACGGCCGGCGTGACGAACGGGTTGCCGTCGCGGTCGCCGCCGATCCAGGTGCCGAAGGTCAGCGGGCGCGACGTCGGTGCCGTCTCCACGCCGAGCTGGCGCAGCGTCTCGGCGAGGTCGTCGAGCACCTGCGGCGCGGCCTCGGCGTAGAGGTCCTTGAGGTAGTAGACGGCGTTGCGGGCCTCGTCGGTCGGGTCCGGGCGGTCCAGGCGCAGCTCGTCGGTCTGCCAGAGCAGGTCGATCAGCTCCGCGAAGCGCCGGGTCGAGGCGGTGGTGTCGCTGGCGCCGTACAGGATCGCGGCGCTGGCCTCGCCGTCCAGGGAGTCGGCGAGCTGCCGCAGCTTGGACAGGATCGAGCGGCGGGCCGCCTCGGTCGGGTGGGCGGTGAAGACCGGGCGGACCGCGAGGCGGCGGGCGGCGGCGGCGATCTCGTCGGCGGGCACACCCTGCTCGGCGATCCGCTTGGCGGCCTGGTCGAGCCAGCCGCCGTCACGGGCGCGGCGGCGCTGCAGGTCGCGGGAGCGGTGCACCTGCTCGGTGATGTTCGCCAGGTGGAAGTAGGTGGAGAACGCCCGGGCCAGCTTGGTGCCGGTGGTGACGTCCATGGCGGCGAGGCGCTCGGCCGCGGCCGGGGCGTCGGCCCGGACCAGCGCTCGGACCTCCTCGACCAGGTCGAGCAGGGGCTTGCCCTCCTGCCGGGCGAGGGTCTGGCCGAGCAACGTGCCGATGCGCCGGATGTCGGCGCGCAGCGCCGCGTCGGGGCCGTCGGGGTCGAGCTGGCCGTGCTGGTCTGTCACCGGGGCGCTCCTCTACGTCGCGTACGGAGGACAGCGCTGTCCCGACTTTGCCGATCGTATCGGTGAGCCGCCCTGCCTGCGTGATTTGAGGTAAGTCTCATAGGTCCTTACGTCCGCTTCACGTCTTTCCGGTTTACCTGTGCGACACAAAGGTTCCCGGAAGGAAAAAGCATGACAAGAAGGACCCGAGTACTGGTGGCCGGCGCTGTGGCCACCGCGGTGGGACTCACCGCCGCCGGCATGGGCGTGGCCAATGCGGCCACCGACCCGCCGCCACTGGCGTTCACCCTGGCCACCCCCAACGTCGTCGCCGAGCGTTACATCTGGGACGACGACGGCCAGGCGTACCTGTACTTCGATCTGGGCGTCAACGTGATCGCGGGCAAGGACCCGTTCGAGATCCGGGCGACCCGCAAGTCGTACGCCGACCCGATCGTGGCCAACCAGGTCGTGGTCAAGAACGGCAAGAAGAAGAACGTGCAGCTGCCCGCCGGTATGGTCACCGGCTGGGGCGGGCTCAAGGACTTCACCACGGTCACCATCAAGGACGCGGCCGGCGCCCAGGTGGCCAACTACACCACGGATTTCTGCCCGAACAGCTACAACTCGGCGCGGACCCGGCGTGACGCACCCGCGGAGAACCCCTACCCGCAGGGCTGCAGCGACTACAACCCGTTCAACCTGGGCGCGGTCTGGGGCATCCAGGCGGGCTGGAACGCCGCCACCGACAGCATGCCCAAGGGCGAGGACTTCGACCTGGCCGACGGCAGCTACACCGCCACGGTCTCGTTGAACAAGCAGTACCAGGACTACTTCAAGATCGCCGCCGACAGCGGGACGCTGAAGATCAACGTCAAGGTCGAGACGATCGACGAGCGCGAGACCGCCGATGGCGAGGCCGTCGTGGCCAAGTCCAAGGCGGCCCGCGTCGGCCAGGACACCTCACCGGAAGCGGCTGTCGCCGAGCACGGCGAGCACGCCGGCCAGGGTGACCCGTCGCTGCAGATCTCGGCGTACAAGCCGAACTTCCGGCCGCCGGCGAAGAAGCCGAAGGCCGTGAAGGCGTCGAGCATCGCGAAGGGCCCCCGCCCCGACCTGAAGTCGCTTCCCGCGTGGGGCATCTCGCTCAACCAGGAGGGCGACAAGAGCTACGTCGCCTTCGGCGCCACCGTCTGGAACGCGGGCACGTCGCCGCTGCTGGTCGACGGTTTCCGCCAGACCGGTACGGACCTGATGGACGCGTACCAGTACTTCTTCGACGCCAACGGCAAGGAGACCGGTTCGGTCGCCGCCGGCACGATGGAGTGGGACGCCCGCGAGGGACACCGCCACTGGCACTTCACCGACTTCGCGCAGTACAACCTGCTCGCGGCCGACCAGAAGCTCGCCGTGCGCAGCGGCAAGGAGGCCTTCTGCCTGGCCAACACGGACGCGGTCGACTACACGATCCCGAACGCCAAGTGGCGCCCGGAGAACACCGACCTCTCCAGCTCCTGTGGCCAGAACACGGCCGTCGCGGTGCGCGAGGTGCTCGACATCGGCAACGGTGACACCTACACGCAGGACCGGCCCGGCCAGTCCTTCGAGGTGACCGACCTGCCGAACGGCACCTACTACATCGAGACCAAGGCCAACCCGTCGAACAAGCTGACCGAGCTCAGCACGACGAACAACACGTCGCTCCGGAAGATCATCCTGGGCGGTACGCCGACCGCGCGCACCCTCGAGGTGCCGCCGGTCAACGGCATCGAGGGCTGACCCAGCCTGCGGCCTGCGGGCACTGACTCCAGCGTGGGGGTCAGTGCCCGTAGGTGTTCGTGGACCACAGCTTCTTGGACTTGTCCCGCGGGTAGAGCACAAGGTTGCCGTCGTCCTGCAGATCGAGGTCGGAGACACCGCGGCCCTCGGCGCCGGTGCTCCAGACCCGCTTGCCCGCGCCGTCGAAGAGCACCAGGTTGCCGTCGGTCTGGTTGGTCAGGCGGACACCCTGGAGACCGACCTTCTTCCACAGCTCGGTCTTGCCCAGGTAGAGGATCAGGTTGCCGTCGGCCCGCAGCCACAGCTCGAGGCGGCCGTCGGTCGAGCGCAGGGCCGAGGCCCGGTGCAGTGACCGGCCCGGTGCGAGGGTCCGCAGCCGGGTGTCGGTCAACGCGAGCTGGAGACTGTCGTACGCCGGCTGCTTGGGCTTTCCCGCCGTGTCGACGAGCCCGAAGTGGCACTCGGCGTCGGCCGGATCGGGACCGCACACGGCTGCGTCGCGGAACGAGTAGAGGAACAGCGGCCCGGTGTAGTCGAGGGCCCGCCACATCCGCACGCTCTCCTCGAGGTTGTCGCGGACGGCGGCCGGGGTCAGCTTGGTGATGCCGGTGCCCGTCGACGGGTAGCCGAACTCCGTGCCCCAGATCTTCTTGGCCGAGTCGCCGCGCGCGACCATCACGGCCCGGACCGCCGCCAGCTCGGCGCACTTGGCGTCGGGCGGCCCGAACATGCTCCACCACCGCGTCGTGCACTCCGGCCGGGACGGGCTGCGGCCCATGTTCCACGCCGGGTACGGGTGATGCGCGACCGCGTCGAAGCTGTTCTTGTAACCGTTGGCGTAGGCCCAGTCCAGCCACTGCGCCGACTCGTTGTCGTTGCGGGTCTCGCTCACCGCGTCGCCGACACCCGAGGCCCCGGCGAGCACGACACAGCCGGCGCAGCCGGCGTGCACCCGGTCGTGGGCGATCCGGACCAGCTGCCAGTACCGCGCCCGCCGGACACCGGCACTGCCGTCGCCGTAGTCACCGAACCGGGCGTAGTTCGGCTCGTTCCACACCTCGTACGCCTGCACCTTGCTGCCGAAGTGCGTCACCGTGGCGTCGACGATGCCGCGCCAGGCGGCGTCGCTGGACGGGAACGAGTGCACACCGCCGGTCCAGGTCGTGCCGTAGTTCAGGATCAGCAGCACGCGGATGCCCCGGGCGGCTGCGGCGTCGACAACCGGGTCCAGCGCCGTGAACCGCGGCTCGTCCGTGGCGGCCGGCTGGACCGCCGACCAGTTCAGGTCGAGCCGCAGCATCGGCTTGCGATCACCGACGTAGGCGTCCATCGCGTCGAGCCGCCCGGCCAGGCCGTCGAGCGACCCGCCCTCCGAGAAGCCGACGTCACCCGACGTGAACACCGGTGTCTCGGCCGCGTCCGCCGGCAGCACCACCGCGGTCACCGCCGCGGCCGCGACCAGCGCGAGCGCCATCACCCTGAACCTCATGCATGTCCTCCCCCGAAGGCGGACACCGTAACAATCCCGGGGTCAGGACGGGGGCCCCGCCAGATCAAGGGCGTACTCCGGCCACCACTGGCCGGCCGGGGGAGCGCCGCTGCCGCAGGCGCCGTCGGACTCGCCCGGGCGTTTGATCCACAGGAACGCGTCGGCGAGGGGAACCCCGGTGCGGGTGGTCGGCGTCTCGCCCAGTGCGCGGCCGGACGGGTTGCACCAGTGGCGGTCGCCTGCGCCCTTCTGCGCCGGACCGTTGCCGTTGCGGCTCGTGTCGATCACGAAGTGCGTGCCGCCGAGCAATGTGGACAGACGGGCGCCGTACGCGAGGTTGTCCTCGGTCGTCTCGAAGTTGGCCACGTTGAGCGCAAAACCGTAGGCGCGTTCGATACCCGACCGGCGTAGTGCGGTGGTCATCGGGCCCGGCTCGATCCAGGTCGGGTTGCCGGCGTCGAGGTAGACGAGCACACCCGGCAACGCGCGCAACGCGTCCACGGCCTCGGCCAGCAGGGTGTACCGCTCGGCGGTGTCTTCGGCGTCGAGGCAGCCCTGGACCGCCTGCGGGATCGCGTCCGGTTCCAGCACGATCAGCGCCCGGTGTCCGTCGAGGGAGGCCGCCAGTGCGCGTACCCAGGATCGGTAGTCCTCGGCGTCCGCCGCGCCGCCGGCGGACTGACCGGAGCAGTCCCGGTAGGGGATGTTGTAGAAGGTCAGGACGGGCAGCCGGCCGGCCGCGGTCGCGGCCGTGACCAGCTGCCGGGCCCGCTGGGCGTAACCGGGGGAGTCGTCGGCGAACCAGGTCGCGGTCGGCTGGTCGGCGATCCGGCGGACGGTCCGGGCATCCTCGGTACGCCCGGCGCGTTCCCACTCGGCGGCCTGTTCGATCGCCGCGCCCTGCGGGTCGACGTAGAGCAGACGATCGGCGAGCCGCCCGGCCCGCGACGGAGTGGGTACGGGTTTCTGCGCAGCGGCCGGACCGACCACCACAGGCGAGTCGTCACCGCGCATCGAGAGGGTCACGATGGCCGTGAGGACCAGCGTCAGGGAGAGTCCGGCGGCGATCAGCGGCCAGTGGCGGCGCATCGTCAGCGCACCTGGACCCAGCGCCCGGTCGACGGCACACCCTTGTCGTCGACCAGGAAGAGCATGTACCAGCCGGACGGCACGAGCCCCTTGGACTTCGGCACGGACAGCGCCACGCCGTCGGCGGTCGGTGTCACGTCCAGGGCAACGGACCGCTGGTCCACGTCGGTCACGTGGGTGACCGCGCCGGGCCGCAGCAGTCTGGCCGTACGGATCCGCTTGGCGTCCGGGGTGGCGAAGTCGACGGTCGTGCCGCGCTGCACGGCGGTCGGTCCGGCGCCGGCCACCGGTCGTTTGCCCTTGAACAGGTACGGCGGTGAGTAGACCTCGATGCGCTGTTCGAAGGTGCCGGGGTCCTTGCCGGCGGTGTCGTAGAGCGGGTCGCTGCCCATCGTGATGACCCGTCCGTCCGGCAGCAGCAGCGCCTCCGAGTGGTAGTTGCGGCCGACGGTCGACTCGGCCGCCGTCTCGAAGCGGTCCTTGGCGGGCCGGTAGATCTGCACGTTGAACAGGTCGCTGCGGGTCTTGCCGCGGTATTCACCGCCGCGATACCCGGACGAGCCGCCGGTCGTCAGGACGGTGTCGTCGGGCAGCACGACGGTGCTCAGGTAGCGCGCCGGCTGCGGCAGGTCGGGTCCCGGCAGGTACGCCGGCCGCGGCCCGTCCAGGTCGGCGATCGCCGTCCGCCGGGTGGAGATCGGGGACTCGCCGACCTCACCACCACCGAAGATCATGACGCGCTGGTCCTGTGCGGGCGGCAGCAGCACGGACGAGCTCGTCTCGGTCAGCCGCGGTTCCGGCAGTCCGGGGACAACCTGGAACTTGTTGTCACGCAGGTCCCACAGCCCGGGCGTACGCCCCTCGGTGTCCGAGCCGTACCCGGAGTTCGAGCCGGAGAAGAACAGCCGCCCGTCGGTCATCAGGTGCAGGCCGGGATAGGTGGGGAAGACCCGCTTGAGCTTCGGCGCGTCGACCCAGCGCCGCTGGTCCTTGACGTACCGCTCGTTGTCGCCGGGCAGCATGCGGCCGAACTCGTCCAGCCCCGAGACCGCGAGCACGTCACCGTTCGGCAGCTCGGCCAGGGTCGGGTACCAGCGGCTCTTGACCATGTCACCGGTCCGCACGTAGCGCTCGGTGCGCGGGTCGAACTCGTACGACGTCTTGTCACCGCCGTACTCCTGCTTCTCCCGCGTGATCTTGTCGGAGACGCCGTAGATGTTGCGCTTGTCCAGCCCGGTGAGACCGGCCACCGCGTACTGGGCGGGGTGGTCGACGATCGAGGCATCACCCTCCGCCACGGCGTCGACCCAGACCTCGGCCGCGCCCGCGTGGGTCATCACCTTGCCGCCGTGGTTCATCGCCTTCGCCGGCGGCACGGTCACGTCGTCGCGGGTCAGGTAGGCCCGGCCGTCCGCGGCCGTCAGCCGGGTGCCCTTCGGGAACTTCCGCGGGCCACCCGCCGGTGACTCGTTCTTGATCTTCATGACCCCGGCGGCGTGCGTGATGTCCTTCTCCAGGACCTCGTACGACTTCGTCCCGCCCGCGATCAGCAGGTTGCCGCTGGGCAGGAACGTGTGCCCGGCGCAGAAGACGTCCGTCGGTGTCGGCACCTCGGTGAACGAGTTCTTCGCGGGGTCGTACAGGACCGTCCGGAAGGTGCCGGCTTCGAAGTTCTCCCGGTTGTTGCCGCTGCCCGCCACGATCAGCACCTTGCCGGTGTTCAGCAGGGCCGCGTGGATGGCGTTGACCCGGTACTTCTGCGGCACCGGCAGCCGCGCCCAGTGACCGTACTTCTCCTTGTAGGACTGGCGGTTGATGGTGAAGTCGTGCAGGGCGTCGGACCCGAACGCGACCACGGGACGGTTGACGAAGACGAGCAGGCCGAGGACGACGAGACCGATCACGCCGCTCAGCAGGCGGCGGGCCGTCGACATGCGGGGGCGGGGTTTCATACGTACGACTCCACGGGCTCTTCGGTGTTCTTCTCGGACGGTGTGCCGGAGGGCGGCGGGGTGGCCCGGCGGCGCTGATATTCCTGACCGGCCCAGATCGCGGGCGGCATCAGGCAGATGACGAGGTTGATGGCGGGCCACAGCCACATCGCGCCGTCGACGTGCCCGCCGATCGGCGCGGCGATGAGCAGCGCGACGTAGAACGCGGCCCACCGCAGGCCCGGCCCGAAGGTCAGCAGCCGGTCCGGGCTGGACGAGTCGCCCTTCGGCGTCACCACGAAGCCGGTCTTCCGGCGCAGCAGTGCCCCGAGGTAGGACGACACGTAGACGGGTGTGGACAGCGTCGAGACGAGCATGCCCGTGAGCCCCGACGAACCGGCCTCCTCGTGCGGGCTGGTGTTGTGGCGGCGGTTCCACACGTAGAGGCCCAGCTGGAAGAGCGCGGCGTCCACATAGAGCATCAGCCAGACTTCCTGCGGCACCTGCACACCCTTGGCGCCCAGCACCAGATAACAGACGGCGTTGGCCGCACCGAGCAGCCAGGCCAGCGCGGTCAGCGGGTAGTACGAGGTCAGCAGCCAGTAGTGCAGCCCACGCCGGGGCCCGAGCCGCCACAGGAACTTCAGGAACGACGTGACGACAACCTCGTCCGTACCCCGTGACCACCGGTGCTGCTGGGTGAAGTAGTCGGTCCACGACGACGGGCCCTCACCGACCGCGAGCACGTCCGGCGTGTAGACCGAACGCCAGCGCTTGCCGGAGTGCGGGTTGCGCGCGCTGTGCAGCACCAGACTGGTGGCCATGTCCTCGGTGATCGAGTCCTGGAGGCCACCGATGCTGCGCAGGGCCGAGATGCGGACGGCGTTGTTCGTACCGACCAGCATCGAGACGCCGAGCCGGTTGCCGGCCCGCTGGAGCAACGAGTGGAAGAGGTACTGCTGCGACTCGGCCCAGCGGGTGACGACGTTGTCGTAGTTCCCGTAGATCTGCGGGCCCACCACGAACGCCACGTCGGGATCGCGGAAGTACCCGAGCAGCCGCTCGCAGAAGTTCGGCATCGGCACGTGGTCCGGGTCGACCGAGACGAACACGTCGTAGTCGTCGCCGTTCTCCTCCACCCACGAGTTGTAGTTGCCGTGTTTGGTCTTCGCCTTGAACGCACCCGCCGGGGTGTTGTACTCCGGCCGGCCCTTGCGGCTGAAGTGCTGCACACCGAGCCGCGCGCACATCGCCTTGACCTCGTCGTTGTCGCCCTCGTCGAGCAGCCAGACGTCGTAACAGCCGGGGTGCCGGATCGCGCGGGCAGCCGTCAGCGTGCGCTCGACCATGTCGACCGGTTCCTTGCCCGGCACGATCGTGGTGAGGAAGGCGACGCGCAGCGCCCGGTCCGGGATCATCGGCACGGGATCACGCGCCCACAGTGTGGCCAGGCACAGCGTGAACACGTTGACCAGCCGGAACAGTTCGATCAGCGCGGTCGCCACGATCATGACGACGGTGGCCGCGTAGAGCCAGCGGTGCAGGTGCGCGTCGGGCACCTCGATCGAGGAGAGCAGCCAGGCGAAGAACGTGCTCTCGAAGGCGAACGCAAACAGGGTGATCAGCACCGTGGCGATCGGGCGGCGGCTGGCCAGCGGGCGCATCCGCACCCGCTGCGGGCCGGGGCCGGGCACCTCGGCCGGTCCGGCCAGCACGCTGTAGCCGCTGTACTCGTACTTGCCGGGCAGAAGCTGGGTCGGTGTGTTCAGGGCTCGCGCCAGGGCGGGATCGACAGCTGCTCTGGGCGCGGGAATTCCTTGGTCGCTCATCGGCGTCCTCTCAGACCCGGGCATGGCGGAATCGGCGCACGCCCGAGGGGCGTCCGCCGTGGCGTGCGGGGGATCAGGCCGACATCGGGACCGCGGACCGCACCCGGACCTGGGTGTCACCGGCCGGCGCGGTGTTGCGCGGGCGGCTCAGCTGACGCGGCCGGGCCGCGGGCTGCTCCGAGCGCGGGGCCGGCAGCAGGTGGGCGGGTGTGGTGGTGGGACGCACCTTGCCCACGAACGCCCGCCGGGCGGCGGCAAAACCGGACCGGTCGCCGAACATGTCGCTGCTCATCTCGGCCAGCTCCCGCGCCTCGTACGCGTCCAGCGGCACCCGTTCCCCGGCGAGCCGCTTGGCCTTCGCGGCCTGACGGCGGCGCGCCTCCCGCGCGTCGGCCTGCCGCACGGCCAGAGCGGTGAGCCACTCGCCGTACGCCTCGGGGTGGCGCGGCCCGACCTCGTCGACCAGCCCCAGGTCGGCGGCCTGCTCGGCGCTGACCGGCAGCTTCGCGTCGATGAGCCGCTGGGCGGTCTCCGGTCCGACCCGCCGGGGCAGCGTGAAGGTGTGCAGCTCGGAGCCGTAGAGCCCCATGTCGTAGTACGGGTTGAGGACCACACCCTGCCGGGCCGCGACGATGTCGGCACCGAGGCCGAGCATCGCGCCACCGGCGCCGGCACTGCCCGCGTACGCGGCGATCACGACCTGCCGCGTGCACGTGATGATCTCGCGGCACACCTCGTTGATGGCCTTGATGTTCGCCCAGGCGGCGTCGGCGGGGTCACCGGACGCGTCGATGACGTTCAGGTGGATCCCGTTGCTGAACGTGTCCGTGCCGCCGCGCAGCACGAGCACCCGGGTGTCCTGCGCCGCGGCGTGCCGGAACGCGGCCAGCAGCCGGCGGCAGTGCCCGGCGGACATCGCGCCGTTGTAGAAGTCGAAGGCCAGCCAGCCGACCGGTCCGGACCGCCGGTACCGCACCTGCCGGTACGCGGGTCCTTCCGGTTCGGTGCCCACGGGTACGGGTGAGTTGGGCACACCGCGCAGCCGCTTGCCGAGCAGGGTGGTCGCGGGCAGCTTGACCGGCCGCGTCTGCGTGGCGTCGCGCAGGTGGCCGAGCCAGACGCTGCCGTCGCCGGTGCCGACGAGCACAGCGCCCTGCCGGCGGCCGAGCAGGGTGCCGGGGCGCGCACCCCGGGTCAGCCCCGGGTGCACGTCGTAGGCGAAGACGTCCAGACCGGCGAGCGTCGTACGCACGCCCGGGTTGCCGTCGGCGGCCCGGATCCGCCGGATGATGTGCTCGGAGGGCTGCGTCCAGTCGAAGGCGCGGTCCGCCTGCTTCATCGCGGGCCGCGGCCGGGCGCCCTGCACCTCGATGGTCAGCTCGGTCGCGGGCACCGGCCGGAACGCGGGGTCGGCGGCCTTCGTGAGCACCTCGAAGACACACTCCACGGCCGCATCGGCGACCGGTCCGTTGTAGAGGGACGACTTGCGGGGGGCGGCGGCGGGCATCGGGAACGTGCGGGTCGCCCAGATCGGGCCCGCGTCCAGCTCCTCGACGGCCTGCAGGGCGGTCACACCCCAGGTGGGGGCGCCCTCGAGGATGGCCCAGTCCAGCGACGACGGCCCGCGGTCACCGACCGGCCCCGGGTGGATGATCACCGTGCGGTGGTGTTTCCAGACCTCGGCGGGGACCCGGTCCTTGAGGTACGGGCAGATGATCAGCTCGGGTTGTGCGGCCGCGACCCCGTCGACGATGTCCTCGTGCCCGGTGGCGACCAGGACCCCGACGTCGTGGCCCGCCTCCCGCAGCGCGCACCAGACCCGCTGGCTCAGACCGTTGAACGCCGACACGAGCAGCAGAACCCGCACATTGCCTCCCCAGACAATTCCCCCCACAACGAACGGGCAGTCTGAACTACCTATTTGTTGTCATGTCGGACTTGCTGTCCGATAGCGGTCCGTCGTGCCGGTGCAGCCGATCGGCGGACTAAGCTTTGGGGCATACCCCCCGTCCAACTGGCGTCGGGGGTTTTCGATGTGCCTTCCGGGGGTCTTTTTCCATGCAACTCAGTGGCCTGATCCCGGCCGCCCTGCGTGACCGCGGGCTGGCCCGGGCCCGCGATCTGGCTCACAAGGGCGGAGCCGACTCCGACGCCCTCGACCTCACCGCACCCGCCTCGCTGCGCCCGTTCGTCGTGGCCGCGGTCGCCGGACCGGCCGAGACCGGTGGCGCCGGCCGTCCGGTCCTCGCCGTGACCGCGACCAGCCGCGAGGCCGACGACCTGGCCGACGCGCTCGGCTGCCTGATCTCGCCCGACCGCGTCGCCGTCTTCCCGTCCTGGGAGACGCTGCCGCACGAGCGCCTCTCCCCGCGTTCCGACACCGTCGGGCGCCGCCTGGCCGTGCTGCGCCGGCTCGCACACCCCGAGAACGGCCCGGTCCAGGTGGTGGTCGCGCCCGTGCGCAGCCTGCTCCAGCCGCAGCTCAAGGGGCTCGGCGACCTCGAGCCCGTCGAGCTCACCCCCGGTGGGACGGCCGAGCTCGAGGGTGTCGCGCGCCGGCTCACCGACATGGCGTACGCCCGGGTCGACCTGGTCACCAAGCGCGGCGAATTCGCCGTCCGCGGTGGCATCCTCGACGTCTTCCCGCCGACCGACGAGCACCCGTCCCGGGTCGAGTTCTGGGGCGACGAGGTGGAGGAGATCCGCACCTTCGCCGTCGCCGACCAGCGGACCATCGAGGAGGTCCAGCGGCTCTGGGCGCCCCCGTGCCGTGAGCTGCTGCTCACGGAGCCGGTGCGGACCCGGGCCGCTCAGCTCGCCGAGGAGCACCCCGAGATCGCCGAGATCCTCGACAAGCTCGCCGAGGGCATCCCGGTCGAGGGCATGGAGTCGCTGGCACCCGCCCTGATGGAGGGCACCGACTCGATGGAGTTGCTCATCGACTGCATGCCCCGCGGCACCCACGTGCTGCTCTGCGACCCCGAGCGGATCCGCACCCGGGCCCACGACCTGACCCGGACCTCGGACGAGTTCCTCGAGGCCGGCTGGGCCGCGGCCGCCGTCGGTGGCCAGGCCCCGATCGACGTCGGCGCCGCCGCCTTCAAGACCCTGGCCGACGTACGCGCCCACGCCGCGGTCCTGCACCAGCCCTGGTGGACCGTCTCGCCGTTCGGCCTGGCCGAGGCCGACGCGCCGGAGTCCGAGACGCCCTGGCTCGACACCCCCGCGGTGGAGGTCTCGCCCGACCTCGGTGACGCGATCGCCCTGCACGCCCAGCCCGTGCCGCTCTACCACGGCGACACCGCCAAACTGGCCGCCGACCTGCAGACCTGGTCGTCCGACAACTGGTCGATCGCGCTGGTCTTCGAGGGCCACGGCACCGCCCAGCGGGCCACCGAGCTGCTGCGCGACGCCGGTCTCGGCGTCACCCCGGTCGACTCGATCCCGGTCGCCGTCGAGCCGGGTCAGCTGCTCGTCACCTGCGGCGGTCTCAACCACGGCTTTGTCGACGAGGGCTCGAAGCTGGCCGTCATCACCGGCAACGACATCACCGGCGGCCGCGGCGCGTCCACCAAGGACATGCGCAAGATGCCCAGCCGGCGGCGCAACACCATCGACCCGCTGGAGCTCAAGCCCGGCGACCACGTCGTGCACGAGCAGCACGGCATCGGCAAGTACGTCGAGCTGGTGCAGCGCACGGTCAACGGCGCCGAGCGCGAGTACATGGTCATCGAGTACGCCGCCTCCAAGCGCGGCCAGCCCGGTGACCGCCTCTTCGTGCCCACCGACCAGCTCGACCAGCTCTCCCGGTACGTCGGTGGCGAGTCGCCCGCGCTGCACAAGATGGGCGGCTCCGACTGGCAGAAGAGCAAGGCCCGGGCGCGCAAGGCCGTGCGCGAAATCGCTGCCCAGCTCATCCAGCTGTACGCCGCCCGCCAGGCGTCGAAGGGCCACTCGTTCGGTCCCGACACGCCGTGGCAGCGCGAGCTCGAGGACGCTTTCCCGTACACGGAGACGCCCGACCAGATGGCCGCGATCATCGAGGTCAAGCACGACATGGAGCAGGCGATCCCGATGGACCGCCTGATCTGCGGCGACGTCGGGTACGGCAAGACCGAGATCGCGGTCCGCGCGGCGTTCAAGGCGGTGCAGGACGGCAAGCAGGTCGCGATCCTGGTGCCGACGACGCTGCTCGCCCAGCAGCACTACAACACGTTCGCCGAGCGGATGAGCCAGTTCCCGGTGACCATCAAGCAGCTGTCGCGCTTCCAGACGCCGAAGGAAGCCGCCCAGACGCTGGAGGACGCTGCCGCCGGCACCGCCGACATCGTCATCGGCACCCACCGGCTGCTGGCCGCCGCGACCCGCTTCAAGAACCTCGGCATGGTCATCGTCGACGAGGAGCAGCGGTTCGGCGTCGAGCACAAGGAGCAGCTCAAGACCCTGCGGGCGTCCGTCGACGTGCTCACCATGTCGGCCACGCCGATCCCGCGGACGCTCGAGATGGCGATCACCGGCATCCGCGAGATGTCGACCATCGCCACCCCGCCCGAGGAGCGGCACCCCGTGCTGACGTTCGTGGGGGCGTACGACGACAAGCAGGTGGCCGCGGCGATCCACCGCGAGCTGCTGCGCGACGGCCAGGTCTTCTATCTGCACAACCGCGTCGAGTCGATCGACAAGGCCGCCCGGCGCCTGCGCGAGCTGGTGCCCGAGGCCCGGGTCGCCGTCGCGCACGGCCAGATGGGTGAGGAAGCGCTCGAGAAGGTGATGGTCGGCTTCTGGGAGAAGGAGTTCGACGTCCTGGTCTGCACGACCATCGTGGAGTCCGGCATCGACATCCCGAACGCCAACACCCTCATCGTCGAGCGTGCCGACCTGCTCGGACTCTCCCAGCTGCACCAGATCCGCGGCCGGGTCGGCCGGGGCCGGGAACGCGCCTACGCCTACTTCCTCTACCCGAGGGAGAAGCCGCTCACCGAGACCGCCCACGAGCGGCTCGCGACCATCGCCCAGCACACCGAGCTCGGCGCCGGCATGTACGTCGCGATGAAGGACCTCGAGATCCGCGGCGCCGGCAACCTGCTCGGCGGCGAGCAGTCCGGCCACATCGAGGGTGTCGGCTTCGACCTGTACGTGCGGATGGTCGGCGAGGCGGTCAGCGCCTTCAAGGGCGAACGCCCCGAGGAGGAGCCGGAGGTCAAGATCGACCTGCCGATCGACGCGCACCTGCCGACCGACTACATCGCGGTCGAACGCCTGCGCCTGGAGATGTACCGCAAGCTCGCCGAAGCCCGCGACAGCGCCCGCCTCGACGAGGTCGTCGCCGAGATGACCGACCGTTACGGCGAGCCGCCGACCGAGGTGGCCAACCTGATCGCGGTGGCGCGGTTCCGGCTGGTGGCCCGCGCGTACGGCCTCACCGACGTGTCCGTGCAGGGCAAACACCTGCGGTTCTCGCCGCTGCCGCTGCCGGACTCCAAGCAGATGCGGCTCAAGCGGTACCACCCGGACTCGGTCTACAAGACCGCCAACGACCAGGTCAGCGTGCCCCGGCCGAGCACCCGGCGGGTCGGGGGCGAACCGCTGCGCGACCAGGCCCTGCTGCAGTGGTGTGCGCAGCTGCTGAAGGACGTCCTCGGTGACGTTCCGGCCAAGGTGCCCGCATGATCCGATTTCCGGGGGTGCGCGGCGTGGGTCACAAGGGCCGTGAGAGAGTCATCGGTATGCAGCCTGCCCGCCGACTCGCATCCATCGCCGTCGTCGCAGTCCTCGCCGTCAGCGGTCTTTCCGCCTGCCGGGCCGAGCCGGACGTGGCCGCGTACATCGGTGGAAAGACGATCACCGAGTCGCAGGTGGAGAAGGTCTACGACCAGGCCAAGGACGAGCTGACGGCGTCGCGGGCGCAGATCCAGCAGCAGAACCAGGCGGCCCCGTCGGGTGAGCCGGCCCCGCCGGTGCAGATGCCCTTCAAGCAGAAGGACGTCCTCAACGCACTGCTCACGGTCGACGTGCTGGAGCGGGCCGCGGCCGCGCACAACGTCCAGCCGGCCGCCGAGCCGACGGTCGAGGCCGTGGCGCAGGGTTCGAGCTTCTCGCCGGGCTGGGAATACACGAAGCTCTACGCCAAGACTTTCCAGCTGCGGGCGGCGCTGCTGCCCAAGGTGACGCCGTCGCCGCTCTCCGACGAGGACCTGCGCCCGGTCTACGACCGGCTGCTCGCGACCGGCGCCGGTGACTCGACGCCGTACGAGCAGTTCAAGTCGCAGCTCTCCGACGCCAACAAGACGGCGCTGCAGCAGAGCCTCGGCCTGCGCGACGAGCTGCTGAAGATCGTTGCCGACGAGAACGTCAAGCTCAACCCGCGGTACGGCGACCAGCAGCTCGTGCTGCTCTCCGCCAACGCGGGCAACGCCGAGGTGCCGCTGGTCGAGCTGTCGTTCGCCGGTGCCGATGCCTCGAAGGCGCCGTTCGTCTCCGACGTCTCCTCCTGATGGATCCGGCCGGGCGGATCGTCCTGCTGGTCACGTCCCCGCGACTGCCGGCCGGTCTGCTCACGGCCGCGGCCTGGGACCTCGCCCGTGCCCACCCGGTCTACACGGCGGCCGAGACCGAGCAGGCCGAGGCGTTGCGCGCCTCCGGGGTGCCCGTCACGGTCGTCGAGCCCGACCCCGAGACGCTGATCACCGCCCTGTCCTCGCACGACACCGTGATCTGGCTGGCCGGTGCGGCCGGTGACGAGGACTTCGCCCGGCGGCTCGGCCTGCGGCTGGCCCGCGAGCCCTCCCTGGCCGAGCTGGAGCTCTGTTACGGCTCGTGGGACCCGCCCGGCGCCCGGCTGCTCGACGCCGTCGCCGTGATGGACCGCCTGGTGTCGCCCGGCGGTGACCCGTGGAAGCAGCAGCAGACCCACGCCAGCCTCGCGCAGTACCTGCTCGAGGAGAGCTACGAGGCGTACGACGCGATCGTCGCCGGTGACCTCGACGCGCTGCGCGAGGAGCTCGGCGACGTCCTGCTCCAGGTCGTCCTGCACGCGCGCCTCGCCGAGGACCGCGACGAGGACGAACGCTGGAGCGTCGACGACGTCGCCGGGGGACTGGTCGACAAGATGGTGCGGCGCAACCCGCACGTCTTCGCCGGCGAGACGGTCGGCAGCGTCGAGGACATCATCGACAACTGGGAACGCATCAAGAAGGAAGAGAAGGCGCGGGACTCGGTGCTCGAGGGCATCGCCCTGAGCCAGCCGGCGCTGTCGCTCGCGGCGAAGATCCTCCAGCGGGCCGGCCGGGCCGGTCTCGAGGTGCCGCTGCCCACCGGCACCGACCTCGGGGCGACGCTGCTGCGCCTGGTCGCCGAGGCGCGGGCGGACGGTCAGGATCCCGAGGCCGCCCTGCGGCAGGCGGCGCTGGCTCTGGCTGAGGAGATCCGCAAAGCCGAGGGGTGACCCCAGGCAGTACATTTTGCTCCATGCCGGAGTTCGTGCCGCTCGCCGAGAGCATCGTCGACGCCATCCTTCAGAGCGACCCCGCACTGGCGTCGTTCGCCGGTGACCACCGATACGACGACCGCCTGCCCGACCTGTCACCCGGTGCGGTCGCCGACCGGGTCACCATGCTGCGCGACGCGGCGGACGCGCTGGCGGGCACCGACCCCGACGACTTCGACGAGCAGGACAAGGTCGACCACGCCATCCTCGCCGCCGTGGTCGAACGCGGCATGTTCGAGCTCGGCGACGTCCGCGAGCACGAGTGGAACCCCCTGGAGCACAACCCAGGGCCCCTGCTCCACACGCTGATGGCCCGCTCTTTCGCCCCGGTGGACGAGCGACTGACCAGCCTCGGCGGCCGGCTCGCGGCCATCCCCGACGCCCTCGCCACGGCCCGCGCGGTCCTGCGCGACGTGCCCCGGCTGCACGCCGAGATCGCCGTCGGCCAGTTCGCCGGTGCCGCTTCCCTGATCCGTACCGAACTGCCCGGCCTGCTCGCCCAGGCGCCCGCCCTGCGCGGTGCGGTCGAGCCGGCGGCAGCAGCGGCGCTGGACGCGCTGGGAGAGTTCGACAGCTGGCTCAAGCAGGGCCTGGAGAGCGGCGACCCGGGCCGCGACCCCCGCCTGGGCCGCCCGCTGTGGGAGGCCCGGCTCTGGCACACCCTCGACACCGAACTCCCGGCCGCCGAGGTCCTCGCCCGGGCCGAACGCAACCTCGACGAGGTCGGCGAACAGCTGCGGGAGGCCGCCGCCGAACTCGTCGGCGGCCCGCCCACCGACGAGACGGTCCGCCGCGCGCTGGACACCCTCGCCGCCGACCACCCCGACGACAGCACGATCGTCGACCTGGCCAAGGTGACGATGGCCGAAGCCACCGAGTTCGTCCGCGCCCACGACCTGATGACCCTGATCGACGACCCCTGCGTCATCGAGGAGATGCCGGAATTCGCCCGCGGCGTCGCGGTGGCCTACTGCGACCCGCCCGGCCCCCTCGAAACCGCGGACGTGCCCACGTTCTACTGCATCGCCCCGGCCCCCGCGGACTGGCCGAAGGACCGCGTCGAGTCGTTCTACCGCGAATACAACGACCACATGCTGCGCAACCTCACCGTCCACGAGGCGATGCCCGGCCACTTCCTGCAGCTGGCGCACTCCCGCCGCTTCCGCGCCGCCACCCGCGTACGCTCCCTGGGCTTCTCCGGCCCCTTCGTCGAAGGCTGGGCCGTCTACGCCGAGGAGTTGATGGCCGGCCTGGGCTTCGGCGGCCTCCCCGTACGCCTCCAGCAGCTCAAGATGCAGCTCCGCATGAGCCTGAACGCCGTGATCGACCAGCTCGTCCACTGCGAGGGCCTCACCGAGCAGGACGCCATGGCCATGCTGACCGGCCGCGGCTTCCAGGAAGTCGGCGAAGCCGCCGGCAAATGGAAGCGGTCCCTGCTCACCTCGACGCAGCTCTCCACCTACTTCGTGGGCTACACGGAGGTGTCAGCGATCGCGGCAGCCCGCCCCTTCGGCGCCACCCCCAAAGCCTGGCACGACGCCATGCTCGCCCACGGCTCCCCACCACCCCGCCACCTCCGCACCCTCCTCGGGGTCTGAGGCTCGGTGTCCTGCCGCGGACTTACATTCTCGGCCCACGATTTAAAGTTTTCATACCCTGACTTACAAACCTCAATGTGCCGAGCGAGTTACTTACAATCTCAGCTCTAGATTGAAAGTCGAAGCCCAGATACTTTAAATCTCGTGGAGTACGACGCGTTCCAAACATCCCCTGTGGGGTCTCTCGTCCGGATTGCCGGGTGGGATCCCCGGTACAGCGAGCGGTACGACGAGCACGCCTTCCTGCCTGATCCACTTCCCATGAAGCTGGATCTGCAGCAGGAGTCCTACGTCGCCGCGGCCAACGCAACCGCTGCGGTTGCGCGACTGGACCAAGCTGCCTTCAAACTCCCGAACCCGGGTCTCCTCGCCCGGCCCGCTATCAGGCGGGAAGCGGTCGCTACTTCTGCGCTCGAAGGCACATACGCGGCTCTGGACGACGTCCTCGAGGCGGATTTCCTGGAGCGCGACCAGTTGACCGCCTCGGTTTCCGAGGTTGTCAACTACGTCGAGGCGGCAGAGATGGCGTTCGAGTGGATCAAGGACAAGCCGATCACGGTCGGGATGCTGGAACAGCTGCAGAAGGTGTTGGTTCGCGGCACGCGAGGCGACTCCGCGGATGCCGGCCGGATCCGTAGTACTCAGGTCTTCATCGGCGCGGGCGGCGGACGCGTGGGAGACGCTCGCTTCATTCCACCTCCACCCGGTGACCAGTTGCGTGCGGGGGTGGATGCCTGGGCAACGTGGATCAACGCGGGTGAGGTCTTTCCGCTGATCGTCAAGATGGCGCTCGGGCACTACCAGTTCGAGACCCTGCATCCGTTCAACGACGGCAACGGCCGCCTCGGAAGACTCGTGTGCGTCCTTCAGCTCGCATGCCGCGGTGAGCTCAGGGTTCCCGTTCTCAACCTGTCTCCGTGGTTGGAGCCGCGTCGCCGCGATTATCAGGACCATCTGCTGCGGTGCAGCGCGACGGGCGAGTTCGACGCGTGGATCCGGTTCTTCTGCGAGGCGGTCCGGGCTCAGGCCGTCCGTGCGGTTGAGAAGATCGATGCGCTCCACGAGTGGCGTGACGAGGCGCTCAAGACGCTGGAGAAAGAGCACATCCGCGGGGTGGCGAACCGGATCACGGAGGATCTCATCGGATATCCGATGGTCACGCCGACGGTGGCGGCGAACCGGAACAAGGTGACGTACCCGGCGGCCAACACCGCGGTGAAACGCCTCGTTCAGCTCGGGATTCTGGAGGAACGAACGGGCCGGCAGTACGGCCGCGTTTTTGCCGCGAGGCAGGTCCTCAAAATCATCAATGCGGACTAGCGGCTGCGGCGGTCGACGAGTTTGGCGGTCGGGGGGAGTTGGAACATGTCTTCGGTGACTGTTTCGGCGTAGTGGGTCATGGCCACTTCGGCGCGGGTCTGGTTGAGGATGCCGCTGAAGCTGCCGAGCACGCCCTCGTTGGTGATGCAGGTGGTGAAGTCGCGGGCTGCGGCGTCGTCGACCCCGGTGAGCTGGACGCACGTTGCGTGCCGGCCTGCGATGGTCGTGTCGTGCTGTACCACTTCGACGTCGTTGTCCAGTTCGGCGGCGTTGAGCAGGGCCAGCACCGTGGAGGGCAGGACCAGGCCGGTGGCGTCGGCGCCCTCGAAGAGTTTGGCCGGTGGGGGGCTGGTCGGGGTGGCCGGGGCGGTCAGCGTGCAGGTGGTGGCTTTTGCCTGCGTGCGGCACTGGGTGGTGGCGTCCGCGGTGACGGTCACCTTGCCGCCCGGGTAGACGTATGCCGAGCGGAACGGTTTCTGGGCCTGGGCGACCGTGGCCTTCTCGCCGCCGGAGAGCTGGTAGCTCGCCTCGTAGGTGAGGGCCGCGGCGGTCGACATCTGGGCGGCCAGGTCCGACACCAGGTCGTTGCGGCTCAGGCCCTGGCCCGGCTCGTCCAGGTCCGAACACCCCGTCAGGGCGGCGCAGAGCACGAGCGCGGCCGCGGCGAATCGTCGGCGGGAGGAAGGCACGTGCCCACCTTTGCCGATGCGTGCAACCGGGCGCAAACCGGTTACGCGCGGGTGCGGCTCAGGAGCTGCTGCTTCATCACATAGCGGCGGATGATCCTGGCCTCGGCCTCGGTGACCGAGAAGATGGCGACCAGCTCGACCGACATCGGGCCCGGGGGCACCTGCTGGGGCAGGGCGGCCACCTTCGTGGCGATGGCGGTCAGCTCGACGACCTCGGTGCCGAGCTGGATCCAGAGGTGGAGAGTTTCGCCGTCGCGGACGTTGGTGCCTTCGAAGTGGCCGCGCATGCTGTGCTCGCTGATGTCGCGGATCCAGCCGGTGGCCTCCGGGAAGCCGGTACGCCGCATGACGACCTGCTCGCCGCCACCGCCGCGGACGAAGTGGCGCTGCTGCTCGACCAGGGGCTCGCCGCGGACCTCCAGCTCGAGCCGGTTCTCGTCGACCTCGACGACGGCGCAGGTGAGGGCGTACCGGCCTCGGGGTGCGGCCGACCAGCGCAGGGTGACGGCCGAGCCCACGCCGGGGACGGCAACCAGCGGGGCCGACAGGGTGAGGGCCGCGCCGTCGGCGTGGACCACACGGACACGGTTGGCCTGCTCGTCGGAGGCGGTCATCTCGACGTACGAGCCGGCATCGGGAAGGAGCACGGAAGTAGTCATGGCGATTCCCGAGATCGGCAGTTCCGGGACCTGTCTGAGGCATGTGACCGCGGAAGTTCACCGGCCGCCGCCACGGGCGGCACCCCGGGTCGATACGCTCTAGCGCGTGGTGGGCCGCAGGGTCGCGGTCTGGAATCTATCCATACGAGCATGAGGAGCGACACGACAGATGGCCACCATTGAAGCGATCGTCGCCCGGGAGATTCTCGACTCGCGGGGCAACCCCACCGTCGAGGTCGAGGTGGGCCTGGACGACGGCACCGTAGGACGCGCCGCTGTGCCGTCCGGTGCCTCCACCGGCGCCTTCGAGGCAGTCGAGCTCCGGGACGGCGACAAGGGCCGTTACCTGGGCAAGGGTGTCGAGAAGGCCGTCAGCAACGTCGAGGACAAGATCGCCGACGAGCTCCTCGGGTACGAGGCGAGCGAGCAGCGCCTGATCGACGAGAAGATGCTCGACCTCGACGGCACCGCCGCCAAGTCGGAGCTGGGCGCCAACGCGATCCTGGGTGTGTCGCTCGCGGTCGCCAAGGCCGCCGCGCTCTCCGCCGAGCTGCCGCTGTTCCGCTACATCGGCGGGCCGAACGCCCACGTGCTCCCGGTGCCGATGATGAACATCCTCAACGGTGGCGCCCACGCCGACTCGAACGTCGACGTGCAGGAGTTCATGATCGCCCCGATCGGCGCTCCGAGCTTCCGCGAGGCGCTGCGCACCGGCGCGGAGGTCTACCACGCGCTGAAGTCCGTGCTGAAGAAGAAGGGCCTCTCGACGGGTCTGGGCGACGAGGGCGGCTTCGCGCCGAGCCTGCCGACCAACGCCGCCGCGCTGGACCTGATCGCCGAGGCCGTGCAGGCCGCCGGCTTCACTCTCGGCACCGACATCGTGCTGGCCATGGACGTCGCGGCCACCGAGTTCCACAAGGACGGCGCGTACGTCTTCGAGGGCTCGCCGAAGTCGACCGACGAGATGATCAACTACTACGCCAAGCTCGCCGAGGCGTACCCGATCGTCTCCATCGAGGACCCGCTGGACGAGGAGGACTGGGCCGGCTGGACCGCGCTCACCTCGCAGATCGGCGGCAAGGTGCAGATCGTCGGTGACGACCTGTTCGTGACCAACCCGACCCGCATCGGCCGGGGCATCGCCGAGAACGCCGCCAACGCGGTTCTCGTCAAGGTCAACCAGATCGGCTCGCTGACCGAGACCCTGGACGCCGTGGACATGGCGCACCGGGCCGGCTTCAAGACGATGATGAGCCACCGCTCGGGCGAGACCGAGGACACGACGATCTCCGACCTGGCCGTCGCTGTCGGTAGCGGGCAGATCAAGACCGGCGCCCCGGCCCGTTCGGACCGCGTCGCGAAGTACAACCAGCTCCTGCGCATCGAGGAGGAGCTCGGCAGCGCCGCGCGGTACGCCGGAGCGGGCGCGTTCCCCCGTTACCGCACCGCGTAACCCTCTGTCGACAGATCATGGAGTTGTGGCTCCGCGTTTCGTGGGCATAGTGTCCAGAGGCAGGTGCCGCAACTCCATGGTCTTGGCGAGCTCCGGGGGAGGGGCAGGGGATGACGCAGCGCCGCACTCCGAGTGGACAGGGTCCGGCCCGCCGTCCAGGAGGACATGCGGGACGTCCGGGTAGCCGGACGGCGGCCCGCCCCGCGCGTACCAGGGACACGGCCGCGACCCGCATCGAACCGCGCCGGACTCCCGCCACCCGGACCACCAGCGGCATCCGGTCCGGTAACCGGCCGGCGGCTGCACGGCGTGCGGCCGCGGCGGGCGCCACCAAACGCACTGTCGCGACCCGGCCGAAAGCCTTCACCGGCCGTGCCACCGTCCTGATCATCGTGCTCGTCGTGCTGGCCCTGGCCTACACCTATCCCGTGCGCGTCTATCTCGCGCAGGAGTCCCAGATCGCCCAGATGCAGGCCGAGCAGGCTGCTCAGCAGGCCAAGATCTCGGGACTGACCGAAGAGGTCGAGAAGTGGAAGGACAAGGAGTACGTCCGCATCCAGGCCCGCGACCGGTTGTTCTACGTGCGGCCGGGTGAGGTGCCGCTGCTCGTCCTGAACGACCCGGAGGGTGCCGCCCGCGCCGCCGGCCAGACTTCGGCGTCGGACGCCCCGGACCGCTGGTACGACACACTCTGGGGCAGCGTCGCCGCCGCCAACGCAGAATCCCGAAAGTAGATGTCGACTCCTTCCGAGAGCGATCTTGAGATCGTCGCCCAGCAACTGGGCCGCCGCCCCCGCGGCACCCGCGCCGTCGCGCACCGCTGCCCCTGCGGCAACCCGGACGTGGTGGAGACCTCCCCGCGTCTCGACGACGGCACACCCTTCCCGACGATGTTCTATCTGACCTGCCCGCGCGCCACGGCGGCGTGCAGCCGGCTGGAGTCGGCCGGGGTCATGCGAGACATGCAGGACCGGCTCTCCACGGATCCCGTGCTGGCCAAGCAGTACGAGCTGGCGCACGAGGACTACCTGCGGCGCCGTGAGGCCGTCGAGCACGTCGAGGAGATCAGCAAGGTCTCCGCGGGTGGCATGCCCGACCGGGTCAAGTGCCTGCACGTGCACCTCGGTCACGCCCTGGCGGCGGGGCCGGGTATCAATCCGTTCGGTGACGAGGTCCGCGCGGCGGTCGAGCCGTGGTGGACAGGCGGTCCGTGCGTGCGCCCCGAGGCTGAATAAACTCTGCGGAATGCAGGTCGAGATCCGCCGCGCGCGGACGTCCGACGTCCGGTCCATCCGTGCGCTCGTCGACACGTACACGTCGGACCGCCGCCTGCTCAGCAAGGCGACGGTCACGCTGTACGAGGCCGTTCAGGAGTTCTGGGTCGCCGTGGACGTCGACGACGAGGAGCGCGTGGTCGGCTGCGGCGCTCTGCACGTCATGTGGGAGGACCTGGCCGAGATCCGTACGGTGGCGGTCGACCCGGCCTGCCGCGGACTCAAGATCGGTCACCGCCTGGTCGCGGAGCTGCTCGACGTCGCCCGTGAGCTCGGGGTGGCCCGGGTCTTCTGTCTGACCTTCGAGACCCGCTTCTTCGGCTCGTTCGGCTTCACCGAGATCGACGGCGCGCCCGTGCCGCACGGGGTCTACGAGCAGTTGCTGCGCTCGTACGACGAGGGTGTCGCGGAGTTCCTCGACCTCGAGCGGGTCAAGCCGAATACGCTCGGCAACACCAGGATGCTCCTCCATCTCTAGGAGAACAGCGTGAGAGTCGCGGCCATCGACTGCGGGACCAATTCGATCCGGCTCCTCATCGCGGACGTCGGCGACGGCCGGCTGTCGGAGGTGTCCCGCCGGATGGAGATCGTCCGGCTCGGTGAGGGTGTGGACCGCACCGGGCGGCTGGCGCCGGAGGCGATCGAGCGCACCCGGAAGGCGCTGCTGGGGTACGCCATGGAGATCGCCGAGCTGGGTGTCGACCGGGTCCGCATGTGCGCGACCTCGGCCTCCCGCGACGCGGCGAACGCGGCGGACTTCACGGACATGGTCCGCGCGACGCTGGGTGTCGACCCCGAGGTGATCACCGGGGACGAGGAGGCGCGGCTGTCGTTCGCCGGTGCCGTGCACGGTCTGGAGGCCGAGGCGCCCTACCTGGTGGTCGACATCGGTGGCGGCTCGACCGAGTTCGTGGTCGGCAGCACCGAGGTCAAGCACGCGATCTCGATGGACATCGGCTGCGTGCGGATGACCGAGCGCCACCTGCACAGCGATCCGCCCACCCCGGCGGAGGTCGCCGCGGCGGAGGCGGACATCACCCGGGCGGTCGACACCGCCCTGCGGACGGTGTCGGGTCACGGCACGGCCACGCTGGTCGGTCTGGCCGGTTCGGTCACGACCGTCGCGGCCCTGGCTCTGCACCTGCCCGGGTACGACGCCACGCGCATCCACCACGCCCGCGTCCCGTACGACGAGGTGGCCAAGGTGACCTTCGACCTGCTCGGTGCGACCGTCGCCGACCGCCTCGACCTGCCGGTGATGCACCCGGGCCGGGCCGACGTCATCGGTGCGGGGGCCTTGATCCTGCGCATCATCATGGAACGCGCGGGAAAGACGTCCGTCGTTGCGAGCGAGCACGACATCCTCGACGGCATCGCCTTCTCCCTGGTCTAGTCCGTCTTTGACACTACTTCGCATCGCGCAGTAGTGTGCACCGCGTGGATACGACCCAGCTCCTCAAAGGCGTGCTCGATCTCGCCTGTCTCGCCGCGTTGCGGGACGAGGACGGTTACGGCTACGACATCCTGCGCCGCCTGCGGACCGCGGGTCTGACCGACGTCGGCGACGCCTCGGTCTACGGCACCCTGCGCCGGCTCTTCAACGCCGGACTCCTCACGACCTACGTGGTGCCCAGCGACGAGGGCCCCCACCGCAAGTACTACGCGCTCAACGCCGCCGGCCGGGCCGAGTTGCAGCGCTTCTCCAAGACCTGGCACGGCTTTGCCTCCACCATGGACGATCTGCTTCGCGAGCGGGAGACGGCGTGATCACCACAGCTCAGGACGAGATCAATCTGTACGTTTTTGCGGTGCGGGCCGCCCTCGTCGACCTCCCGGAGTCGCTGCGGGAGGAGTTGCTCGAGGACCTGCCCGAGCACCTGGCCGAGGTGCTGGCCGACGGCGGCGGCACACTCGTCGAACGCCTCGGCAGCCCGGAGGCGTACGCCGCGGACCTGCGGGCCAGCGTCGGGTTCGTCAGCGGCTTCCCGGACCCGCCGACCCGCCGGCACCAGTTCTACGAGGTGCGCGACCAGGCGATGCTCCGGCTCGGACAGGCCGACCGGAAGCTCGGGCCCCTCCTCGGGTACCCGAAGGTCAGTGAATTTCTGGTGTTGCTCCGTCCGGCCTGGTGGGTCCTGCGGGGCTATCTCGCGGCCATGGTGCTGGCCTGGATGCTCGACGACAGCGGCCAGCCGATCGGCCTGCTGCCGCGCATCGGTGGCAGCGAGGCGGTCGCCCTGCTCCTGCTCGGCCTGTGTGTGGTCGCCTCGATCTGGCTCGGCCGCCGCTCGCTCCGGCTGACCCGGTGGCCGCGCCTCGCGCTCTACGCCGGCTCGGTGATCCTCGTGCTGGTCGCGCTGGGCGGTTTCAGCTCCGCCGACAGCAGCAGCCGCGACTCGGGTTACACCGACGTCAACTACGACAACCCCTACGGCAACGTCGAAGACCTTTTTGTGTACGACGAGCAGGGCCGCCTGGTCACCAACGCCCGGATCGTCGACCAGAACGGGGAGCCGCTGCGCATGGGCAACCAGTACTGCTACGACGAGGCCGGCACGTACGAGGAGGTCGACACGCTGACCTATCCGTACTGTCCGGAGCGGGCGCCGTGGCGGGTGCCGTCCGCGGCCGGCCCCAGCGGTGCGCCGTCGACCACCGGCGGGCCGGGGCCGCTGTGGGAGCCGTCCGCGAGCCCGTCGGCCACTCCCACGGCCGGTCCGACAAAAACGCCCACGCCCAGATGAACGTCGGGTAACGGGGTCGCGGGGGATCCGGCTGGTCGCTAGGTTGTGCTCCGATCGGCCGACCCCCTCGGCCGGACCCCGAAAGGAACCATCGTGAGCAACCCGGTTGCGCCACCGCCCCCCGCCGGCGACGGCTTCCCGCCGCCCGCGCAGGGCCAGCCCCACGGCGCTGTGCCGGCCCAGGGCCCGCCCCCCGGTGACCCGGCGCAGCAGGGCTTCGGTCCGGCGCCCGAGCAGGGTTTCGGTCCGGCGCCGGAGCAGGGTGTCGGCCCGGCGCCCGAGCCCAAGAAGAAGAGCGCGTTCGGCCGCATCGCCCTGCGCATCGTGGGCGCGATCGTCGTCTTCGTGGTCATCCTCGTGGCCAAGGACTTCCTCTTCGGTGACAAGGCCAAGGACGCGGCCGTCGGCGACTGCATCGCCTCGTCGCAGGACGTCAAGGTCGACGAGACCACCGAGGCCGAGGCCAAGGTCGTCGACTGCACCTCGGGCGACGCCGCGTTCACCGTGGTCGGACGCGTCGACGGCGAGACCGACACCAAGAGCAAGTCCTGCGAGAAGTTCTTCAAGGAGAACGAGGAGTACTACGTCTACAGCAGCGAGGCCAAGGGCGGTTACCTGCTCTGCCTGCGCCCCAAGGCTGCCTGATCCACTTCGGTACGGCGGGAGCATCCACCCCGGGTGCTCCCGTCCCGCCGTGCAGTGCTGTGCTGGGTGCCGTGCTGAGCCGTACACCCGAAGAGGTCTCCGCCCACGCGGCCGCCGCGGCCGATCTGACCGCGGTCGACGCCGGCGTCGCCGACTGTTTTGCCTGCCCGCGCCTGGTCGCCTGGCGTGAGGAGGTCGCGGTCGTCAAGCGGGCCTCGTTCCGCGACCAGGACTACTGGGGCCGCCCGGTGCCGGGGTTCGGTCCCGCCGACGCCCCGATCGCGATCCTGGGGCTCGCACCCGCCGCCCACGGTGGCAACCGCACCGGCCGCATCTTCACCGGCGACCGCTCCGGCGACGTGCTCTTCGCGGCGCTGCACCGGGCCGGGCTGGCCAACCAGCCGACCAGCGTCTCGGCGGACGACGGGCTGGCCCTGCACCACACCCGGATCTTCGCGGCGGTCCGGTGCGCCCCGCCGGACAACAAGCCCCTGCCGGTCGAACGCGACACCTGCGCCCCCTGGCTGCACCGTGAATTAGCTCTCATCCGGCCGACGCTGCGGGTGGTCGTCGCGCTCGGGGCGTTCGCCTGGGCGGCCTGGTGGCCGGCGATGACCGCGGTCTACGGCCACAAACCGCCCGTACCGCGGCCGGCGTTCGGGCACGGCGCGCAGGTCAGCGTCCCGGGCACCCCTGACCTGCTCGGCTGCTACCACGTCTCGCAGCAGAACACCTTCACCGGCCGGCTCACACCCGCCATGCTCGACGATGTCTTCGCCAGTGCAAAACGCCTGGCGGGCCTGGCATGATGCGTGCTCAGCCGAACATTCGCCGGAACGGAACCTAGGGCCTAGATCTTGGACCTCGCCGCACTGCGTCGCTGGTGGCCGCTGGCCGCCGTCCTCGGGCTGCTCTTTCTCGCCTCGCTGGCGGCGACCCGCTCGGCGCCGCAGCTCGAGCGGTTCAACCCGGACGCCGCGCCGACCACCGAGCCGCCGCCGCTGCTTCCGCCGTCACGGGAGGTCGTCCCGCCGCCGTCCGCGGAGCCGGTGGCCGGAGGCGAGTTGCCCGACTGGGTCGGCCGCGTCGCCCTGATCGTTCTCGGCGTCCTCGCCCTGGTCGTCCTCGGGCTGGTGATCTGGGCGGTGCTGCGTCAGACGCTCGGCCGCCGCGGCACCCGCAAGGGCCGCCGTGACCCCCGGCGCCCCGACTCCCGGACGGCGGAGGACCTGGTCGCCGCCCTGGACGCCGGTCTGCAGGAGCTCTCCGACACCGACCGTGACCCGCGCCGGGCGGTGATCGCCTGCTGGGTCCGGCTCGAACAGGCGGCCGCAGCTGCGGGCACCCCGCGTCACGCCGGGGACAGCCCCACCGACCTGGTCGCCCGGCTGCTGGCCGAGCAGCACGTCGACGCGGGTGTGCTGACACCGTTCGCGGCTGTCTACCGCCAGGCCCGCTATGCGACTCACACCGTCGACGATCAGATGCGGCAGCAGGCGCGTACGGCCCTCGAACGGCTCCGGACCGACCTCGGTGCGGGGGTGCCGGCATGAGCCGCGACGCCGACGGCGGGCTCGAGGGTCTCTTCGGCCGCCGCGCCGACGAGGTTGTCGTCGAGGAGCCCGTCGAGATCGTCGAGAAGCGGCGCTCACCGATCGGCTGGATCCTGCGCAACGTCGCCCTGATCGTGGTCGCCACGGTGGTCACGGTCGCCGGGCTGCGATCGCGGGGGATCAGCGTCTCGGTGCTGCTGGTCGTGGCCGCGTTCGTGGCGCTGCGCCTGCTGATGTTCGCCGTCTCCGAGGTCGCGCCGCCCCCGCCGATCCGGCGGCAGTCGCGGCGGGGCGAGGAGGACGGTGACTACCACTGGGCGGGCACCGATACCCTGCGCGCGGCGGTACGCCGGTGGGAACAGCGCCTGGACTGGTCGCAGAACGACGCGGAGAAGTTCTCGCGTAACGTCCTGCCCGTGCTGGCCGAGCTCACCGACGAGCGGCTGCGCCTCAAGCACGGCATCACCCGGTCGTCGGACCCCCGGCGCGCCCGGGAGCTGGTCGGCGAGCCGTTGTGGGAGCTTCTGGACGACCGTGACCGCCGCGTGCCGAAAGCACGGGAGCTGTCCCAGTACGTCGACGCACTAGAGAAAATCTGAGAAGGGTGGTTCGGTGACGGACGCGAGCGTGGAGGCCCTGCCGCCCTACGAGGTGGGCAGGCTGGCCGCCGCTGTCCTGGACTCGGTCGGCAGTGTGGTGGTCGGCAAACGGGAATCCCTCGAGCTGGTGCTCGCCGGCATCCTCGCCGGCGGCCACGTGCTCCTCGAGGACCTTCCGGGGCTCGGCAAGACGCTGACCGCCCGGTGTTTCGCCCAGGCGCTCGGCCTGGACTTCCGGCGGTTGCAGTTCACCCCCGACCTGCTGCCCGCCGACGTCACCGGGTCGTTCCTCTACGACCAGCGCAAGGGTGACTTCGCGTTCCGCGCCGGTCCCGTCTTCACCAACATGCTGCTCGCCGACGAGATCAACCGGACGCCGCCGAAGACCCAGGCCGCGCTGCTCGAGGCCATGCAGGAGAAGCAGGTCTCCGTCGAGGGCGTGACCTACCGCCTGGACCCGCCCTTCCACGTGCTGGCGACCGCGAACCCCATCGAGTACGAGGGCACCTACCCGCTGCCGGAGGCCCAGCTCGACCGCTTCATGCTCCGCGTCTCGTTCGGATACCCGACCCAGGACGAGGAGTGGGAGGTGCTGCGCCGCCGCATGTCCCGCCGCCAGGAGGAGTCGCAGCTGACACCCGTGGTCAACGCCGACCGGCTGATGGCCATGCAGGCCGCGCTCGAACAGGTCGCCGTCGAGGACTCGATCGGCCGCTACATCGTGGCGCTGACCTCCGCGACCCGTGAGCACGCCTCGGCGCTGGTCGGCTCGTCCCCGCGTGGCTCCCTGGCGCTGCTGCTGCTCGCCCGGGCCCGCGCGGTCATGGCCGGCCGCGACTACGTGGTGCCCGAGGACGTCAAGGACGTGGCGGTTCCCGCCCTCGCCCACCGGATCACCCTGCGGCCGGAGATGTGGCTGCGCCGCGTCGACCCGTCGTTCGTCGTCCAGGAGGTGCTGCAGGCGGTGCCGACGCCGGCCAGTGGTGCGCTGCCCACGTACGCGGGCGGGTACGCCGAACAGTGACCGTCCTGGAGCCGCCGTCGCTGCGTGCCGCCGTGCCCCCTGCGGAGCCGGCGGCCGACGAGACGTGGGCGGCGCCGGCCTGGGTACCGACCCGGGCGCTGGGCCGGACGGTCCTGCTCACCGGTCTGCTGCTGGTGCTCGGCGTCGCTCTGGGCCGGGTCGACCTGGTGCTGCTCGCGGCGCCGTTCGCCATCGGCGCCGCGATCGGTCTGCGCCGGATGCCGCGCTCGGCGCCCGAGCTGACGATCCAGGCCACCGAGGAACACCTCGTCGAGGGCGGGCGGGTCGAGGCCGGACTGGTCGTCGCCAACCCCGACGTCATCACGTACGACCTGGTTGTCGTCCGCGCGCGCACCTCACCGTGGCTCGAGCTGGAGAATTCCGACCGCCCGTTCGCGATCACGGTCGCGCCCGACGGCTGGACCGGTGTCGAGCTGCCCGGCCACGCACTGCGCTGGGGACGGCACGACGTCGGCCCCGCCGCGGCCCGGGTCGCGGCCTGCGACGGCCTGCTCGCCTGCCGCCCGGTCGTCACACCGGCGCGGGGCGTCCGCGTCTACCCCGAGACCGAGCCGTTCGCGGCCACCGAGGCGATGCCCGCCGCGGCCGGTCTGGTCGGCAACCACCGCTCGCGGCGGCCCGGCGAGGGTGGTGAGCTGGCGGGTGTGCGCCCGTTCGCGCCCGGCGACCGGCTCCGGCGCATCGACTGGCGGGTCTCCCTGCGTACGCGGGACCTGCACGTGGCCTCGACCCTCTCGGACCGTGACGCCGAGGTCCTGCTCCTGCTCGACGTGCTCGGCGAGGCCGGCTCCTCCGGCGGCGTCAAGGGCAAGGCGTCGGTGCTCGACACGACCGTGCGCGCGGCGGCGGCCATCGCCGAGCACTACCTCCAGCGCGGCGACCGCGTGTCCCTCCTGGAGTACGGCGCATCCGCCCGGCGTCTGCGCGCGGCCACCGGCCGGAGGCAGTACCTGACCGTTCTCGAGTGGCTGCTCGACGTCCGCGCCGACACCGACGGCGACCAGAGCCCGTACGAGCACGTCTTCGGTGCCCACCACGTCTCGTCCGACGCGCTGGTGGTGGTGCTGACACCGCTGGTCGACCCGCGCTCGGCCGACATGCTGGCCGGCCTGACCCAGTCGGGGCGCTACACCGTCGCCGTCGACACGCTCCCGGCCGGTGCCGAGCCGCCCAGCCGCGGCCCGTGGACACCCCTGGCCACACGGCTGTGGCGGATGGAACGCGAGAACGTCCTCGGTCGCCTGCGCGAGCACGGCGTGCCCGTGGTGACCTGGGCCGGCGCCGGCAGCCTCGACATGGTGCTGCGGGACGTCTCCCGCCTCGCCTCCGCACCCCGGGGACGCTGACATGCTCGACGGACTCAACCGCCGCCTCGAACGCGCCCAGAAGGCTGTGTCCCGCGCGACCCTGCTGCCCCTGGTCGTCCGGTGCGGCATCGGGCTGGCCCTGTTTGCCGCCATGACCGTCGCCTGGCCCCCGGGCCTGGTGGTGAGCCGGTACGTGGTGCTGCTGGGGCTCGTCGCGGCCTGGCCGGCCTTCGCACCGCGGGGACGCGGTGTCACCTTCGCGATCCTCGTGGTCGTCGGCGGCTGGATCCTCGACACGACCTGGAACGACGCCCGCGTCGCCCTGTGGCGTGTCCTGGCCATCGCAACGCTGCTCTACCTCGGGCACATCCTCGCGGCGCTGGCGGCCGTGCTGCCGACCGACGCGCTGGTCAACGCCGACGTGGTCGCCGGCTGGCTGACCCGCGCCCTGCTGGTGGTGCTGATCTCCGCGGTGCTGACCGTGATCGCCCTCGCCCTGACCGCCGAACTGGCCGGCGAGGCATTTGTCATCGCAACCCTGGTCGGACTGGCCGCAGCCGTCGGCGCAACCCTCGTGCTGGCCCGGATGCTGCGCCGCCCGTAACGATGAGGCAACCCCTGGGGGTGGCTGGTGGATCAGGGCGGCCTGCGCCGGGCCCAGCTTCCGCCTCGCTGCGCGGGCCGAAAGGCCGCATACAACACCGGTATGCGACCTTCCGGCCCACTTGCGACGCGAAACCTGGACCTCGCCGCAGGCTCGCCCTGATCCACCAGCCACCCCCTGGCTCCCAGCGAAATGAAACCGAAACGTGTGCGTTACGGCACTTGACTAACGGGGTTGTCCTTGGTCACAGACCGCCGCATCCGGACGCCCCAGGCGGAACAATGAAGGCCGTGAAACCTCAGCGGATCGTTGTCGTAGGGGCAGGTCACGTGGGGCTGTACGCTGCTCTGCGCCTGTCGAAGAAGCTCAATTCCCGTCAGGCCGAAGTGATCGTCATCGATCCCCAGCCGCACATGACATACCAGCCTTTCCTGCCGGAAGCCGCCGCGGGCAACATCTCGCCGCGCCACTCGGTCGTGCCGCTGCGCCGCGAGCTCAAGCGCTGCCGCATCGTCTCCGGCGAGGTCACCCGGATCGAGCACGCCCGCAAGACGGTCACCGTCCAGCCCATCGAGGGCCCGGTCAAGGAGATCGCGTACGACCACATCGTCGTCGCGCCCGGCTCCGTCTCCCGCACCCTGCCCATCCCGGGGCTGCGCGAGAACGGCATCGGCTTCAAGACCATCGGCGAGGCCATCTACCTGCGCAACCACATCCTCGACCGGCTCGACATCGCGGCGATCACCCCGGACCCCGAGGTACGCAAAGCGTCGTTGACCTTCGTCTTTGTCGGTGGCGGTTACGCGGGCATCGAAGCCCTGGCCGAGATGGAGGACGTCGTCCGCGACGCCCTCAAGTACTACCCCGAGCTCAAGAAGGACGAGGTCAAGTTTGTCCTCGTCGAGGCGACCAACCGCATCCTTCCCGAGGTCGGACCCGACATGGGCGCGTACGCCGCCCGCCAACTCGACCAGCGCGGCATCGACCTGCGCCTGGAGACCCGGCTCGAGTCCTGCGTCGACGGCCAGATCAAGCTCTCCGACGGCGACTCATTCCCGGCCGAGACCCTGGTCTGGACGGCCGGCGTCAAGCCGTCGCCGATGCTCGACCACACCGACCTCCCGCGCGGCCCCCGCGGACACCTGACCTGCATCCCGACGCTGCAGATCGTCGACGGCGACCGCGTCCTCGACGGCGCGTGGAGCGCCGGCGACTGCGCCCAGGTCCCCGACCTGGCCAACCCGGGCGCCTGGTGCTCCCCGAGCGCCCAGCACGCGGTCCGGCAGGCGGCCCAGCTCGCCGACAACATCCGCGCCGTCGTGATCGGCGCCACCCCCAAGGACTACAAGCACAAGTACGCCGGGAGCGTCGCCAGCCTCGGCCTCTACAAGGGCGTCGCTCAGGTCTACGGCATCAAGCTCAAGGGCCTCCCCGCCTGGCTCATGCACCGCACGTACCACATGAGCCGCATCCCGTCGTTCAACCGCAAGGTCCGCGTGCTGGCCGACTGGACCCTCGCGTTCATCCTCAAGCGCGAGGTCATCTCGCTGGGCCAGCTGCACGCGCCCCGCGAGGAGTTCACCCACGTGACGCCGCCCCTGAGCGACGACCGTGCCGCCGAATCGGTCGGCGCCGGCACCCGCTGAGCGTGATTTCGGCCCGTCCGGCGTTCTGCCGGGCGGGCCGAACCGGCTACGGTGAGCATCAGCGCATCGGGCCCGGGTGGTGGAACGGCAGACACGGCCGCCTTAAAAGCGGCTGCCCCAAAAGGCGTGCGGGTTCGAGACCCGCCCCGGGCACGCTCGAACTCGCGTTTTACTCACGTTTTCAGCCTGCTCACAGCTTTCGCGGGCGCCATTGAGCTGGTGTTGCGCTTACCCTTGATAGGCACGGCCCCTACGTGCCTCAACCTCAAAGGGAGGCTGGACACAGTGAAGACTTCCAACCCGGTGCTCTCGCGCCTCGGCCGGGCGGCCGAGCGGGAGCGGTCAGCCGGGTACAACCCGGCCGGACCGTACGGACCGGCCGCCGGTCAGCCGGGTTACGGTCAGCCGTACCCGTCGGCTCCGGGATATCCGGCCACGCCGCCGGCCGTACAGCCCATGACGATCGACGACGTCGTCGTCAAGACCGTGACACTGCTCGGCATCACGGGCGTCTCCGCCGTCGCGGCGTGGAACCTGATCCCGAACTCGCTGCTCGGCCCGGCCTGGATCGGCGCCGCCGTCGTCGGCCTGGTCCTCGGTCTGATCATCTCGTTCTCGCGGATGGCAAACCCGGTCCTGGTCATCGCGTACGCGATCGTCGAGGGCGCGTTCGTCGGCCTGATCAGCAAGACGTACCAGGAGATCCTCGGCTACCAGGGCATCGTCCTGCAGGCGGTGATCGCCACCTTCGGCGTCTTCTTCCTGATGGCCTTCCTGTACCGCGCAAAGGTCATCCGGGCCACCCCGAAGTTCCAGCGCGGCATGATCGCGGTGATGGCCGGCCTCTTCGCGGTCATGCTCATCAACTTCGTCCTCGCCCTCTTCGGCGTGACAACGGGTCTCCGCAGCAACGGCGCGCTCGGCATCATCTTCAGCCTCGTCTGCATCGTCGTGGCGTCCCTCAGCTTCATCCTCAGCTTCAACGAGGTTGAGGAGGGCGTCCGGATGGGCCTCCCGCAGCGCTACTCCTGGACTGCCGCGTTCGGCATCCTGGTCAGCCTCATCTGGCTGTACATCGAGATCCTGCGCCTGCTGAGTTTCCTCCAAGGCGACGATTAGCAGCCCCGCCTGAACCCGGTCAACGCCCGGCCCGCCTCCCCGCGGTCCGGGCGTTGCCCTTTTCCCGGGTATGGTCGCCCCGTGACCGCAGGGACCTTCGACACCGCCGTCCAACGCCTCATCGGCCAGGTCAACCACTGGGAAACCACCCGCTGGCGCCCCCACGGTGATGCTGTTTTTGCTCTGGTCCAGAGCCTGGCCGACCACGCGGCTGATGCGGAGAACCGTCGCCGCCGCCCGGTGCCCCGCCTGGCCGACACCGTCCTCCCGGACCAGCTCCGCGTCATGGCTGACGACCTCCTCGCCGCCTCCCCAAGTCCAGAAGTCCTGACCACCGCCACCGAAGCCGTGACAACAATTCGCCGCGCCCTCTGACCTTGCGTCGGTGGCGCCGCACCGGCGGCTCCTCAGCGGCCGAGGCGCACCGGACGCCTCGCCCAGGCCGGCTGCCTCTCCCGGAGACTGTGCACCGGCTGCCTCTCGCCGGCCGTCCCAGATCGCACGCCCGGGCCCAACCACTCCGCGCCGGCCACTCCGCGCCGGCCGTGCTGCGCCGGCCGTGCTGCGCCGGCCGTGCTGCGCCGACCGTGCTGCGCCGGCCGTGCTGGGTGATGGCGCTGCACCGCCCCGTCCGTCCCCGCCCGCACCGCACCGCACCGCACCGCACCCAGGCCCAACTTCACTGATGTTGGCCTGTGTTGCGTCTCGCCCGGCACGGGCCTTGCTGCGCTGCCTGCCCCGCACGGGTCGCGCTGCATTGCCCGGTCCGTCTCCGCACCGCCCCGCATCGCACCAAGGCCGAACTTCGCTGATGTTGGGCCTGGGCTGCGCCTCGCCCCGCACGGGCGGTACTGCCCTGCCCGTTTCGCACGGGCCGTGCCGCTGCCTGCCCCGCACGGGTCGCGCTGCATTGCCCGGTCCGTCTCCGCACCGCCTCGCATTGCACCAAGGCCCAACTTCGCTGATGTTGGGTCTGGGCTGCGCCTCGCCCCGCACGGGCCGTTCCGCTCTGCCCGCCCTGCCCCGCCCCGCTCTGCCCTGCCCGCCCCGCCTTGCCCGCCCCGCCTTGCCCGCCCCGCCTTGCCCGCCCCGCACTGCCCGCACCGCACGGGCCGCGCTGCACGGGCCGCGCTGCACGGTGCGGTGCGGTGTAGTGCACCGCCCCGCACCGTCCCCGCACTGCGCCTAGGCCCAACTTCGCTGATGTTGGGCCTGGGCTGCGCCTAGCTCCGCACGGGCCGTACTGGACCGCGCTTCGCGCGGGAACCTGCCCGCCCCGCATGGGCTGCGCTGCACCGCCCTCATCCGTCCCCGCACTGCGCCAAGGCCCAACTTCGCTGATGTTGGGCCTGGGCTGCGCCT
This sequence comes from Amorphoplanes friuliensis DSM 7358, assembly GCF_000494755.1. NCBI lineage: Bacteria > Bacillati > Actinomycetota > Actinomycetes > Micromonosporales > Micromonosporaceae > Actinoplanes > Actinoplanes friuliensis. The sequence continues at coordinate 1,183,233 of NC_022657.1, forward strand.
CGCCCTGCACGGGCCGTACTGGACCGCCGTCCCCGCACGGGGCTGCGCTGCACCAACTGCCCCTTGCCGGCCGCGCCGCATCGGTCACCTTCCACCAGCCGACCGGCGAGGCTTTGGGCGATCTGGCCTGTCAGCCTGGTGTGCGTAGCGTGGCGGCGCGACCGAGCAGGAACCCGCGGGGGTGAGGCCAAGGTCGGTGGAACCATCACTCGCGCACCGCCCGCCGCAGTGAGCGCGTCCGCCTACCGTGAGCTGCCGGATGCCACGCCCTGAATCGCGAAAGCACGCGCTGGCCTCATGACGCAACGGACGAACGCAGCCTTGTCCGGGAAGTCCTTCCCGTGGCGCGGGGAAGCGTGGGCCTACGGAAAGCGCCGGTTGGTCTCAGCGATTCCCCGAGTAAGCGGGCCCCGAGCGCGCGCCGTCCCGAGCGCGCGCCGCCCCGAGCGCGCGCCGCAGGGAACGTGCTGCAGGGACTTAAAAACCGCCGAGCCCGGCCGCCCTCTGACAGCCGGACCCGACGGGAGCTCTTCGAGGAGATCAGATCCGCTCGAGGACCATGGCCATGCCCTGGCCGCCGCCGACGCACATTGTTTCGAGGCCGATGGTCTTGTCGTGCCATTCGAGGGAGTTGAGGAGGGTGCCGGTGATGCGGGCGCCCGTCATGCCGAAGGGGTGGCCGACGGCGATGGCGCCGCCGTTGACGTTGAGTTTTTCGAGGGGGATGCCGAGTTCGCGGTAGGAGGGGATGACCTGGGCTGCGAAGGCTTCGTTGATTTCGACGAGGTCGACGTCGTCGATGGTCATGCCGGCGCGCTTCAGGGCCTGCTTCGATGCTTCGACGGGGCCGAGGCCCATGATTTCGGGGGACAGGGCCGAGACGCCGGTCGAGATGATGCGGGCGAGTGGGGTCAGGCCGAGCTCGCGGGCTTTGGTGTCGCTCATGATGACCACTGCGGCCGCGCCGTCGTTGAGGGGGCAGCAGTTGCCGGCGGTGATGCGGCCGTCGGGGCGGAAGACGGGTTTGAGGCCGGAGACGGCTTCCATCGTCACGCCGGGGCGGGGGCCGTCGTCGGTGGAGATGACGCGGCCGTCGGGGGTGGTCACCGGGGTGATTTCGCGTTCCCAGAAGCCGTCGGCGATGGCCTTCTCGGCGAGGTTCTGGCTGCGGACGCCGAACTCGTCCATGTCTTCGCGGCTGACGTCGTACGCCTGAGCGAGGTTTTCCGCGGTGTAGCCCATGCCGAGGTAGATGTCGGGGAGCTGGCCGTCCTCGCGCGGGTCGTGCCAGACGCCGCCGGTCTTGGCGTTCTCGGTGGTGCGGGCGCGGGCTTCGGCGAACTTGGGGTTTTCCCAGCCGCCGCCGACGAGGGCCTGGGCGTCCGGGGGGAGGCTGTCGGAGTTGCCGCGGGCGAAGCGGGAGACGGTCTCGACGCCGGCGGAGAGGAAGACGTCACCCTCGCCGGCCTTGATCGCGTGGAACGCCATGCGGGTCGTCTGGAGCGACGAGGAGCAGTAACGGGTGACGGTCGCGCCCGGCAGGCCGTCGAGGCCCAGCAGGGTGGCGACGACGCGGGCCATGTTGAAGCCCTGCTCACCGCCGGGGAGGCCGCAGCCGAGGTAGAGGTCCTCGATCAGGGTGCGGTCGAGCTGCGGCACCTTGCTCAGCGCGGCATCGATGATCGTGGCGGCGAGGTCGTCGGGGCGCAGGTCCTTCAGCGAGCCCTTGAACGCACGGCCGATGGGGGAGCGGGCAGTGGCAACGATGACAGCTTCCGGCATGAGGCCAACGTTAACGCGCCGGTAACTTAGCGGGGAAGTCTCACTTCGTCACACTTATTCGAGCGTGGTGCGACGGCCCGCGGCCTGCGCCGCGTCGAGCACCGCGGGGTAGAGGGCGTGTGCCCACACCCGGTATCCGTCGGCGGACGGGTGGAAACCGTCGTAACAGAGCGTCCCGGCGTCGGCGCGGAACACGGCCCCGGTCTCGTCGCCCAGGTCGACCACCACACCGCCCGCGGCGACCACCGCAGCGGCCTGAGCGCGGGCCACGCGGCGGCCCACCCAGCCGGTGAGCTGGCGCAGCGGCGGCGCGATCGAGCGGACAGCGCCGAGGTCGGGGCAGGTGCCGACGACAACCTGCACGCCCGCGTCACGCAGGCGGCGTACGGCGTCGCCGAGGTGGGTGGCGGACTCGTCGGGGCTGCGCAGACCGGTCGCGTCGCGGGCGCCGATCAGGACGACGGCGACGTCCGGGCGGTCACCGAGCAGGGCCCGGGCGACCTGGGTGGCGAGGTCGGTCGACCGCGACCCGGCGACACCGACGCTGGAGAGCAGCACGTGCCGCTGGCCGGTCTCCGGGGTGCCCTCGGCGAGCAGGCGGGCGAGCTGGCCGCCGACCGTCTCGGACAGCCACTCCACGCCGACACCGATGGCGGCCGAGTCGCCGAGCAGCACTAGGCGCAGCGGGGGAGCCGCGGACGGGCCCATCGACGTGCGCAGGGCCAGGCCCATGGTCGGTTTGGCGTACCGCCGGGTGCGGGCGGCGATCGCCTCGCCGGCCAGCAGCGCGACACCGCCGACGGCCCCGGCGAACAGCGTGGTCGCCGTCGCTCTGCCGATGCGTCCTGCCAGGCTCGTCATGTCGCCTCCTGCCGCAGTGGGGAACCCGTCAGTCGACGGCTGCTTGGTGATCCTCCGGTGTCCAGCCTACGGCGCTCGGGGCCGACCGGCCGGACACGCTGGGAACGGACTCCTCCGCCGGAGCGGTCGTCGCGGCGCGGTGACCGAACCACAGGCGCGGCTCACCGAACCAGGGGTGCCGGCGCAGTTGTGCCCAGCGACCTGCGGGTCCGTGCTCGTTACCGTCGACCTGCACGGCGCTGACCTCGGTGCCCGCGGTGCGGACCGCCTCGTGGGCCGCCTGGTCCAGGCTCCGCACACCGTCGGGGCCGCTCGCCGGGGCGCGGTCGTCCTCGCCCAGCATCGCCATCAGGGTGGGCATCATGACCGCGGCGGCGCGGGCGTAACCCTCGACCGACGGGTGGAAGCGGTCCGAGCCGAAGAAGCGGACCGGGTCGGCCTCGAACGCCGGGCCGAGCAGGTCGCCGATGGACACCGTCCGGCCGCCGGCCTCGACGACCGCGACCGTCTGCGCGGCGGCGAGCTGGCGGCTCCACTTGCGGGCCAGCCAGCGCAGCGGCGGCTTGATCGGCTGGATCGCGCCGATGTCCGGGCAGGTGCCGACCACGACCTTGCAGCCCACGGCGCGCAGCCGGCGGACCGAGTCGCCCAGATGGCGCACGGCCGCGGCGCGGGCGGAAACGTGGGTGACGTCGTTGCCGCCGACCAGGATGACGGCGACCTCGGGCTCGTACTCAAGGGCGGCGTCCACCTGGTACGGCAGGCCGGACGACATCGAGCCGACGACGGCCAGCCGGTGCAGCCGGACCGGCCGGCGCAGGCGGCGCGACACGCCGTTGGCCAGCAACGCTCCGGGGGTCTCGCGCGGACGGTGCACGCCGTAACCGGCCGCGGACGAGTCGCCCAGGATGACCATGCTCAGTGGCCGGCCGGGGAACTTCGGGCCGTAGAGACCGTCACCGCGGGGCGGTGGTGCCTCGGCCATCGGAATGATCTTGCGAGCTTCGGCGGCCTGCCGCAGCAGCACACCGGCCGAGAGGGCAGTGAGGCCTGCCGCGGCCCCGGTGACGCCGCCGGCGATCTGCCCGGCCAGCCGTAGCCGCCGCCACTCCTCCTCCGTCAAACTGCGCACCTGTCGCACGCTCTCCCTCGCTCTCGCTCGGTGGGTGCCTGCCCGTCGGCCGGTACTGAAAACCTGGCTTTCCGGCGATGGTGGGTCTTCGAATCTAACGCGCGCATGCGACATGTGTCTGAACCCCGCGCCGAGCGGGCACATCTGGCGCGTGACCGTCATGCTGGTGTAAGCGAAAGGGGACGACATGCCCAGAACTCTGCAGCGGACCGCCGCATTCACCGCGCTGGCGAAGGCGCTGGTGTCGGGGTCGCGCGGCGGCCCGTCGATCGGCAAACGGCTCGCCGCCCTGCCCCGGATGCTCAAGGCCACGGCAAAGGGCCAGTACGACGGTGGTCTGCGAGTGGCGATGATGGCCGCCGCCACGGCGTACGTGGTGTCGCCCATCGACGTGATCCCCGAGGCGATGTTCCTCGTCTTCGGTCTCGCCGACGACGCCGTCATGATCACGTGGCTGGCGGGCACCGTGCTCGCCGAGACGCAACGTTTCATCGAGTGGGAGAAGCAGCGCGACGCGGTCCTGCCCGGATCCGTGGTCGGCTGAGCCGTAGGCTGACCAGGACAGGTCAGCACCCCAGAAGGGCACAGTGACGTGCGGTACTACGACAATGTCGTCGACATCATCGGGGACACCCCCCTGGTACGGCTGCGCAGCGTCACCGACGGCATAGCGGCAACCGTCCTGGCGAAGGTCGAATACTTCAACCCGGGCGGTTCCGTGAAGGACCGCATCGCGCTGCGCATGGTGGAGGACGCCGAGAAGGCGGGGCTGCTCCGCGAGGGCGGCACAATCGTCGAGCCGACCAGCGGAAACACCGGCGTCGGGCTGGCCCTGGTGGCGCAGCTCCGCGGGTACAGGTGTGTGTTCGTCTGCCCGGACAAGGTCAGCGAGGACAAGATGAACGTCCTCCGGGCGTACGGCGCCGAGGTTGTGGTCTGCCCGACCGCGGTCGCCCCCGAGGACCCCCGCTCGTACTACAACGTCTCCGACCGGCTGGCCCGCGACATCCCCGGCGCCTGGAAACCCGACCAGTACAGCAACCCGGCGAACCCGCGCTCCCACTACGAGGAGACCGGCCCCGAGCTGTGGAAACAGACCGAGGGCCGCATCACCCACTTCGTCGCGGGCGTCGGCACCGGCGGCACGATCACCGGCGTCGGCAAGTACCTCAAGGAACAGGGCGACGTCCGCATCGTCGGCGCCGACCCGGAAGGCTCCGTCTACTCCGGCGGCACCGGCCGCCCGTACCTGGTCGAAGGTGTCGGCGAGGACTTCTGGCCCGAGACCTACGACCGCGGCATCTGCGACGAGATCATCGAGGTGTCCGACTCGGACTCCTTCGAGATGACCCGCCGCCTGGCCCGCGAGGAAGGCCTCCTGGTCGGCGGCAGCTGCGGCATGGCCGTCGTCGCCGCCCTCGAAGCCGCCCGCAAGGCCGGCCCGGACGACGTCATCGTGGTCCTCCTGCCCGACGGTGGCCGCGGCTACCTGTCGAAGATCTTCAACGACACCTGGATGGCCCGCTACGGCTTCCTCACCACGGGCGACGGCGAAGCCACCGTGGCCGACGCCCTCGGCGCCAAGAGCGGCGAAATGCCCCCGCTGATCCACGTCCACCCGACCGAAACGGTCCGCGACGCGATCGACTACATGCGCGAATACGGCGTCAGCCAGCTCCCGGTCCTCAAGGCCGAACCGCCCGTCGTGACCGGCGAGGTGGCCGGCTCGATCGCGGAGAAGGCCCTGCTGGACGCCCTTTTCACCGGCCAGGCCCACCTCCACGACACGATCGAACGCCACATGGGCGACCCGCTCCCGATGATCGGCGGCGGCCAGCCGGTCAGCACGGCGGTCACCCTCCTGGAAAACGCCGACGCGGCCATGGTCCTCGTCGACGGCAAGCCGGCGGGCGTCCTGACCAGGCAGGATCTGCTCGCCCACCTCTCCTGATCAAGATCAACTGCTGGATGGCGACGGTCCGTCGGAGTACGGGCCGTCGCTCCCGCCGGGACCGGATCGCTGCCGCTCCCTGCCAGGTGAGTGAGCGCCCCCGCTCCGCCGCTCCGCGGCAAGCACATCGACGGCTGCGCCCTCGATTACCTGGTTCGCACCTCGAGTCGCGCACTCGGCCGCATCTCCGGCAGCATCGTGCAGCGGGGACGTTCTCCCGGCTCGCATTCGACCGTCATCAGAAGCATTCCCATCCTCCTGACGGTGTCCTCTATCCGGCGACCGTCCAATTCACTTATCGGTGACGTTTCCTGTGGTCCCAGCATGGCCGGGGGCAGAATGATTTCAGGAATATCGAGGTTCGGGTCCTGACGCACAACGATCGCGGTTGCAGCGCCCGCATCCTTGAGCTTGCTGCTGAAGGTGATCATTGCTGCTGAGGTGGTTGCGGCGCCGCCCACGGCGGCCGCGATGAGCATCCCTATCAGGTTGATCTTGGCTCCGGCGACAACGCCGGCGCGCGAGATCTCGGCCGCGTCCACCGTGGCGTCTTTTCGGCTTTTTTCGGCCGTCCGGGACGTCTTGACGGGCCGCTTCGCCTGGCTTGTCCTGGCCTTTCCCCCCTTTGACATCGTCCAATGCTCCCATGAAGCGTAATCAATTGATTACGGAGAGAGATGTGCGTCACATACTCAATTATGTGGAGGCATCTCACGTCGCGAAGAATGCATCGCCACGCTTTTCTTGAACGATTCCAAGGGAAATCTGATGATCGCCGGGACGCTGCCCGCCCACTCCGTGACGCTTGGAACGGGCATGACGGCGGGTCCTTCTTGTGGGTGTAAAAGATCGACAGACGCCGAGGTCGCTCACACACTGAACAAGAGGACAAATCAGGAGGTTGCCTTCGGGAGGTCGGTCATGACGGGGTTTCACAACGAGGAGGAGCGGGCCGCCTGGACTTTGGCGGAGTCGCTGCTGGCGACCGCTCGGGCGATGATGAAGCAGGCTGAGAGCGCCCTGGAGACGTGGCGGTTGGGCAAGGAGCTCAACCAGCAGCGGTGCGCGCGCCGGGGGATCAGTGCTTCGGATGCGGAGATCCGCTGGTCGGAGACGGCCAATGCGAAGAATGCCCTGACCGACAACAGTTTCCATGTCTCGCTGGCGACCATGTACTACAACGCGGCCGCCGCGCAGTACTCACGCGCTCACTACCTCCGGTGCCGGGGTGGGGCCCGGGTCTGAGGCGCCGACGATGCGGTCGCGGCCGGTGGCTTTGGCCTGGTAGAGCGCGGCGTCCGCCCGGGCGATCAGGTCGTCGGGGGTTTCCCGGGTGTCCCAGGTGGCGAGGCCGGCCGAGAACGTCTCACCGCCGGGTGTCACGCCGCGGACGCGTTCCAGGACCATCGACGCCTGGGTGAGGTCGGCGCCGGGGAGGAGCACGATGAATTCTTCGCCGCCGTAGCGGGCCAGGATGTCGGAGCGGCGGAGGGCGCCGGACCAGGCCGCGGATGCCTCCTTGAGGAGGCGGTCGCCGCCCGGGTGGCCGAAGCGGTCGTTGTACAGCTTGAAGTGGTCGAGGTCGATCATGCCGATGCTGACGGGTTCGCCGAGGAGGCGGGCGCGTTCGAGGACCTGGGGGAGTTCGTCGACCCAGGCGCGGCGGTTGGGCAGGCCCGTGAGCTCGTCGCGGCGGGACAGTTCGCGGACCACCAGGGCTTGGCGTTCGCTGTGCCGCAGCAGCTGGAACATGCGGGTCACCACCAGTAGTGACATGACCGTGCAGCCGACCGCGATCGCCAGGCCGTTGTCGATCGTGCCGTCGATGAGTTCGGCGAGGAGCACCGCCGGGGCGACCAGCAGCGCGGCCGCGAGCGTGAGCATCAGGGGGATGCCGCTGCGGGCCGGGGCACCGGCCGGCTCCTCCAGGAGGGTGTCGCCGGAGCGGCGGGCGGCATAGCCGAAGATCGCGAACGAGGACAGGTAGACCGTGTCGATGACCCGGCCGATGTGCGGGTCGCCGGTGACGTCCAGGCCGAGGGTGCCGACCACGAGCCAGATCATGTCGCCGGCCAGGAAGATCAGCAGCGACAGCGCGATGCCGCGGGGTGTCCACTGGTTGCGGACGCCGTTGCGGATCAGCAGCACCGTCAGGGCGATGAGAATGAGGTCCCCGAGCGGGTACGACACCCTGATCATCCGTACCAGGGGAGAGATGTCGGGGTCGGCGAGGGCCGGTTCGATGGCGTAGACCCAGGCGAGCAGGCCCAGGCCGGCGGTGATGGTGGCCGCGTCGACCAGCGCCGCCCGGCGCGAGCGGGAGTACTGACGGCGGATCAGCAGCGCCAGGCCCAGCGCCACGGCGGGGTAGAACGCCAGGTACAGCACGTCCGACCAGCCTGCGGCGACGGCGAGGGTGCCGGAGGAGTTGCAGGCCATGCCGCCGGCGAAGAGCCACCAGGGCAGCCGGTCCACCGGCTTCAGGCGCCGGGAGCCGGCGACGGTCGCCGCCGCGGCCAGGTAGCCGATGGCCACCGAGAGCGTCGTTCGCCATGCACCGTCCGGGATCACCTGATAAAGGCTCAGGGAGAGGACAGCGAGGATCGCGTACGCCCGCCAGCCCCGCGATGTCATGTACCTATCAGACAGGCCGGAAGTGACCTGCGTCGCCCGGTTGCGGGTGCATCTGCGTTGCAACACGAGCCGCGACACAAAGAGCGCCACCTCGACCGGGGCGGCGGTCGAAGCGGCGCTCTCGTCAGGCCTGAGAGACCCGCCGCTCGCACGGGGGACGAGCGGCGGATCCCGCAGGAGCCTTCTTCGAGTGTGCGAGTGACTCCTGGGAAACCGCTGAAGCCGAGCCCGGATTCAGCTGGGAATCAGTCGGCCGGCGGGCTCTTGGGCGGGTCGGCCGGGGCGCTGCTGCCCGGCGGCTGGGCCGCGGCGTCGTTCTGCGGGGCACCGGGACCGGCGAGTGCGAGTCCGAGGACCGCGCCTGCACCGATCAGGCCGAGCCCGGCCAGGGAAACCTTGCGTCGTTCCGGCTCGTTCACGACAACCTCCAGGAGGAAGACCGGATGACCATGCTGCCCCGTTCCGCTGAGAGATAGCTGAGCCGCTTCACACCGGGCATATTGAGAGGCATGCAGACAGCGACGGAGACCGAACGCAAATACGACGTCCCGGCCGGCTTCTCGCTGCCGACGCTGGTCGGCGCGGCCGGGGTGAGCGGCCATGGTGATGCCGAGACCCATGACCTCGACGCGACGTACTTCGACACCGAGGACCTGCGTCTCGCCCGGAACAAGCGCACGCTGCGCCGGCGTACCGGGGGAGGGGATGCGGGGTGGCATCTCAAGACCCCGGGTGACGGCTCGAGCCGCACCGAGCACCGCCTGCCCTTGACCGACGGCGACGAGGTGCCCGCCGAGCTGGTCACGGAGGTGCGGACCATCGTCCGGACCCGGGAGCTGCGGCCGGTCGCGCGCCTGCGGACCCGCCGGGTCGAGACACCGCTGCGGGACGCGGACGGCCGGACCCTCGCGCTCGTCGCCCAGGACCAGGTCGGCGCGGAGACCGACGACGGTGACCAGCGCTGGCAGGAGGTCGAGGTCGAGCTGGTCGACGGCGGCCCCGAGGTGCTCGACGCCGTCGAGGGCTTGCTGCTGGCCGCCGGCGCCACCCCTGCCGAGGGCCCGTCGAAGCTCGCCCGGGCGCTCGGCAACCGCCTCACCGCACCCCGGCGCCGCCGCAAGAAGATCAACCCCGTGCTCCGGTACGCCCGTGAGCAGCGCGAGACCGTGGAGGAGCAGGACGCCGGCGTACGCGCGGGAGACGCCGAAGCCGTGCACAAGATGCGGGTGGCGACCCGGCGGCTGCGGAGCACGCTGAAGACGTTCAAGGGGTCGTTCGAGCCGGAGCGGGCCGCCACGCTCAAGGTTGAGCTGAAGTGGCTGGCGGACCGTCTCGGCAACGTCCGCGACGGTCAGGTGCTGTCGCACAAGCTGCTCACGACCGCCGGTGAGTTCCCGGAGGTGGCGCAGGGCATCCGCGAGCGCCTCGACGCCGATGTCGCGCGGGGCAAGGAGGAGCTGGTCGCCGCCCTGGACAGCGACCGCTACCTGGCCCTGCTGGACGCGATCGACGCCCTCGTCGACGAGCCCGAGCCGGACGACGCGGGTGCGCTGCGCCGGGCCGCCAAGGCGCTGCGCAAGGCCGACCGGCTGCTCGACGAGGCCACCGCCGACGGTGTGGACGCCGAGCTGCACGAGGCCCGCAAGGCCTACAAGCAGGCGCGGTACGCGGTCGAGATCTTCGCGCCCAGCGCCGGCAAGCCCGGAAAGCGCCTGGTCAAGGCCCTGACCAGCCTCCAGGACGTGCTCGGCGCCCACCAGGACTCCGTGGTCGCCCGCGAGGTGCTGCGGGACGTGGCCCGGACGGCGCCCGACGCTTTCGGGTACGGCGTTCTCTGGGCCCGGCAGGAGCAGGTGGGTGAAGAGACCCGCCAGGAGCTCCCCGAGGTGATCGAAGCGTCGCGGGGCGGCAAACTGCGGGCCTGGCTTGGCTGATCGTTAACCCCTCGTCCACGTTCCGGACACGGAGCGCCAGTTGGTATTTCGGCGAAGCTGGGTAAGAAGAGGCGCATGCAGGCGGACCAGGAGCACGACGACCACAACGGCCATCAGTGGGACGAGGAACTGACGACCGAGCCCTACCGGGGACCGATCGCCGAGCTCGACGGGTACAGGGTCGCGGACAACGACGACGACGACCCGGTGCTTCTCCTCCCGGACGGCTCGCCGGTGGACACGTGGCGTGAGGATTATCCGTACGACGACCGGATGCCCCGCAACGATTACGACCACGACAAGCGTCTGCTGCAGATCGAGCTGCTCAAGCTGCAGAATTGGTGCAAGCGCACCGGCGAGCGGATGGTGATCCTCTTCGAGGGCCGGGACGCCGCCGGCAAGGGCGGCACGATCAAGCGCTTCATGGAGCACCTGAACCCGCGCGGCGCCTCCGTGGTGGCGCTGGAGAAGCCGAACGAGCGCGAGAGCAACCAGTGGTACTTCCAGCGGTACATCAGCCATCTGCCCGCGTCCGGTGAGATCGTGCTCTTCGACCGGTCCTGGTACAACCGGGCCGGCGTCGAGCGGGTCATGGGCTTCTGCACGCGCGCCGAGTACCTCGAATTCATGCGTCAGGCGCCCGACCTCGAGCGGATGCTCGTACGCTCCGGCATCAACCTGATCAAGTTCTGGTTCTCGGTGTCGCAGGGTGAGCAGCGCACCCGCTTCGCGATCCGGCAGGTCGACCCGGTCCGCCAGTGGAAGCTCTCGAAGATGGATCTCGAGTCGCTGGACAAGTGGGGCGAGTACACCGAGGCGAAGGAGGCGATGTTCTTCTACACGGACACCGCCGACGCGCCGTGGACCGTCGTGAAGAGCAACGACAAGAAGCGCGCCCGGCTCGAGGCGATCCGCTACGTGCTCAACCGCTTCAACTACGACGACAAGGACCTCAGCGTCGTCGGCACCCCCGATCCGCAGATCGTCGGGCCCGCCTCGCTGGCCGTCGAGGGCACCGAGATGTCCCCGCGTGTATTCCCTCGGCTGTAGTGACCTTAAAAGCGTTGTCGACGACCCGTCTCCTTGGTTAACGTGGCCGTACACGTGAAGGGAGGTGGTCCGAAGTTGTATAGCAACGGGACTCGTGAGGTGGCTGTCCGCTAGCCGCTGTCCTTGACAGCTTCGTAACAGCGTCGAGACCGTGTGGCAGCGGTGCGGCGAATATCAGGTAGCCACCCGACCCCCGGGGATCCGGCCCAGTCCGACCGGACCACGCCAAGGCGTGGAAGTCCCCGGGGGTCGCTTCCTGTCTGGGGGCGTTCATGCGGGAGCTCACCGTTCTCGGGACCGCGAGCCAGGTCCCGACCCGGCACCGCAACCACAACGGCTACCTGCTGCGCTGGGACGACGAGGTCATCCTCTTCGACCCGGGTGAGGGCACCCAGCGCCAGATGCTCCTGGCCGGTCAGGCGGTCACCCCGCTGCGCCGCGTGTGCATCACCCACTTCCACGGCGACCACTCGCTCGGCCTGCCGGGGATCATCCAGCGGATCTCGCTCGACAAGGTCCCGCACCCGGTAGCGATGCACTTCCCCGCCGGCGGGCGTGAGTTCTTCGACCGCCTCCGGCACGCCACGAGCTTCTACGACGTCGCCGACCTGAGCCCGGAGCCGGTCAGCGACGGCTTCCGCGTGGAGACCTCCGCGGGCCCGCTCACCGCCCTGCCGCTCCGGCACTCGATCGAGACGTACGGCTACCGCCTCGCCGAACCGGACGGCCGCCGCATGGTCCCGTCCCTGCTCGCCGCGCACGGCATCACCGGCCCGATGGTCGGCGAGCTGCAGCGTACGGGCAGCGCCGGCCGGGTCACGCTGGAACAGGTCAGCGCGCCGCGGCCCGGCCAGCGTTTTGCCTTTGTCATGGACACCGGGCTGTGCGAGAACGTCTTCCGGCTCGCCGAGGGCGCCGACCTGCTGGTGATCGAGTCGACCTTCCTGGCCGAGGACGCCGCGATGGCCGCCCAGGTCGGCCACCTGACGGCGGGTCAGGCCGCGTCGGTGGCCCGGCAGTCCGGCGTCCGCACGCTCCTGCTCACCCACTTCTCCCAGCGGTACGCGGACAGCACGCGCTTCCTCGACGAGGCCCGCGCGGAGTTCGACGGCGACATCGTGCTCGCCGAGGACCTGATGCGGGTGCCGGTGCCGCCGCGGTTAGGTTCGACCGATGACCGTGCTTCTGCGTCCCGCCGCTGACGACGACCTGCCCGCCGTCGGTGCCCTGCACTTCACTTCGCGTGCTCACGCGTACGCGGAAATTCTCTCGCCGGAGGCGCTGGATCATGGCTCGCCCGAGGTCATGGGTGAGTGGTGGTCCGAGCGGTGGAAGTGGGAGAAGGAGACGCACCGGCTGACGGTCGCGGTCGACGGCGGCACCCTGGCCGGTTTCTCCTACCTGGGCCCGAGCGAGGAGGAGGGCGCCGCCGAGCTGTACGCGATCCACGCCGCCCCGGAATTTGTCGGCACCGGCGTCGGACGCCTGCTCATGCTGGATGCCCTGCCCGCGCTGGCCCGGATCGCCGATCACGCGGTGCTCTGGGTGCTGGAGCCCAACACCCGCGCCCGGCGCTTCTACGAGCGGGGCGGCTGGGTCGCGGACGGTGTCACCCGCACGGAACCGATCGGCGGCGAGCCGGTGCTCCAGCTGCGTTACGGACGTGCTGCCGGGGTGGTGGGCGGGAGTGCATGACCGAGTGAATGCGGGGGAACCTGTGGTCACGCACTCCCGCCAACCGCGCCCGCCCGAACCGGATTAGCGCCTGGCCGGAGGCGCCGACCGGCGGAGGCGTGCCGGTCGAAACGGTTCATGGGCGGGTCCGGGCGCGGGACGCCGGCGTGCTGGCGGGGCACAGCGGCATCACCGCAGTCAGACGTCGGCCGGTCCGATGGCTCGGTTCTTGCCGGGGGACGGTCAAGCTCCCGGCCGACGTCGATGGTCTAGTCGAAATAACCTCGGTTCAGGTCGTCGATCTTCGGGGTCCCACGGCGGATCCGGTTGTCGTCGAGCCCGGTGCGGATGCCCGGCATCTCCCGGACGCTGTTCAGGTCGTGACGCAACGTCCACGCTTCCCGCCACGGCCGGCGCGAGGCCAGCTCGGCGCGTTCCGCGAGGCGGCGCGGTGCGCAGGGCCAGCGCCACCCGCACCAGACGCAGTTCCCGTCGTGCCCGGCTTCCGCGTGCCGCCCGAGCATCTGCTGGGCGTCGTCCCAGAGCAGGCGGTCCACGATGTCGGCCGGTACAGCCTGGTCGGCGATGACCATTTCCCCACCCTCCCGTCCGGCTCGTTGACTCCTTCGTCACCCATACAACCCCCACCCGCCCCCGTACGGTCGGACTGTCTGTGCGACCTTCGCAACTATCCGTGACGGTCACTGTTTCGCCCTGGGCGGACACCCCACGGGCATCGATGCGTTCCGGCCAGGCGTTCTGGACGTCATGGATACCGAACACACCGGTGTCGAAGCCGGGGCACTCGACGCCTACAGCCGTGTCGTCACCGGCGTCGCCGCCCACCTGCTGCCGTCCGTCGCGGCGCTGTCCGTGCGTACCGCCCGCGGGGCCGGCGCCGGCTCCGCGGTCACCTTCACCGACGACGGATTCCTCCTCACCAACGCCCACGTGGTCGCCGGCGCAACCGGCGGCACAGCCGACTTCGCCGACGGCACCGAAACCCGCTTCGACGTGGTCGGCGCCGACGCCCTGTCCGACCTGGCCGTGGTCCGCGTCCACAACCCGGGCGCACCGTCCGCACCCCTCGGCGACGCGGACGGCCTGCGCATCGGCCAGCTCGTCGTCGCCGTCGGCAACCCGATGGGCCTGGCCGGCTCGGTAACCGCCGGCGTAGTCTCCGGCCTCGGCCGTTCCCTCCCGGCCCGCGACGGCCGCCGCGTCCGCATCATCGACAACGTCATCCAGACCGACGCCGCCCTGAACCCCGGCAACTCCGGCGGCGCCCTCGCCGACTCCACCGGCACGGTGGTCGGCATCAACACGGCAGTCGCCGGCTACGGCCTCGGCCTGGCCGTCCCCATCAACAAAACCACCCGCCACATCATCGGCGAACTGGTCGCCACCGGCCGCGTCCGCCGAGCCTGGCTGGGCGTCGCCGGAGTGCCCGCGCCGCTGCCGCCGCCGATCGCCGAACGCCTGGGCCAGAAGCTGGGCCTGCGCGTGGTCGAGGTCGTCCCTGGCAGTCCGGCCGGCACCGCAGGCATCTACCTGGGCGACATCCTGATCACCGCCGGCGGCGAACCCGTTCAGACCGTTCAAGCCCTGCAGCGGCTGATGCTCGGCCCGGCCATCGGCACGAACCTGCCGATCACGGTCCTCCGCAAGAACGCCTTCGTGGACGTGGTCACGGTCCCCGCCGAGCTCTCCTGAACGGGACAACGGGCGGGGGCGCTTTTGGCTAGCGTCGCTGCCATGACGCCCTCGCCCTCTCGGTACAAGCCCGGTGTCGGCACCCACGTTGTGGTCGGCCTGTCTGTCGCCGCCCTGATGCTGTGGGGTGTGATCGCCCTGATCTGGGGACCGGGCCTGATCGGGGTGTCCATCGCCAACTGCGGAGACACGACCACGGCGATCTGCACGCCGGCCGGCAAGGTGTTCGGGCCCTGGTCGGCGCCGGTGGGTGCCGGCCTGGGCCTGGCGGCCATCATCTACGGCTGCTGGATCCGCGTCCGCGAGCATCCGGCGCTGTGGCTGACCGCCGGCCTCTTCCTGACGATCGTGGGCTTCCTGATCACCCAATCCCTGGCCTCCGGCGCCCCCGGCGTCTAGCCGGCGACCAGTATTGATCAAGGCTCCAACCGAGTTGCTCCGGAAGCGCAAAATATCGATCGTGCCAAAGCTTTATCGGCCGTCAGGCACAGACCGTCCACGAGCGTTCTGTCGTCCCAGGGCTCACCGAGGTCCACCTGGTATGGGACCTTGTTGTTGCCTTGACAGAGGCCGTATTCAGCCTGCTTCGCAGCAACGGTGAAGGCGACGATCACCTTCGCACCGGTTGATCGAACCTCCGGTGTCAAGACCTCGCCGGTGATGCCGTTGTTGCAGTCGACACGGCTGACGAGGGCGGTGAACGTCCTGGACGAGCTTTGAAGATTCTGCCCGGGCGCGAGATACCAGGCCGCGGGCTCGCCGACCTTGCTTGCAGTGATCGATGCACCTGCTTGCGTGGCGGTGGCGTTCCCGCATGCGACTGGTGTTGCTGCCACTAAGGCGCCACGAGGCCCAACGACAACCGGCTCCAGGTCTCCATGGCACAAGAGTGCCGCTGGTTGCTTCACTGTCAGGGCCGAATGCGCGAACACCGATCCCTCGACGGAGCCAGGCGGTTTTTGCGACGCCGATTGGGCGCCGTGGATGCAATAGCTGCCCCGGGTTCAGATCACGGCTGGGTCAGCTCGTTGCGCCAATCGGCGAACCGTTGACGCAGGCGTTGGACAGCTTGAGCATTCACGCCGTAAGCAGCGAATGCGGTATCGCTGATCTGGCCCAGCGCTCCCAGTGTGTCGGCGAAGAGCGCACGATCGAATCCAGCATCGGCAGCCTCCACGAGTTGGAGGAGTTGTTCGCTGGAGTAGCGTCCACTGGCGAGCACGGCGTCGACGTCGAGAAAGTCTCTTGCAAGTGCGCGGCCGTAGAGCGCGGCCATCTTGTTGCCAACAGCGTCGTCTGGATGCAGGACGGGTCCAATGTTCAACGTCACCGGTGGGTGGGCGCGCCAGTCAGCTGCCAGTTCCATTTTCTGCGGCTCTGTGCCGGGCTCGTCGTTCGCTGTGATGAGAAGCCGAGCAAAGGTGTCGGCTCGGGCATCGACGTCGACCAGGAAGCCGTTCTCGGTCAGGGCTTTGATGACGAGATCGGCGACAGCTGGGAAGTCGGCTCGCCGTTGCCAGTCGGTGAACAGGTCGACGTCGCCACTCGGGCGGTCGCCCATGCCGTGCTCCCGGACCGCATAGCCGCCGGCAAGTGCGAGTCCGTAGTCGCTGCCGGCGGCGCTGAGGGCGATCTCGGCGAGCCGCCGGTGGCGTGGATCCATGTCGCAGAACTTTACGCGGCGGTGGTCCTCGAACCGGTCCGCAGGCTTTCCGGAAAGCGTTCTTCCCACGCGCGGCGCAGATCGGGCGGCAGCCAGAGCGAGGGCCAGAGCCGGGTAAGGGTGACCCGGTCCAGAAACGCGTGCAGGTCCGCCGGTTTGGTGGCCTCGATCAGGACCGTGCGATAAAGGTCGACGATCCGGCCGGGGCTGTCGAGCGTGTAGTCGGCCGAGCCGGACCAGTCGAGATGACGAGGCAAAGTGACGGTGCCGGAGGTCGGCCCATGCAAAAGCGCGAGGTCGTCCGCTACAACGATTGGCTTGGCATATCGACGCATGAAGGTCACCTCCTGGTGACCATCGTCGCACGAGACGGGCATCCGATGCGGATGCCCGTCCGTTCGCGGAGGTCAGGCGGTCTTGGCGACGCCGATGGGGCAGGTCATGCCGTTGGGGCCGTGGGTGCAGTAGCCGCCCGGGTTCTTGGAGTCCGAGAGGTACTGCTGGTGGTAGTCCTCGGCGTAGTAGTACGTGCCGAGCGGCGCGATCTCAGTCGTGATCGTTCCGCGACGCGCCGCGGTCACCACCGGCTGGAACGCTTCGAGTGACGCCTGGGCGATCTGGGCCTGCGCAGGTGTTGTCGTGTAGATCGTGGAGCGGTACTGCGTGCCCACGTCGTTGCCCTGGCGCATGCCCTGGGTGGGGTCGTGGTTCTCCCAGAAGGCCTTGAGCAGCTGCTCGTAGCTGATCTTGGCGGGGTCGTAGACGACCTGGACGACCTCGGCGTGGCCGGTACGCCCGGAGCACGTCTCCTCGTAGGTCGGGTTCGGGGTCGAGCCGCCCGCGTACCCGACGGAGGTCGAGTGGACGCCGGGCAGGCGCCAGAAGATGCGCTCGGCACCCCAGAAACAGCCGAGGCCGAAGACGGCGGTCTCGTAACCGGCCGGCCAGGGGCCCACCAGGGGCGTTCCGAGGACCGTGTGGGTCGAGGCGACCGGCATCTGGATCTGGCGGCCGGGGAGGGCCTGGTCGGGAGTGGGCAGGTCGAGCTTCTTGCTCCGCAGGAACACGGTGACTCCTCTCATCCGACAGACGTAACGCTCGTTCTCTCTGAATCCTTACCCGAGCTCGGCGGCGATGCGGCCGGAAAAGTCGCGGGCCTCGTCGTCGGACGAATATCGGGTACGCGGCCAGAAGAAGCCGCGAAGTCCGTCACCTTTTGTCCGGGGTACGACGTGGGTGTGGAGGTGTGGCACGGACTGGGACACGACGTTGTTCTCCGCGACGAACGTTCCCTGGGAGCCGAGCGCCCGGGGCACTGCCGCCGCCACGCGCTGCACGAGCGTGAAGTAGCCGGGCAGGAGGTCGGCGGGCAGGTCGGACAGCTGGGTGAGGTGGGGGCGGGGCACCACCAGGACGTGGCCTTTGAAGACGGGGCGGATGTCGAGGAAACCGACCCCGTCCGGCGAGTCCACGACCTTGAACGCGGGAACTGTGCCCGCCACTATCGAACAGAAGAGGCAGTCGGGCATCAGCGCAGACTAGCCTTGCCGTTCATGACGGGTAACACGTACGGCTTCGACACTCTGGCCATCCACGCCGGGCAGGAACCGGATCCCCGGACCGGGGCAGTCGTGCCGCCGATCTATCAGACCAGTACGTACGCGCAGGATGCGGTCGGTGCTCCCCGGCTCGGGTACGAGTACAGCCGCTCGGGCAACCCCACACGTGACGCCCTGCAGGAGTGCCTCGCCGCGATCGAGGGTGGTCGTCGTGGTCTGGCCTTCGCCAGCGGGCTCGCCGCGGAGGACACGCTGCTGCGGGCGGTGTGCCGGCCCGGCGACCACGTCGTGATCCCCGACGACGCGTACGGCGGCACGTACCGGCTCTTCTCGAAGGTGGCCGAGAACTGGGGTCTCGACTGGACCGCGGTGCCGCTCAACGACCTGGACAAGGTGCGCGCCGCGTTCCGGCCCGGGCACACGCGGCTGATCTGGGCCGAGACGCCCACCAATCCGCTGCTCAACATCGCGGACATCGCGGCGCTGGCCGGGCTCGCCCACGAGTACGACGCGCTGCTGGCCGTCGACAACACGTTCGCGTCGCCGTACCTGCAGCAGCCGATCGGGTTCGGTGCCGATGTGGTCATCCACTCGACGACCAAGTACATCGGCGGGCATTCGGACGTTGTCGGTGGTGCCTTGATCGCGGCGAACGACGAGCTCGGGGAGCAGCTCGCGTTCCACCAGAACGCCATGGGTGCGGTCAACGGCCCGTTCGACGCGTGGCTGACTCTGCGCGGGATCAAGACTCTGGGCGTACGCATGGACCGGCACTGTGACAACGCCGAGCGCATCGTGACCTATCTCCGTGACCATGCAGCGGTCGGTCAGGTTCTTTATCCCGGTCTCGAGTCGCATCCCGGACACGAGATCGCGGCGAAGCAGATGTCGCGCTTCGGCGGGATGATCTCCTTCCGCGCGGCCGGTGGCCCTGAGCAGGCGATCAACATCTGCAACCGGACAAAGCTCTTCGTCCTGGCCGAGTCCCTCGGTGGTGTCGAGTCGCTGATCGAGCACCCGGGGCAGATGACACACCTGTCCGCAGCGGGCTCACCGCTTGAAGTCCCCGCCGATCTCGTGCGACTGTCTGTCGGCATCGAAACCGTTGACGATCTGCTCGCGGATCTGGAGCAGGCGCTCGGCTAGGTCCTCTATATACGGAGCGGGCGCATGGACAACCTGGCGACCACGTGGGTGGGTGCCACGGCGAAGCAGATCTCGCGCGCGGTGCGCCGCGGCGACACCACTGCTGTGCAGGTCGTCGCTGATCACCTCGAGCAGATCGGGATCTCGGACCCCTCGCTGGCCGCGTTCCGGGTGGTGCGCGGCGGTGAGGCGATCACCGAGGCCGAGAAGGTCGACGACCAGGAGGATCTTGCCAACCTCCCGCTGGCCGGTGTCCCGGTCGCGGTGAAGGAGAACACTCCGGTCGCCGGCCTGCCGACCTGGTTCGGCTCGGCCGCGGCCCGCTCGGCCGTGGCCGAGGAGGATCACGAGGTGGTGCGCCGGCTCCGCGGTGCCGGCGCGGTCGTCGTCGGTGTCACCCGGATGCCCGAGATGGGGCTCTGGGCGACCACCGACGGTCCGGACGAGGCCACCCGCAACCCCTGGGCCCTCGACCGTACGCCCGGAGGCTCGTCCGGGGGTTCCGCCGCCGCGGTCGCCGCCGGTCTGGTGCCCATCGCGCACGGTAACGACGGGCTCGGCTCGGTGCGCATCCCCGCGGCGTGCTGCGGTCTGATCGGGCTCAAGCCCGGCCGGGACGTCGTGCCGCGTGACCTGGGCGTCGACGGCTGGCTCGGCCTCGTGGAGAACGGCATCCTGGCCACCACGGTGTCCGACGCCGCTCTCGGTTTCAGCGTCATGGCCGGCCGGACCCCGGCCAAACTCGTCCAGCCGGAAAAGCTCCGGGTCGGCGTCTCGTTGCGCTCACCGGTGGCCGGGGTACGCCCGGACGAGCCCAACCGCGAGGCTGTGGCGACGGCCTCGAAGATCCTGGTCGCCTCCGGGCACAACACGGTCACCGCGGAGCCGGCGTACTCGACGGTTGTCGGTCTGACCGGCCTGGCCACCTGGTTCGCCTGCGCGTACCAGGAGGCCGAGGCGTCGGGGGTCGACCTGAAGAAGCTCCAGCCCCGCACGCGGCGGCACATCCGGCTCGGCAAGCTCATGATCAAGCGCGGCTGGGCGAAGCAGTCGCAGCGTGACGCGTGGCGTGAGAAGAGCATCCAGTTCTTCGCCGACAACAACATCGACGTGCTGCTCACGCCCGCACTCGCGGCAACACCGCCGCCCGCCGACGGGCACGCCGCCGGCAGCTGGCGGAGCAACATGCAGGTGAACATGCGGTACGCGCCCTACGCCGCCCCGTGGAACATCGCGGGTCTGCCGGCGATCGTCGTACCGATCGGCCTGCGCCCCGACGGGCTCCCGGTCGGGATTCAGCTGGTGGGACCGCCCGACTCGGAGCTGCTGCTGCTCGCGATCGCCGGGCAGTTCGAGGTGGCGAACCCCTGGCCTCGTCACGCCTTCGTCTGAGGCGGGTGGCACGATCAGGGCCATGACCGACCTGCTGGAGCTCGCCGACATCGAGGCCGCCCGGGCTCTGCTCACCGGGATCATCAAGACGACACCGCTCGAGCACTCCATGCCCCTGACCCGCACCCTCGGTGTGCCGGTCTGGCTCAAGTGCGAAAACCAGCAGCGCGCCGGGTCGTACAAGGTGCGGGGGGCCTACACCCGGATCTCCCGGCTCACCGACGCCGAGCGGGCCCGGGGTGTCGTCGCCGCGAGCGCCGGCAACCACGCCCAGGGTGTGGCCCTGGCCGCGGGCCTGCTGGGTGCGAAGTCCACGGTCTTCATGCCCGAGGGCGCCCCGCTGCCCAAGGTCTCGGCCACCAAGGGTTACGGCGCCACGATCGAGTACGCCGGCAGCACCGTCGACGACGCGCTGGCCGCGGCGCGGGACTTCGCGGACGCCACCGGCGCGATCCTGATCCACCCGTTCGACCACCCCGACGTCATCGCGGGTCAGGGCACGGTCGGACTGGAGATCCTCGAGCAGTGCCCCGAGGTCAATACGATCGTGACCGCTGTCGGCGGTGGCGGCCTCATCTCCGGAGTGGCGGTGGCCGCCAAGGCGCTGCGCCCCGACATCCGGATCATCGGCGTGCAGGCCGTCGGCGCGGCCGCCTACCCGCCCTCGCTGGCGGCGGGGGAGCCGCGCACGCTCGAGCGCTCGGCCACGATCGCCGACGGCATCGCGGTCATGCGGCCCGGCGTGCTGAACTTCGCCCACGTCAGCAAGCTCGTCGACGACGTGGTCACGGTGACCGACGAGGACCTGTCGGCGGCCCTGCTGGTGCTGCTGGAACGCCACAAGATGGTCGTCGAGCCCGCCGGCGGCGCCGCGGTCGCCGCGCTGCTCACCGGCAAGGTCGACCTCAAGCCGCCGGTCGTGGCGATCCTCTCCGGCGGCAACATCGACCCGATGCTGCTGCTGCGGGTTATCGAGCACGGGCTCGTGTCGGCCGGCCGGTTCCTGCGGCTCTCCGTGCGTACCGGGGATCAGCCGGGTGAGCTGGCCCGCCTGCTGGCGGAGATCGCGGAGCAGCGGGCCAACATCGTCGATGTGGCGCACTCCCGGCAGAACCCGCGGCTGAGCTTCGGCGAGGTCGAGGTGCAGCTCTCGGTGGAGACCCGCGGGCCGGACCACTCGGCGGCGCTGATCAGCGTCCTCCGCAGCTCCGGATATTCACTGACGCTGCTGTCGGGCACTCCCTGACACGGAACCGCCGGGCCCGATGAGCGGGCCCGGCGGTCCGGAAACGACTGATCAGCCCCCGAACGGGGCGAACTCGACCACGGTGACCTTGATGTCCGCGCCGCTGGGTGCGGTGTAGGTCACGGTCTGACCCGGACCCGCACCGAGGATCGCCTTACCGAGCGCCGACTCGGGGCTGTAGACCGTGTAGTCGGTCGTCGCCGCGATCTCGCGCGAGCCGAGCAGGAACGTCTCGGTATCGGACTTGTCCTCGTCGAAGTAGATCGTGACGACCGTGCCGGGGGCCACCGAGTCCGCGCTGGGCGCGTCGCCGACCTCGGCCTTCCGCAGGAACTCCTTCAAGTAGAGGATCCGGCCCTCCTGCTTGCCCTGCTCCTCGCGGGCCGCGTGGTAGCCGCCGTTCTCGCGGAGGTCGCCCTCCTCACGGCGGGCGTTGATCTCGGCGGCGACGGCCGGCCGGGCTGCGATCAACTCGTCGAGCTCGGCCTGCAGCCGGTCGTAAGCGTCCTGGGAGAGCCAGGTCTTCGACGCCTCTGAACTGGTCACAGACTCTTCTCCTTGCAAGCACGTACGTACGGATGGGTGAACAGGCGTACGGAGCGAATCACTTAGCTTACCAGCGGTGTGCATACCGCTTCGAGAGGTGAAAGTTGCCCCTGTTGCGACGGAGAGATTCAGCTCGCCGCCGCGCAGCGGACGACCTCGCCGATCGCGGCTTTCGCGGTGGTCGGCACCGGCTCGGTGGCCTCGATCGTGGTCGCTCCGGCCTGCGCTTTCACCGTGACGGTGGCCCGGCCGACCTCGGCGCCGTCGTAGCTGCGGGCACGCAGGCCACAGGTCGCGGACGCGCCCGCGGGCACCCGCACGGTGAACTCGATCTTCATCTGGCTGTCGGTGACGTCGGACCAGCCGACGATCTGCGAGTCGTAGTCCGGGCTGCCGTACCGCGAGTACAGGCGGGTGGCCAGGAAACTGACACCGACCGCGAAGACGAGAGCGAGAACGATCGGCACGAACAACCGGCGGCGTCCGTCGCGGCGCCACCCGTAGCGGCCCGGCGGGAATACCGGCGTTGTGGCGCGCGTCTCGCTCACCAGGGGGCCCTCTCCTGCGAAAGTTGTCGGTGCGATCAGCCAGAATGGCGAGGTCCATCTTCGCAGCTTCAACCGGGGGTCCTCGACGAGGCCCGGTCGAGGGAGAATTCAGTGGCTGAGCAGTTGCGTCTCATGGCGGTGCACGCGCACCCCGACGACGAGTCCAGCAAGGGCGCGGCCACGATGGCCCGCTACGTCGCCGAAGGCGTCGAGGTGCTGGTCGCAACGTGTACGGGTGGTGAGCGCGGCAGCGTCCTCAACCCCAAGATGGACCGCCCCGAGGTGCTGGCCGACATCTCCAACATCCGCCGGGCCGAGATGGACAAGGCGCGCGAGATCCTCGGTGTGGAGCAGGCCTGGCTGGGGTTCGTCGACTCGGGGCTGCCCGAGGGTGACCCGCTCCCGCCGCTGCCCGAGGGGTGTTTCGGTCTCGTCGACCCGGCCGAGGGCGCGCTCCCGCTGATCAAGCTGATCCGCCAGTTCAAGCCGCACGTCATGACGACGTACGACGAGAACGGTGGCTACCCGCACCCCGACCACATCATGTGTCACAAGATCTCGGTGGCGGCGTTCGAGGCGGCCGGCGACCCGGAGCAGCACCCCGAGCTGGGTGAGCCCTGGCAGCCGCTGAAGCTCTACTACAACTCCGGCTGGACCCGGGCTCGCTTCATGGCATTGCACGAGGCGATGCTCGCGGCCGGCCTCGAGTCGCCCTACACGGAGTGGCTCGACAAGTGGGAGGACCGCCAGGACCGCGGCGACAAGATCACCACTCGGGTCGAGTGCGGTGAGTACTTCGAGGTTCGCGACGACGCGCTGCGGGCCCACGCCACCCAGGTCGACCCGGACGGTTTCTGGTTCCACGTGCCGATGGAGCTCCAGCAGAAGGTCTGGCCCACCGAGGACTTCGAGCTGGCCCGGTCGTTCGTCGACAGCCCGGTTCCCGAGTCCGACCTGTTCGCGGGCATCCGGGAGTCGGTTCAGGCGAGGTAGTGGCGTACCGTGAGCCCTGTGAACTTCGTGGTGGCGGTCAACAACTTCGGTGACACCCGATCGGGCGGCCTGGCCGGCCCGATGGGGCTGTTCGTCATCGTGCTGATGGCCATAGGCACAGTTCTCTTGATCCGCAACATGAACAAGCGCTTGCGTCGGCTTCCCGACAGTTTTCCGGATCCGGCCGCCGCACGCCGTGAGGCCGAGATCACTCGCCTCAACGCCGACCTCGAGCGCCCCGATGCTGACCCTCGGGCCGCCGAGGCCGGTGACCAGGCCTCCGATGTGGAGATCAGGCCCGCGGAAGCCGAGGTCAAGGCCACGGAATCGGTCGATGCGCCGCCCGCCGACGGCGCCCGGGGCGACCGCGCTTAACCGCGACAGCGCCGGCTCCTCTTTGCCAGGAGCGGGGTCGGCCGTGACTCCCCGTGTCCTTCCGGGTCGAACATCGACAGTGGCCATCAGTCAACCCCTGTTGCGTTCCGGCGGATTGGCTTAGCCTTCCGCCGGGGGGCTTTGACGTCCCTCCACCCTGTGCGGAAAGGGGGCTGTCGATGACCATCTCCCGCCCCCCGCATCCTCCACTGCAGATGCACGTGCATTCGCCTGTGCCGCTGGTCAGCAGGGGGGTGGCATGACACCGCAGCCCGATCCCGTAACCGCCGGAAGGCGTGACCGGCCGTCCGCCAAGGTCGGCCAGGTGTCGCGACCGAAAGCCGGTCGGGTCCTTACCTGGACGCTCGTCGCGGTGGCCGTCGCCGCCGCCGTGCTCGGTGTGGTCCTGCCGCTCCCGCGACCCGCGATCGTCGACCTCTCACCCGTGGGCGGGGTCGGCGTCGCCGTCCTGCTCGTCGGGGCCGCACAGCTCGCCCGTCTCCGTTTCCGGGTCGGGCGCGGCACGGTCAGCATCTCCTGGGGCGAGACCGCGTTCATCATCGGCTTTGCGCTCGCCCCTCCGGGCTGGCTGCCCGTCGCCACCCTGCTCGGCGCCGCCGGGGCCTGGCTCCTCATCACCTGGCTCAACGACCAGCGGGTCGTCGCCGACCTGGCCCACCTCGCGGCGTCGCTGACCCTCGGCGCGTCCGGAGCCACCGCGGTCACCTACGCCATCACCGGACCCTCGGCGCCGATGGGAAGCACCCGCGTCCAGGTCGGGCTCATCACCGGTGCGGCCACCTACCTCCTGATCACGCTCGGCCTGGCGGTGCTGACGCTGTCGTTGCACCGCGACGCCCCGCCCGCCCACATCGCCGTCCGGGCGCTGCACGCCAAGCTGCCCATGTTCGTCGGCAACGTGCTGGTCGGTCTCCTGACGATCTTCGCGCTGGTCAACGGCCCGGTCTGGCTGCTGGCCCTGCCGCCCTCGCTGTGGCTGCTGCAGCGGACCTACCGATACCACCTGCGGGCCGAGGAGGAACGCCGGATCTGGGAGGCGTTCGCCCGGGCCACCCGCACGCTGGGCGGCTCCTCGGAGCTGGCCGTCGCCGCGGCCGGCCTGCGCGGCGCGCTCGACGTCTTCGGCGCCCGCCGGGTGGAGATCGACGTGCTCCAGCCGCACGGTGGCAGCCCGCGCCGCTACGCAGCCGATGGCACGGCACAGGACCCCACCCCTGGCTCCCTGCCCGGAGCGGTGATCACCCGCGCCATGGAGGTCGGTGGCACCCCGGTCGGCGAGCTGACCGTGTGGCTGGCCGAACCCACCCTGCCCGTGGCCCGCGACGAGCTGGCTGTTTCCGCCTACGGCGACGCGCTCGCCGGGGCCCTGCACGACGCCGCCGCTCACGAGCGGCTCGCACAGCTGGAGGCCAAGGTCGCCCACGACGGCGTGCACGACCCGCTGACCGGCCTCGCGAACAGGTCCGCGCTGATCGCGGACGGCGACGCCATGCTCCAGACCATCCACCGCGACCAGCAGGTCGCGCTGCTGCTGCTCGACCTCAACGAGTTCCGTGAGGTCAACGGCACCCTCGGGCACCGCGCCGGCGACGCCATGCTGTGCACGGTCGCCGAACGCCTCACCGACCTCGCCCGCGACCAGGAGGTCGTGGCCCGCCTCGGCGACGACGAGTTCGCGATCCTGCTGCCGACCATCAGCACACTCACCGACTCGGCGACGCCGCTGCACGAGGCTCCGGTTCCGCTGCCCCGCGCCGTACGCCGGGCTCGTGAAGTGGTCGATCAGCTCGGTCTGCCGATGGAGATCGGTGGCGTCCGGCTGGTGACCGAGGTCGCCGTCGGCGTGGCTGTGTCCCCGGCCGGTGGCACCGACCTCGCCGAGCTCATCCGGCGGGCCGGCATCGCCCTCGACCAGGCCAAGGAGCTGCAGGTCGGCGTGGCCGCGTACGACACCGCCCGCGACGCCAGCAGCACCGACCACCTGGCACTGCCGGCCGAGCTGCACGACGCGCTGACCGCGGACGACCAGCTGGTGCTCGTCCTGCAGCCCGAGGTCGACCTGGAGACCGGCGCGCCCACCGGCGTCGAAGCGCTCATCCGCTGGCGCCATCCCCGCCGCGGCCTGCTGAGCCCGGGCGACTTCATCGAGACGATCGAGCACGGCGAGCTGCTCGGCCCGTTCACCCGCTATGTGCTCGACCGGGCCCTCACCGCCGCCGCCGACTGGAACAAATCCGGCCTGGATCTCCCGGTCTCGGTCAACGTCTCCGCCCGCAGCCTCCTCGACGCGACGTTCCCGGCGCAGGTCGCGGACGCGCTGCGCCGGCACCACCTCGACGCCGACCAGCTGGTCCTCGAGATCACCGAGTCGGTGGCGGTCAGCGATCAGGAGGTCGTCGACGAGGTGATCGCCGCCCTGCGCGAGATGGGCGTCCAGATCTCGGTCGACGACTTCGGCACCGGCTTCTCCTCGTTGTCCTTCGTGACCCGTGTGACGGTCGACGAGCTCAAGGTCGACCGTTCCTTCGTGACGGGCATGACCGACTCGCCGGCGGCTGCCGCCGTGGTCCGCGGTGCGGTCGAGCTGGGCGCCCGCCTGGGCGCGCGCGTCGTGGCCGAGGGTGTGGAGACGACGGACCAGCGCGAAGCGTTGCTGGCGCTGGGCTGCACCTCGGCCCAGGGGTACCACTTCAGCCGCCCGCTTCCCGCCGACAAGATCGTGGCGGCACTGCACCAGCTGGCCGAGGCGGCCCCCTCCAAGATCGTTCCGCTGCGCGCCGACGGTGCTTCCTGAGGTTTATCGACGCACCCCCGGGCTAGTTTGGAAGCATGGCCAACCGTCTCGCCGGCGCGACCTCGCCCTACCTGCTGCAGCACCAGGACAACCCTGTCGACTGGTGGCCCTGGTCCGACGAGGCCTTCGCCGAGGCCCGGCGGCGTGACGTGCCCGTCCTGATCTCCGTGGGCTACGCCGCCTGCCACTGGTGTCACGTCATGGCCCACGAGTCCTTCGAGGACGAGGCCGTCGCCCGGCTGATGAACGACGGCTTCGTGGCGATCAAGGTCGACCGCGAGGAACGCCCCGACGTCGACGCCGTCTACATGACCGCCACCCAGGCCATGACCGGTCAGGGCGGCTGGCCGATGACCGTCTTCGCCACGCCCGCCGGCGAGCCGTTCTTCTGCGGCACCTACTTCCCCAAGGCCAGCTTCACCCGCCTGCTCGACTCCGTCACGACGGCCTGGCGCGACCAACGCGACGCCGTGATCACCCAGGGCTCGGCGGTGGTCCAGGCCATCGGCGGCGCCCAGCTGGTCGGCGGCCCGACCACCCCGATCTCGCCGGAGCTCCTGGACACCGCGGCCGCGAGCCTGGCCAAGGAGCACGATCCCTCGTACGGCGGTTTCGGCGGCGCCCCCAAGTTCCCGCCCCACATGGACCTGCTCTTCCTCCTGCGCCACCACCAGCGCACCGGCGCGGAGGCGGATCTGGAGATCGTCCGGCACACCGCCGAGCAGATGGCCCGCGGCGGCATCTACGACCAGCTGGCCGGCGGCTTCGCGCGCTACGCCGTCGACACGACGTGGACCGTGCCCCACTTCGAGAAGATGCTGTACGACAACGCCCTGCTCCTGCGCGTGTACACCCAGCTGTGGCGGCTCACGGACGACCCGTTCGCCCGGCGTATCGCCGACGAGACGGCCGCGTTCCTGCTCCGCGACCTGGCCACACCCGCGGGCGGCCTCGCCTCGGCCCTCGACGCCGACACGGACGGCACCGAAGGTCTCACGTACGCCTGGACGCCGGCCCAGCTGCGCGAAGCACTGGGCGACGAGGACGGCGACTGGGCCGCCGACCTGTTCCGGGTGACGACCAAGGGCACCTTCGAACACGGCAGCAGCGTCCTGGTGCTGGCCCGCGACATCGACGCGGCAGCACCCGAGCTGGTCGCCCGCTGGCAGGACGTGCGCTCCCGCCTGCTGGCGGCCCGCAACGAACGCCCCCAGCCGGCCCGCGACGACAAGGTCGTGGCCTCCTGGAACGGCCTGGCCATCACCGCCCTGGCCGAATACGCGCAGCTCACCGGCTCCTCTCCCGACCCGGCCGTCCACCTGGCATCCGTCCTGGCCGACCGACACCTCGTCGACGACCGCCTCCGCCGCGTCTCCCGCAACGGCGTGGTCGGGGCCCCCGACGGCGTCCTCGAGGACTACGGCACCGTCGCCGAAGCCTTCTGCGCCGTCCACCAGCTCACCGGCGACGGTCAGTGGCTGGTCCGCGCCGGCGCCCTGCTCGACGTCGCCCTGGACCACTTCGCCACCGGCTCGGGCGGCTTGTACGACACGGCCGACGACGCCGAAAAGCTCGTCACCCGCCCCGCCGACCCGACCGACAACGCGACCCCGTCCGGACTGGCCGCTCTCTGCGCCGGACTGGTGGCGTACGCGGCTCTGAGCGGTGAAACCCGATACCGGGAGGCGGCCGACGCGGCGCTCGAAACCGTCGGGCCGCTGATCGAGGGCCATGCGCGGTTCGCCGGCTACTCGGCCACGGTGGCGGAGGCGGTCGTCGCCGGCCCGTACGAGATCGCCATCGCGACAAACGCCCCGGCGACGGACCCCTTGGTCGCGGCGGCCCACCGCCACGCCCCGCCGGGCACGGTCGTCGTGGTCGGCGAACCGGATCGCCCCGGCGTGCCGCTGCTGGCCGACCGCCCACTGATCAACGGCGCGTCGGCGGCGTTCGTGTGCCGCGGCTTCGTCTGCGACCGCCCGGTCACCACGCCGGAAGAGCTGGTGGACCGCCTGTCGTCCTGACCGGCACCTGCTCAGGGCGGTGCGCCGGGCGGGTGTGCGGCTCGTTAGGCTGGCGGGCGAGATGGATACCCGAACCGGTCTGCCCGTAGTCGGCATGGTGGGCGGTGGCCAGCTGGCCCGGATGACCCACCAGGCCGCCATTGCCCTCGGCCAGTCACTGCGCGTGCTCTCCGAGTCGCCCGATGACAGCGCCGCCCTGGTCGCCGCGGACGTGCGGATCGGAACGCATACCGATCTGGCCGCCCTGCGGGAGTTCGCCAAGGGCTGCGACGCCGTCACCTTCGACCACGAGCATGTGCCGACCGCGCACATCGCCGCGCTGGCCGCCGAAGGCGTCAAGATCTACCCCGGTGCCGAGGCGATCCTGTACGCCCAGGACAAGCGCCAGATGCGCGAACGTCTCAGCGCGCTCGGCGCCCCGGTCCCGCAGTGGCGCCCGGTGGCCTCGGCGCAGGACATCGCCGACTTCGCCGGTTCCGTCGGCTGGCCGGTTGTCGCCAAAGCAGTGCGGGGCGGATACGACGGGCGCGGCGTCTGGATGCTCGACGACCTCGCCGCCGCGGAAGAGCTGGTCGGCACCGGCACCGAGCTGATCGTCGAGGAGCGGGTGCCGCTGCGCCGGGAGCTGGCCGCGCTCGTGGCCCGGTCGCCGTTCGGGCAGGTTGCGGCCTATCCCGTCGTGGAGACCGTGCAGCAGGACGGCATCTGCGTCGAGGTGCTGGCCCCCGCCCCCGATCTGCCCGAGGACCTCGCCGTCGAGGCGCAGCAGCTGGCGATCGACCTGGCCAACGCGCTCGGTGTGGTCGGCCTCCTGGCGGTCGAACTGTTCGAGACCGAGGCCGGCATCGTCGTCAACGAGCTGGCCATGCGCCCCCACAACTCCGGCCACTGGACCATCGAAGGCGCGCGGACGTCGCAGTTCGAGCAGCACCTGCGGGCCGTCCTGGACTACCCGATGGGGGAGACCTCCCTCACCGCGCCCGCGGTTGTCATGGCCAACGTCCTCGGCGGCGAGCCCGGCGGCATGTCCCTCGACGAGCGCCTCCACCACCTCTTCGCCGCCGACCCCGGCGCCCGCGTCCACCTGTACGGCAAACAGGTCCGCCCCGGCCGCAAGATCGGCCACGTCACCGTCCTCGGCGACACCATGACCGAGGTACGCGCCCGCGCCGTGCGTGCCGCCCGCTGGCTCCAGGAAGGCCAACAATGACCCCGGTAGTCGGCGTGATCATGGGCAGCGACTCGGACTGGTCCACCATGGAAGCCGCAGCACTCGCCCTCGCCGAGTTCGAAGTGCCGTTCGAGGTAGGCGTCGTCTCCGCTCACCGCACGGTTCGAAAAATGGTCGACTACGCCACCACCGCCGCCGACCGCGGCCTCAAGGTCATCATCACGGGCGCGGGCGGCGCAGCCCACCTCCCCGGCATGGTCGCCTCGATGACCCCCCTCCCGGTGATCGGCGTCCCGGTCCCCCTGAAATACCTCGACGGCATGGACTCCCTCCTCTCCATCGTCCAAATGCCCGCCGGCGTCCCGGTCGCCACGGTCTCGATCGGCGGGGCCCGCAACGCCGGCCTGCTGGCGGTCCGCATCCTGGCCGCGTCGGACCCGGTGCTACTCAAGCGCATGCAGGCCTTCCAGACCAACCTCGAGCAGGTCGTCGCCGACAAAGACGAAGCCCTCCGAGCCCGCATCCTCGGCTGACCACCGGCTCGGCCTGACCGCTGACGCCCGGCGGGCCGACCTCCCTGACCGCTGACGCCCGGCGGCCAACCTGCCTGACCGCTGGCCCGCTCGACCGTCGGCTCTCACTGACCGCCCGATCGCTGGTGCGTGGGCCGCAACGGCGTCAGCCGCAACTGCCGGCTCCACCCCGCCGCTGACTCGCGGCTGATCGGGCCCGCCGGCCTGGTGGCCCGCCTGGCCGTTGGCCAGCTGACTGCTGACATGTGGCTGACCGCTGGTGAAGCGGATAGCTGGCGCGTGGTCCATTCTCAGCTGGCCGAGCGCGCCCGCCTGGCCGAGCGCGCCCGCCTGTCCGAGCGCGCCTGCCTGGCCGAGTGCGCCCGCGTGGCTGCGCGCCCGCCTGTCCGAGCGCGCCTGCCTGGCCGAGTGCGCCCGCGTGGCTGCGCGCCCGCCTGTCCGAGCGCGCCTGCCTGGCCGAGTGCGCCCGCGTGGCTGCGCGCCCGCCTGTCCGAGCGCGCCTGCCTGGCCGAGTGCGCCCGCGTGGCTGCGCGCCCGCCTGTCCGAGCGCGCCTGCCTGGCCGAGTGCGCCCGCGTGGCTGCGCGCCCGCCTGTCCGAGCGCGCCTGCCTGGCCGAGTGCGCCCGCGTGGCTGCGCGCCCGCCTGTCCGAGCGCGCCTGCCTGGCCGAGCGCACCCGCGTGGCTGCGCGCCCGCCTGTCCACGTCCTATCGCTGGCTGGTTGACCGGTGAATGGCGGCTGACCGCTGGTCGGTCTTATCGCTGGCTCGTGGCAGGCTCTCGGCTGATCTGGCTCATTTGGGCGCTGGCCCTCCGATTGCGTGCTCGCCTGATCGCTGGGCTCGTCGACCGCCTGACCGCCGGTGCGTGGCTGAATGCTGGCCCGCTTAACTGCTGACGTGGCCGGCTGACCGACGGCCCGGCTTACTGCTGGGGCGCGGCTGACCGTCGGCTGGGTCTGGCCGCGCGGGACCGTCCGACCGCCACCCTGGGCCGGTCTGCCGATCCGCTAGGTCGCGCGCGCACTGCCGATTCGCTTGGCCGTAGACCTGCCCGGAGCTAGGCGAGCCGCTTCGGCCAGCGGGTCAGGCTGGGCGGGTTGGCAGATCCCTGAGCCGAACCGCCTGATCAAGCCCGCGGCGGATGGGGTCAGCGCATGCGGACGAGGGCGCCGCGGAGGCGTTCCTGGGTGCGGCGGCGGTTTTCGTTGGTGGCGCCCAGGAAGAGGAGGATGACGCCGACCGGGACCAGGACGAGCCACGGGCCGACCAGCGTCGTGGCAAAGTGGATGGTCGCGATTGCGGTGGCTACCGCGCCGACCACGACCGGCGCTTGTTGTTGCATGCGCGAGCCGATGATCAGGGTGGCCACCGCGCTGAGCAGGAGCAGAAGCTCCCGGAGGTCGCCGGCGTCGGTGGCGACCACGATGCCGATCGTGGGCACGAAGGCCGCTACGAGCGCCGGGCCGTAGGCGGCCCAGCTGCTCAGGTCGGGGCGCTGGCGGGATTCGAGGATGCCGACCAGGAGGGCCAGGGCGGCGAACGGCAGGGTGTAGGCCTCAGGCAGGGCGACGTCCGCGATGGCGATGAAGAGCCAGATGCCGATGATTTCGAAGCCGACGGCCAGCCAGAACAGGTTGCGGCGCTGGTTCGGGGTGCGGCCGGGGCGGGTTGCGGCCAGGCCGAGGACCGCGCCCCAGGCGGCCAGCAGTGCGGCCAGGTGTGCCGGGGAGCTGTAGGCGAGGGCGCCGGCGAGCAGGGCTGACGCGTACCCGGACCATTCGACGGTGGTGGCTTCCTGGCGGTATTCGGGGAGCCCGAGGCGGGGGATGGCGGCTTCGAGGACCAGCAGCACCGCCCCCACGGCGAGGACGCCGAACGCGGCCCACGGCGGGGTGAGGCCGGCGACGAGGGCGACCGTCAGGACGAAGAACTGGCCCATGACGGCGGTGAAGATCCAGCCGAGGATCCGGGCGTGGCGGCTGCGGCCGGCGATGGCGCCGACCAGGCCGACGCCGATGGCGGCGCCGAGGGTGAAGAGGGTCAGCTGCTGGGTGGCGAGGCTTCCGGCGAGGCCGGCGCCGCCCGCGAGCAGGCCGATCACGAAGACGATGTTGCGGGTCGTGCGGAGCAGGGTGGCCCGGGTGGCGATCGGTGGCGGGGTCAGGGCCAGGCCCAGCATCGAGATCGTGAAGACGATCAGCGCTGTCGAGGTCGCGGCCGGCCACTGGGCGTTCAGGGCGATCGGTGCGATCAGGAGGGTGATGGCCAGGCCGGGCAGGATCACCGGTACGGCCTCGGCGGGCTTGCCACCGAACCCGAGTGCGGCCAGCGCGGCGGCCACGGTGAGCAGGACCGCGGCCAGCACGCTGGTGCCGTCGACGCTGCCCGAGGCCGGAGTGGCCACGGCGGCCACCGGGCCTTCCCAGATCGCGCTGAGCTGCTGCATCGGGTCGAGGAGGGAGGCCTTGAGGGCCGGTGCGATGGAGATCAGGGCCAGGGCGGTGGGCAGGGCGGCGACGACCACCGCGCCGGTGGCGGGGTCGACCAGCCAGCGGCCGCGGAGGCCGCTCGGGCGGATCGCGGTCCAGCGGGGGCGGACATAGCCGCCTTCGCCCCAGAAGCGGTTCGGGGCGACGGTGAGACCGGGTGCCGGGGTGGCGCCGCGCAGCAGTTCCGCGACCACGCCGAGCAGCGCGGCTGCGGCGGCGTAGAGGGCGGTGGGGTAGTCGCTGGGAATCGAAGCGATGGCGGTGACAAACGCGCCGAAGACCAGGCCGAAGGTGGCCCAGGGCAGATATTGCGGCACCCAGCGGGCGGCGAGCGCCAGCAAAGCGAGGGCCACGCTGGAGCCGGCGAGCGCCGCGGTGAGGACCACCTGGGCGCTGTTGCCCTGGTCGGCGGCCATGGCCGCGAGCACACCGGGGGCCGCGAAGAGGGCCGCGGCCGTGGCGGCGCCGCCGATCTGGGCGCGGTGGCGGGGCATGCCGGTGTCGTCGAGCGCGAGGTTGACCACTTCGTCGCCGTCGGCGGTCTCGGCCCACTGCCGGTGGGAACCCGGTGTCAGGTCGGCTCGTGCCATCCAGGCCACGAGGATGCCGGTGAGCGTGATCAGACCGAGCGCGATCGCCGTCGACCAGGGGCGGACGAGGCCGGCGCCGGCCGCGTGCAGGGCGACAACCGCTGCGACAGCGGCCCGGGCGATCGCCGCGCGCGGGTCGGTGGCCGCGACCGCACCCATCCCGTACGCGAGGGCCACCGCACCGCCGATGAGCAGCGGCGACCACCACGGCAGGCCGAAGGCGGCCGGTGCCCCGACGGTGGCCAGGGCGACGCAGAGGGCGCTGACGTCGTATTTGGCGGGGCGGGGCAGCGCGACGGCAGCAGCCACGGCGGCGATCACCAGCGCGACCGGGGCCTGCCAGGCGCCGGCCGGCGGGGTCGTCGAGTAGGCGCCGATCTCGGAGGCCCAGATGGGGCCGGGCGCGGAGATGATCCGCAGACCGCCCGCCAGGGCCTGCCATCCGGCGATCGCGAC
Source organism: Amorphoplanes friuliensis DSM 7358 (assembly GCF_000494755.1). NCBI lineage: Bacteria > Bacillati > Actinomycetota > Actinomycetes > Micromonosporales > Micromonosporaceae > Actinoplanes > Actinoplanes friuliensis. Next base: position 1,217,510 of record NC_022657.1, read on the forward strand.
GATGACGATGCCCGCCGCGCCGACACCGCGTACGGGTCCGCGACGCCAGTCCTCGGGCAGCGCCCGGACGCCGAACGCCACGATCAGCACCACGATCGCGGCGACCGCGAGGGGCGCTTCGGGGAAGGCGAGAGCGGCGACGCGGGCCAGCGCGCCGCAGACGGCCACGGTGGCCGCGGCGGCGGCGATGTCGGGTCCGTCGACCATCCGGTCCGCGCGGCGGCCGGCGTCGAGCGACTTGGCGAAGAACAGCAGCCCGGCGGCGGCCAGCAGCAGTGCGCCGACCCAGATGTCGGGTGCGGTGGCACCGGGCGCCAGCAGGGCGGCGAGGGCCATCGCCACGGCGCCCGCACCGGCTCCACCGGTCATCGGAAGGCTGATCTCGCGGCGGGCCACCTGGAACACCGCGGCGTAGGTGAGCGTGCCGGCGACAGCCAGGAAGCCCAGAGCCAGCGCGGGCACGGTCACGGCCTCGGTCGGCGGCGGGCCGCCTCCCGGGTCGCTGGTCGCCAGCACGGCGGTCACCACGGCACCCGGGATCGCCAGGGCGGCGGCGCCGGAAGCCCAGTCACCGATCAGCCAGGCGTACAGGCGTACCGGGATCTGTCGGGCCGCGACCGCGACCATGACACCGGCGCCGGCCAGCGCGAGCAGGACCGCGGCCGTGAGCCACGACGCGCTGAGCGCGGCGGCCGCGCCGAAGAGACCGACCACTCCGGCGGCCGCGATGTGCGCGATCGCGATACGCCGGGTGGGTGCCATCAGGCCGGCGCCGCCGAGGCCGATCGCCGCCAGCACCAGCGGCCACGGGGCCTCCGACCAGGGCAGACCCAAAGATGCCGGTACGGCCAGAGCGGTCAGCGCCACGCCGGTGACCGCACCCTCGTGCCGGTATTCGGTGGGCAGCGCGAGCGCGGCGGCGATGGTCAGCAGCAACGCGCTCAGGGCGAGCAGCCAGCCGGACTGGCCGGCGGCCTCGGCGATGCGGGTGGCGTAGGCGGCGGTGTCGGCGTTCCAGATCGGGCGGGCGGCCTGCACGGGGGCGATCGCGGCGCGCAGGGCGTCCACGGCGACGAAGAGGCCGATGAGCGTGAGCGCACCGGCCGACGCGTACTGCGGGCCGCGCCGGACCTCGTCGGGCACCATGCGGACGACGGCGCCGGTGAGCGCGACGGCGGCTGCCGCGGCGGCCAGGGTCCAGGCGGGCGAGGCGACGGCGGCGATCCGGGCGACGGCCGCGATCACGGCCAGCGCGAGCACACCGCCGGCGATGTTGCGGGCCAGGATGTGGTCGACCATGCGCGCGGCGGCCGACACGGTGAGGGCGGCCAGCACCAGGATCAGGCCGGAACGCACGGCGTCGATCACGGCGTCGGCGCCCAGCAGGGCCGCGCTCGCGTAGACGACGGCACCGGCGGCGGCCAGGCAGAGCAGGCCGAAGGTCAGGCCGCGCAGCCAGCCGGCCGACGGCGGTGTGGCCGGCGGGGCGAGCGGGACCGTTCCCGCGGCCGGGGCGCCGGCCGGGCGGGGACCGGGGAAGATCCGGGTCGGGAGCCACTTCCAGCGGCGGCGTCCGGTCAGCCCGTCGATGATCAGGTCGGGCTCTTCGGGGAGCGACTCGGGCCGGGCCGGGGCGTCTTCGTAGGACGCCGGGTCGGCCGGGTCGTCCTCCCGGGCCGCGAAGTCGTCCGCGCCTCGCTGGCGGGCATCCGCCTCGGCCAGGGTCTCGCGGTCACCGGCGACCGGACGGCCCAGCGGCCAGCGCGGCAGCAGGCGGCCCTTGCGGATCACGGTGGTCAGGAGCAGCAGGTCGATGAGCGCGACCGCGGTCAGCGCCAACGCCCAGCCGGCCGGGCTCTCGATCGCCGGGTACGCCAGCAGCGGCGGCACCGGCTGCACCGCGACAACCGTGGCGTAACGCGGTGCGGCGAGCCGGGTGACACCGGCGTAGAGGAACGACGCCACGGCGGAGATCAGCAGGGTGATGCCGAGGAAAACGGTGGACGGAACAGCGGTGCCGCCGAGTGCCCGGCTGCCGTGCAGCGCGAACATCGTCATCGGCAGCAGCACCAGGCCGACCGCGGCCAGGGTCTCCGCCGTCGAGGTCAGCCCGCGGCGCGAGACCATGGGCGCCACACCGAGGGCAACGGCGGTGGCTATGGCGAGGATGAACGCGCGACCGACGGCGTTGCTGGCCGCACCGGCAAAAACGATGGCCGCGACGCCCAGCACGAGCGCGCTGAGGCCGAGCAGAATGTTTTGCACCGACTGCGAGGAAGTCTCGGGCTCGTGCGGTGCGTGCGCCTCGGGCTCCGGCGGCAGCGGCGCGACGCGGGGCCGGCGCGGCGGACGCGGAGGCGGTGCGGGCCTCTCGGTCGGCGGCGGGTCGTCGAGCAGCATCGTCACACCGTCGGTCGCGGCACCGGGCGGGGGCGTCCGTGCGGTGCCGGGCTCGGACCAGGACGGCGCCCCGGTGCTCTCCTCCGGGCGGCGTCGCACCCGGCGTGTCGTCTTCGCGGGGCGTTTCTTCTGCTGGTTGGCGTGCGCCAGGATGTCCCGCTGGAACTGCGCGGCCTGGATCTTGCTCGCTATCTGGGTGCGTTCCTTCGCTGCCGCCATGTCGCGGATCTTGAGGTCTGCGATCGACGCATCGATGCGAGCGAGCTCATCGTCGTAGCCGTCCGGCTCCTGCGACTGCGCCACGGCACCTCCTCGACCCGTCACCCACGAAGCAACCGACACCTCATTAGAACAGTCTTAGGCAGGTCGAGATCAATGGAAACGGCCGCGAACCCGGCAGGTTCGCGGCCGAGGGCCCATTTCGGTACGCCGTCAGAGGACTGGCGCGGGACGTCCCATGCCGCGATACTGCCAGCCGGCCCGGGCCCACAGGACCGCATCCAGGCAGTTCCGGCCGTCGATGACACGCTTGTCCGCGACGAGCTCGCCGAGCGTCTGCGGATCCGCGTTCCGGAACTCCGCCCACTCCGTGAGCACGCACACAAGCTCCGCGCCGGTGACCGCATCAGCCATCGAGGCCTCGTAGTTGAGTCCCGGCTGGGCCGTACGGGCGTTCTCCATGCCCTGCGGGTCGTAGACGCGGACGTCGGCACCGGCCTTCGCGAGGGCCGCGGCGACGGCGAGTGACGGCGCGTCGCGTACATCGTCGGAATTGGGCTTGAAGGCCGCGCCGAGAACGGCGACCCGGGTCCCGGAAAGATCCGGACCGGCCGGGCCGGAACGGCGGCCGAGGAGCTCGGCGGCGAGCTGCAGCACCTTGCTGCGGCGCCGGAGGTTGATCAGGTCGACCTCGTGCAGGAAGCGCAGCGCCTCACCCGCACCCAGCTCCTGGGCCCGGGCCTGGAACGCGCGGATGTCCTTCGGCAGGCAGCCGCCGCCGAAACCGACACCGGCCTGCAGGAAACGGTTCCCGATGCGCGGGTCGTAACCGATCGCCTTCGCGAGCTGGGTGACGTCGCCGCCGGCCACCTCGCAGACCTCGGCCATCGCGTTGATAAAGCTGATCTTGGTGGCGAGGAACGCGTTCGCGGCGACCTTCACCAGCTCGGCGGTCGCGAAGTCGGTGACCACGAGCGGCACCTCGCGGTCCTCGGTGGCGGCCAGATCGAAGACACCCTTGTGCGCGGCGTAGAGCATGCCGTTCGCCCAGTCCGACTTGACGCCGACGACGATCCGGTTGGGGCGCAGCACGTCCTCGACGGCGAAGCCCTCCTGCAGGAACTCCGGCGACCAGGCCACCTCGACGCCCAGCCCGGGGTCGGTGTGCTTGGCGACCAGCTGCTCGATCCACTCGGCGGTGCCGACGGGGACGGTCGACTTGCCGACGATCAGGGCGCGGCGCTTCAGGTGCCGGGCGAGGTTGGTGACGGACGTCTCGACGTACGAGAGGTCGGCGCCCATGCCGTCACCACGCTGCGGGGTGCCGACGCAGATGAAGTGCACGTCTGCGAAGTCGGCAACCTCCTCGTACGAGGTGGTGAAGCGCAAGCGGCCCGCCGAGAGGTTGGAACGCAGCAGGTCGTCCAGCCCGGCCTCGTGGAACGGCATCTGCCCGGCCGCCAGCTTGCCGATCTTGGCTTCGTCGACGTCAAAACCGAGCACCTCGTACCCGAGCTCGGCAAAACAGATGGCGTAGGTGGCGCCGAGATAACCCGTACCGAGGAAGGCCAGACGCGGGCGCGCGGCACCGGACGGCGGCTCGACCTCGGGAAAGGCAGGCACGGGCTGATGGGTCGGGTAAGGGATGGTCACCGGGAGAAACTCCACTCACACGGGGCGCCGAGGGGGGCCTGCGCCGAAACGTGGCTTTCACCTTCTCATGACGGCGCACGCGTGATCCGCGCACCGTCCGCGGCGAAGGATAGTGCGCGTACCCTACGCGTCGGTAACATAGGGCGGGAGCCGCAGAGGAAGGGCCACAGCCATGCCTGATTTCGACGTGTACCAGCTGCCGGAGGACCACGAGACCATCCGCGCAGCCGTCCGCGAGGTCTGCGACGCGCGCGTGGCGCCGAACGCGGCCGAGGCGGACGAGAGCGGTGAGTTCCCCAAGGCGTCCTACGACGCCCTGCGGTCCTCCGACTTCCACGCCCCTCACATTCCGGTGGAGTACGGCGGTGCCGGTGCCGACGCCCTCGCCACAGCGATCGTGATCGAGGAAGTCGCGCGCGCCTGCGCCAGCTCGTCCCTGATCCCGGCGGTCAACAAACTCGGCACGATGCCGCTGATCCTCGCCGGTTCGGAGTCGCTGAAGCAGCGCTACCTCACCCCCGTCGCGTCGGGCGAGGCGATGTTCTCGTACTGCCTCTCCGAGCCGGAGGCCGGCAGTGACGCGGTCTCGATGACCACCCGCGCGGTCCGCGACGGCGACTACTGGGTCCTCAACGGCGTCAAGCGCTGGATCACCAACGCCGGCGTCTCCGAGTACTACACGGTCTTCGCGGTCACCGACCCGGCCGCCCGCTCCCGCGGCATCTCGGCGTTCGTGGTCGAGAAGTCCGACGAGGGTGTCAGCTTCGGCGCCCCGGAGAAGAAGCTGGGCATCAAGGGCAGCCCCACCCGCGAGGTCTACTTCGACAACGTCCGCATCCCCCTCGACCGCATGATCGGCGACGAGGGCACAGGCTTCGCCACGGCGATGAAAACCCTCGACCACACCCGCGTGACCATCGCCGCCCAGGCTGTCGGCATCGCCCAGGGTGCCCTCGACTTCGCCAAGGGCTACGTCAAGGAACGCAAGCAGTTCGGCAAGGCCGTCGCCGACTTCCAGGGCATCCAGTTCATGCTCGCCGACATGGGCATGAAACTCGAGGCAGCACGCCAGCTGACGTACGTGGCCGCCGGCAAGAGCGAACGCGGCGACGCCGACCTGACGTACTTCGGCGCGGCAGCCAAGTGCTTCGCCTCGGACGCGGCCATGGAAATCACGACGGACGCGGTGCAGCTGCTGGGTGGGTACGGCTACACGCGGGACTACCCGGTCGAACGCATGATGCGCGACGCAAAGATCACCCAGATCTACGAAGGCACCAACCAGGTCCAGCGCGTCGTCATGGCCCGCCAGATGCTCAAGGACTGACCCGCTACTTGACGGCGATGGTCTGGAGGGCGGAGTAGCCGCCTTCCTTGACCAGCTTGCCCTCGTCGACACGGACGGCGGTGTTCTTGCCGTTCAGTTCGAAGAGGCCGGAGTCGCCGGCCGGGACCAGGCGCCAGGACTGGGTGGCGTCGCCCGGCCGGCACGGGTCCATGCGGAGGACGCCCTCGCTTTTGTCGGTGACGCAAGACTCCGGGGCCGAGCCGGCGACCTTCGGCGTCGCCACGATCATCACGGTGTTCCTGGTTTTTTCCGTGCGCTTGCGGACCTTGGCGGGCTTCACCGTCATCCGGGTGGTCTCGGTGACGGCGGTGCCGGTGAAGTCGATGCGGCCGTCCGGGTGGGCGTCCAGGTGGTATTCGGTGCCGGCGTCGGCGGACGTGGTGATGACAACGGGGACGGCCAGGTCGATCGAGTAGTTCTTCAGCTGGGACAGGTCTGCGTCGACCAGGTCCGGGTCCGAAGTGGTGGGTGCGGTGGAAGGCGAGGACGACGGCGACGGCGGCAGCGAGGGCGGGGAGGAGAACGTCGGGGCGGAAGACGTCGCCGTGCCGCAGGCGGTGAGGGCGGTGATCGTGGCAGCCGCCATCGTCAGCCGGGCAGTGCGGTGCATGGGGTTCTCCTCAGATTTCGCCGCGGTCGACGAGGGTGTACTGGTCGGCGAACTGGGGTTCGCCGACCTCGGTGACGTCCGAGCGTTTGGCGTCGGCGTCCCAGAGCAGCCAGCCGTACTCGTCGTTGCCGATGCGGTAGGTGGGGCGGCCCTTCTTGTCCTTCTTGCCGGTCTCGGACATCGAGAAGAGCGTGGCCTTGGTCGGGGTACAGGGAGCGCTGACCGCCGGGGCGGCTTCCTCGTCCGGGAGGATTTTGACGCCCAGGCAGCTTTCCGGACCGGCGTAGCTCTCGTTACCCAGCGATTTGATCAGGTAATCGACGCCCACCGGTTGCAGGACGAACTGGGACTTCGAGCCCGTGCCGTCGGAGACCTCGAGTTCCGAGCCGTCGAGCATGAAGTAGCGGTCGGCCCCGGCGAACTGGATCGAGAAGCGCCGGTTGCCGGCCAGGATCGCCGTGAGGGGATCCACCGGGGCCGCGGACACGACCGGCGCTTTGCCGCCGGAAGGCTCGACCAGTTTGGACCGGTGCAGACCGACCAGGCCACCGGTCAGCAGCACCACCGCAGCCCCGACAGCCAGAACAACCCGGCGGAGGCGTCGGGGAGGCCGAGGCGGGGACGCGGGAGGGGCGTCGTGCGGCGGCGGCACCACCACCGCGGGTGACCACCGGACCGGTGTGGTCTGGCTGCCCAGCAGCGTGTCGAGCAGTTCGCGGGCGGTCGGGCGCTGCTCCGGATATTTGGCCAGCGCGCCTTCCACGAGGCCGCGCAGTGGTTCCGGGATGCCCCGGGTGTCCGGAGGCTGGGTGAGGATGCGGACGGCTGTCGCGGCGGGGGAGTCCGCCGAGAAGGGTGTGCGTCCGGTCGCCGCGTAGGCCACGACGGCACCCCAGGCGAAGACGTCCGCCGCCGAGGTCACGTCCTGGCCGTACTCGGGGTCGAATCTTTCCGGCGCCATGTAGGCGACCGTGCCGACCATCTGATCGGTACGCGTGTGCCGGCTCGTCGCCTCGAACGCGCGCGCGATGCCGAAGTCGATCACCTTGATGCCACCGAGAGCGAACAGCACGTTGCCGGGCTTGAGATCGCGGTGGATGACACCCGCGCCGTGGATGGCGGTGAGGGCCGTGGCGATGCCGACGGCCACGCTGTCCAGGGCCGGGCCGGACAGCGGTCCCCGCTCGTGCACGTACGAGGTCAGCGAAGGACCGTCGACGTACTCGACCACCAGGTACGGCGGATCGTGCGAGGGGTCGGCGTCGAGGACCGCCGCGGTGGAGAACGGTGGCACCTGCTGGGCGCGGGTCACCTCGCTGCGGAAACGTCCGCGGAACTCGGGGTCGTCGGCGTACTCGGGCCGGACCATCTTGATCGCGACCCGGATGTCGTCGGCGTCACGGGCGAGGAAGACCGTGCCCATGCCGCCCTGGCCGAGCCGGCCGAGGATCTCGTATCTGCCGAGCCGGAGGGGGTCGCCAGGACGCAGCGGCATGCTCATGATGTGGTCAGAGCCTGTTCTGTGGGTCGTCGCGCGGAGCGTACCCACGGCTCACAACCCGGTCAAAGAGGCCATCGACCGATCTGCACGTTCTGGAACGCGGCGTTGCCCGCGTACGCCTAGCTGTAGGTGGGAAGCTCGAACTTGTCGGCCGGTGGTGTCAGCAGGCTGAGCGACCCGATCCGTGCCGCCACCCCCATCGTGGTCTGCAGCACCTTGATGCCGAGGCGGCTCTTCGGGTTGGCCAGCCGGGGACCGCCCGGGATCAGCTTCTGGGCCTTGTCCACGTAGGGCCGCATGAGCCGCTCGTAGTTGGCGAACGCCTCCCGGTGCGAGGTGGCCCGGCTCAGCTCGCCGCCCAGCACGTACGCGCCGACCAGGGCCAGGCTGGTGCCCATCCCGCTCAGTGGCGACGCGCAGTACGCGGCGTCTCCCAGCAGCGCGATCCGTCCGCGGTGCCACGTCGGGGCGAACACCTGGCCGAGGTTCTCGAAGTAGAGCTCGGCGTCGTCCATCGCCGCGAGCATCCGCGGTGCTTCCCAGCCGGCGTCGCGGAAGACACGGTGCAGGAGCTGCTTCTGCTCGTCCTGCCCGAGGTCCTCGTACCCGCGCGGCGGGGAGAGGAACGACAGCGTGGCCCGCATCGTGCCGAGGTTGTCCGGGCGCAGGCCGAGGTTCCGCCCGCCCACGGCGTTGTACCACTGCCACCAGTCCGGGTCGCCGGGCTTTTTCGGGATGGTGAAGTAGGACGTGTACATGCCGAGGTGGCGGATCCGGGCCTCGGTGCCGAAGACCTGCGTGCGGGTGCGCGACCGCATCCCTTCAGCCAGCACGACGACGTCGAAGCGCCGGTCGGGGCCGTCGGTGAAGGAGACCGCCACGCCGTCCTCGTCCTCGTGGACGGCGGTGATCGTGGTGCCGAAGAGGTACTCGGCGCTGGTCTGCGCCACGACGATCCGGGACAGCTCGCCGCGCAGGATCTCCAGCTCGGCTGTCGCGCCGGCGGTGTCCGACCTGGTCGCCGGGAAGCTTGCCCGGGTCCGGCCGCCGGCGTCGACGATGCGGGTGCCTTCCTCGCCGGTGCCGGCGGCGCGGATCGTGTCCTCGAGGCCCATTCGCCGGACGACCTCGCGGGCCGCGCCGCGGATGTCGATGTTCTGGCCCTCGCTCCGCAGCTCGGCGGCACGTTCGACGATGGTGGCCTGCCAGCCTGCGGCCTCGAGCCAGTAGGCGAGTGCCGGTCCGGCGACGCTCGCGCCGGAGATGAGAACGGTCCTGCCGGGCATGGTGGTCCTCTCGACCTTCAGACAGTGAAAAGAACGCCGTCGCCGATGTCGTTCGGCCGGCCGGTGCTGCCGTGCTGATCGCGCAGAGGTGCCTGGGCCTGCTGGTACGCCTCGGTCATGCGGTCGAGGAAGCTCTCCACCGCGGCTCGCTCCTCGGCGGTCATGGCCGCGGTCAGCGTCTCCACCGTCTCGGCGACGGAACGCACCAGCTCGTACGCGGCGTCGACCGAAGCCTGCACCGGGACCACCACGACCTTGCGACGGTCGGAGGGATGCGGCTCCCGGCCGACGTGGCCCGCGGCCACGAGGCGGTTGACGACCAGCGTGGTGGCCGCGGTGGAGATCTTGAGCGCGCGGGCCAGCTCGGTCGGCGTCGCCGCGCCGCGGTCGCTCAGGTAGTACAGCGCTGCGAGTCCCGCGGCGTCCACACCCAGGCGGGCGGCCATCAGACGCGCGAAATCCTGCTGCTCGGCCGAGAGCAGCCGGAGCTTGTCCTGGATCATGACGACAACACTACTACGAAACTTGCCAATCTCCTTGATTACTATGCCGGAGCCACCCACTGGCAAGGTGTGGCTGGGGCAGGAACGGCCGCCAATACTGTGAGTCATGGATGCACAACGCCAGCTCGGGGAGTTCCTGCAGACCCGGCGCTCCCAGCTGCGACCGGAGGACGTGGGTGTCGCCACCTACGGCGGGCGCCGCCGCGTGCCGGGCCTGCGCCGCGAGGAGCTCGCCCTGCTGGCCGGCGTCAGCGCGTCCTACTACTCGCGGCTGGAGCAGGGGCAGGCCGCCAACGCCTCGCCCGAGGTGCTGGACGCCCTGGCCCGGGCTTTGCGCCTGAACGAGACCGAACGCCTCCACCTGGACGAGCTGGCCACCGGCAGCCGCCGCCGGACCCGGGCGAAGAGGCCCGCGCCAGAGAAGCTGAGCGAGGCCACCCGGCAACTCGTCGCGGCGCTCGGTGACGTGCCCGTGGTGGTGCTCGGCCGGCGCAGCGACGTGCTGGCCTGGAACCCCGCCGGTCACTCGCTCTTCGCGGGCCATCTGGCCGCGGACTCGAAACCGAACCTGGCCTGGCTGATGTTCTTCGACACCCACACCCGGGCCCTCTACGCGGACTGGCCGGCCAAGGCCCGCGCGGTCGTGGCGACCCTCCGCATGGCCTCGGGCCGTCACCCGGACGACCCGCTGCTCGCGGCGCTGGTCGGCGAACTGTCGGTGAAAAGCCCGGAGTTCGTCGCGATGTGGGCCGACCACCGCGTCAAAGCCGGCGGCGACGCCGTCTACGAAATGCTCCACCCGCTGGTCGGTCCGATGCGGGTGACCCAGCAAGCACTGTGGACCGAGGGCGGGCAGGCGGTCGTGGTCGCCACGACCGAGGCCGGCTCCCCTTCGCAGGCGGCGATGACTCTGCTGGTCCACAGCCGCGTCACCGGGCCGCGCCTGACCGTCTGATCCGTCTTCCCATTTCCGGGTGCTCCGCAAGGAGCGCCGGACCCTCCATGCCCTGAGAAAGGCACCTGTCATGAACGAGACCAAGGTCGGCGACGTCACCGTCACCCGCATCGTGGAGACGCACGGCCCGATCATGCCGACCGGCGCGTTCTTCCCGACCATGCCGCAGGAGGCCTGGGACCAACACCAGGACCAGCTGATCCCCGAGCATCTCGACGCCGACGGCCTGGTGCTCGCGGCCATGCAGACCTGGCTGGTGCGCAGCGAGGGCCGCACGATCCTGATCGACACCGCCGTCGGCAACAACAAGGACCGCCCGGCCGTCGAGGGCTGGAACCACCAGAACGTCGACTATCTGGGCCGTCTCGCCGAGGCCGGTGTCCGGCCCGAGGACGTCGACCTGGTCGTGAACACCCACCTCCACGTCGACCACATCGGCTGGAACACCCGGCTCGCCGACGGCGAGTGGGTTCCGACGTTCCCGAACGCGACCTACCTCATGCCGGCGGTCGACTTCCACTTCTGGAACCCGGCGAACAACCCGGCGGTCGAGGGCGGTGTCAACCAGAACGCCTTCGCCGACAGCATTGCGCCCGTGCATGCCGCCGGTCAGGTGCAGCTCTGGGAGGACACGCACCGCATCGACGGAGGTCTGCTGCTGGAGGCCGCGCCCGGGCACACCCCGGGCCACGCGGTGGTCAAGCTCGAATCGGGTGGCGACCGCGCGCTCTTCGCCGGCGACATCGTGCACACGCCGCTGCAGCTGGAATTCCGCGACCACTCCAGCTGCTTCTGCGAGGACCCGGTCCAGGCCGGCCACACCCGGCGCCGCCTGCTGAGCTGGGCCGAAGACGTCAACGCACTCCTGCTGCCGGCCCACCTCGACGGTCGATGACAAGAACGATGTCGTGCCTGGGTGCATGGTTCTGACCGTCGCTCACGCCGAGACCGGGTGGGGAGGGCCAATCGCCTGGCGGCTCATGGGCGGCCCTCCCCACCCTGCCAGGTGATTGCAGGGCGGAAAGACCCTATGGTGGCGCGATGCAGGACGACGTTGGCGGGATCATCGACGGGTTGGGATCGGCTGATGCGGAGGTCGCCGAGGAGGCACTCGACGACTTCTTCGACTCCGTCTGGCACCAGGGGACGGTTTACCCCGAGACCGTCACTGTCGTCCCGGGCCTGGTCGAGCTGGCGGTCACCGAAGGTGTGCACAACCGGTCGCACCTGCTGCGGATCCTCGGCGGAATTTGTGATCCCGAGGAGTCCTACGGTGACGACCAGCCCGCCGTACGTGCTGCGGTTGTGGCCCACGCGGCGCGACTGGAGCAGCTGCTGGACGATCCCGATCCGGAACTGCGTGATTTGACGGCCTATGTGCTCGGTCAGTGCGGCGACCGTGCCGCGCTGACCGGGCGCTGGCCGCTCGAGACCGATCCGCAGGTGCGCGCGTCGTTGTTGATGGGCCTCGGATCCGTGGACCTGGCGCGAGAGGCAGCGCTGACCGAACCGTTCCCGGTCCCGGTGGCCGCGGCGCTGGTGTACGCCCGAGCCGGGCTGCCCCTGCCGTCGGAGACGATCATCCCGATCGCGGCGGCCTTCGGTGCGGCCGAGCCGTGGGACAGCCCGTGGCCGGGGCAGGACGGCGCGCTGTCCGAGGTTCTGGAACTGCTCGACGGCGCGTCCGCTGGTGCCCTGACCGTCGCGCTGACCAGCGCACCCGGCGGCAAACGGCAGCCCGGCGTCCGGTCTCGGCTGCGGGCCGCGGAGGCCATGGCGGACCGGTTCGAGAGCAAGCGGTCGGCACCCGTCGAGCTGATGCCCCGCCTGCGCGAGCTGCTCACCGACGACGACGCCGAGGTGCGTGCCGCGGCGATGCAGGCCGTCACCCACGCGGGTGCCCCGTCCGCAGCCGTGGCGGACATCCTCGCCGAGATGGCCCAGGGCACGGCGGACGAGGAACGCTGGAACGGTCCAGCCCATTTGGCGCTGAACGTCCTCGCCAGGCTCGGCGACCCCCGCTGGCGCGAGCCGCTGATCGCCGCCTGGGAAGCGGGTCAGGACCCGTCGGTCGTCAGCACCCTCGGCGACTTCCCGCCACCGTTCGACCCGGTCGTTCTTGCCGCGGCCCGCCGGCGGTTGCGGGTGTTGACCGCCCAGCCGATGCCGCAGGCCAACGCCGTCATCGCGCTTGTCGTCCTGCTGAGGAACTGGGGCCCGGCCGCGGCTGACGCGGCCGAGGACGTGCTCGCCGCCCGGTTCGCGGCGCCGTGGATCGTTCCGGCGACCTTGGCGGGGATGGGCGAGCGGGCACTCTTCGCCGTGCCGGCCCTGACGGCCCAGGCCGACCGCGGTCAGGTACGGGACGGCCACGCGGTCTGGCGGCTCACCGGCGACCCCGGGCCGCTCGTCCGCGCCGGTCGACAGCTGCTGACCGACCCGAGGGGCCGCCTCCAGTGGGAGCTCGAACTTCTCGCCGACGCCGGGCCGGCAGCCGCGCCGCTGGTGCCCCTGCTGACCCCCTGGCTGACCGGCCGGGCCGCGCCGAACTACGAGGGCGAGGACCAGATCGCCGCCGCCCGGGTGGTCTGGCGTGCCACCGGTGACACCGCGGCCGTTCTGCCCACAGTGGACGCGGCGCTGCGTACCGGCGACTCCCCGGCCCGCTCGGCCGCGAAGTTCGCCACCGAACTGCCCGACGTGACCTCGCTCGTCCCGGCTCTCCGCAAAGCAGTGAGCGGCGACTGGGGTGTCGTCGACGCCGCCCGCGCGCTGTGGCGCTCGGGCACACCCGTCGACGACCTGGTCCGGCCGCTGCTCACCGCAGCCGCTGACACGTACGTCCACACCGAGGCGGTCGACCTCCTGGTGGAGATGAACGCCACGTCAGCACTGCCGGGCCTGACCGCGCTCGCGACCCAGGACAACCGCGTTGTGCAGGGCAGCGCCGCACTGGTCTGGAAGGACGACCGCCTCCGGCGCCAGCTGCACGAGGCGATCAGAACCCTGCGCCGCGGCTGATCAGCTGTCCTTCGTCGCCTCCCGCGGCGCGGGCAGGGTCAGCGGCCGGGTGTCGTCCTGAGCCTCGTCGGCGGGCCGCTCGAGGTTGGTCGCACTCATCGCACCCCGCCGCGGCTCGGTCACCTGACCCGGATCCCGGACAGCACTCAACCGAGTCGTCGGATCCTCACCCGGATCGGGTCGCTCCTCACCCACGATCGACATCGCCTTGGTCGACTCGTGCGTCTTCTCACCCACCGGATTCACCACCGTCGCCGCCTCACCCGGCCCTGTCGCGGCCCGGGTCACTGCCTCGTCCGGCCTGGAGGCCGTCTCGCCCGGGGGGTCTGCCGCGCCGTTCCGCGCGGTGGCTGCTTCTCCCGGGGTGGGGAAGGTGAGCAGTTGGGTGCGGTCACCGGGCGGCTGGACGGTTCCGGAGCGGATCAGCTGCGTCCGCTCGCCGTCCGTCGCGGCCGGGAGCTGCAGCGCCTCGGTCTTGTCGTTGTCACCCTGCGCCTCAGCGGCGGCGGGAAAGACCAGCCGGGTGGTCTCCTCACCGGAGCCGTGCGGCTCGTAGCGGCCCGGCGCCGGCGGCACGACCGCCAGCCGCGTCGTCTCGTCCCCGGCCAGGTCGTGAGTCACCTGACCCGCACCGGCATCCCGCGTCGTCTCTTCGCCGCGAGCCTCGTCCGCGATGACCGGGCGAGTGGGCTCGTCGTCCTCCGCGACCACATCCCGGGTGACCTCGTCCCCGCCGACGTCCCGCGTGGCCTCATCCCCGGCCACGTCCCGAGTGACCTCGTCCGCGCTCATATCGCGCGTGGCCTCGTCCGCGCTCATATCGCGCGTGGCCTCGTCCGCGCTCACGTCAGCGGTGTTTTCGGACGCCGCCACGTCGTGGGTGGGCTGGTCGCTGACGACGTCACGGGTGGATTCGCTGTCGGCCACCTCGCGGGTGGTCTGGTTGCTGAACTCGTCGGGTGCGGCCGCCCCGGCCACGGAGCCCTCGTGGGCCGACGTCAGGACTTCAGTTCGGTCATCAGCCGGCGAACTGACGGCGATCGTCGCGGGCTCCTCGTGGGGCCGGCCCGGCGGCGTGAGCAACGTGGTCACCTCGTCCGCCGGCGGTCGGGCGGGACTGGTGGGCGCAGACGCCGCCGGCCGGCCCAGCGACATGACGGTTGTCTTCTCCTCGTCGTCCTCCTGCGGAAGCACCGTCGTGGCCTGCGCCGGAACCACGGTGGTGTTCTCGTCACCGTTCGCCGGGAACGGCGTGGCCGCCGGCGTCCCGTACGTCGGCTGTCCCTGCGGGAAGCTCTGAGGCGGAGGGAAGCTCTGAGCCGGGGGTACCTGGTATTGACGCTGCTGGGGGATGACCGTGGTGCGCTCGGCAGCGATCGGGGTGCCGGCGACCGGGGCCGCGCCGCGGGCCCGGCCGATCGTGCCGATCAGGAGGATCTCGGGGGGTTCGAAGCCCTTCCAGCGGCGTGCGCTCAGCGCCGTGCACAGCATCGGTACGGCGAGCAGCACCGCCAGGCCGTAGCCCGGCGTGCTCACGTCGAAGCCTTCCTTGACGACGTTCGGGGGCCAGATCCCCGCGTACTGGTCGGGGGCCAGGCGGGCCCACGCGCCGACGCCGACAAAGGCGAGGCCGGCGAGCAGCGGGCCGAGGGGTGAGATCGGGGAGAAGAGCAAGATCGAGTACGCCGCTCCGGCAAGAAGGAGCAGCAGGACGCCGGAGAGGGACTCGATGCCGCCGTTGTCGCGGGCCCTCCCGGTCAGGTCCTGGTCGAAGCCGACGCCGCAGAGGATCCAGACCGCGGGGGCCAGTACGAGGGCATAGATGATCGACCGTAGATGGCGCACGCTCGGACCGTACCCGTCAGCGGCAACGACGAGGAATAACGTATCGGTCATGAGTGACCATCTCGTCGGACGGGCAACCTCGCACTCGCGGGTGACGCTCAGTCGGATCATGAACGCGACCGACGTCAACCTGTACGGCACGGTGCACGGCGGTGTGCTGATGAAGTTCGTCGACGACGTCGCCGGTGCGTCCGCGGCACGGCACAGCGGCGGGACGGCCGTGACCGCCGCGATCGACGAGATCCTGTTCGTCGAGCCGGTACGCGTGGGTGATCTTGTCCACGCGTACGCGCAGGTGAACTGGACCGGGAGCACCTCGATGGAGGTCGGGGTGAAGTTGACCGCCGAACGCTGGGACACCGCGGGCGGCGAACCGTTGACGGTGGCCACGGCGTACCTGGTCTTTGTCGGGGTTGATGTCTCCGGGCAGCCGCGCCGGATCCCGCCGGTGCTGCCGGAGACGTCGGAGGACGAGCGGCGCTTCCGCGAGGCGATCATCAGGCGGGAACATCGTCTGGCCCGGCGCAAGGCGATCCAGGACGCCCGGGCCACCCCGGCTGAATAACCGTTAAGGTGACGGCATGACGGGCACAGTGCTGTGGACCCCGCCTGCGGACGTGCTCGAGACGTCGCGGATGGGGCAGTTCATGACCTGGCTGCGGGAGAAGCGCGGCGTGGTCGTCGCCGACTACGCCGAGCTGTGGCAGTGGTCCGTGACCGATCTCGAGGGCTTCTGGCGGGCGGTCTGGGACTACTTCGATGTCATCTCGCACACTCCGCCAACCGCCACGCTGAGTGACGCGACCATGCCCGGCGCGCGGTGGTTCCGCGGCTCCTCGCTGAACTACGCCGAGCACGTGCTGAGGATGCCGGGGCTGGGTGACGACGATGCGGTGGTGCTCGCGTACTCCCAGACCCGGGATCAGGTGACGCTCACCGCGAGCGAGCTTCGTGAGCAGGTCCGGAGGGTTGCCGCCGGGCTGCGGCGGCGCGGTGTCGGGCCGGGCGACCGGGTCGCGGCGTACGCGCCGAACATCCCGGAGACCTACGTCCTGATGCTCGCCACCGCGAGTCTCGGCGCGGTGTTCTCGTCGTGCGCGCCCGAGTTCGGGTCACGCAGTGTCATCGACCGCTGGTCCCAGATCGAGCCCAGCGTCCTGGTCGCGGTCGACGGTTACCAGTACGGCGACAAGCGCATCGACCGCACCGCGGAGGTGGCCGCGATCCACGCCGCGCTGCCGAGCGTCGAGCACCTGATCATGATCGGCTACCTGGACCCGGACGCCGGGAACTGGGCCGAACTGGACGGCGACGACCCGCTGACCTTCGCGGCGCTGCCGTTCGAGCACCCGCTCTACGTGCTCTACTCCTCCGGCACGACGGGCCTGCCCAAGCCGATCGTGCACGGCCACGGTGGCATCCTGCTCGAGCACCTCAAGATGCTCGCTCTGCACCATGACCTCGGCCCCGGCGACCGGTTCTTCTGGTTCACCACCACCGGCTGGATGATGTGGAACTTCCTCGCCTCCGGCCCGGCGGTCGGCGCGGCGATCGTGCTCTTCGACGGCAACCCCGGCTGGCCGGACCTCTCCGCCACCTGGCAGCTCGCCGCCGACGCCGGGATCACCTACTTCGGTACGTCCGCGCCGTTCCTGATGGCCTGCCGCAAGGCCGGGGTGATCCCGCCGGCGACGGAGATCCGGGCTGTCGGGTCGACCGGCGCGCCGCTGCCTCCCGAAGGTTTCCGCTGGGTCTACGAGGTCCTCGGCGACCGCCCGCAGCTGCAGTCGCTGTCCGGCGGCACCGACGTGTGCACCGGTTTTGTCGGCGGCACCCCGCTGCTGCCGGTGGTCGAGGGTGTCATCTCGTGCCGTGCCCTCGGTGCGCGCGTCGAGGCGTACGACGCCTACGGCAAACCTGTCCTGGGGGAGCTGGGCGAGCTGGTCATCACCGCGCCGATGCCGAGCATGCCCGTCGGTTTCTGGAACGACCCGGACGGCCGCCGCTACTTCGAGGCCTACTTCGACGTCTACCCCGGCGTGTGGCGGCACGGCGACTGGATCACCATCGCCGAGGACGGCAGCTGCGTGATCACCGGCCGCTCCGACGCCACCCTCAACCGCGGCGGCGTGCGGCTGGGCACCGCGGAGTTCTACTCGGTCGTCGAGGCCGTGCCCGGTGTCGCCGACTCCGTGGTCGTGCACCTCGACGCCGAGGGCCAGGACGAGCTGCTGCTCTTCGTCGTCCTGGCCAGGGACGCCGAGCTCACCGACGAGCTGCGCGGCCGCATCCGGGGAGACCTGCGTGCCGCGCTCTCCCCGCGGCACGTCCCCGACGAGATCCACCAGGTACGCGCGGTGCCGCGCACCCTTTCCGCCAAAAAACTCGAGGTACCGGTGAAACGGATCCTCACCGGCACCCCCGCCGACCGGGCCGCGGCCAAGGGCGCGCTGGCCAACCCGGAATCGCTGACCGCTTTCGAGGAGCTCGCGGCCTCACGCCAGTAGCAGCGTCGCCTTCTCCGCCTCGGTGCGGCTCTGCACCTTCGCCGCGTCGAGGTTGCCGCAGAGGACAATGCTGGCCCCGGCGATCAGCGGCGCCAGCAGCCAGTCCGTCGGATCGGGGTAGGCGCTCGCGTCGACGAGCACCCGGTCGCCGGGCTTGATGCCGAGCTCGACAGCCCGTTCGGTCGCCATCTCGCACACCGAGAGGTGGCTCTCCTCGACCGGACCCGCGAGCGCCCGGTCGTTCTTGTCCACGGGGCTGGAGGAGAAGTAGTCGCCGAAGGCGCGTACCTCGACGGTGTAGTCGGCAAAACCCGGGGGGATCTGCCGCAGGGGAGCCGCGAGCGGCAGCAGGCCTGTCGCGTACCGGTCGGTGGTGGACCAGCCCGCCGCGACCTCGGCCCGCTCGGGTGTGGTGAAGAGCACCTCCACCGGGCGCGGGTCGGGACCCAGGTCGGCGGCGAGCCCCGCGGCCCACGAACCGAGCAGGACAGCGGCGGTCTGCCAGTGCGGCGGCATCAGCACGGCCACCGAGTCCCCGGAGCCGAGGCCCACACCGTCGACAAGCAGGTTGGCGGTCTTGGCCACCCAGTTGGCCATCGTCGCCCCGGACAGCTCGGTGCGGTCGCCGCTCGCATCGTCGTACCAGGTCAGCAGGGGTGTCGTGGGGTCGCGGCGCACCGCGGCCGCGAGGGCTGCCGGAATCGTCTCAATCATCGGTGCCGACGATAGTCGGTTGACGGTCAGTGACCGGATGATCTCCGGTGGGCGTGGCTCGGGGACGAGCAGATAACGGTGGGATGTCGTGCGGTGTCGCGGTCGACACGACACCCATCGAGCGGCGTACCCTTGCCAGTGGTCTGGCCCACAGCCCCCGAGGAGTTGCCACGTGACCGCCGGTAGTCCGCCCCGAGTCCTCGTCGACGCCACGAGCGTCCCCGCCGACCGGGGTGGTGTCGGCAGATATGTCGACGGCCTCCTGGGCGCCCTCGGCGCCATCGGGCCCGACCGCCTGGACCTCGCCGTGGTGGCGCAGCGTTCGGATGCGGAGCGTTACTCCCGCATGCTGGTGAACGCCGAGGTGATCGCCGGCCCGTCAGCCGTCGCGCACCGGCCCGCCCGGCTCGCCTGGGAGCAGACCGGCCTGCCGCTGCTGGCCCAGCAGGTCGGCGCCAAGGTGCTCCACTCGCCGTTCTACACCTGCCCGCTGCGGGCGGGCTGCCCCGTCACGGTGACGGTGCACGACGCGACGTTCTTCACCGAGCCCGAGCACTACGACAACACCAAGCGCACGTTCTTCCGCAGCGCCATCAAGACCTCGCTGCGCCGCGCCGCCCGTGTCATCGTGCCGAGCAAGGCGACCCGCGACGAGCTGATCCGCCTCCTCGACGCCGACCCGACCCACATCGACGTGGCCTACCACGGCGTCGACCAGACGGCGTTCCACGCGCCCACCGAGGAAGAAAAGGCCAGGGTGCGGGCTCGTCTGGGCCTCACCGATGCAGGCTACGTCGCCTTCCTCGGCGCCAAGGAACCCCGCAAGAACGTCCCCAACCTGATCCGCGGCTGGGCCCGCGCGGTCGCCGACTGGCCCCGCCCGCCGGCCCTGGTCATCGCCGGCGGCCAGGGCCACGACGACGACATCGACCGCGCGGTGGCCGAGGTCCCGTCCCACCTGCGCCTCCTGCGCCCCGGCTATCTCCGGTACGCCGACCTGCCCGGCTTCCTCGGCGGCGCCCTCGTGGCCTGCTACCCGTCGTTCGGCGAAGGTTTCGGCCTCCCCATCCTCGAAGCCATGGCCTGCGCCACGCCCGTGCTCACCACGCCGCGCCTGTCGCTGCCGGAGGTCGGAGGAGACGCGGTGGCGTACACGACCGAGGACCCCGACCGCATCGCCGAGGACCTCGCCGACCTCCTCCACGACGAGCCCCGCCGCCTGACACTCGCCAAGGCCGGCTTCGACCGCGCCAAGGAGTTCACCTGGGCCGGCAGCGCGGAGGTGCACGTCGCCACCTGGAACAGGGTGGCGGTGTGAGGGTTCACACCCCCGACCAGACGCCGATCGTTACACTGCGTGCGCATGAGTGAGAACCCGGGCGAGCTGTACGCCGTCGTTCCCGCAGGTGGCAGTGGTACTCGTCTATGGCCACTGTCGAGGGCCGGTCACCCCAAGTTCCTGCACCCCCTGACCGGCACCGACGCCTCGCTGCTCCAGGCCACCGTGGAGCGCCTGGCGCCCCTGGCCGACCCCAGCCGCGTCCTGATCGTCACCGGCGTCGCCCACGCCGCCGCGGTCGCCCGCCAGCTCACCGAGCTCCCCGCGGAGAACATCCTCGTCGAGCCCTCACCCCGCGACTCCTGCGCGGCGATCGCGCTGGCCGCCGCCGTGATCGCCCGCCGCGACCCCGAAGCGATCATGGGCTCTTTCGCCGCCGACCACCTGATCGCCGAGAACGACCGCTTCATCAACGTCATCCGCCAGGCCATGACCGGCGCCCGCCAAGGCCTCCTCATGACCCTGGGCATCACGCCGACCCGCCCCGAGACCGGCTACGGCTACGTCCAGTGCGGCGGCCCGGTTGGCGACGGCCCGGTGCTCTCGGTCGAGGAATTCAAGGAAAAGCCCTTGTACGACGTGGCCGAGAGCTACGTAAAATCCGGCAACTACCTGTGGAACGCCGGCATGTTCGTCTGGCGCGTCGACGTCTTCCTGTCGGAGCTCGCCCGGCAGCAGCCCCAGCTCCACGCCGGCATCGCCCGCATCGCCCAGGCGTGGGATTCGCCGTCCCGCGAAGAAGTCCTGGGTGAGGTCTGGCAGACCCTGCCCCGCATCTCCGTCGACTACGCGGTGATGGAAGGCGCGGCCACCGTCGGCCGCGTCGGCACCGTCCCCGGCGACTTCGGCTGGAACGACGTCGGCGACTTCCACACCCTCGGCGAAGTCCTCACCGCCGACTCGGGCGGCAACGTGGTCGTCGGTTCCGATGTCCTGAACACGCCCAGCGTTCTCCTCCGTGAGACCGAGAACCTCGTGGTGGTCCCGAACTCCGGTCGTCTGGTCGCGGCTCTGGGCGTCCGCGACCTGATCATCGTGGATACGCCGGATGCCGTGCTGGTGTGCCCCCGTAATCGGGCCCAGGAAGTCAAGTCCCTGGTGGACGAGCTGAAGTCCAAGGGCGACCTGCACTACATCTAGGTTTGTGGGTGGTGGGCTCGGGGGCGGGGGATGACCCACTCCGGGCGGTCAGGCTTGATCCCTCCGTGGGTCATCCCCGCCCCCGAGCCCGCTGTGGTCCCGGTTTTTCGGTCCTGAAGGCTCCCGCAGTCACCCCCATCGGTCGCCGCCGGCCGGGGTCGTGGCTCTCGAGCATGGGCGCCGTCTGCCAATGCCGGGCTGGGCTTCGGCACTCGCGCGCCCGTTCGGCAGGGCGTCACCTGGGCTACGACGCCGTCTGGCCCGAGTTCCGCCGCGCCGTTCTTGATCGGCCCAACTTCAGCGATGTTGGGCTAACGCGGGCCTTGGTGAAGGCCCAACTTCAGCGATGTTGGGCTAACGCGGGCTTGGTGAAGGCCCAACTTCAGCGATGTCGGGTAGCGCGGGCTTGGTGAGGGCCCAACTTCAGCGATGTTGGGGCAACGGGGGCTTGGTGAGGGCCCAACTTCAGCGATGTTGGGGCAACGGGGGCTTGGTGAAAGCCCAACTTCAGCGATGTTGGGGCAACGGGGGCTTGGTGAAAGCCCAACATCGGCGATGTTGGGGCAACGGGGGCTTGGTGAGGGTCCAACTTCAGCGATGTTGGGGCAACGCGGGCTTGGTGAGGGCCCAACTTCACCGATGTTGGGGCTGGGCTGTGGGCGTGGCAGCAAGACCACCCCGAGGCGTCAGCGCGGGAGGTTTCCGTGTGCTGAACGGGCGCGATTCAGCCGGGAACCGCCTGTGTTTCGGCCGATCAGAGTAGTGGTCAGAGCCGGGCGAACGCCGGAGCCAGTTGCTGGGTGACGCCGGCGGCCAGCGGGCTGGGGAGGGCGTCCGGTGTGAACCAGGCGAGCGCGGTGGACTCTTCGCTGATCGACTCGATCGCGCCGGGTGGGCAGACGGCCAGGAAGCGGACGTCGTAGTGCAGGGACTCGGTCGCCGGCTCGCCGGGAGCGGCGCCGCAGCGGACTGCGTGGATGTCGACGTCGATCGGGTCGGGGTCGAGGCGGAGACCGGGGATGCCGGACTCCTCGGTGGCCTCCCGCAGGGCGGCCGACGTCAGCGTTTCATCGGTCGGCTCGCAGTGGCCGCCCAGTTGCATCCACATGCCGAGGCGGCCGTGGAGGCACAGCAGCACTCGGCGCTGGTCGTCGACGATCAGCGTGCTGGCGGTGACGTGGCCGGGGCGGTGGGCGCGGGTCATTGCGGCCGGGCCGGCGGTGAGCAGCTCGAGGGTGCGTTTGCGGGCCAGGTCGGCCTCGTCGGAGGTGGCCTGCCAGGCGGTCAGGGTGGCCACGGCGTTGTCGTAGAGCACGGTTGCACGCAGCCTTCAGGAGACGGTGATCTGGGCGCTGGTGTCGGACCAGGTGACTGTCGAGGTGAGACCTTCGGCGGCCAGGGCGGAACGCAGCCGGTGGACGTCCGCGCCGAGGCGCATCAGGCCGGAAGGTGTCAGATCGACGGGAGTGCAGGTCAGCGAGCTGGAAACGGCACAGGTGATGACGTCCGCGACGGTAGCCAGCGCTCGAGCGATGGCTGCGGTCGAAGCACCCGGCGCAGCAGGCTGGGTGTCGGGGAGCGTGGCTGCGGACACGAGGCCGGCGGTGTGGGCCTCGGCGGTACCCAGGGAGAACATGTCGGAGGCGGCGTCGCGGAGCAGCACCACCGCACCGGACGTCTCCGTCGTTCCGGCGCCGGGGTAGCCGCGGACCACGGCCACAGGTACCTGATCGCACTTGCCCTTGACCAGCTCGCCGGCGGCGGCGAGTTCGTCGATGACGGCCATCTGGGTGAGCTGGAGCTCGTTGCCGTACGGGTCGATCTCGCCGCGGTGATCACGGAAGGGCTCGATCCCGGCGGCGCCGAGGGCGACGTCGGTCAGGCCGTTGCGCCAGGCGCGGCCCATCGTGTCGGAGATGACAACGCCGACGTGGAGGCCCCGGGCGGCCAGGGCCGTACGCAGGGCGCGCGCCGAGGCGTCCGGGTCCGCGGGGAGCAGGACCAGGTGGGTCTTGTCGACGTTCGAGGCGTCGATGCCCGCGGCGGCCATCACAAAACCGTGGTGGGTCTGGACGATGGCGGTCGGGCCGCGGCGGGCGACGACGCGGCGGGTCTCCGAGGCGAGGGCCCGCTCGCGGGCGAGCTCGCGTTCGGGGCCGTCCGCGGGGACCTCGACCAGGCGGCCCTCGGCCTTCGAGACGATTTTGCTGGTCACGACGAGGACGTCGCCGTCGCGCAGCCAGGGGGCGTTCGCGGTGATCAGGGCGGCCAGGTCGTCACCCGCGGTCACGTCGCCGATGCCGCGGACGGGCAGCACCTCGAGGCCGTCGATCATCGCAACTCCTCCGCCAGCCGAAGGGCCTCGGCGACCATCGTGGCGGTCTTGTCCTCGTCGGTCATCCACAGGGGGACCGCGCGGGTGGTCACGCCGGGGATGTTCGCCGACTCGTCGGTGGTGTCGACGAGCCAGCCGTCGAGCAGGCCGTTGTCGCGGCGGGCGCCGTAGAGGCCGGCGACGCCGTTGGCGCTGACCTCGACGCCGAGGGTGGCCAGGCAGCGGTCGGCCATGCCGCGCACGGGGGAGCCGCCGATGATGGGGGACACCCCGACGACCGGCGCCGGGCCGTCCAGCACGGCCTCCTTGAGCTGCTGTACGGCCAGGATCGGCGCGATGCTCACCACCGGATTGCTCGGGGCGACCAGAACGACGTCGGCGTTGCCGATGGCCTCCAGGACCCCCGCGGCGGGCTTGGCCGTCTCCGCGCCGACAAAAACGAACCGGTGCGTGGGCACGTCACCGCGGTAGCGCACCCACCACTCCTGGAAGTGGATGGCCTTGCGCTCACCCTCGACGTCGACGACCACGTGGGTCTCCAGGCGGTCGTCACTGGCCGGGAGCATCTTGATGCCCGGCTGCCACCGATCGCACAGTGCGGTGGTGACGGCCGACAGCGGATAACCCGCGTTGAGCATCGTCGTGCGTACGAGATGGGTGGCGGTGTCCTTGTCACCCAGGCCGAACCACGACGGCTCGGCGCCGTATTTCGCCAGCTCCTCCTTGACCACCCAGGTCTCGCCGACGCGGCCCCAGCCGCGGTCGGGGTCGGCCGCGCCGCCCAGGGTGTACATGACGCTGTCGAGGTCGGGGCAGATCTGCAGGCCGTGCATCCGCACGTCGTCGCCGACATTCACCACCGCAGTGACCTCGGCACCGATGCGCCGCGCATGTGCGCGCACGCCCACGAGGAACCGGGCGCCGCCGATACCCCCGGTCAGGACCACGATCCGCATCCGACCATCCTTGCGCACCGCGGCCCGATTCGCGGCCTGCGGGTCCCCGGTGTGATGTGCGTATCCGGTCTAGAGTGAGCCGACTTGCCCCCACCTCCCCTGTCAGGAGTCCTGCCGTGACCAGCACACCGCCGCCGCAGCCAGCGGGGCGACCGGTTCTCCCAGTGATCCGGCCGCTGCGTGACCTTGCCGCTTACGCCCTCGTGGCGGCGCCTGCCGTCTGGCTCTTCGTGGCCGTGATCCGCCTGATCCCGTCCGGGGTCGGGCAGGACTTCCTCACGCGGGTGCAGAACAGCTTCTACAGCTTCGTCAACGTCGAGCTCGTCGCGCTGCCGATCGCCGCGGTGCTGCTGGCGACGCTGGTCCAGCCGGTGCACAAACACGCCAAGCTGATCACCGTCGCGGCACTGATCGAGTACGCCGTGGCCGGCTTCTTCGCCATCGTCTTCGGCTTCCTGATCGGCCTGATCAACATCGCCCGGTGGAGCGTCCGGGTGGCTTTCGAGGAGTTCCTCGTCCGTACGGCCTGGCTGGCGGTCTTTGCGGCTGCGGCGTACGCGGTGTTCCTGATCTGGCGCAACCTCTACTACACGCCCAAGCCGAAGGCCCCGCAGGGCATGTACGGCCAGCCGCAGCAGCAGTGGCAGCAGCAGCCGCCTCCGCAGTACGGCGGCCAGCCCGGATACCTGCAGCCCGGCCAGCCCGGTCAGCCCGGTCAGCCTGGTTTTGGCCAGCAGCCGCCGCCCGGTCAGTGGGGCCAGCCGCAGCAGCCCTACGCGCAGCCCGCCTGGGGAGAGCCCACGACGGTTCAGCCGCCGGTCGCCCCGCCGTCCTCGGCCCCGCCGGCGCAGCCCGTTTCGGCGCAGCCCGCTTCGGGTGGCGCTCCCGGCACTCCGCCAGGACCGTTCGCCCCGCAGCCGGGCCACCCGCAGGGCTACGGCGCACCTTCCTACCCGCCGCAGCCGCCTTACGGCCAGCCGCAGCCGGGGCCGGCCGACGCGACCCAGGCGATGCCGCCCCGCCCCGCCGACGAGGACCGCACCCAGATCGTCGGCGAGGAGCACCCGCCCCGCCAGTGACAACAGCCCCGGTGGCGTCCTGCCCGGACGCCACCGGCTGGAGTCCGGGCAGGACGTGTTCCAGACCACTGCACCGACCGGCAGCCCCGACAGCAGCTGACATCATTCCGGCCTAGGCTGCACAGGTGGCAGACGTGACTGAGGCCAGCATCCGACGCGCGCTCAAGCGTGCCTCCGACGGCAAGGCGGTCGATGCCGACGAGGCGACGGCCCTGCTGGCGGCCGAGGGGCCGCTCTTCGAC
Source organism: Amorphoplanes friuliensis DSM 7358 (assembly GCF_000494755.1). Taxonomy (NCBI): domain Bacteria; kingdom Bacillati; phylum Actinomycetota; class Actinomycetes; order Micromonosporales; family Micromonosporaceae; genus Actinoplanes; species Actinoplanes friuliensis. Next base: position 1,243,163 of record NC_022657.1, read on the forward strand.
GAACTCCTGGCGATTGCTGGCGGTGTCCGTGACGCGGGGCTCCGCGAGGCCGGGCGCCCGGGCGTGGTGACCTATTCGAAAAAGGTCTTCATCCCGCTGACGCGGCTGTGCCGCGACCGCTGTCATTACTGCACGTTCGCGACCGTCCCGCACCGGTTGCCGGCGGCCTTCCTCGAACGCGACGAGGTGCTCGCGATCGCCCGGGAGGGCGCCGCGCAGGGCTGCAAGGAGGCGCTGTTCACCCTCGGTGACCGCCCCGAGGAGCGCTGGCCGGCGGCCCGGCAGTGGCTGGACGAGCGCGGTTACGACTCGACGCTCGACTACGTCAGGGCGTGCGCGATCGCCGTGCTCGAGGAGACGGGCCTGCTGCCCCACCTCAACCCGGGCATCATGAGCTGGGCCGAGCTGCAGCGGCTCAAGCCGGTCGCGCCGAGCATGGGCATGATGCTGGAGACGACCGCGACCCGGCTCTGGTCGGAGCCGGGCGGCCCGCACTACGGCTCGCCCGACAAGGAGCCCGCGGTGCGGCTGCGGGTGCTCGACGACGCCGGCCGCGTCGGTGTGCCGTTCACCACCGGCATCCTGATCGGCATCGGCGAGACGCCGGCCGAGCGGGTGGACGCGCTCTTCGCGATGCGCCGCACGGCCCGCGAGTTCGGCCACATCCAGGAGCTCATCATCCAGAACTTCCGCGCCAAGCCGGACACGGCGATGCGCGGCATGCCCGACGCCGAGCTGCGGGAGCTCGCCGCCACGGTTGCGGTCGCCCGGGTCATCAACGGTCCGCGTGCCCGGATCCAGGCCCCGCCCAACCTCATCGCGGGAGAGTTCGCCCTGCTGCTGCGCGCGGGCATCGACGACTGGGGTGGCGTCTCCCCGGTGACGCCCGATCACGTCAACCCCGAGCGGCCCTGGCCGCAGATCGAGTCACTGCGGCAGCACTCCCGGGAAGCCGGCTTCGAGCTGCGGGAACGCCTCACGATCTACCCCGAGTACGTACGCCGGGGAGAGAACTGGCTCGACCCCCGCCTCGCCGCGCACGTGGCCGCACTCTCCGACCCGGAGACGGGCCTGGCGCGCGAGGACGCGATGCCCGTCGGGCTGCCGTGGCAGGAGCCCGACGACGCGTACGCCGCCGGTGGCCGGACCGACCTGTTCGCGTCCATCGACACCGACGGGCGCACCAGCGACCGCCGCGGTGACTTCGACAGTGTCTACGGCGACTGGGACGAGGTGGCGGCCCACATCTCCGCCGAGGCCGTCGCCGCCGGTGCCGGCAAGGTCGTCCCGCGCGTCGAGTCCGACGTGCTCGCCGGCCTGAAACTGGCGGCCGAGGACCCGGGCGCGCTGCTCGACCCGGCCAACGAGGTCAAGGCGATGGCGCTCTTCAACGCGGACGGGTCCGCACTGGACGAGCTGGCCCGCATCGCCGACGACCTGCGCCGCGAGGTCAACGGCGACGACGTCACCTACGTGGTCAACCGCAACATCAACTTCTCCAACGTCTGTTACGTGGGGTGCCGCTTCTGTGCGTTCGCGCAGCGGGAGAAGGACGCTGACGCGTACAGGCTCTCGGTCGAGCAGGTCGCCGACCGGGCCGAGGAGGCCTGGAAGGACGGCGCCACCGAGGTCTGCATGCAGGGCGGCATCGACCCCAAGATGCCGATCACCGCGTACGCCGACCTGGTCCGGGCCGTGAAGAGCCGCGTGCCGGGCATGCACGTGCACGCGTTCTCGCCGATGGAGATCGTCACGGGTGCCGCCAAGGCGGGTGTGTCGGTGCGCGACTGGCTCACTGAGCTGCACGAGGCCGGGCTCGACACGATCCCCGGCACGGCCGCCGAGATCCTCGACGACGACGTGCGCTGGGTGCTGACCAAGGGCAAGCTCCCCGCCTCGGCGTGGATCGACGTGGTGACCACGGCGCACCAGGTGGGCATCCGTTCCAGTTCGACGATGATGTACGGCCACGTCGACCACCCACGGCAGTGGCTCGGGCACTTCCGCGTGCTCGCCGGGATCCAGGACACCACGGGCGGCTTCACGGAATTTGTGGGATTGCCCTTCATTCACACGAATGCGCCGATCTATCTGGCCGGCATCGCTCGCCCCGGTCCCACCTGGCGGGAAAACCGCGTTGTCCACGCGATGGCCCGGATTCTGCTCCACGGCCGGATCGGCAACATCCAGTGTTCCTGGGTGAAGCTGGGCGACGAGGGCACCGTGGCCATGCTCAACGGCGGGTGCAACGACCTCGGCGGCACGCTCATGGAGGAGACGATCTCGCGAATGGCCGGGTCGGAGCACGGATCCGCGCGTACGGTCGCGCAATTGAAGGAATTGGCCGCTTCCGCAGGACGCCCCGCCGCCGAGCGCACCACCGTGTACGGACGTCGCTGATCTTCACCCCTAGTCAACAGGTCACAAAATGGGGTAATTTGGACTCGACGCGCCGACCTCGCGTTACCTTCCGGTGGCTCTGAGAGATAGGGCTGGAACGGGACCACGAGGCGGCGACAGAGCCTCGAGGAAACGGGCCTATTTATCAGGTTCGGCTTGACGACGCACGTCTTACACGCGTGTAATTTCGGTGGGGTTGTGGGAATGACGCGGCGCGAACCGCGAGATTCCCGCAAGAAACACGCCGCGTGCGTGGGGGGTCAGCGCAGGCATCGCTGCCGGCGCGGAAAAGGAGGCACGCCGATGGAAGCGCAGGTTGAAGGGGTGGACCTGCTCGGGGACGCGCCCGAGTGGCAGGAACGGGCACTGTGCTCGCAGACCGATCCAGAGGCATTCTTCCCGGAGAAGGGCGGTTCGACCCGCGAGGCGAAGCGCATCTGCGGCCGCTGCGACGTGAAGTCCGAATGCCTGGAATACGCGCTGGGCCACGACGAGCGTTTCGGAATCTGGGGCGGGCTCAGCGAGCGCGAACGCCGCAAGCTCAAGCGTCGGGTCGCCTGACGCACGAACTTCCCAGACGCCGGGGGGCCGTCTCAGGAAAGTTCGTCAGGATCCACGCCGAGCAGGTTGGCGACCTGCTCGATGATCACATCGTGTACGAGGTCGGCGAGGTCCTCACGGTCCATCGCCCGGAACTCCAGCGGCCGCCGGTACAGCACGATCCGCGGCGGCAACTCCTGGCGTCCGGGACGACCCGGCAACAGCCGGGCCAGGGGCACCTCGCCGTCCTCGAGCACATCGGAGTCGTAGACGTTCAGCTCCGGGGGCACGTCCTCCACGGCGAACTCGACACCCGCCAGCTCCTTGGCGTACCGCCGCTCGAGACTCTCGACCGTGTCCAGGACAAGGTCGTCGAAGATCTCCGCCTTGGTGCGGGCGAGCGGCACGGTCGCCGGCACCAGACGACCGCGAAGCCCGCGACCATGCCGGTCGCGGCGAGCGGGCCGCCCGGGCCCGCCGGCACGAGCGGACCGGCCGGGGTCCGCACCGGGACGCACGGGATCGGCGCCGGGACGGCCGGGATCCGCGCCGGAACGACGACGGTCGGGGCTGGTAGTCACGCCGGTCAGCCTAGCCCGCGCAGGCCGTCGTCCGTGGTCAGGCTGTGTCGGCCGCGTTTCGTCCCCGGGAATTCGTCCCATTGGGACGGCGTGTCGGTGCGCCATGTCAAAATCGTGATGCATCGTGGGTCGGCGTGTCGCCGCTGCGCGCCGCCGCGGAGAGATAACGTGCCGCCGTGAGGTCACCACGGCGTTGCTCCCGGAACGGCTGTCCCCGACAGGCGGTCGCCACGCTGACCTACGTCTACAGCGACTCGACCGCGGTGGTCGGCCCGCTGGCGGCCTTCGCCGAACCCCACACGTACGACCTGTGCGAACCCCACGCCCGCAGCCTCACCGCACCCCGCGGCTGGGAACTGGTCCGCCACGACGGTGACTTCGCCCCACCCCCGCCGACCACGGACGACCTCGTCGCCCTGGCCGACGCGGTGCGGGAGGCGGCCCGTCCGGCGCCACCGCCCCGCCCGGAGGAGCACGACAACCTCCCAGGCCACCAGACCGGCCGCCGCGGCCACCTCCGCGTCATCCCGCCTTCTCACTGAGCCCTGGTACGCCTGGCCGCCGCATGCCTGACCGTCAGGTACGCCTGCCGCTGCGTGCCTGACTCAAGTACGCCTGGCGGCCGCGTGCTTGACGCCGCGTCTCCAGCCGACGACGTCCTGCGCGCCCGTGTGAAGCCAGCCGCGCTGCGCGGACGTCCGGGGCGGGCGATGTCCGACTTTTCCGGCGTTGGCAGTCTTCGAACCGGCCGGCAGCGTGCGCGCCAGCCAGTTGCGCGGCTCAGGCCCAACATCAAGGAAGTTGGGCTGCACCGGCCGAGCTGAGCGCGGGCGGTGCAGAGGCCGACATCAGGAAAGCTGGGTTTTCACCGGTCTGGCTGTGTCGGCGGGGACTGCGCAGTGTGGGCCCGACATCGCGGAGGTTGGGCTTTCACCGGTCTGGCTGTGAGTCGGCGAGGGCTGCGACGCAGGCCCAACATCAAGGAAGTTGCGGGGTCTGCTGTCCGAGCTGTGTGTCAGCGAGGGTTGGGGGCGGTGCAGGGGCCGACATCGGGGAAGTTGAGCTTTTGCCGGCCAGCTGATGTGGGCGGTGGCTGCGCGCTGTGCCCGACATCAAGGAGTTGGGCTTGCGCCGGCCTAGCTTTGCGGCAGCGGCGTGCTGCAGGGCCCGACATCAAGGAAGTTGGGCTTGCGCTGGCCTAGCTTTGCGGCAGCGGCGCGGTGCAGGGCCCGACATCAAGGAAGTTGGGCTAGCGCCGTCCGGCTGTGTGCCGGTGGACGCGCGGTGAGGGCCCGACATCAGGGAAGTTGGGGCTGCACCGGCCGAGCTGTCTGTCAGCAGCGGCAGTTGCGGGTTGCAGGGGCCAACATCAAGGAAGTTGGGCCTGCACCGGTCCAGCCCTGCGTCGACGAGAGCTGCGCGCAGGTCACCGAGGCAAGGCGACGAGCTTGTAGCGGCCCTTCAACCACGGCAGGAGCTCTTCGTACGCCTCGATCGTGTCCGGCTGCGCATAGTCATGGCTGAGCACGATCGCCCCCTTGCCAACGTGCTTTTTGACCGAGTGGATGATCTTGGCTTTGTGGGCGCCGTCCGTTTCGGTGGCTGGGTGCTCCCAGTCGCGGGGGTCGACCTGCCAGTAGATCGATTTCATGCCGAGTTCGGACGCGACCGTGACGAAGCGGTCGGTGAAGTTGCCGCCGGGCGCCCGCATGTATTTGATCGGGGCGTCGGGGACGGCCGCGTGGATGGCGTCGTTGGTGCGCTGCAGGTCCGCCTTGATCGTGGCCGGCTTCTTCTTGCCGAGTGTCAGGCTGTGCCGCCACGTGTGGTTGCAGAGGGTGTGCCCCTCGTCGACGATTCGCTTGATCAGGTCGGGGAACGCCTGCGCGTTCTCGCCCACCACGCAGAACGTCGCCTTGACGTGGTTCTTCTTGAGCAGGTCGAGCATCCGCGGGGTCTGGGCGGGGTCGGGGCCGTCGTCGAAGGTCAGCGCGACACCGGTGTCACCGGTTTTCATCAGGCTTTCGGACGGCCCGGTGTGCGCCTTGTGCTTCACCTTGGTGGGGGTGGTGGTGGCGGTCGGCTTTGCGCGTACCGGAGTGGTCTTGAGAGGAACGCCCACCGGGGTGCGCTTGGGTTTCGCAGAGGGAGAGGAAACGGAGGGCGCGGGTTCGCTCGGCGGCGCGGCACCGATCCACACAGGGCCGTTCTCGTCGGCAACGGCCGTGCCGCAGCCGGCCAGGACGGCCAGGGCAAATCCGAGGAACAGAACCTTGGGGGTACGCATCACAGACAACTCCGTCCGGTGACCACAAACGGGGACGGGAGAAATATGGTCCCGCGTCCGCCCGGAAACCTCGATCACCCGGAGGCGTGGCACTGATGGGGGAGAACAGAAGACGGCGGTTACCCGAAAGGGCAACCGCCGTCCTGTGACGAGGGTGGGACTACGCCCAGAAGACGTAGACAGCGCCGTAGCGGACGGCTTTGGTGGCGCCGTCGGTGCAGGCGCCGGCCGGTGCTAGGCCGCCGGTGGTGGAGAGGCGCTGGATGTAGGTTGCCTTGGCGAGCAGGCCGTCGGCGGGTCCGCTGTGGCTGGTGACCTCGAGCAGCAGCTCCGGGATCGCGCCGGTGCGCGGCAGCTCGTCCTTCTTCTTGGCGGTGACCAGCGAACCGTCGCGGGTGGACTGCCAGCTCGGTCCCTTGAAGTGGTGGATGCGGCCGCCGGGGCCTGCGAGCTGGGCCTCGGGCACCGAGGAGCCGGTGAAGACGCCGCCGGTGCAGGTGTAGGTCTGGGTACCGGTGGTGACGCGGAAGGAGCCGATGCGCTTGGCGCCGGCCGGCGGGTCGATGGGCGACGGCGACGCGCTCGGGTGCGGTCGCGGGCCCGGTCCACCGGCGAGTTCGGCGGCGGAGGCCTGGTAGGTGACGGCGCCGACACCGGCGACGACGGTCGCTGCGGCAGCCAGGGTCAGTGCCCGGAGGCGTGTACGCGTACGGGGCATGGCGGTACTCCTCAGTTAGGTCTGCCCACCGGTACGCAGCGCACGACGGCACGGATGACCGTTTGCCCGCAAAGACACCCGTCACTGCCCGGATGGGCGACCCCGCACGGTCAGAGATCGACTCCGGTCAGCACCATGACGCGCGGCTCGGTGTAGTCGTCCATCGCGCTCGCCACGCCCTCACGGCCGACCCCACTGCCTTTCACACCGCCGTACGGCATCTGGTCGGCGCGGTAGGACGGGACGTCGCCCACGATCACGCCGCCGACCTTGAGTTCGCGGTGGGCGGTGAACGCCGTCTGGATGCTGTGAGTGAAAACGCCCGCCTGGAGCCCGTACGCGGAGTTGTTGATCGCTGCGAAGCCGGCGGTGTCGTCGGTGACCTCGGAGACCACCAGCACCGGCCCGAAGACTTCCTCGGCGACCACCTTGGCCCCCGCCGGCACGCCGGTCAGGACCGTCGGCGGGTAGGTCGCGCCGTCGCGCTTGCCGCCGGCCACCACGGTGGCTCCGGCGGCGACGGCCTCGTCGACCCACTGCTCGACCCGCTTCGCGGCGTCTTCGCTGATCATCGGGCCGACCTCGACCTCCGGGTCGTTCGGGTCACCGGTACGCAACGCGGCGACCGCCTCGGTCAGGCGCGGCAGAAAGCCGGTGTGCGCGGCGTGCACGTAGACCCGCTGGACCGCGATGCAGCTCTGTCCGGCCTGGTACGTGCCGAACGTCGCCACCCGCTGAGCTGCCCAGTCGAGGTCGGCGTCGCTGCCGTAGTCGGCGCAGAGCAGCACGGCCGCGTTGCCGCCGAGTTCGAGCGTCACGTGTTTTTCCGGTGCCGCGCGGCGGATCTGCGCGCCGACCGGGCCCGACCCGGTGAACGACACGATCGGGAGCCGGGGGTCCGCGACCAGCGCCGGCGCCCGGTCGTTCGGGACCGGCAGCACCGAGAACATCCCGGCGGGCAGGTCGGTCTCGGCCAGGATCTCGCCGAGCAGCAGCGCGGTCAGCGGGGTTGCCGGCGCGGGCTTGAGCACGATCGGCGCGCCGACGGCGATGGCCGGGGCAACCTTGTGCGCGACCAGGTTCAGCGGAAAGTTGAACGGCGAGATCCCCAGCACCGGTCCCCGCGGCACCCGCCTGACCACGGCGATCCGGCCGGTGCCGCCCGGGTCGGTGTCGAGCCGCTGCAGGTCACCGGCGAAGCGGCGCGCCTCCTCGGCGGCCCAGCGGAACACCGAGACGGCCCGGTCGGCCTCGATCCGCGCCCACTTCAGCGGCTTGCCGTTCTCGGCGGTGATCAGTGCGGCGATTTCCTCGCGGCGTTCGCCGATGCGGCGCGACACGTGGTCCAGCGCCGCCGCACGGACGTGGGCGGGCAGTGCCGCGGCCCGATCGGCCACTGCGGCCGCTGCCGCGACAGCGGCCTCGACCTGCTCATCCCTGGCCCAGGTGGTACGCCCGACCACCCGTCCGTCGTACGGGTGGGTCACCGCCACTTCCTCGTCGCCGTGCACTGCCTCGCCGGCGACGTAGAACGCTGTCGTGTCCACGCCCGCAGCCTATGCCGGGATGGTCTTTTCCCTGAACAGATGGTTGTCGTTGGACGTGATGCGGGTCACGATGGTGGGGACTGGAGGTGCGCATGTCCAATCCGTGGCTCGCCCTCACCCTCGGCGCCGACCCCACCGAACGCATCAGCCAGGTGGGCCGCGCGCACGAGCGCTTCGTGACCGGCGAGCAGGCGGTGACGCAGGTGCGGTCCGTGGTGGCCGATTCCTGGCGCCGGTCCGCGGGAGCACTGGTCAATCCGGACAGCACCGCGCCGATCGAGCTGAGCGACGGGGACCTGGAGGCGTACCGCGCGGCGCACCCCCTGGCCCGGGTGCTGCCGATCTTCCGGGATCTGCTCGGCGGGCTGGCCGACGACGGCGACCACATGATGGCGGTCTGCGACGCGCACGGCCGCCTGCTCTGGGTCGAGGGCACCGCCTCCGTGCTGCGCGGCGCCGAGTCGATGAACTTCGTGCCCGGCGCCCGCTGGGACGAGGCGCACGCCGGCACCAACGCCCCCGGTACGGCCCTGGCCGTCGACCACCCGCTGCAGATCTTCGCCACCGAGCACTTCAGCCGGGGTGTGCAGCGCTGGACGTGCGCGGCCGCGCCGATCCACGACCCGGCGACCGGGCGGCTGCTCGGCGCCATCGACGTCACCGGTGGCGACCACCTCGCCAACCCGCACAGCCTCGCGCTGGTCCGGGCGACCGCACTCGCGGCCGAGGCCTATCTCAGCGCTCACCAGCCCGCGCCCGAGAAGCACGCCGCCACCGTCTCGGTGTCGGGTCGTGAGGACGCCGTGCTGTCGGTCGGCGGGCGGCGCCTCCGTCTCGGGCGGCGGCATTCGGAGCTCCTCGTCCTGCTCCTGGTGCACCCGGAAGGGCGTACCGGGGATCAGCTCGCCTTTGATCTGTATGCCGACGACCTGAACCCGGTGACCGTGCGCGCCGAGCTCTCGCGCCTGCGGCGGATCCTCGGGCCGGAGCTGCTGGACTCGCGGCCCTACCGGCTGCGCGCCGAGCTCGGCGCCGACTTCCTCACCGTGACCCGCCTGCTCGAGTGCGGGCTGGTCGCGGAGGCGCTCGCCGCCTACGACGGGCCGCTGCTGCCGTCCTCGGACGCGCCGGGCATCGTCCGCCTGCGCCGGCTGATCGACTCGCGGCTGCGCGCGGCCGTCCTCACCGGCGGCGACCCCCGGCTGATCCAGACCTGGGTCGGCGCACCCTGGGGCGCCGACGACCTCGAGATGTGGGAGGCCTACGCAACAGCCCTCCCACCAGGCTCCCCAGCCCGCCCCCACGCCCTGAACCGTGTCGTCGAGCTGGCCGGGGAGTACGGATTGCGCCCGTCGGTGTCGGGGACGCCGAAAATGACCAGGCGTCTTTTGCCGTAGTCATTTTCGGTGGCCCCGACACCGACCTCCCGGGGCGCAATCCCGCGGAGCCGGAGGCGAGGCCATCAACTCTGCAACGTCTGTGCAACGTCCTCGTAACTAACGTCGCCCGTACCCGAACCCAGGTACGGAGGACACCAGCATGGCCATCTACTCTCCGCCCGGAACTGACGGCGCGGTCGTCAACTACGAGTCCCGGTACGACCACTGGATCGGTGGCGAGTACGTACCGCCTGCCAAGGGTCAGTATTTCGAGAACCCCTCGCCGGTGAACGGCCAGAACTTCTGTGAGATCGCCCGCGGCACCGCGGACGACGTCGAGCGGGCGCTGGACGCCGCGCACGGCGCCGCCGACGCCTGGGGGCGTACCTCGGTGGCCGAGCGGGCCAACATCCTCAACCGGATCGCCGACCGGATGGAGCAGAACCTCGAGAAGCTCGCCGTCGCCGAGACCTGGGAGAACGGCAAGCCCGTCCGCGAGACGATGGCCGCCGACATCCCGCTGGCGATCGACCACTTCCGGTACTTCGCCGGTGCGCTGCGGGCCCAGGAGGGCACCCTCGGCGAGATCGACGACGACACCGTGGCGTACCACTTCCACGAGCCGCTCGGCGTCGTCGCTCAGATCATCCCGTGGAACTTCCCGATCCTGATGGCGGTCTGGAAGCTCGCCCCCGCGCTGGCCGCCGGCAACGCCGTGGTGCTCAAGCCCGCCGAGCAGACCCCCGCCTCGATCCACTACTGGATGTCGCTGATCGCGGACCTGCTGCCGCCGGGTGTCGTCAACATCGTGAACGGCTTCGGCGTCGAGGCCGGCAAGCCGCTGGCCAGCTCGAACCGCGTCGCCAAGGTCGCCTTCACCGGTGAGACCACCACCGGCCGCCTGATCATGCAGTACGCGTCCGAGAACATCATCCCGGTGACGCTGGAGCTCGGCGGCAAGAGCCCGAACATCTTCTTCGACGACGTCAGCGCGGCCGACGACGACTTCCTGGACAAGGCGCTCGAGGGTTTCTCGATGTTCGCCCTGAACCAGGGTGAGGTCTGCACCTGCCCGTCGCGGGCGCTGATCCAGCAGGGCCACTACTCGGACTTCCTGGCCGCGGGCGTCAAGCGCGTGGAGAACATGAAGCAGGGCAACCCGCTGGACACCGACACCCAGGTCGGCGCGCAGGCGTCGAACGACCAGCTCGAGAAGATCCTGTCGTACTTCGACATCGGCCGGCAGGAGGGCGCCAAGGTCCTCATCGGTGGTGCCCGCGCCGACCTCGGCGGCGACCTCGCCGGCGGCTACTACGTGCAGCCGACCGTCTTCGAGGGCTCCAACTCGATGCGGATCTTCCAGGAGGAGATCTTCGGCCCGGTCGTCTCGGTGACGTCGTTCTCCGACTACGCCGACGCGATCAAGACCGCCAACGACACCCTGTACGGCCTCGGCGCCGGCCTCTGGACCCGCGACTCGAACACGGCGTACCGGGCGGGCCGGGCGATCAAGGCCGGTCGCGTCTGGACGAACTGCTACCACCTGTACCCGGCGCACGCCGCGTTCGGCGGTTACAAGCAGTCCGGCATCGGCCGCGAGAACCACAAGATGATGCTCGACCACTACCAGCAGACGAAGAACCTGCTGGTCAGCTACTCGCCCAAGGCCATGGGATTCTTCTAGGCCATGGGAGCCCGAGTAGACGTGACCCCTGCGGCGGCCGACCTGATGCGGTCGCTGCGGGGGCAGCACGGCCCGTTGATGTTCCACCAGTCCGGCGGCTGCTGTGACGGCAGCGCCCCGATGTGTTACCTGGAGGGTGAGTTCCGCACCGGCGCGAGTGACGTGCTCCTCGAGGAGCTCCACATCGACGGCGTGGACGAGCCCATCTCCTTCTGGATGAGCACGTCGCAGTACCAGGCCTGGAAACACACCCACATCACCGTGGACGTGGTCCCGGGCCGGGGCAGCGGTTTCAGCCTGGAGGCGCCCGAGGGGGTGCGCTTCCTGATCCGCAGCCGCGTGCTCACGCCCGAAGAGGTGGCGGCCCTCCCGTCGTGAGCCGGGGCCGGTCGCGGGGCAGAAACTCCCCGCGACCGGCCTGCCGCTAGCGTCTGCGTCCGTGACCGGCTTACCGCTTACGGGCTTTCCGCGTACGGAAGAAGAAGCGCTGGCGGTGCAGGACGCCCTGCGCCCACGGGTGATCGGCGGCCCCGGGCCGGCCGATCCGACGACCGTCGCCGGCCTCGACGTGGCCTACCACGAGGACGGCGACCGCCTCGCCGCCGCGATCGTCGTGCTCGACACACGCACGCACGAGGTCCGCGACACGGCGGTGGTCCAGGGCAAACCGTCGTTCCCCTACATTCCGGGCCTGTTCGCCTTCCGCGAGATCCCGGCGCTGCTCGAGGCACTGGAAAAACTCACGGTCCGCCCCGACGTCCTGATCTGCGACGGCCACGGCCTGGCCCACCCCCGCCGCTTCGGACTCGCGTGCCACCTCGGCGTCCTGACCGGCCTCCCGTCGTTCGGCGTCGGCAAGACCCCACTGATCGGCACCTGGACCCCACCGGCCGACCGGCGCGGCGCCCGATCCGACCTCGTCGATGCCGGCGAAGTGGTCGGCGCGGTCCTGCGGACCCGGCAGGCAGTCAAGCCCGTCTTCGTCTCGGTCGGTCACCGCATGGACCTCGACACCGCGTGCGCCCTGACCCTGACCCTGACCCCCCGCTTCCGCCTCCCGGAAACAACCCGCGCCGCCGACCGCGCCTGCCGCGACGCCCTGATCAGCACCCCCAGGACGTAACCGTCCCGAGACGGTGACGCCGCGCCATTGGGACCTTTCGGTTACCGGTGCTCCGTTACTCTCGGCTGGTCCTGTTTGTGGTCTGCCGAGGAGCCAGCGTTGACTGATCTGTCCCAGCTCGTCAAGGCGTACGACGTCCGTGGCGTCGTTCCCGACCAGCTCAACGAGACGGTGGCCCGCGCGCTGGGCACGGCCTTCGTGGAGATGCTCCGGGAGTCCGGCGACGCAGCGGAACGGATCGTGATCGCTCACGACATGCGCGAGACCGGGCCAGGCCTGGCCGCGGCGTTCGCTGCAGGCGCCAACTCCGCCGGCGCGACGGTCGTGCACACCGGCCTCGGCTCGACCGATCAGCTCTACTACGCCTCGGGTGTGCTCGGCCTGCCCGGTGCTATGTTCACCGCCAGTCACAATCCCGCGCAGTACAACGGCATCAAGCTGTGCCGCGCGGGCGCCCGTCCGGTCGGTCAGGACAGTGGCCTGGTCGTCATGCGCCGGTACGCCGAGGGCCTGCTCGATGATCTTGCCGCGGTGGGTGAGGTGCCGCCGGCGATCGAGCACGTCAACCTGCTCGCCGATTACGCCCGGCACCTGCGCTCGCTGGTCGACCTCTCCGGCATCCGCCCGCTCAAGATCGTCGTCGACGCCGGCAACGGCATGGGCGGCTACACCGTTCCGGCCGTGCTCGGTGACCAGGAGCTGGAGGCGCTCCCGCTGGAGATCGTGCCGCTCTACTTCGAGCTCGACGGCTCGTTCCCCAACCACGAGGCCAACCCGCTGGACCCGGCCAACCTCGTCGACCTGCAGGCGGCCGTCCGCGAGCACGGCGCCGACCTGGGTCTCGCCTTCGACGGCGACGCCGACCGCTGCTTCGTCGTCGACGAGAACGGCGACCCGGTGTCCCCGTCGGCGATCACCGCGCTGGTGGCCAAGCGTGAGCTGGCGAAGTTCCCCGGCAGCACGGTCATCTACAACCTGATCACCTCCCACGCGGTGCCGGAGATCATCGAGGAGAACGGCGGCCTGCCCGTCCGCAGCCGGGTCGGCCACTCCTTCATCAAGGCCGAGATGGCCCGGACGAACGCCGTCTTCGGTGGCGAGCACTCCGCGCACTACTACTTCCGCGACTTCTGGTTCGCCGACACCGGCATGCTGGCCGCACTGCACGTGCTGGCGGCGCTCGGCGGGCAGGACCAGCCGCTGTCGCTCTTCGCGGCCGAGTTCGAGCGTTACTCCGCCTCGGGTGAGATCAACAGCACGGTCGCCGACGCGGCGGCCAAGGTCGCCGAGGTCCGGGCCGCCTATTCCGGCGCCACGTTCGACGAGCTGGACGGCATGACCGTGCAGCTCGCCGACGGCGCCTGGTTCAACCTGCGGGCCTCGAACACCGAGCCGCTGCTGCGACTCAACGTCGAGGCGGCCAAGCCGGACCGGATGGCGGCCCTCCGCGACGAAGTGCTTGCCATCGTTCGCGGTTAGGATCACCTGGTTCCGCTTATCGCTTGCGCACGCTTAAGGAGCCGTTCGGTGGCCCTCGACCCGCAGTTGCTGGAGATTCTGGCCTGCCCGGACACACACCACGCGCCGCTCGATTACGACGCGGGCGCGCAGACACTGACGTGCACGGAGTGTGGTCGCGTCTTCGAGGTGCGTGACGACATCCCGGTGCTGCTGCTGGACGAAGCGACCACGCCCGGAAAGGCTTCTTGATGGCGGGCCCGATCGAGGGAGCGGCCGGCCTCACCGGCCGCCGGGTGGCGGACGAGTCGCTGCTCGAGGACGAGAAGACGATGCTCGAGAACGACCCGGGCGGCATGCTGCGCGCCACGGCGTCGGCCGGTGCGCAGGTTCGGGAGTCGGCGGCGCTCGCCGCCGAGGCCAACCTGACCGTCCTGGCCGACGAGGGCCGCCCGCGTGCGGTTGTGGTCGCCGGCATCGGTACGGCCGGTCTGACCGGCAGCATCCTGGCCACGGTCGCGGGTCCGCGCTGCCCGGTTCCCGTCATCGGGCACCGCAGCGCCGGTGTTCCCGGCTGGGTCGGTGCCGCCGACGTGGTCATCGCCGTGTCCGCCAGTGGTCGCAGCCCCGAGGCGCTGGCCGCCGCGGACGCCGCTGCCCGGCGTGGCGCGCGGCTCGTGGCGATCGGCAACCCCGATTCTGAGCTGCAGGCCATGGCCGAGCGGGCCCGGGCGCCGTTCATCCCGGTGCCGCGCCGCGCGCCCGCCCGGGCCAGCCTGTGGGGCCTGGCCGTGCCGGTCCTGCTGGCCGCTCGCAGCCTGGGCCTGGTCAAGGTCAACGAGGCCGACCTGGCCGAGACCGCGGCCCGCCTCGACGCCGACGCCGAGCGGTGCCGGGCCAATGCCGAGTCCTTCACCAATCCGGCGAAGTCCCTGGCCCTGGGCCTGGCCGGCTCGATCCCGATCGTCTGGGGCTCGTCCCCGCTGGCCACGGTCGCCGCCCGCCGTTTCGCGGACACCCTGGCCGCGAATGCCCGCTATCCCGTCATGGCGGGTGCGCTGGGTGAGGCCGGCCGTGGTCGTGTCGGTCTGCTCGACGGTCCGTTCGGTGGCCTGGCCGAGTCGTCGCGGGACATCTTCGCCGACCCGGACGAGGAGGAAGAGGCCAACACCCGCCTGCGGCTGGTCGTCTTCCGCGACGGTGGCCTCAACCCCGAGGACGAGGCCGACGAGCCCGTCGCCGTCGAGGAGCGCCGCGCGGACGCCGTGCAGACCCTGGCCGAGCGCCGCGGTGTGCGCTGTGACGTGGTCACCGCCGAGGGCGGCTCCGCCCTGGAACGCCTCGCGTCGCTGGTGGCGGTCCCCGACTTCGCGTCGATCTACCTGGCGCTGGCGCACGGCCTCGACCCCATGGCCGTACCCGCGATCAACGAGATGAAGGAACTGAGCAACCCGATGCCGGAAGGACTTCAGTGAGCGCCGGCGGTGGCACCAGGGCGATCATCGCGGCCCTGGCCGCCAACCTCGGCATCGCGGCCACCAAGCTGCTCGCCTGGCTGCTCACCGGCTCGTCGTCGATGCTCGCCGAGGGCATCCACTCGATCGCCGACTCCGGCAACCAGGCCCTGCTCCTGCTCGGCGGCAAACGCGCCACCCGCAAAGCCACCCCCGAACACCCTTTCGGGTACGGGCGTGAGCGCTACATCTACGCGTTCATCGTGTCGATCGTGTTGTTCAGCCTGGGTGGGCTCTTCGCGCTCTACGAGGGCTACCACAAGGTGCAGCACCGTGAGGGCATCGAGTCCTGGCAGTGGGTCCCGGTGACGGTGCTGGTCATCGCCATCGGCCTGGAGAGCTTCTCGTTCCGGACCGCGATCAAGGAGTCGAACCACACCCGCGGCAAGACCACGTGGGTCAACTTCGTCCGCCGCGCCAAGGCTCCCGAGCTGCCGGTCGTGCTGCTCGAGGACGCCGGTGCGCTCGTCGGTCTGGTGCTCGCCTTCTTCGGCGTCGTGCTGACCCTGATCACCGGCAACGGTGTCTGGGACGGCATCGGCACCCTCGCCATCGGTGTGCTGCTCGTGGTCATCGCGATCATCCTGGCGATCGAGACGAAGAGCCTGCTGCTGGGCGAGGGCGCCAACCCCGAGGACGTCACGAAGATCGAGCAGGCCATCGTCGCCGGACCCGGCGTCGAGCGCATCATCCACATGAAAACCCTGCACCTGGGCCCCGAGGAGCTCCTGGTCGCGGCCAAGATCGCCGTGCCGGCGACCGAGAGTGCGGCGGAGGTGGCCCGGCACATCAACGAGACCGAGGCCCGCATCCGCGAGGCACTGCCGATCGCCCGGGTCATCTACCTCGAGCCGGACATCTACAGCCCGCAGGCGCCCAAGCCCGCGGCCTCGGAAGCTCCCGCAACCGCGTAAAGAAACGAGGGCGGCTGTGGCTGCTGTCTTCCCGCTGCAAGGTGTCATCCGTCCGTACGCCTGGGGCTCGCGCACCGCGATCGCCGAGCTCCAGGGCCGTCCGGCGCCGAGCGACGCCCCCGAGGCCGAGCTGTGGCTGGGCGCCCACCCGGGTGATCCCTCCACGGTCACCGGCCCGGACGGCCCCGTCAGCCTGGCGGCACTCATCGCCGACGACCCCAAGGGCCAGCTCGGCGCGGAGGTTGCGGACGAGTTCGGCGTACGCCTGCCGTACCTGATGAAGCTCTTGGCCGCGGAGGCGCCGCTGTCGCTGCAGGCGCACCCGGACGCCGACTATGCCAAGCAGGCCTGGGCGGCCCAGGAGGCCGACCCGGCAGCACCCCGGAACTACACGGACGCGCACCACAAGCCCGAGATGCTGGTGGCGCTCACCGCGTTCGACGCCCTGTGCGGATTCCGGGCACCGGACGTGTCGGCCGCGGCGATCGAAGGCCTGGCCATCCCGCGGCTGGCCCCGGTCGTCGCCGCCCTGCGCACCGGCCCGTCCGGCCTTCGCGACGCGGTCCAGACCCTCCTGACCTGGCCCGCCGACGACCGGGCGGCGCTGATCACCGAGGTGGTCGCGGCGGCCGCGAACGGCCCGTCCGACCACGCCGAGAGCTACAGCCTGGCCACCGACCTGGCCGGCCACTACCCGGGCGATCCCGGCGTCCTGGTGGCGCTGCTGCTCAACCTGGTCCACCTGGCGCCGGGCGAGGCGATCTGGATGCCCGCGGGCAACCTCCACGCCTACCTGTCCGGCACCGGCGTAGAAATCATGGCGGCCAGCGACAACGTCCTCCGCGGCGGCCTCACCCCCAAACGCGTCGACGTCGGCGAGCTCCTTCGCGTCCTGCGCTTCGAGGTCCTCGAAAACCCGATCCTCGCGGCGACCGAGGTGGCCCCGGGCGTCCAGACGTGGCAGGTCCCGGTCCGAGAGTTCGCCCTTTACCGCCTGACCCTGACACCGACCACCCCACCTCTGAGCCTCCCGGGCACCGGCCCCCGCATCATCTTCGGCACCCAGGGCGACGTGTACGTGGCCGAAGCCGTCGACGGCACCCCCGTCGAGGTCACCCCGGGTACGGCGGCCTACGTCCCGGCCGAGACGGGCCCGGCGACGGTCGCGGGCGTCGGCCAGATCTTCGTCGCCTCGGTCGCCGGCTGA
Source organism: Amorphoplanes friuliensis DSM 7358 (assembly GCF_000494755.1). Lineage (NCBI taxonomy): Bacteria > Bacillati > Actinomycetota > Actinomycetes > Micromonosporales > Micromonosporaceae > Actinoplanes > Actinoplanes friuliensis. The sequence continues at coordinate 1,260,515 of NC_022657.1, forward strand.
TCCACGCTCTCCTCGAAAGGCGCCGGGCCGGCAGGCCGGGCGCCTTTCCGTTTCCCGGGCTTCGGCAGACGGATGTCGGGGGACTGTCCGGCTCACCTCCTGCAACCCGGCGCAGTGCGCTCGTTGGAGTTGTTCGGCCTCGACAAAACGGTAAATTTCCGGATTTGCTTGACACAGCGGTTGCGGAGTGTGAATCTATAAACACGCAGCGTCAATGGTGATCGGGGGGTCCCACGGCGCGCGCGGTACCAAACCGGGGGGATGAACGGGGCGGCGGGTCTTCGGACACGTCGCCCCGTTCGCTGTCCGGCTGATCTTCTCCGGCGGCCACGGCAGCGGAGTGACGCCACGCCGACCGCGCCGGGCGCCGCCCGACCTCGGAAGGTCGCCCGCCGCCTGCCTGGCTCCTGCGGTCGGCGAGGTGGATCCGCTGCCGGCGAGGTTGCGGTTGAGGCAACGGTGACCGTGATGGACGGCGTCCAAATCACCACGACGGACGACGTGGTCGGGGCTGCCGCATCTTCTCCACCGTGACCGGGTGGGCCCGGTGATGGCCCAACTTCAACGAAGTTGGGCCTTCCTGGCCCCGACGAGGGCCTGGCATCGTGCGTCGGGGTCCGTCGCGCGCGAGCACGTGGCGGATGAAGCTCCGGCGATCGTGGGCAATATCGGCCCCTCAACACCAAGATCACCATGGCCGGGCCGTCGCGACGAGCGGTTGATCCCCGGATTTGCCGTCAAGGGGTCCGACAAGCTGGGCCGCACCGCGGACTGATCGTTCGGGGACATGGAAAAGCGAACCGGCGGTTGCCGCCACCGGTCCGCTTCCCTGTCTGCTGGTCGCCCCCGCAGGCGCCGGCAGTGGCCGCGTAGGTCGCGGCCCGGTGCAGGGTCTCCGCCCGGTGACCCGCACCAAAGCCTCTTTCTCATCTCATTAGCACACGGTCCGGGCCCGTCTGCAAGTGCAGAAAGTGAAGTGCAAGTTGCAAGCCGTGACCGGTACGGTGGGCGGCGTGGCCAGGCCGACATCGATGGCCGCGCGCCGGGAGCTCGGTGACGAGTTGCGCCGGCTGCGCGGGGAGCGCCGTGGCGCCGAGATTGCCCGCTTGCTGGGCTGGTCCGAGTCGAAGTTGAGCCGCATCGAGACGGCGCGGACGGGCATCAGTGAGTCCGATCTGGAGCGGCTGCTCCGGGCGTACGGGTGCACTCCGGCGGACCGTCTCCGCATGCGGGAGCTGGCGCGCCGGGGCCGGGCGCGGGTCTGGTGGGCGCCCTACCGGTCGTCGGTGGCCGAGCCTTACGACGAGTACGTCGCGTTCGAGGCCGAGGCTGTCTCCATCTGCGAGTGGGAGGCGCAGGTCGTTCCCGGTCTGCTGCAGACGGACGAGTACGCGCACGCGGTCATCGAGGTCGGCGCGGACGTCAGCGACCAGGAGACGATCCTGCGGCGTACGGCTCTGCGGATGGCCCGGCAGAGCGTCCTGACCAGGGAACCGCCGCCCCGGCTGTGTGTGGTGCTGGACGAGTCGGCCCTGCACCGGGAGGTCGGGGGCCGGGCTGTGCTCCACCGTCAGGTGCAGCGGCTTTACGACGCCAGTCACCGCCCCGGGGTGGAGCTGCACGTCCTGCCGTTCCGGGCGGGGGCGCACGCCGCGCTCGGCGAGGCCTTTGTCATCTTCGAGTTCGGGTCGGAGGAGCGGGCGCCGGTCGTGCACAGCGAGGATCTTGTCGGTGGTCAGTTGCGGACAAAACCTGGTGACGTGCAGATCTATCGGGATGCGTTCGAGGATCTGCGCGGTCGTGCACTGTCCATCAGTGAGACGCGGGACTGCATCGCCCGGACGGGCGATTCCCTGCGGTGACCTCGCGGCGTTGACCGGAGCGAGTATTCATCCGCTGAAGGGCATGACATTGCATAACCACGGTTTGACCTGGCGAAAGAGCACCCGGAGTGCCGCCGCCGGCCACTGTGTCGAGGTTGCGGCAGCCGCCGCGGCCGTTTTTGTCCGGGACTCCAAGGATGTCGCCGGGCCGGTGCTCGAGTTCGGCGCCGAGGGCTGGGCGGAGTTCGTCGCGGGTGTCCGCGACGGGGAGTTCGACCGCCGCTGACCGCTTCACCCGCAGGGCGGTCTCCGGGGGAGGAGACCGCCTTGTGACCTGCGTGATACGGCCGGAACTTGACGTGGCGGCCCGAGCCGTGGCTAAGGTATGCCGAGCCTTACTTAGGGATGCCTTAGCAACGGAGTGCCATGCTCGCCACCTACCTCATCGGCCTCCGTGAGGGGTTGGAAGCCACCCTGGTGGTGAGCATCCTCATCGCCTTCCTGGTGAAGTCGGACCGCAAGGACCGGCTCGTGCAGGTGTGGGCCGGCGTCGGCCTCGCGGTCGCCCTCTCCGTCTTCTTCGGCTGGCTGCTCAGCTACACCTCGACCACGCTGCTCCAGAAGTACGAGCACCGTGAGCTCTTCGAGGCCGTCACCTCGATCCTCGCCGTGGTCTTCGTGACCTGGATGATCTTCTGGATGCGCAAGGCGGCCCGTTCCATCGCGGGTGAGCTGCGCGGCAAGCTCCAGGACGCACTCGCGGTCGGCTCGATCTCGGTCGCCTTGATGGCCTTCCTCGCTGTTGTCCGCGAGGGCCTCGAGACCTCGCTGATCTTCTACTCCGCCGTGCAGGGCGCCTCCGACAACAGCCGCCCCCTGTACGCGCTGCTGGCCGGCATCGCCTCCGCGGTCGCCATCGGCTACCTGATGTACGCCACCGCCGTGCGGATCAACCTCTCCGTCTTCTTCACCTGGACCGGAGCGCTGCTCATCCTGGTCGCCGCGGGCATCCTCAAGTACGGCGTGCACGACTTCCAGGAGGCCAACGTGCTTCCGGGCCTCAACACCCTCGCGTACGACATCAGCGGCGTGCTCGACCCGTCGGCCTGGTACACCGCCCTGCTCACCGGGATGTTCAACATCACGCCGACCGCGTCGGTGCTCGAGAGCATCGCCTGGGCGGCGTACGGGATCCCGGTCCTCGTCCTGTTCCTGCGGCCGTCACGCAAGAAGCCGGCGGGCGAGAAGCCGGTCGCCACCACCTCAGAACCCACCCCGGCGTCCGCGCCGCAGCAGTAGGAGAACGTGCCCATGCGTACCACCCGAATCCTCGCGCTCGCCGCGGTCGGCGTCCTCGGCGGCGCCCTGGCCGCGTGCGGTGGCGACAGTGCCGACGACACCGCCGCCGCCGGCAGTGCGGGCGGGCCCATCACCGTCAAGGCGTCCGACACGACCTGCGAGGTCGCGAAGAACGCGGTGGACGCCGGGACCAGCGTCTTCACGATCACCAACGGCGGCAACAAGGTCACCGAGTTCTACGTGTACGCGCCGGGCGATCGGGTCATGGGTGAGGTCGAGAACATCGCGCCCGGGCTCTCGCGTGAGCTGCACGTCGAGCTGCCGTCCGGCACGTACGAGACCGCCTGCAAGCCCGGCATGATCGGCAAGGGCATCCGCGCCGCGCTGACCGTCTCCGGGTCGGCCGCACCGCTGACCGACGACGCCAAGCTCGCCGACGCCACCGCCAGCTACTCGCGGTACGTGAAGAGCCAGACCGGTGCGCTGCTGCCGAAGACCGAGGAGTTCGTCGCCGCGGTCAAGGCGGGCGACGTCGACAAGGCCAAGGCGCTGTTCCCGATCGCGCGGACCTACTGGGAGCGCATCGAGCCCGTCGCCGAGATCTTCGGTGACCTGGACCCGAAGATCGACGGTCGCGAGGAGGTCATCGAGGAGGGCATGGAGTTCACCGGCTTCCACCGCCTCGAGAAGGACCTGTGGGCGGCGAAGCCGGACGTCTCCAAGGACGGGCCGATCGCCGACCAGCTCCTGACCGACGTCAAGGAGATCGTGGCCAAGGCCAACGCCGAGAAGCTCTCCCCGCTGCAGCTGGCCAACGGCGCCAAGGGCCTGCTCGACGAGGTCGCCACCGGCAAGATCACCGGCGAGGAGGACCGCTACTCGCACACCGACCTGTGGGACTTCAACGCCAACGTCGAGGGCTCCAAGGCCGCGATCGCCTCGCTGCGCCCGGTCCTCGAGGAGCGTGACCCCGCGCTGGTCAAGACGCTCGACACCGAGTTCGCCAACGTCGACACCACGCTGACTAAGTACCGCGAGGGCGACGGCTGGAAGCTCCACAACAAGCTCACCGAGGCCGACCTGAAGGGTCTCTCCGACGCGATCAACGCGCTCGCGGAGCCGATCAGCAAGGTCGCCGCGGTCGTCTCCAAGAAGTAAGGAAGACCTGATGTCCGACAGCTCCCTGTCCCGCCGGCGGGCCATCGCGCTCGCCGGCGTCGGCGTGGCCGGGGTGACCGGCGCGGCGGCGATCGGCAGTGCCCTGGTCAAGGGTTCAGCCGGTGACACGACACCGCACCCGGTCGAGGGAGCTGTCGCGTTCACGGGTGAGCACCAGGCGGGCATCGTCACGCCCGCCCAGGACCGGCTGCACTTCGTGGCGTTCGACGTCATCACCAAGGACCGCGAGCGGCTGATCGGGCTGCTCAAGGACTGGACGGCCGCTGCCGCGCGGATGACGGCCGGCCGTGACGCCGGTGAGATCGGTGCGGTCGGCGGTGTGCCCGAGGCGCCGCCCGACGACACCGGTGAGGCGCTGGGCCTGCCGCCGTCGGGGCTGACCATCACGGTCGGCTTCGGCCCGACGCTGTTCCGGGACGCCACCGGCAAGGACCGCTTCGGGCTCGCCGCGAAGCGCCCGCCCGCCCTCGACGACCTGCCGCACTTCCCGGGGGACGTGCTCGACGACTCCCTGTCCGGCGGTGACCTGTGCGTGCAGGCGTGCGCCAACGACCCGCAGGTGGCGGTGCACGCGATCCGCAACCTCGCGCGGATCGGCATGGGTGTGGTCAGCGTGCGGTGGTCGCAGCTGGGCTTCGGGCGTACGTCGTCGACGTCGACCACTCAGACGACCGCGCGCAATCTTTTCGGCTTCAAGGACGGCACCGCCAACCTCAAGCTCGAGGAGACGGACCTGCTGCGCGAGCACCTGTGGGTGCAGCCGGGTGACGGGCCGGACTGGATGACCGGCGGCTCCTACCTGGTCAGCCGCAAGATCCGGATGATCGTGGAGACGTGGGACCGGTCCTCGCTGGCCGAGCAGGAGATGATCGTCGGCCGGCAGAAGGGGACCGGTGCGCCGCTGGGCAAGTCCGGCGAGTTCGAGGAGCCGGACCTCGAGGCCAAGGGCGCCGACGGCGAGCCGCTGCTGGCGCTGCGCTCGCACGTCCGCCTGGCCCACCCGACGACCAACGGTGGCGCCCGGCTGCTCCGCCGCGGTTACAACTTCGTCGACGGCTCGGACGGCCTCGGACGCCTGGACGCGGGGCTGTTCTTCATCGCCTTCCAGCGTGATCCCCGCAAGCAGTTCGTCCCGATCCAGCGGAGCCTGTCGCGCCAGGACGAGATGAACGAATACCTCAAACCGGTCTCGCTGGGGCTCTTCGCATGCCCACCCGGCGTGTCCGGACCGGACGATTTCTGGGGCCGGGCGCTCTTCATCTGACCTGGCTTTTTCCCGCCGGCCAGTCCATGATCAGCAACGGCGCCGCCACATGATCGCCGGGCGGTCACACGGGCCGAAAGGGGACAGTGCAATATTGGATCGCATGAGAGCCCGGGTACTCGTCGTCGATGACGACCCAGCGCTGGCCGAGATGCTCGGTATCGTCCTGCGCAGCGAAGGTTTCCTTCCGTCATTCGTCGCCGATGGCGAGCGCGCCCTTGCCGCGTTCCGTGAGAGCCGGCCCGACATCGTCCTGCTGGACCTGATGCTCCCGGGCATGAGCGGCATCGACGTGGCCCGGGCCATCCGCACCGAGTCGGGCATCCCGATCGTCATGCTGACGGCCAAGAGCGACACGGTCGACGTGGTGCTCGGGCTGGAGTCCGGCGCCGACGACTACGTGGTCAAGCCGTTCAAGCCCAAGGAGCTCGTCGCGCGGATGCGTGCCCGGCTCCGCCGGGGTGAGGACGCCGCGCCCGAGATGCTCACCATCGGGCCGCCCGGCAACCAGATCACCATCGACGTGCCCGCGCACACCGTCTCCCGCGACGGCGAGGAGGTGAAGCTGACGCCGCTCGAGTTCGACCTGCTGGTCGCGCTCGCCCGCAAGCCGCGCCAGGTCTTCACCCGGGAGGTGCTGCTCGAGCAGGTCTGGGGCTACCGCCACGCGGCGGACACCCGCCTGGTCAACGTCCACGTCCAGCGGCTGCGCGCCAAGATCGAGCCGGACCCGGAACGGCCGGAGATCATCCTTACGGTCCGTGGTGTCGGGTACAAGGCGGGCACCGGATAAGGGGGCCGAGGGGCTAACCTTGCCCCCGACATGCATGCTCCTGCCTGGCTTCCGATGCCCATCCGCCGCACCCTTCGCGTGGTGCGGCGGCAGTGGCGCGTGGGCGTGCGCCGGGGGCGCCGCGTCTCGGCGCCCGCCCGGCGTGCCTGGCGCCGCTCCCTGCACCTGCGCGTCGTCACCCTGACCCTGGTCATGTCCAGCCTGCTGGTCGGCGGCTTCGGCTGGTTCATCGCCGACCGCAGCACGCAGATCCTGCTGGACCGGGCCGAGGACGAGGTCAACGCCCAGATGCAGGGCAAGGTCGAGTACGCGTACCAGCAGCTCACCGTGCACCGGCAGGTGTTCGACAAGACGCTGCCGCTGACGATCATCGACACGGTCAACCGGCTCGCCGACGGTGACTCGGCGGAGAGCGGCGGTGCGATCGTCTCGCTCCAGGCCGAGCGGTTCCCCGAGCTCAAGCCGGTCACCTCGACCAAGGTCGACACCGGCCCGCTGATCAGCCCCGAGCTGGTGCACACCGTCGCCGACGACGGCCAGGTCGGCCAGCAGATCCGCACCGGTGACGTCAACGGTGTCCGGACCAAGTACCTCGTGTACGGGTCACCGGTGCCGACGAGCTTCGGTCAGGTCGAGCTCTACTACCTCGTACCGCTGACCACCGAGGACCGGGCGGCCAACCAGATCCGGACGACGGTGCTGGTCACCGGTCTCGCGCTGGTCATTCTGCTCGGTGTTGTCGCCGGCCTGGTCACCCGCATGGTGGTGACACCGGTCCGGGTCGCCGCCCGCACCGCCCAGCGGCTCTCCGCGGGTCTGCTCGACCAGCGCATGAAGGTCGACGGCGAGGACGACCTGGCGTTGCTGGCCGCGTCCTTCAATCAGATGGCGGCCAACCTCCAGCGGCAGATCGTGCGCCTGGAGGAGATGTCGCGGCTGCAGCGGCGCTTCACCTCGGACGTGTCCCACGAGCTCCGGACGCCGCTCACGACCGTACGCATGGCCGCCGACCTGCTCTTCTCGGAGCGTGAGGATTTTGATCCGGCCGTGGCGCGCAGCGCCGAGCTGCTGCAGGCCGAGCTGGACCGCTTCGAGAGCCTGCTGACCGACCTGCTGGAGATCAGTCGCTTCGACGCGGGTTTTGCCGCGCTGGACGCCGAGCACAGCGACCTGGTGCCGATCGTCGAGCGGGTCGCGGACCGGCTGGCCGGGCTGGCCGAGCGGGTCGGGGTCACCATCGAGCTGCGGCTGCCGGAGACACCCGTCATCGCCGAGGTGGATCCGCGGCGGATCGAGCGGGTGCTGCGCAACCTGGTCGGCAACGCCGTCGAGCACGGCGAGGGCCGGCCGGTCGAGGTCACGCTGGCCACCGACGAGGCCGCTGTGGCGGTCACGGTCCGGGACCACGGCGTGGGTCTCAAGCCGGGGGAGGAGCGTCTGGTGTTCAACCGCTTCTGGCGGGCCGACCCTTCCCGCGCCCGGCAGACCGGCGGCACCGGCCTGGGCCTGTCGATCTCGGTCGAGGACGCGCGGTTGCACGGCGGCTGGCTGGAGGCCTGGGGCGAGCCGGGTGGCGGGGCGCAGTTCCGGCTGACCGTCCCGGTGCGCTCGGGTGACCGTCTGGTGGCCGCGCCGCTGCCACTCATCCCGCGTGACCGTGCCATCGACGTGCTCCCGCTCGCCCTCGAGGCGGCGCCGGTGGCGGGCGCCGAGGACGCGGGCGAGCCCGCGGAGGTGGCCCGATGAGGCGCAGCCTGCGGGCCCTGCTGGTCGCGCCGCTGCTGGGGGCCCTCCTGCTCGGCGGCTGCGGCATCCCGGACAGCACCGAGGTCGAGCGGGTCGGCCCGGGGCCGTCGACCGGCACCTCCACCGGCGGCGACGTCGCACCGACCCGGCACAGCCGGGAGTCGACGCTGCTCGCCAAGACTTTTGTCGAGTACTACCTCGAGGCCGCGGCCGGCGACCCCAACGGTGCGGCCGAACGCGTCAGGCAGTTCCTCTCCCCCTCGGCGGCGAACTCGTTCAAGTTCCCCGCGCGCAGCGACCTGACCGTCGTGCACCTGGTCGAGGACCCCCTGGTCAACCCGGGCGACGACCGGGTGACGCTGAGCGCCAAGACGGTCGGGGTGCTGGGCCGCAACGGCATCCTCAACCCTGTCTCGAACAACTCGGAGACGACGTACGACTTCACCGTCGGGTACATCACCGGCGAGAACGGCCTCTTCGTGACCAAGGCGCCGCCGACGCTGCTGGTCAGCGACACCGCGCTCAACACGTTCTACGACCGGCGCAACCTCTACTTCTGGAACCTCGAGCACACCGCGCTGGTGCCCGACGTGCGGTACCTCGCCAAGGACGTGCCGTCGGAGCAGCAGCCCAACGAGATCATCAAGTGGCTGATCGACGGCCCGTCGGACCTGCTCGGTGATGCGGTCGAGCCGCTGCCCGACGGGACGGTGCTCGACGGCAACGTGCCCGCGGCGCGGGACGACAAGCTGCAGATCAACCTGAGCGGCCAGGCCGTCCAGCCGCCGGACGATCCGGAGGCGATGGACCGCCTGAGACGCCAGCTCATGTGGTCGCTGCGACCCAATCTGCCGGGAACGCTCGAGCTGCGGGTCGGCACCCAGGAACGCAACGACTACGACAGCACCGACTACCTCACCAGCAACCTGGCCTACCAGCTGACACCCACGCCCGAGCGGTTCGTGATCTACAACCGTCAGGTACGCCGGGTCTCCCGGTCGCTCAACGCCACCGAGGCGCTGCCGGTGCTGCGCCCCGAGGCCAACAAGGACGTCCAGGCCGCCGCGATGGCCGGCTCGGGTGACCGCCGGTTCGCGGCCCTGGTGGTCAGCGCCGGTAACCGTCAGGAGTTGCGGGTCGGCGCCGCGGCCGTGGGACAGCAGGCCGAGCTGGCCCGGCTGCGTCTGCCCGCCGGAGCCACCGGTCAGCCGGTCTGGGCTGTCACGTCGCCCGACCCGCAGACACCCGCAGTCGGCCTGATCACGGTCGGCGGGCGCCTCTACAGCTTCGACTCCGAGGGCGACGCGGTCACCCCGGTCGGCGGGCCGGGTCCGGCCGGGGGCATCGCCGCGGTGGCCGTTGCTCCGGACGGTCGCCGGATCGCGCTGGTGGCCGGTGGCCGGGTGTCGATCGCGTCGCTGTCGACCAGCGGCGACGGGGTGCAGATCCGTCAGTCGCGACAGATCCTCACCCCGCTGCTGCGCCGGGCGAGCGCCGTCGACTGGAGCAGCGAGACCTGGCTGACCGTCGCCGGTGACCGCGCCGACCGCAACCGCGTGGCGATCTTCGAGGTGACGGTCGACGGGACACAGATGACCGAGCGGCTCGAGGACATCGGCACCGAGGCCGTCACCTACCTGACGGCCTATCCGCAGCGTCCGACCGTCGGCAAGGAGAGCTCGGACAACGTCGCGTACGTCGCCGACGGTGACGCGTTCTCCGTGCCGTCCGGGCCGGTCCGGATCACCGTCGCGGACCTGGCCGACCCGGTGGCCGACCCGCCGGCCGATGTGGTGCCGACCGCGCCGTTCTTCCTGCGCTGAGCCGCTCCGCATGGCTGCCGCACGATTGTCCGGTCTCGGCGCCGACCTGGCCGACCTCGTCCTGCCCAGCGCCTGCGCCGGCTGCGACGCCGACCGTGTGCCACTGCGGTTCGGCGTGTGCGCCCGGTGTGCGAGCGCCCTGGAAGCCCTGACGCCCTATTCCACGGCTCCGGTGCCTCCACCCGCGGGCATGCCTCCCTGTACGGCTGTCGGCCCGTACGCGGGGGCGTTGCGAGGTGTGCTGCTCGCGTACAAGGAGAAGGGCCGGCATCGACTCGCCGGGCCGCTGGGCGCGCTGCTCGCGGTGGCCGTCGCCCGGGTCGCGACCCCGGGCCGGCCGGTGACGCTGATTCCCGTGCCGTCGACGGCGAGCGCCGTCCGGGAGCGGCACGGCGACCACATGGTGCGACTGGCCACACACGCCGTGCGACGGCTGCGAACGGCCGGCTGGAACGCTGAGCTGAGTCAGCCGCTCCGGGCGCTCCCGCGTCCGGACTCCGCGTCACTGGACGTAGCCGGTCGCGCTGCGGCGGCTGAGAGTTCGCTGCGAATCAAGGACGCCCGGATCCGGATTTCGCGACGCCGACCGACGATGAGAGGCACCCTGATAGTGGTTGACGACATCGTCACGACCGGCGCCACGCTGGCCGCGGTCACGGGTCGTCTCCGGGAGGCGGACATGCAGGTCACGGCGGCTGCGGTGCTGGCGGCGACAAAACTGCGCGGCGGCCGGGTGCCGGCCGGCGTGCGAGCCGCCGCGGCCGCTCCACCAGGGCCGAAAGTCTCCCGGTCCGTTCCCCGAACGAGGGGTGACTGGCGGGCGTCGGCAGGTTAGCGTCTTGGTGACGAGGGTAAGCGTCCGCACTTACCCGCCACCGGAGCGAAGTCGAAGCCCTCTTGCAGGGCTCAGCCCGCCGCACCGGAAAGGAGCGTCCTCGTAAGCCGATTCGGTCTGATGCGCGGTTTCGTTCCGTGATCCCGGCATCGCCGAAACCAGCACGCCGCGTCGTAGTACGGCGCCCCCGGCACCCCGTCGCAGGGCGCCCGCATCACGAAACGTTGGGGGAGGTCACGAGTGGACATTGTCGTCAAGGGCCGCAACGTAGAGGTTCCCGATCACTATCGGGAACATGTCGCCGACAAACTGGCCAAGATCGAACGTTACGATCAGAAGCTGATCAGAGTCGACGTGGAGCTCTTCCACGAACGCAATCCCCGGCAGTCCGACAACTGCCAGCGCGTGGAGATCACCGTCGTGACACGCGGGCCGGTGATTCGCGCGGAGGCCTGCGCCAAGGACTTCTATGCCGCGCTGGACCTCGCATTCAACAAGCTCGACGGGCGTCTGCGCCGCGCTGCGGACCGCCGCCGCGTACACCGTGGACGGCACGCGCCGGTGTCCGTCGCCGCCGCCACCGCCGGACTCCCGACCGACCTGCCGAGCCTGACGCCGCAGGACGAGGAGTCGTCCGTGGCGACGGATCTCCTCGAACACGACAACGATCAACCCTGGCGCATCGTGCGGGAGAAGGAACACCCCGCGGACCCGATGACCGTCGACGACGCCCTCTTCCAGATGGAGCTCGTCGGCCACGACTTCTACCTGTTCCACGACAAGGAGAGCGGCCGGCCCAGCGTCGTCTACCGGCGTCGCGGGTACGACTACGGCATTCTCAGCCTGGAGACAACGGGATAGCTGAGGAGAAGCCCTCCGGCTGGCGTGCGGAAACCCCGCGCGTCAGCCGTCGAGGCGCGCACCCTCCCGCAACAGGTCCTCGGCGACCAGCGCGAACTGCAGGTCGTCGCTGCGCCGGCCGTCGTGGCCCGGCAACCTCGACCGCAGGTACGCCTCACGTTTGAAGCCGGCCTTCTCCAGCACCCGCTGCGAGCCCAGGTTGGTGGGCAGCGCACCGGCGATCAGCCGTGCGATGCCCGTTTCCGCGAACGCCCACAACGACACAAGCTGTGCCGCCCGCGTCGGGAAGCCACGGCCGCGCCACGCGGGCAGCATGCTGTAGCCGATCATGGCCTGTCCGGTCCGGGGCTCCTGGTAGTACAGGCCGATCTCACCGGCGGGTGTGCCGGTGGCGACATCGATGATGACCAGGTCGGCCCGGTCGCCCGCCAGCCAGTGCGACTGGGCCCACGCACAGCGCCGCCGCATCTCCTCGCGGCTCGGCGCGATCGGCGGGACGGTGGTCGCCACCACGTCCTCCACGCTGTGCAGCGCGACGTAGAAATCGAGGTCGCCGGGGGTCAGCGGGCGCAGGCAGACCACGCCGTCGGTGAGCTCGCCGCCCGGCAGGTCCGGCAGCAGCCGCTCGACGGGACCGGGATCGTCGCCGGCCAGCCGCGCGTACGCGAGCAGGTCGTCGCGGCCGCCGTCACGGTTCGGGAGCACACCCCGGCGTACGCCCTCGGGCTGGAACCCCGTGGCCAGCGCCACCCGCTGACTGGGGGCGTTCTCCCGATGGGTGAGCAACTCGATGCGGGCCATACCGGTGTGGAACGCGTGCCCGGTCAGCGCCCGCACCGCCGCGGTGGCCACACCCCGGCCGCGCGCCCACGGCCCGACCCAGTAGCCGATCTCGGTCTGACCGCGGTTGGGCACCATCTTGTCCAGGCCCACACCGCCGAGCAGCCGGTCGGTCTCCGGGTCGGCGATCGCGTAGAGGCCGCCGCCGTAGGCGAACATGCTCGGCGCGACGTCGCTGATGTAGGACTCGGCCTGGGCGCGGGTGAACGGCACCGGCAGCGGCGGCAGGAAACGCTGCACCTCCGGGTCGCCGTACCCGGCCAGCAGGTCGTCGACGTCGTGCTGCTCGAAGGCGCGCAGGCGTACACCCTCGCCCTGGACGGTGGGAACGATCATGCCGACTCACCTTTCACCAGCGAACCGACCCAGCAGTCCCGCCGTGCTCCGTTGATCTCCAGGGCCTGCCGCAGCGTGCCCTCCACCGTGAAGCCTGCCTTCTCGGCCGCCCTTCTCGATGCATCGTTGCCCACCTCGGCGCGCCACTCGATCCTGGTGAGCCCGAGCGCCTCGAAACCCCACCGGCAGATCGCCTCGAGCGCGGCCGGCGCGTGACCGCGCCCGCGCGCCCACGGCGAGACCACGTAACCCACCTCACCCACGTGCGGATCTCCCGGCCGGATCCTCAGATCAACCGAGCCGATGTACGCGTCAGCGCCGTCAGCAATCGCAAAAACGGCCTCGGCGCCTCGCGCCCACCGCAGGGGCACGTTGTGGTCGATGTGCGTCCGCGCGTCGGCCTCGGTGTAGGGCTGCGGCACCCCGAACCAGCGGGCGGTCTCCGGATCGCTGCGGGTGGCGACCAGTGCCTCCACGTCGCCGGGGTGCGGCTGGCGCAGGGTGAGTGCCCCGGCGGGCAGGGTCGGGTGCGGTGCACCGAAGGTGCGTGCTGTGCGGCGTACAGGATCGGAAAGGTTTGTGTCCTCGGCAGTGAGATCGCCGGGGACCAGGGAGGCCAGCCAACGGATCTTGCCGCCGCCGTCGGCGGGCCGCTCGCCGACGATCCGGAAGCCGAGCCGCAGGGCGGTGACGCGCGAGGCGTGGTTGCCGATCGTGGCCTGCCAGTCGACGCGGACCAGGCCCAGACCGTCCCCGAAAGCCCAGCTCAGCAGGGCTCGGGAGGCGCGCTCGGCCACTCGCCGTCCGCGGGACCAGGGCGCGGACCAGAAGCCGATCCCGGCCGTGCGGGCGGTGAGGTTGATCGCGTTGAGGGCGACGGACCCGACCAGCTCCCCCTTGTCGAAGACGCCGAGATGCAGTGCGGCGCCCTCGGCCAGCCGGAGCGGTGCCAGCTCGCCGACGAAGATCGCGGCATCCGACAATTGGTACGGCCAGGGGAGCCCGGAGACCCAGCGATGCAGGACCGGATCCTGGCACGCGCGGTGCACGGCCTCCGCGTCACCCGGCTGCCACGGCCGGAGCAGCAGGTCGCCGGCGGTGATCTCGACCGTTTCCACGCGGCCATCCTGCCCGACACGCCCCGGGCCTCCAAAAGGTTGCAGCGGGCCGGATGATGCGCTGTCAGCGAACTTCTTGGTCCTTTTAGCCCTCTTTGCGAGGTTAATGGGAGGCTCGGGTCACGGCCACCCAGACGAGACGCCTACGATGGTTCGGCAGACCGTCTAGGGGAGCGTTGACCCGTGTCGATTTTGGAAAAATTCCTGCGCGCCGGCGAAGGCCGCATGGTGCGACGGCTCAAGGCGATCGCTAACGCGGTCAACTCGATCGAGGACGAGTACACCGACCTCAGTGATGACGAGCTGCGGCAGTGCACCGAGAGCTTCAAGGAGCGCGTCGCCGACGGCGAATCGCTTGACTCGCTGATGGTGGAGGCGTTCGCGGTCGCCCGCGAAGGCGCCCGGCGAGTCCTCGGCCAGCGCGCGTACGACGTCCAGCTGATGGGTGGTGCCGCCCTGCACTTCGGCAACATCCCGGAGATGAAGACCGGTGAGGGCAAGACCCTGACCGGCGTGTTCCCCGCCTACCTCAACGCGTTGAGCGGCGAGGGCGTGCACATCATCACCGTGAACGACTACCTCGCCCAGCGTGACGCCGAGTGGGTCGGCCGCGTGCACGTCTTCCTCGGGTTGTCCGTCGGCGTGATCCTGCCGAACAGGCCGGCCGCCGAGCACCGCGCGGCCTACGAGTGCGACATCACGTACGGCACCAACAACGAGTTCGGCTTCGACTACCTGCGCGACAACATGGCGTGGTCGGCCGCCGAGCTGGTCCAGCGCGGCCACAACTTCGCCATCGTCGACGAGGTCGACTCGATCCTCATCGACGAGGCCCGCACGCCGCTGATCATCTCCGGCCCCGGCGAGCACTCCGCCCGGTGGTACGGCGAGTTCGCCGCCCTGGTCGGCCGCCTCCAGAAGGGCACCGACGGCGAAGGCGACTACGAGGTCGACGTGGCCAAGCGCACCGTCGCCGTCACCGAACGCGGCGTCGCCCGCGTCGAGGACCGCCTCGGCATCGACAACCTGTACGAGTCGGTGAACACTCCGCTGGTGGGCTACCTGAACAACGCCATCAAGGCCAAGGAGCTCTACCGTAAGGACAAGGACTACATCGTCGACGAGAACGGCGAGGTCCTGATCGTCGACGAGTTCACCGGCCGCATCCTGCACGGCCGCCGCTACAACGAGGGCATGCACCAGGCCATCGAGGCGAAGGAAGGTGTGGAGGTCAAGCAGGAGAACCAGACCCTGGCGACCATCACCCTCCAGAACTACTTCCGGCTCTACAACAAGCTCGGCGGCATGACCGGTACGGCGCAGACCGAGGCCGGCGAGTTCAACCAGGTCTACAAGGTCGGCGTCGTCTCCATCCCGACGCACCGCCCGATGATCCGCATCGATCACCCGGACGTCATCTACAAGACCGAGAAGGCCAAGTTCAACGCGGTCATCGAGGACATCGCCGAGCGCCACGCGACCGGCCAGCCCGTCCTCGTCGGCACGGTGTCCGTCGAGAACTCCGAGATCCTCTCGACCCTCCTGCGCAAGCGCGGCATCCCGCACAGCGTGCTGAACGCCAAGTTCCACGCCCAGGAAGCCACGATCATCGCCCAGGCCGGTCGCAAGGGCGGCGTCACGGTCGCCACCAACATGGCCGGCCGCGGCACCGACATCCTCCTCGGCGGCAACCCCGAGTTCCTCGCGGCGAGCGAGCTCCGCCAGCGCGGCCTCGACCCCGTCGAAGACCCGGAGGAATACGCCAAAGCCCTCGAAGAGGTCCTCCCGAACTGGAAGGAAGCCTGCGAGGTCGAAGCCTCCGAGGTCACCGCAGCCGGCGGCCTCTACGTCCTCGGCACCGAACGCCACGACTCCCGCCGCATCGACAACCAGCTCCGCGGCCGCTCCGGCCGCCAGGGCGACCCCGGCGAATCCCGCTTCTACCTGTCCCTCCAGGACGACCTGATGAAGCGGTTCCGCGCCGGCGCGGTCGAAGCAGTCATGGACCGCTTCAACATCCCCGAGGACGTGCCCATCGAGTCGAAGATGGTCACCCGCCAGATCCGCAGCGCACAGACCCAGATCGAGGGTCAGAACGCTGAGATCCGCAAGAACGTCCTCAAGTACGACGAGGTCCTCAACAAGCAGCGCATGGTCATCTACGCCGAGCGCAAGCGCGTCCTCGACGGCGAAGACATGCACGACCAGGCCCAGCACATGATCGACGACGTGATCGCCGACTACGTCACAGCCGCCACGTCCGACGGTTACGCCGAGGACTGGGACCTCGACCAGCTCTGGGTCAGCCTCAAACGCCTCTACCCGGTCAGTGTCACCATCGAAGACCTCATCGAGGACTCCGGCGGCGAACGCACCACCCTCGACCAGGAATACCTCGTCGAAGAGCTGAAGAAGGACGCCCAGGCGGCGTACGCAGCCCGCGAGGAAGAACTCGGCGAAGAAGCAGTCCGCGAACTCGAACGCCAGGTCCTCCTCGCCGTCATCGACCGCAAGTGGCGCGAACACCTCTACGAGATGGACTACCTGCAGGAAGGCATCAGCCTGCGGGCCTACGCCCAGCGCGACCCGGTCGTCGAGTACCAGCGCGAGGGCTTCGACATGTTCAACCAGATGATGGAGGGGATCAAGGAAGAAGCCGTCGGCTTCCTCTTCAACCTCGAAGTCCAGGTCGAAGAAGCCCCGACCGTCACGGTCGACCCGTCCCAGGCCGTCGCCATGCCGGGCTCCGAGCCCGGTGTCGAGGTCCGCGCCAAGGGCCTGGGCGGCAACCGCCGGCCGCAGGCCCTGCAGTACACGGCGCCGACAATCGACGGTGAAGCCGGTGCTGGGGCACCGCAGATCCAGCAGGAGCAGCAGGCTCCCGCTCTGGGTCTCGGCGGGTCTCCTGTTGTGCCGGCCGGGCCTGCGCACTCGGCTGCCAACCGGCAGGGCCGGACGTCCTCGTCCGGTCAGGCCGAGGCCAGCAACGGTCCTTCTCGGAATGCGCCTTGCTACTGCGGGTCCGGTAAGAAGTACAAGCGTTGCCATGGGGCGCCTGGAGCTGTCTGATCTGTTTCGTAATTAGCGGCCCGCGAACTTTGCGGGCCGCTTTTGCGTTTTCGGGGGGTGGGCTTGGGGGCGGGGATGACCCACTCCGGGCGGTCAGGCTTGATCCCTCCGTGGGTCATCCCCGCCCCCAAGCCCGTTGTGGTTCCGGTTTCCGGGTCGGCGCCGGGTCGGATTGTCCGGCTTTCGGGTCGGCGACTGCCTTGTTGTTGGTCGCTGTCCTGGTCCCGCCAGGTGGCCTTCTGAGCGACCGGTCATGTTTCTAGCCGGATGTCGGCAGCGCTTGATGTTGAGCCATCTCCGTCTGCCGGTCTCGAGGTGCTCGGCGGGCAACAACTCAGCGGATGTGCCGCCTCGGCCCCGCCATCGGCGCTTCGCGGGCTTGAGTCCGTCACCGGGGCGCGGCGCCCTGCCGGCCAGCTCGACCCGCCGACTCTCTACCGCAGCGTCCGTGCAGCGGTGCTGTTACCTGATGCGTGCGGCGCTGCCCTCGTCAGCCACTGCTACCAGCGCCGCTCTGGTGGTTGGGGTTGGCGTGGTCGTTCCGTTTCGTGTCGTCGGCATCGGCTATGAGGCCAGGATCCGACCGGCTGGCGCACTGACCTTCGCCCTCGGTCAACCGGGTCACGCCGCTCAGTCCGGGTTCGACCCGCGGCCGCGCCCGCCCACCCGGCGCGGTTCGCGCACCCGGCACGGCCCGCCCACCGGCACGGCCCGCCCACCGGCACGGCCCGCCCACCCGGCACGGCCCGCCCACCGGCACGGCCCGCCTGGCGGCCCGGCTCGCCAGTTCAGCGCCCAGCTCAGCGGCCGGGCTGGCCCAGCCCGGCGGCCCGGCTCGTCCAGCTCAGCGGCCGGGCTGGCCCAGCCCGGCGGCCCGGCTCGTCCAGCTCAGCGGCTTGCCCAGCGGGCAGGCAAAGACGATCGCGGGCCGGTTGAGGTCGCGGTAGTGAGGAAGGGCGCAAGGTCACCCCAACATCGGTGAAGTTGGGCCTATCGAGGCGTGCTGAAGGCCCAACTTCGCCGATGTTGGGGTGACCCAGTCCCGCGCAGGCCCACTGCGCCGACGGTTGGCAAATGTGGTCGTGGATGAATCCGACTACAGCGAGGCTGGTGCAGAAAGGGGTGCCGCGCCCACTGACGATGCGGAGGCCCGCGCGGGAGGCTGGCCGAGGGCCACAAGGTCACCACAACATCGCTGAAGTTGGGCTTACCAAGAGCTGCTGAAGGCCCAACTTCAGCGATGTTGGGCGGCTGGCCCGGCCCAGCGGCCCGGCTCGCCTGGCCCAGTGGTTCGCCCACGGCCCGGCCCAGCGGACCGGCTCGTCCGGCGCGGCGGCCCGCCCACGGCTCGGCGGCCCGCCCACGGCTCGGCGGCCCGCCCACGGCCCGGCTCGCCCGGCCCGGCGGCCCGCTCACGGCCCGGCGGCCCGGCTCGCCTGGCCCAGTGGTTCGCCCACGGCCCGGCCCGGCGGCCCGGCTCGTCCGGCGCGGCGGCCCGCCCACGGCCCGGCGGCCCGCTCACGGCCCGGCGGCCCGCCCACGGCCCGGCCCGGCGGCCCGGCTCGCCTGGCCCAGTGGTTCGCCCACGGCCCGGCCCGGCGGCCCGGCTCGTCCGGCACGGCGGCCCGCCCACGGCCCGGCGGCCCGCTCACGGCCCGGCGGCCCGCCCACGGCCCGGCCCGGCGGCCCGGCTCGCCTGGCCCAGTGGTTCGCCCACGGCCCGGCCCGGCGGCCCGGCTCGTCCGGCGCGGCGGCCCGCCCACGGCCCGGCGGCCCGCTCACGGCCCGGCGGCCCGCTCACGGCCCGGCGGCCCGCCCACGGCCCGACCCGGCGGCCCGGCTCGCCTGGTCCAGCGGCCCGCCCACGGGCCGGCGGCCCGCCCACGGCCCGGCTCGCCCAGCCCAGCGGCCCGCCCACGGCCCGGCCCGGCACTGCGCGGCTCGGCCTGGTGCAGCGCGCCAGTGCGGTCTGGTTTTGTCCAGCCGGCTGCTGTGGTGGGTGGTGATGTGGCCCGGGACGGCCATCGCTTGGGGATCGGGGGACGCCCCGGGGGTTCTAGAGGAGGTGGAGGGTGGTGGCTTGTCAGAGGTCGTTGTGGAGTTCGAGGCGGAGGGCGAGGGCGAAGGTTCGGTCGGCGGTCATGAGGATCAAGGCTGCTTCGACGGCGCCGGGGCGGGGTTCGCAGAGTTGGAGGCGGAGGACCACGACCGGGCTGGGGCGGCGGGGTCGGGGTCTGGTGGGGGTGCGGCGAGCCTGAGCTACGCGTTGGGCGGCTGCTCGGCCTTCGGCGAGGACCGTGAGGACTTCGCGGGGTTGGGTCAGGGGGCGGAGGTGGGCCGCCGGGCGGTTGCCGTTGAGGACTTCGACGCAGAGTTTGACGAAGCGGCGGACCGCGAGTTTTGCGTCCGAGGAAACGCCCGAGACGATGGTGCGTTTGACCGGGGGTGGGGGAGCCTCGGGCGGGGGTGGTGGGGCGGCGATCAGGTGGGCCCAGTCGAGGGCGAGCTGGTGCGGGTTGGGCCAGGTTTCGGGGTCGCGTTCGTCGTCGAAGGGGGGTTCGTGGCGTGGGGCCGGACGGAGTCTGATCGCTGGTCTGGGGCCTTGCCTCGTCACCTCGACCGTCGACATGCGCGCCCGCCAATCCTTGCGTTTGCTTTCGTTTGCCTGTGATGACGAGTCTGGACGGGCGAGTTGAGACGCGTCAATGCCTTGTGCACGGGCTGTGGATAACGGAGAAGAACCCCTGGTCAGTCGGGGTCGCGGTCGGTCAGGGGATTGTTTTCGACCCAGACTGCCGTTTCGTCGTATTTCTGCTGGATGTATTCCTCCAGCTTGGCGCGTTCGACGCGCCACTGGCCGCGGCCGCCGATCTTGATGGCGGGGAGGTCGCCGCTGCGGACCAGGTGGTAGACCTGGGAGTCCGAGACGTTCAGCTCTGCCGCTACGTCCGACAGCAGCATGAATCTGGACTCCACGCCGGGCTCCTTCCCTCACCAACACACTCAGTTTGCCACCGTTTGCTTACGACGGGGACACCGCACGACCGGGGAGTGGGCTGGAGTAGACCACGCTCGTGGTTACCGAGCCGAGGCCGGAGATGCGGCCGGTGACCTCTTCCAGGTGGCGCATCGAGCGGGTCAGGACCTTCAGGACGAAGCAGTCCTCGCCGGTGACGTGGTGAGCTTCGATGATCTCGGGAGTGGTGTCCAGCAGGGCGTGGAACGGCTTGTAGTTGCCCGTGGGGTAGCGCAGGCGGACGAAGGCCATCACCTGCAGGCCCACGCGGTCCGGGTCCACGGCGGCGCGGTAGCCGGCGATCACTCCGGCTTCCTCGAGGCGGCGAACCCGATCGGCTACGGCGCTCGGGGACATGGCTACCGCGCGGGCCAGGTCGGCGTAGGAGGCTCGGCCGTCGCGCTGGAGTTCGGCCAGCAGACGCCAGTCCGTCTGGTCGAGCGTGGGATCCACGGGCATGGGCGCAAACTACCGTTGATTCGAGCGCGAGAACAACGGGAGGCCGTGGAGCGCGCCTGTCGGCGTACCGGAAAAGATCTTAGGTTTTGGGCATGACGATGAGTGCTGAGCGGGCCGCCGAGATTTTTGCCGAGCGGCTTGCGACCCAGACCGATGTGGCTGACGTGCAGGCTGCGCTGACTGCGGCCGTACCCGGGTTTGTGCTGGTGGATTCTCGCTCCGACGCCGCGTGGGCTCAGGGGCACGTGCCCGGCGCGCTGCATCTGCCGACCGCGGAGATCGCCGAGAGGGCGGCCGAGGTGCTGGATCCGGCGGTGCCGGTCGTGACCTACTGCTGGGGGCCCGGGTGCAACGGCGCGACCCGGGCGGCGCTCGCGCTGTCGATCCAGGGGTACGCCGTACGCGAGATGATCGGCGGAGTCGAGTACTGGATCCGCGAGGGATTCCCGCTGCGGACGGCCGGTGGGGACGTGGCGCGGGAGGCCGATCCGCTGGTTGTCGCTTGTGGGTGCTGAGGGCGCCAAAAGCCTTCCGGTAGCGTCCCCCGCGGTGTAATACGGGGGACGTCAATCGCAGGGGGAAGAGTGCCGATCACCGATCTGGTCCGGGTCTACGTGCCGGCGACCGTTCCGATGCTGGCCGAGATGCGCACGACCGGGCAGCTCGGCGCGGGTCCGGTGGTGGCACACGCCGTCACCCCGGCGCTGCGCGAGTGGTACGCCGAAGGCGACGAGGAGGAGCTGGAGTACGTCGCCTTCACCCGCGCCGCCCAGGCCGCGCTGCAGCTGCTGCGCCACGACCCCAAGGCTCCGCGCCGCCGGGTTGTCGTCTCGGCCGATGTCGCGTCGACCGCCCTGGTGCGGGAGGACGTCGAGCTGGGTTCGAGCACCGTGCGCCTGCCGCAGCCGATCTCCCTGAAGGAGGTCGCGTCGATCCACCTCGACGGCCTGTCCGCGGCGGCGGAGATCGGCGCCGCGGCCGACGTGGTCGAAGAAGCCCTCGCGGGCGACCCGGACGCGCAGTTCACGGTGGACGGCGCCGAGGATCACGAGCTCGAGTGGTACGCGGTCACGGAGCTGGACGAGTTGCTGTAGAAGGCTCGTCGGCCCGTGCCTCCTGCTCGATCGCGTCCGGATCGACCGGAGGGGAAGCCGGAGCCGGGGCGGGAGCGGGGGCGGCCGCGGGTGAGCCCATCGTGCGGCCCACCGCGATCATGCCGGTGAACGCGCCCACGAAGAGGACGATCAGGCCGTTGTTGAGCCGGGAGCCGCTGAGCATCTGCTGGACGGTCAGCTCGAGCTCGCTGACCTTGCCGGCCAGCTCCAGCACCCGGGAGCCCGCCGTCCGCGTCAGCGCCTCACCGACGATCAGCAGCAGGCCCGGGCCGGCACCGGCGAGCGCGTAGAACGGCCAGCGCACGTCGGAGCCGCTGCGGCGGCGGGCGCGGCGCAGCACCCGGTAGGCCACGACGGCCCCGGCCACGCCGCTGAGCACCGACTGGAGCAGCGCGAACCAGCTCGCCGCGCCGGTCTGCGACGCGGCGGTGTCGCCGGAGCCGAGGGCGGACAGCAGCGGGTCCTGCAGGTAGTTGAGCACGAAGCCGACGACGAACACCGCGACCGCGCCCCAGCACACCGCCGCGATGACCCGGGGATAGCGCAGGCCCGCGAGGGCGCCGCCGATCGTGGCCGCGGCGGCGACGGTGCCGCCGACCACGGCGTACAGCCAGCCCTCGGTGTTGATCGTGATGATCGAGAGGGCGCCCAGCGCGCCGAGGCCCAGCCCCGCGCCGGTTGCGATGATGAAGCGGACCGTGACGCCGGGAGTGCGGCCTCCGCGGGTCAGGAAGGCCAGGACGGCGAGCGCGACGGCCGCGCCCGCGACGAGGCTGGCGGAGATCGCGCCGGGCAGGGCGTACGCCGTGGAGGTGACCTCCATCTCGACGTCCGCGCGGCCGGTGATCGTGGCCCGGGCGGACCACAGCATCGCGGCCATCCAGACGACGCCGACAGCGGCCAGCAGGATGCCGTTGGAAGGTGCCCGTTCCGCGCCCTCCTGAGCGCTCTCGGCCGCCTCGACCTCGCTGTCCACCTCACTCATGCGCCTCAGGGTACGCGGGCCCGCAGCGCCTCCTGACGCCCCCGGAGAGGCGTTTGCTGCGTGCGAGGATGGAACGCGACACACGATGTCAGGACACAAGCACCCACGAGGTCGAGGAGTACGTGATGGACGCCCTGCTTGCCGTGCCGGAGCCCCGGAACGAGCCGGTCCGCAGTTATGCCCCCGGCAGCCCCGAACGGGCTTCGCTGCAGGCGCGGCTCGATGCCATGGCCGGCGAGCGGCTGGACCTGACGATGACGATCGACGGCACCCGGACCATGGGTGGCGGGAACACGATCGACGTCGTTCAGCCGCACAAGCACAGCCACGTGCTCGGTGTCACCGGCAACGCCACTCACGCGGACGCCACGGCGGCCGTGGCGGCGGCCAAGCGGGCCGCTCCGGGCTGGCGTGCCCTGCCGTTCAGCGAGCGCGCCGCGGTCTTCCTGCGGGCCGCCGAGCTGCTCGCCGGTGGCTGGCGTGACACCCTCAACGCCGCGACGATCCTGGGCCAGTCGAAGTCCGTCTACCAGGCGGAGATCGACGCGGCCTGCGAGCTGATCGACTTCCTGCGCTTCAACGCCGCGTTCGGCGAGAAGATCCTCGGCGAGCAGCCGCAGTCGTCGCCCGGCGTGTGGAACCGCTTCGACCACCGCCCGCTCGAGGGTTTCGTCTACGCGATCACGCCGTTCAACTTCACCGCCATCGCCGGCAACCTCCCGTCGGCGCCCGCCCTGATGGGCAACACGGTGGTCTGGAAGCCGTCGCCGACCCAGCAGCTGTCGGCGCACTTCACGATGCGGCTCTTCGAGGCCGCGGGTCTGCCGCCCGGCGTCATCAACATGGTCACCGGTGACGGGCTGGCTGTGTCCGACGTGGTGCTGGCCGATCCCGACCTCGCGGGCATCCACTTCACCGGCTCCACGGCGACCTTCCGGCACCTGTGGCGTGAGGTCGGGTCGAACATCGACCGCTACAAGGCGTACCCGCGGCTCGTGGGGGAGACCGGCGGCAAGGACTTCGTCTTTGCGCACGCCAGCGCCGACGTGGACATGCTGCACACCGCGCTGATCCGCGGCGCCTACGAGTACCAGGGTCAGAAGTGCTCGGCGGCGTCCCGGGCCTACGTGCCGCGTTCCATCTGGGAGGGCGGCCTGCGTGACCGGCTCGCGGCCTCCGTCTCCTCGATCCGGTACGGCGATGTGACCGATCTGTCGACCTTCGGCGGCGCCGTGATCGACGGACGGGCGTTCGCGAAGCACGCCTCGGCTCTCGACCGGATCAAGAACAGCGCCTCGTGCACCGTGCTGGCCGGCGGGACGGCCGACGACAGCGAGGGCTTCTTCGTCGCGCCGACGCTCGTGGAGTCGACCGACCCGGCACACGAGATCTTCACGACCGAGTACTTCGGTCCGATCCTCGGCGTCCACGTCTACGAGGACGGTGCTTTCGAGACCGCGGTGGCCCAGGCCGAGGCCGTTTCCCCGTACGCGCTGACGGGCTCCATCTTCGCCACCGACCGCACAGTGGTGGATTGGGCGGCCGGAGCCCTGCGCAACGCGGCCGGCAACTTCTACATCAACGACAAGCCGACCGGTGCGGTCGTCGGGCAGCAGCCCTTCGGCGGTGCCCGCGGCAGTGGCACGAACGACAAGGCCGGCTCGGTGCTGAACCTCCACCGGTGGGTCTCGCCGCGGACCATCAAGGAAACGTTCGAGGCGCCGACCGACTGGCGCTATCCCCACATGGGATGATTGTCCTCTTTGTGGGCCGTTGCGTGTTCTTCACGTGGCGGCCCACGTTTTTGTGCCCGGGGGCCGCGGCCTTTGGAAGGGTTGCCGACCTACAGCGCCGTCTGACCGTTTTCGTGAACCATTTTACCGCGCGAGATCGCTCCACAAGGGCAAAACGCCCGGTCACGACCCTCGTGGTCGGACTGTCTGTGCGGGACAGTCGCTTGTGGAGACGCAAATTGGGCGGATCGGGCGAAATCCTGGACGCCGGGACGACAAAGTGGCAGCTTAGAAGGCATGCCCGACTCTCAAATCAATCCCACGGCTGCCGCCCTTCTGGGCCTGCTCCACGAGGGCCCGATGACCGGTGGACAGCTCATGGCGGCTGCCGAACGCCGCCTCGGGCCGTACTGGTCGATGACGCGGAGCCAGGTCTACCGCGAACTCCCGGTGCTCGCCGAGATGGGCTTCGTCCGCCTCGGCAAGCCCGGACCGCGGTCCAGCCAGCCCTACGCCATCACCGCCAGCGGCAAGCGCGCCTTCAGCCGCTGGCTGGCCGAGTCCCCGGGTCGTGACGCGATCCGTAACCCGGTCGCCCTGCGGGTCGCCTTCGGCAGCCAGCATTCCGGCAATCAGCTCAAGACGCTCTACACGGGCGCCAACGAGTACCACTCCGAGGCTCTCGCCATGGCGCGCGAGCAGGCCAAGGAAGCGAAGAAGGCCGGCGACGCCTACGGTGCGGCCGCCCTCGAGTTCGCTGTGGCGTACCACAAAGCAGCCCTGAGCTGGCTCAAGGTTGCTCCCGCCGAGTAATCACCGAAGCACGAACTACCGGCCGCCCGGCCGGTTGACCGGCCGGGCGGCGTATTCTCGACAGTCGTGAGTGCAGCCGACTTCCCTGAACAGCTCAAAGCCCTCGACGCCACCCTCCGCAACATCGAGAACGTCCTCGACGTGGACAAGCTGCGTCGTGACCGGGCGGTGCTCGAGGAGCAGGCCTCCGCCCCCGACCTGTGGGACGACCAGGCCCGGGCCCAGGAGGTCAACTCCCGGCTCTCGTACCTGACCGGTGAGATCCACCGGATGGAGAAGCTCCGGCAGCGCATCGACGATGCCGAGCTGCTCCTCGAGATGGCCCAGGACGCCGACGACGAGGGTTCCATCGCCGAGGTCGGCGACGAGCTCGTCTCCCTGACCAAGGCCGTCGAGGAGATGGAGGTTCGTACCCTCCTGTCCGGCGAGTACGACTCCCGCGAGGCCGTCGTGGCCATCCGTGCGGGTGCCGGTGGTGTCGACGCCGCCGACTTCGCCGAGATGCTGATGCGGATGTACCTGCGCTGGGCCGAGCGCCACGGTTACCCGACCGAGGTCTACGAGACCTCGTACGCCGAGGAGGCGGGCCTCAAGTCCGCGACCTTCGCCGTCAAGGTGCCGTACGCGTACGGGACGCTCAGCGTCGAGTCCGGCACGCACCGTCTGGTGCGGATCAGCCCGTTCGACAACCAGGGCCGCCGGCAGACGAGCTTCGCCGGTGTCGAGGTGATGCCGGTTGTCGAGCAGACGGACCATATCGACATTCCGGACAACGAGCTGCGGGTGGACGTCTACCGTTCGTCCGGGCCTGGTGGACAGAGCGTTAACACGACCGACTCGGCTGTGCGCCTCACGCACATTCCGACGGGCATCGTCGTGACGTGTCAGAACGAAAAATCCCAGCTTCAGAACAAGGCCTCCGCGATGCGGGTGCTCCAGGCGCGACTGCTCGAACGCAAGCGTCAGGAGGAGGAGGCGAAGATGGCCGGCCTCAAGCAGGACACCACCGGATCGTGGGGCGACCAGATGCGCAGCTACGTCCTCCACCCGTACCAGATGGTCAAGGATCTGCGTACTGAGCAGGAGACGGGCAACCCTTCGTCGGTGTTCGACGGTGAGCTCGACGAGTTCATCGAGGCGGGCATCCGGTGGCGCAAGCAGACCCAGATCGCGGCGGGCTAGGGGTGCGACACGCCGCCTGACCGTTCGTTCAGGCGGCGTCCGCCGGACCGGTGAACCCGGCCGTCCGCGCGGGGGAGGTCCACGACGTCCGCATCATCTGTGCCAAAATCCAGCGACCGCCGGGGTTGGCGTTTTCGTTACACCGCGTAGACTCTCGACCCGTGATTCAGCTTGAGAACGTGACTAAGACGTATCCAAAGGCGTCTCGGCCGTCGCTGGACGATGTCAGCGTCGGAATCGAGAAGGGTGAGTTCGTCTTCTTCATCGGCCCTTCGGGTTCCGGCAAGTCGACGATCATCAAGCTTCTGCTGCACGAGGTGGCCCCCTCGCGCGGCAAAGTGGTGGTTAACGCCAAGGACGTCACCACCATGCGGTCGTGGAAGATCCCGCACTTCCGCCGCTCGATCGGCTGTGTGTTCCAGGACTTCCGCCTGCTGCCCAACCGCACCGCGTACGAGAACGTGGCGTTCGCCCTCGAGGTGATCGGCAAGACCAAGGCCGTCGCCCGCCGGGTGGTGCCCGAGGTTCTCGAGCTGGTCGGCCTCGGTGGCAAGGAGCACCGCTACCCGCACGAGCTGTCGGGTGGTGAGCAGCAGCGTGTCGCCGTGGCCCGGGCGTTCGTCAACCGGCCGCTGATCCTGCTGGCCGACGAGCCCACCGGTAACCTCGACCCCGACACCTCCATCGAGATCATGCGGCTGCTGGACCGGATCAACCGGACCGGCACGACGGTCGTGATGGTCACCCACGACTCCAACATCGTCAACCAGATGCGCCGACGGGTCATCGAGATCGAGAGCGGACGGATCGTCCGCGACCAGGCCCGCGGCGTCTACGGCTGACAGCCGGGCCGCGCCCCCCAACTGCTTTTGATGTAAGCCGCGGAGTCCCGGAAGGAACCCCCGATGCGTTTCAAGTACGTCCTCAACGAGGTGCTGGTCGGCCTGTGGCGAAACGTCACGATGACCATCGCCATGATCATCACCATGTCGGTCTCCCTGACCATGCTCGGCGCCAGCGTGCTGATGTACATGCAGGTCGACCAGATGAAGAGCTATTACTACGGGGAGATCGAGGTCTCGATCTTCCTTCGTGAGGACGTCACCGAGGCTCAGCGCGCCGCCATCACCCAGGCGATCGACACCAACGGCCTCGTGCAGAGCAAGACGTACGAGACCCGCGCCCAGGCGTTCGAGAAGTTCAAGGTGCTCTGGCGCGACTCGCCCGACTTCGTGAAGTCGGTCGGACCGGACAGCTTGCCGGAGTCGTTCCGCGTCAAGCTCAAGGACCCGGAGCAATACCAGGCGTTCGCCGAGCAGATCCAGGGCCTTCCGGGCATCCAGGACATCGTCGACCAGCGTGAGTTGCTCGACAAGGTCTTCAAGATCTTCAACGCGATCCAGGTGGGAGCTCTGGTTGTCGCGGGCTTCATGGCCTTGGCGGCGCTCCTGCTGGTCGGTAACACGATCCAGGTGGCCGCCTACAGCAAGCGGCGAGAAGTCGCGGTCATGAAGCTGGTGGGTGCGTCCAACTGGTTCATCCAGGCGCCGTTCGTGCTCGAGGCGGTGGTGGCCGGCCTCATCGGCGCGATCCTCGGCTTCGTGTTCATCTTCATCGGCAAGGTGGTCCTGCTGGACGGCCGATTGCAGGCCCTGACGAACGTTCTGACCCCGATCCCGGACGGCAACGTGTGGCTGATGCTGCCGCTGCTCGCCGGTGTCGGAGCCGGCGTCAGTGCGATCACCGCCTGGATCACCCTGCGGTTCTACCTGAAGGTCTGACACCTTCCGCTTCCGATCGCCGCGCATCCCACCGGGGTGCGCGGCGATTGTGGTTTTCGGACGGTTAACCGCCCGATCCGGCCAATTGTCACTAATAGTCGGAGTACGGTGACTCTTCGTGGAGTTCTCTCATCGTCGACACAGCCGGATCGCCGTCGTACTGAGCGTGCTCTGCGCCGCGGGGCTGTCACTGGCCGCACCTGGCGCGGCCGTGGCGGGGCCCGACAACGACGCCAAGCGCGCCGGACGTGCCGTGGAGCGAGCGGAAGCGATCCTCGAACACGCCACCGCCACCGCCCGCAACGCCGCCCGGCGCCTGGAAACCGCGACCGCCGCGCTGCCGACCGCGCAGAAGAAGGTCGCCACCACCCGCGGCATCGTCGCGGCCGCCTCCGTCGAGGCCGCCACGGCGCGCCGCAAGGCCGACGCCGCACGAGCGTCCTACGGGAAGGTCGCCGACCGCTTCGAACAGGCCCAGGAACAGGTCGTCGAGGCCCGCGACCGCGTCGACGAGATCGCCGCCGCGTCGTACATGGGTGGCAACTTCGCCACGCTGAACGTCCTCGTCGGCGCCCGCGGGCCCCAGGACGCCATGGACCGGCTCGGACTCGTCGACCAGGTCATGCAGAAGCAGCAGGAGGGTGTCGACCAGCTGCTCGGGGCGCGGCGCTCCGCGCGTACCGAACAGGACAGGGCCGGACTCGCCAAGCGGGTGGCCGAAGAGGCCGAGAAGGAAGCGGCCGACAAGCTCGAGGCCGCCAAGGACGCCCAGGTGGCGGCGCGGCGAGCCCGTGCCGCCGTCATCGAGCTCGCGCAGAGCCGGCGGCAGGCGCTGTCCGTGGCCCGCTCCCAGCGCTCGGCGGTGCTGGCGAAGTACGAGGCCGCCAAGGCCGAGGAAGCCCGCATCCAGGACGCGCTCCGGAACTGGGACCAGAAGACCGGCGGCAGCACGTACCTCGGCGGCAAGCTGCTGATGCCCGTCCACGGCTGGAAATCCAGCGACTACGGCACCCGGTACGACCCGTACTACCGCGTCTGGCAACTCCACGCGGGCACGGACTTCGCCGCCGGTGGAGGCACACCGATCCACGCGGCGGCCAGCGGCCGGATCATCCAGGCGGGCTGGGCCGGCGGCTACGGCAACTACACGTGCATCAGCCACGGCAAAAAACAGGGCCGGGGCTTCTCCACCTGCTACGGCCACCAGTCCAAGATCCTCGTCCACGTCGGCGAGTACGTCCGCCGCGGCGAGGTCATCGGACGCGTCGGCACAACGGGCGCCTCGACCGGCTTCCACCTGCACTTCGAGACCCGGTTCGGCGGCGTCCCCAAGAACCCGCTCAACTATTTACCCGGATGCCTCTGCTGAGCGTCCGCGCGTACCATTGGAGAGGTCCGGCCAGACGGCCGGGCCTTTCTTTTGCCTTTTTTCCAAGGAGTTCCTGATGCCACGCGAACAGGGGCGCAAGGTCGTGGCCTCGAACCGCAAGGCACGGCACGACTATGCCATCCTCGACACCTACGAGGCCGGCATGGTGCTGACCGGCACCGAGGTCAAGTCGCTGCGTCTCGGCCGGTCCTCGCTGGTCGACGCGTTCGGCCACGAGAACAACGGCGAAATCTTCCTCCACGGGATGCACATCCCGGAATACACCCAGGGCACCTGGACCAACCACGAACCCCGCCGCGTCCGCAAGCTCCTGCTCAAGCGCGACGAGATCGCCAAACTCATGGGCAAGCTCCGCGACGACGGCGTCACCCTGGTGCCCCTCTCGGTCTATTTCAACAACGGGTACGCCAAAGTCGAACTCGGACTGGCCAAGGGCAAGAAGGCGTACGACAAGCGCCAGGACCTCGCGAGCCGGGACGCCCAGCGTGAGATCAACAAGGCGATGGGCCGCCGTAGCAAAGGCATGGACTGACCGGTAATCTCGCCGCGGCCCACCCGTCGCGCGAAGGGACCGCAGTTTGTCCGCCAAGCACTCCACCGCCTTCCCCCTGAGGCGGTACGGCTTCATCGCCGGGGCAGCGACCCTCCTCGTGGTTCTGGTCGCCTGGGTGGCCGTGCGAGCGGTCGGGCCGGTGTCGCAGGACAACCGGACGCCGCTGATGATGCAGCCGACGATCCCGGTCGGGGACACGTCCTTTGCGCCGTCCCCGTCCGCGTCCCCGTCGCCCTCGCTGTCCCCGTCCCGCTCGCCTTCGCCCCGGTCGTCGCCCTCACCGTCGCGTTCCCGGTCGGCGTCAGCGTCGGCGTCGGCTTCCGTCTCTGTCTCGGCCTCCGACTCGGCCTCTCCCAAACCGACGCCCGCCCGTACGACGTCGACGCCCGTTCCCGCCTCACTCAGCGCGCGGTACCAGGTCGGTGCCGGCTGGGACCGCGGCTTCGTCGGCTGGGTCCAGATCACCAACACCGGCCAGACAGCCGCCACCTGGACCGTGAAGATCAGCTACCCGTCCCGGGCCGGGGTACGCATCACCAACGTCTGGAACGCCCAGCGCGACGGAAGCTCCTTCACCGGCGGCCCCCTCGCCCCGGGCGCCTCAGCCAGCTTCGGCTTCGAAGCAACCAAGCAGGTCAGAGACAAGATCAGCCCCACCGCCTGCACGATCAACGGCGCGCCGTGCCGCATGAGCTGATACCGGAATGAACTCCGGGCCCGGACACGTTAGAGTTGACGGGTACACAACTGGGGGGTGACTGGTTTCGACTTCGTACGTGGAGACAGGGGAAGCGAGCCGAGGAAGCCGACGTCGTCTCGAGAATCGGTCGTCGGAAATTTATAAGCGCCAAGCAGAATAGCGCTGACTCGTACGCTCTCGCCGCCTGAGGCGAGTAGCTAGAGTCTGTCGGTCTGGGAGTTCCTCCGGCCCAGTAACCGGCATCAGCTAGGAGGATGGCCAACAGGACCCGGTCGCGGGGTCCTCACGGCGAGATTAATTAGCGACTGGGCCCGTCACGGCAACTCGCTCACGTGATTGCCGGGGCCGAGTAGAGACATAGTGAGCTGCGCTCGGAGAAGCCCTGACAAAACAACGAAGGACCCGGGTTCGATTCCCGGCACCTCCACGAGGTCCTGAGGCCCTCCTGTCCGCGGAAAGCGCGGACTGGGGGGCCTCGTCATGTCTGCTCCGGGGGCCGAGCCCCCGGAAGCCCCACGGTGCGGCACGTTGCGCGTGATGGGTGGTAGCTCATGTTCGCTCCGAGGCCTAGCCTCCGGAAGCCCCCACGGTGCGGCGCGTTGCGCATGGCGGGGGTTGCTCTGCGCGGCGTTTGATGCCGCATGTTTGCTCCGGGGCCTAGCCTCCGGAAGCCCTCACGGTGCGGCACGTTGCGCATGGCGGATGGTTCCTTTGCGCGGCGTTCGGTGCCGCATATCTGCTCCCGGCACCTCCACGAGGTTCTGAGGCCCTCTCTTTCGCGGAAGGCGCGGATCGGGGGGCCTCGTGATGTCTGCTCCGGGGTCGAGTTCCGGGTTTCCCGCCGTGTTGCGGGTGGTGGGTGGTTGTTCTGGGCGGCGTTCGGTGGGGCTGATGCTGACTGGGTTGCATCGGCTGAATGGGTGGGCGCGGGCGACGATCGGCTATTTCTATGTGCGAGGGGGTGGGTGGGGCGCTTAGGAAGGACGCATGAGCAACGAGGTGACCGTTCCACTGCTGCCCTGCGGGTCGATCGACGACATTGAGAACTTTTATGGGGTTCTTGGCTTCAGTACTACGTACAAGCAGCGCAAACCCAACGCCGCGGTGGGTTTGCGGCGGGAGGATTTGCATCTGCAGTTTTTTGAGATTGCGGGGTTCGAGCCGGAGCAGTCCTACGGGTCCTGTCTTGTGCTCACCGAGGACATTGCGGGGCTGCACAGGGCTTTTGCTGCCGGCATGCGGGCCGCGTACGGGAAGGTTCTGGTGGCTGGGGTGCCTCGGATGACGCGGCCCCGGGCTCGGAAGAACGCCGACGGGGTGGGCGGGTTCAGCGTCGTTGATCCGGGCGGCAACTGGATTCGTGTTTTTCAGAAGCCCGACACGATGTCTGCGACGGCACCTGCGGCGGCCGGGCGACTTGCCAAAGCGTTGGCGAATGCCGTTGTGCTGGCTGACTCCAAGGGGGACGTGGGGCAGGCGGCCCGGATCCTCGACAGTGCGCTGGCTCGGCCGCAGGACGACGATGACCCCGTCACCCACGTCGAGGTTGTGGTGTACCGGGCGGAGCTGGCGATCGCGCTCGATGACCGGGAGACCGCAGTGGAGATGCTGGCCCGGGTGGAGCGCATCGCGCTGAACGCCGACGAGACCGGGCGGGCGGCGCCCACCTTCGAGATCGCTGCCGACCTGGCAGCGGCGTTGCGCTGAGTCCAGGGGCTGCCGACACACGGCGGTCAGGTCAAGGGCCAACCGGTTTCCTTGGTACGGGTGGCCTTGTCGGAGCAGAAGTCGATGTGAGCCACGTGGGGCCAGAAGCCGGCTCGGAGGCGCGTCACGGTGCCGGTCGTGTCGGTTTCGAAGGCGTAGTGGAGCGACGAGGCTGACGGTTCCGAGTCGGGGGAGTCGAGGTCGGTCACCCAGATGAGCTGGCCGCCCGCCCTCGAGGGGACGTCGCGGGCGTACACGGCGTTCTTGCCGTAGGCCTTGATGATGTCGTCGGTGGTGCTGCCCAGGCGGATGCCCTCGGTGGTGGCGGTGTCGGGCCGCTCCACGACGAAGGCGACCACGGCCAGATCCGTGTTGGTGATGGCGGCTACGCCGAGGTCCTCGTTCGCGGCCAGGCCGCAGGTGTTCGTCTGGCCGGCGTTGAGGAAGTCGTGGTTGTCGAACGCGGCCTCCATGTCGGAGGTGCTGACGTCGAGGACCTGCCGGTTGAGTTCGAGGCCGGGGAGACCGTTCTGGGTGAGCACCAGGGCGGCGGAGCGCTGGGCGGGTTTGCTAACGGTCTGCTTCTTGGGGCGTGGTGCCGGGGGTGGGGGTGGCTCGTCTCCGCCTCCGGCTGCGCAGGCGCCCAGGACGATCGCCACGACCACCGCGGCGGCACTGACGGGTTTGCTGACGGTCATCGTTTTCCTCATCACCGGACGGGAGCTGTCGGCTCAGTCTCGGGTTCGGTGCCCGCCGGGAAAATGCGTGGTTCTGCGTACGGTGCTGGGCCCGTACGCTGGCGGTTGATGTCTCTGTCCGGTGTGCAGATGGCCCTCGACGTGGCAGCTGTCGCGGCCGAGTGCCGCACGGTGGGTGAGGTGCAGTCGCAGCTGCTGCCCGCCCTGGCCGCCGCCACCGGCGCCGAGATCGCGGTCTACCACCAGATCGCGCTGGGCCCGGAGCTGGAGGAGTACGGCGTTCCGTGGCCCGACCACGACTCGTTCGCCACGGTTCTCGAGCCTTACCCGGCCGTCATGCACGAGTCGCCGCTCATCCGGCATTTTGTCCGGCATCCCGGTCCCGGCGTCATCGGTGTTTCCGAGCTGGTGTCCCGGCGGGAGTGGCGGGAGAACGCCGTCTACCGGGAGTCGCTCCGGCACCTCGGTTTCGGTGACCAGCTGGCCCTGGTGTTCTCGCTCAACGACGGGAACGGGCACGCCATCACCCTCGGGCGGCAGGGGCGGGCCTTCAGCCGTCGCGAGGGTGACCTGCTGCGGCTGGTCGAGCCGCACGTCCGCGCGGCCGTACGGCGTTCGCTGGAGGCGCCTGACGCCTACCGGGTGGTGCACACGCGGCGGCAGAGGGTGCGGTGGGCGGTGCGGTCAGGCCCGGCTATCGCCGCCGCCGGGACAGCTCCGGCCCTGACCGGCCGGGAGCTCGAAGTGCTGGCCCTGGTGGCGGGTGGCCTCTCCAACCAGCAGATCGGCCGCCGCCTCGGTCTGGCCCCGCGGACCGTCGACAAACACCTCGAGAACGCGTTCGGCAAGCTCGGTGCGCACAGCCGGGTCGAGGCCGTGGTGAACCTGCGCGTACGCATGGCTCACGTTCTCTAGTAGTTGCCGTTGTTCTGGAAGTTGGACCAGGCACCGCACGGGGTGTTGTAGCGGCCCTTGATGTAGCCCAGACCCCACTTGATCTGTGTGGCCGGGTTGGTCTTCCAGTCGGCGCCGGAGGAGGACATCTTCTTGCCCGGGAGGGCCTGCGGGATGCCGTACGCGCCGGAGCTGCGGTTCTCGGCCCGGTAGTTCCAGCCGCTCTCGTGTTTCCACAGCTTGTCGAGGCAGGGGAACTGGTCGAGGCCGAAGCCCTTGTCCAGCATCAGGGCGCAGCCGATGGCGCGGCTGCCGCTGTAGTCGTTGCACGAGGAGGGGATGGGGCCGGCGTACGGGACGGGGCCGCCGTTCTCCAGGGCTTTCTTGCGGGCCGCGGCCGCCTTCTTCACGGCGATTGCACGAGCCTCGAGTTTTCTGCCCTTGGCGGCGGCTGACCGGGCCTCTGCGGTGGCCCTCTCGGCGGCGTTGCCCTCCGCCTGACGCTGCTGGGCGCGGGCGGCTGCGTGGGCGCCCTGGCGCAGCTTCAGCAGCTGCATGTCCGCGGCCTCGGCCTGGAGGACGTCGGGGGCGGCTGTGCCCGGCTCGGCCGAGGCGTTCTGGCCCAGGTAGATGCCGCCGACCAGGCCGGTGGCGAGCAGGCACACCGAGGCGAGCCGGATGCCGATCCGGCTCCAGAGCCGCTTCACGAGGTTTCCTCCGTCGGGGGGTTCGGGGGATCAGGGAAGATCGAACGGGAGCTTGATGCCGTCGAGCGCGGTCCGGCACGAACAGGTGCGCTCGGCCGGCAGCCGGCCGACGGCATCCAGCAGCACGTCGCGGAGCTTGGCGGTGTTGTCGGCGAAGACCTTGAAGACCTCCTCCTGGGTGACACCGTGGTCGCCCTCGACGCCCGCGTCAAGATCTGTGACAAGTGCGATCGCCGTGTAACAGAGAGCAAGCTCGCGGGCCAGGACGGCTTCGGGGTGGCCCGTCATGTTGACGATGGCGCCGCCGATCGAGGTGAACCAGCGCGACTCGGCCCGCGTCGAGAACCGCGGACCCTCCACGACGATCATGGTCCCGCCGTCGACCGGGCTCACCGTCTCACCGGCAGCCAGGACCGCCCGGCGGCCGTCCGGACAGTACGGGTCGGCGAACGAGACGTGCACCGCGCCGGAGTCGTAAAACGTCTGCTCACGCCCGCTGGTGCGATCGATGAGCTGGTCAGGGACCACAAAGGTGCCCGGTCCGAGCTCCGGCCGCAGGCCACCGACCGCACACGGCGCGATGATCTGGCGTACGCCCAGCGAGCGCAACGCCCACAGATTGGCCCGGTAAGGGATCTTGTGCGGGGGGAACCGGTGATCACGACCGTGCCGGGGGAGGAACGCGACACGCCGCCCGCCGACGTCGGCAACAGTGATCGGATCCGACGGCTCACCGTAGGGCGTGGACACCTGATGTTCCGTCGCGCCGTCGAGGAGGGCGTACAGCCCGGATCCGCCGATGACGCCGATCTCCGCCTCTGGGGGTCGCTCGTTCATGCGCAGACCTTATCGGTGGCTTGAAACGCAAGCTAATGTGCCAAGCATGGCGTTGACCGAAGGCCTCGCGCGGCACAGGGTGGGCTGCCGTGTTCAGTGAAGAGCAGCGCATCGGAGGTCGGTCTATGGAGTCGATGACCGGTCAGCTACTGGTCGCGACCCCGACCCTCAAAGACCCCAACTTCGACCGTACGGTCGTGCTGCTCGTCGCCCACGAAACCGGCGGCGCCCTGGGCGTGGTGCTGAACCGCGCGACCGAGGTGCCCGTCGCCGACGTCCTGGGCAACTGGGGCGAACTCGCCGGCGACCCGGCCGTGCTCTTCGAGGGCGGCCCGGTCCAGCCCGAATCCGCTATCTGCCTGGCCCGGACACGCCCGCAGGTGAAAAAACGTGTGTCCGGCTTCCACCAGGTGTCCGGCGCCCTCGGCACGGTCGACCTGTCCGCCGACCCCGACCGCCTCCGCGACAGCGTCGCGGGCATCCGGGTCTTCGCCGGATACTCGGGCTGGTCCCCCGGCCAGCTTGAGGAGGAGATCGCCGCGGGCTCGTGGTTCGTCTTCGACGCACTCCCGGGTGACCCGTTCGTCAGCCGCCCCGACGACCTGTGGGCCATGGTCCTGCGCCGCCAGGGCGACATCCTGGCCGCAGTCGCCCACTTCCCCCCGGACGTCTCCCTCAACTGACGCCCCCTCCGCACGAGGGGGCCCGGGGAGTGTGTAATATTCCGTGAGTGCCCGGGGAGCCCCGGGGACGGCAAGGGGCTGTGGCGCAGCTGGTAGCGCACCACACTGGCAGTGTGGGGGTCAGGGGTTCGAGTCCCCTCAGCTCCACCCTTGGACAAAGGCTCGGCCATCGGCCGAGCCTTTCTTGTTTGCCAGACCGCCTGACAGCGGATCCGTCGGCCGAGAGCGAAGTGACGCGATGACCACCTCTGCCGGGTCTAGGACGCGGTTCAAGGCGTCGGTCTTCCTGAGCTATCCGAAGCCGTTCATGCAGCGTCAGCAGGCCTTCATCGAGCGCATCTGCGGATATCTCGACGACCGGGGCTTCAGTCCCCGCACCCTCGGAGTGACCGACTACGACCTCGATGCGCCGTTGAAGGCGGTTCGGCGGCTCATGCTGGAGTCCAACGGCCTGATCACCGTGGCTTTCCGGCGGACGTATATCGAGAAGGGCACCGGGAACCACCGGACTGATCTCAGTGACCGGCAGAGTTACGAGGTCGACGGCAGGTGGACGACCAGCCCGTGGTCGCAGATCGAGCCGGCGATGGCGTACCAGCTCGGTCTGCCGATCCTGATCCTGCGGGAGGAGGGTGTGATCCCGGAGGGAATGCTGCAACGCGGCGTCGCCGGGATGTACATGCCCGAGTTCGATCTCGGTACGTCGCTCGACGACTATTTCGGCTCGCCGGAATGGAATGACGTGATCTTCAAGTGGGAGGCGCAGGTCCGGACGGTTGTCGACCGGAAGGGATCGCCGCCCAAGCTCTACTGACCGGCGGCCGGACGTCACACCGTGAACGCGGGCAGCGAGACGTTCGTGAGTACGAAAGCGGCGCCGTGGGCTTCAGGGGTCCAGCCGGCGGCCAGGGCGTGGGTCACCAGCGTCCGGACGTCGTCGGCGGTGGGGTACGGGTAGGTCTGGTTCGGGCGTTCGTGGAGGTCGGCCTGGAGCGGGCGGCTGTTCTTGCCGGCGCCCCAGGCGCGGACCCGGATGAACCGACGGGTGCCCGCGTGGCGGACCTCCCCCTTCCAGGTGAAGACCCGGCCGTCCAGGTGCAGTCTCCGCAGCCGGGATTTCATGAGCGCAGCGCCGCCTCGACCGCCGCGGTCAAGGATGTTGCCGTTGCGCTGCGGTAGGCCGCCGCGATGTCGCTGGAGGTCAGGGCTGTGCGGGCCGCGGACTCCGCTGCGTCGCGGTCGGCGGCTTCGTCGGGCGTGAAGATCGGGGCGCCGAGCGTGGACCGTTCGCGTTCGGCGACAGCCAGGAGCGTCAGGCCTTCGGCGGGCCGGGCTTCGAGGATGGCCAGCTGGGCCAGGCCCTCGATCGCGTCGACCTGGCCTTCGGCGATCTCCAGCTCGGTGTAGAGGCGCAGGGATTCGATCATCCCGGTACGGCTGGCGGTGAGGCGGCCGAGGCGGCGGTCCACGATCGACAGGTTGGCCAGGGCGGCCGCCTCGCCGCGGCGTTCGGTGATGTCGCGGAAGCCGGCCAGGGCCAGCGTGAACAGCGCCGATGCCTCGTCGAGGCGGCCCATGCAGCGCAGAGTGCCCGCAGTGTTGTTCTGCGCCGCGGCCACAGCGCGGGCGTTGCCGTCCTCGGCGGCGAGGTGCAGACTCTCGTTCCCGTACGCGAGGGAGGCCGCAAAGTCGCTCTGGCCCTGGGCGGTGATCGACAGGTTGTTGAGGGCCGCGATGACACCCGCGCGATCGTTCAGGCTGCGAAAAGTGGCCAGGCCCTGCTCGCCGAGGGCGCGCGCCGCTTCGAGGTCGCCGCTGTTGCGGGCGAGGGACGCCGCCACCCGCAGGGCCCGGCCGCGCAGCGGTGTCGCCTCGGCCGGTGTGGCTTCCAGAGCGCGGCCCAGCCAGGAGCGGCCTTCGAGCATGCGGCCGGTGATCCACCAGTACCACCACATCGCGGCGGCGATGGTCAGGCCGAGTTCGGCGTCGCCGTCGCCGTCGAGGGTCCACAGCAGGGCGGCGCGGATGTTGTCGTACTCGGCGCCGACCGTGGCGAGCCAGGCGGCGTGGGCCGGGCCCTCGACCGGGGGTGGCGGGGCCAGCAGGTCGGCCCAGAGCTGGGCGTGGCGGCTGCGGGCGCGGGCCGATTCGCCGTCGGTGCTCTCGTCGGCCAGGCGTTCGGCCGCGTATTCGCGGATGGTCTCGATCATGCGGTAGCGGCTGACGTCGGTGGTCGCGGTGCGTTCCAG
The DNA here is from genome assembly GCF_000494755.1 of Amorphoplanes friuliensis DSM 7358. Classification (NCBI taxonomy): domain Bacteria; kingdom Bacillati; phylum Actinomycetota; class Actinomycetes; order Micromonosporales; family Micromonosporaceae; genus Actinoplanes; species Actinoplanes friuliensis. The sequence continues at coordinate 1,299,003 of NC_022657.1, forward strand.
CAGGGAACGGTCGACCAGTTGCAGCAGCGGGTCGAGGACGGCGTCGCCGGTGTGCGGGGCTTTGCCGTCCGGGTCGGCACCGACCTGCTGCGCCGAGGCCAGGTCGAAGCCGCCGGCAAAAACGCTGAGCCGGCGCAGCACGATCCGCTGCGGCTCGTCGAGCAGGTCGTGACCCCAGTCGATGGCGGCCCGCATGGTGCGGTGGCGCCCCTCCGGAAGCTGCCCGACCAGCAGGTCCAGGCGCCTGTCCAGACGCGACACGACCTCGGTCAGGCTCAGCGCGCGCAATCGGGCCGCGGCCAGCTCGAGAGCGAGCGGCAGCCCGTCGAGACGCCGGCACAACTCGGCCGCGACCGGCTCCTCGGCCGCGCTCAGCGGTGTGCCACCCCGGGCCGCGGCCACCCGGTCCGCCAGCAACCGGACCGCGTCGCTGCGTGCGGCCTCACGCGCCGGTGCGCCCGGCGCCGGCAGCGCCAGCCCGCCCAGCGGAAGAACGATCTCACCGGGCAGGCCGAGCGGTTCCCGGCTGGTCGTGACCACACGTACGCCCGGACAAGCCGCGAGCAACCCGTGAACAAGTGCGGCCACGTCCGCCCTTACGTGCTCGCAGTTGTCGAGCAGCAGCAGGGCCCGGTCCGAGCCCAGATGCCGGTTCAAGGTCTCCGCAATCGGTACGCCCGCAGCCTCGCGCGCCCCCACCGCGGCGGCGACGTGTGCGGTCAGCGCCTCCGCACCACTTCCGGCGGCAAGACCGGCCAGTTCCACCACGTACGCCCCGCCCGGATATTCGGTGGCCACTTCGCGCGTCATCTCGTACGAGATCCGGGTCTTGCCGCAGCCACCGGGACCGGCGACGGTGAGCAACCGTCCGGTGCCGAGGAGAGTGATGGCCCGGTCGAGCTCGGCGCGCCGCCCGATGAACCTGTTGCGACCGCCGGGCAGCCCAGGCGCCGGCGGGGTCAGCGTGGGATCGTGCCGCCGCACCGCCTCGGCGAGCGTGGCCAGCTCGGCGCCCGCCCGGGTCCCCAGATCCGCCAGAGCCGATTCGGTACGCGCAAAAACGCCGAGCGCCTCAGCCGTGCGTCCCGTGCGGTGCAGCGCCAGCATCAGCAGCGCCACCAGGGGTTCCGAGGCCGGATGCTGAGCGACCCAGCCGGTCAGCTCGGCCGTGGCCTCACCCGTGCGCCCGGCGGCCAGGGCCAGCCCGCCCCACTCGCGGCGGGCGGCGAGCAACAGCTCGGTCAGCCGCGCGGCAGCCGCGTGCACGGCCGGCCCGGCAGCCACACCGTCGAACGCAGGCCCGTGCCACAACGCCAGCGCCTCGTCGAGAAGAACCAGCCGGTCCCCGGCCGACGACAGCAGCCGCTCGAACTCGCGGGCGTCGACGGTGTCACCGGCGACGTCCAGCAGGTAGCCGGCCTGCGTCGTCCGCAGGCGATCGCCGATGGCCTTGCGCAGGCCCGACACGTACACCTGCAGAGCCGAAGCGGCCGTGGCCGGTGCGCCGTCGGGCCACACCTCGGCCACCAGCCGTTCCGCCGACATCGGATGACCGTCGGCCACCAGCAGCGCGGCGAGCAGGGCCCGATGGCGGGGCGGCAGCGGAACATCGGCGCCGGCGGGCGTCCGCACCCGGAAGGGACCGAGCAGCTCGAACCGCACCCGGCCTCCCGGTCTTCAGCGTTTCTTCGGCCGTCCCCGCGAACCTACCGCCACGATCCCGTCATCCGTACCTGCCCGAACCACCGTTTCCCCGCGGCTGACCCCACCTGTCGCGCCGGCCGGTGTGCCGGCAACCTCGCGTGATCGCTCAGCGGTGGCGGTGGAGGTGGCGGAGGGCGAGGGCGAGTTGGAGGCGGAGGCGGCCCTGGGGGTCGCGGACGTTCCAGGTCAGCAGGTTTTCGGCGTGGGTGATGCGGTCCTGGAGGGTCGAGTGGTGGATGCGGAGGGTCGTGGCGGCCGCGCGGAGGCTGATGCTCGCGGCCACCGCGTGCAGCGTCGTGAGCATCCAGGAGGCCGCCGAGGCCGCGTGTTCCAGGGCCTTCACGTCCGGCAGCGCCGACTGGTCGCCAGCTGTGGCGAGGAGGGCGAGGCCGCCGAGGTCAGCGGCGTGGACAACCTGGTCGCCGGGGTCTTCCTCGGTGCCGTCGGCGGCGAAGCGCAGGGCGGTACGGGCCGCCTCCCAGGAGGTGGGGAGGTCCAGCAGGGCTGTGGTGGGGCCGATGCCGGCTCGGCCGGTGAGGGTGGGCAGCGGACCGGACAGCACGCGGATCGCGCCTTCGAGGGCGATCACGTAACCCGTGTCCGTGAGGCCGAGGCGGCGGGCCGCCTGGAGGCGTACGTCCGGGGGAGCTGATGGGTCGACGATCAGCTCGACCGAGGCGGGGTCGGTGGCCGGGGCGCGGCCGCGGGTCCGGTCGAGGACCGCGCGGGCCGCACCGGCCGCTCTTTCCAGGATCATCGCCTCGACCGGGCCGGCGGGGCCCGGGCGTTCGAGCCACAGCGTGGCGGTGCCCGCCGGGACCGACATCCAGGTCTCGTCCGGTGCTTCCTGACGCCAGTCGGCCAGGCCCGTCTGGGTCACGCGGATGCGGACGCGGCGGGTGGGGTCGAGGAGGCGGGCCGGGCAGTCGGCCAGGACCGCCGCGCCGCGGACGATGGGCTGGAGGCCCGCGCGAGCTTCGGCCAGCGAGTCGAAGTACGAGATGACCCGCAGGGCCGCGCCCGCGTCGGCGTCGAGCGCGGCCAGCCGGACGGCGAGGTCCTTCATGGGCCGAGGTTAGACGTCCAGCAGGCGGTGCAGCCAGCGAACGCGGGCGGCCTGCGCCTCCTGGGAGATCGCCGCCTGGGGGACCATGGCGTCGAAGCCGTGGAAGCAGCCCGGCCAGACGTGGAGTTCGGCGCGGCCGCCGGCCTCCCAGATGCGGGTCGCGTACGCGACGTCCTCGTCCCGGAACGTCTCCGCGGAGCCGACGTCGATGAAGGCCGGCGGGAGGTTCGACAGGTCGGTCTCCCGGGCCGGTGCGGCGTACGGGGAGACGTCCGGCCCCCCACGCGCGTCGCCGAGCAGCGCCGTCCACCCGGTCTCGTTGGCCGTGGCGTCCCAGATGCCGCGGCCGGCCATCTGGCGGGAGGAGAATGTGTTGTTGCGGTCGTCCAGCATCGGGTAGATGAGCATCTGGCCGGCGAGGGCCGGACCGCCCTTGTCGCGGGCCATCAGGGCCAGGGCTGCCGCGAGGCCACCTCCGGCGCTGCCACCGGCCACGATCATGCGAGCGGGGTCGAAGCCGAGTTCGTCCGCGTGCGCCGCCGTCCAGACCAGGCCGGCGAAGCAGTCGTTGATCGGGCCCGGGTGCGGGACCTCGGGCGCCAGCCGGTATTCGACCGACACCACGACCATGCCGAACTCCTCCGCCCAGTCGAGCGCTTCGAGCACTCCGGTGCGGTTGTCGCCGAGGATCATGCCGCCGCCGTGGGTGAAGTAGACGCAGCCGAGGGTGCCCGTGACCGTTGCCGGACGCACGATCAGCAGGGAGATCTCGGGGTCGCCGTCGAGCCCGGGGACCGACCGTTCCTCGACCGTGAACTTGCCGTCGCGGCGCAGGTCGTCGTCGGTCGGCGCGGCCAGGGCGCCACCGGAGCGCATGGCCGGGATCATGTCCGCGGTCAGCGCGGACGGCATCATCTCGGCGATCGCCTGCAGTGCCGCACCGAGCTCGGGGTCGAACGGCGGTGGGTTGGTCTCCACGGACAGGGTCATGACCGGCCTCCTGATGTCGAGCAGATCACAACCGTGTGACCGCTGTCACCAGGATGGGCCGGGCCTGGCCGCGGCGACGAGCGCCATGTGGCGGAAAGTCCCCGCCATCCGGCGGGTACGCCGACAGCGAAAGCGGGCCGTGCGGGACTGCCGGACGCCCCGGACACGACCAGAATCGCCGGATGGCCGACTTTGCGCTCCAAGCTCAGCCCACCGACGCCGCCGACTGGCTCGACCTCGCCCGCCGTGCGGAGGCGGCCGGGTTCGACACGCTGCTGGCGGCCGATCACCCGGGTGCCTGCGCGTCGCCGTTCGTCGCGCTGGCCGCGGCCGCCGCGGTCACCACGACGATCAGGCTCGGGTCGTACGTGTCGAATGCCGCGGTGCGGGAGCCGATTCTCCTGGCCACGGACGTGGCAACGCTGGACGTCGTGTCGGGTGGCCGGGCGGTGCTGGGCCTCGGTGCCGGGCACACGCCGGCCGAGTGGGACGCGATCGGCCGCACCCGGCCGGACGTGCGGGGACGGGTCGACCGGTGCATCGCCGTCGCCCGGGCGACGATGGCACTGCTGGCCGGCGAGAAGGTCACCGTCGACACCCCGGAGCTGACCATGTACGCGGCCGAGCTGACCGAGCCGCGGCCGGTGCAGGAGCGGGTGCCGCTGACGATCGGCACGGCCAATTCGCGGCTGCTGCGCTGGGCCGGAGAGCACGCGGACACGGTGGGCCTGACCGGGTTCGGCCGGACGCTGGCGGACGGGCACCAGCACGAGGCCCGCTGGCAGCTGGCCGAGATCGACGCGCAGGTCGAGCTGGCCCGGGCCGGGGGCGCCGCGACACTGGAGGCGCTGGTCCAGCGCGTCGAGATCACCGACGATGCCGGGTCGGCGCTGGCCGAGGACGCGGGGCGGCTCGGGATGAGCGAGACCGACCTGCAGCAGGTGCCGTTCCAGCTCGTGGGCACCGAGGACGAGATCGTCGCGGCGGTGCGCGCACACCGCGAGCGGTGGGGCATCACGCGGTACGCCGTACGCCGCGCCGCGGTCGACGCCCTCACCCCGCTGCTGCCCCGGCTGGCCGCAACGGCGTGAAGCCTCAGTCGTCGAAGAGGTCCTGCTCGACCTTCGCGCGGTACTCGACGTAGATGCGCTGGTAACGCGCCAGCGCACCGGCCGTGTTGCCCGCCTCGAGCAGCTCGAGGATCTCGTCGTGGCCGGTGATCCAGGTGTCCCAGAGGTTGCTCTCGGCACTCATCGCGAGGATGCGGTTGGTGCGGGCGACCACCAGGTCGACCATCGACTGCAGCTCGCGGTTGCCGCTGGCCAGGATGGCGATGGTGCTGAAGTCGGCGCCGGCGGCGGTCGCTGCGAGCACGTTGCCCGAGCGCAGGCCTTCGACGAACTCCTTCTGACGCTGACGCATCAGGTCGATGTGGGTCTGCGTCAGGTTCTCGACGCCCCACTCGAAGCCGGCGCAGGCGAGGACGCTCATCACGTCGATGAGTTCGAGGGCGTTCTTCTGGGTCACCTTGGTGACGTGCCGGGTGCGGTTCGGGGCGATGTCGATCAGGCCCTCGACCGAGAGCTGGGCGATCGCCTCGCGCACCGGCGTGATGCTGACGCCGAGGCGGCCGGCGAGCTCAGCATCCTTGATCAACGTGCCGGGGGGCAGCTCACCGGTGACGATCTCGTTACGGAGCTGGCGGACGACCGCCGCCGTACGGGTCGGCGGGACCGTGTAGGACATACCGGCAGCCTACCCACAGTGATGATGGGCAGCGGACTGTACCCGGGGCGGGTTTTGCGAGTCATGCTGAACACGTGGCCGACGCCGTACCCCTCATTGACCTGGATGTGACGCCTCGCGCGCCGGCCGGTACGGAATCGCTGCGCCCGCGGATCACGGTGCCGCGCCCCGTCCTCGTTCTGGCCGTCCTGATCGCAGCGCTGTTCGTGCCGGCTTCGGCAGTGTCACCCGCAAGGACGATGCGGCCGGTGCTGTCTGCCGGTGGCACCGCCGCGGCGGCCTTCACCCTCGGCCCGGACGCCCTCTACACCGCCAGCTTCGGCCAGCAGAATCCGAACAGCGAATCCGGGGTTCGTCGTTATGCGCTGCCCGGTGGCGAGCAGCTCTGGGCGACGTCGCTGGCCCAGAACGTGCAGAACCTGGTGCTCGACGGCGGCATCCTGCTGGCTCGCTCCGGCGCCGACGCGCGGATGTCGTTCCTCGACATCAACGACGGCAAGGTCCTCTGGCGACTGAACGACCCCGGCACGTCGGTGGTCACCATGAGCCGCGGCCGGGTGCTGCTGCGATCGGACAACGGTGGGACGGGTACGGAATTGCGGCTCGTCTCCGCGCGTACCGGGGCGCCGATCTGGCAACGCGTGCTGGAGGGCGTCGGTGAGATCCGCAACGACGACCTGTTCGAGGACGACCCGGACCGGATCGTGGTCCTGGGTGTCGACGGGCACGTCACCACGGTCCAGTTCGCCGACGGGAGTGTGCTCGGCGAGGGTGACCTGGGCGTGCGGCTGCCGGTGGAGCTCGACGGCGCCTTCCTGGCCGATTTTGTCGGCATCACCGTCTCCGGTGACCAGCTCTACATGTCGCGCCGCGACGACGGCCGGGCCTCGCTGACCGCTTTCGGGCTGCCGGACCTGACCCAGAAGTGGCGGACGGAAGGTGGTCCCGCCGGGTTCGTGCACGACTGCGGGCCGGTGCTCTGCATCTCCGACACCCGCTGGGTGAGCGGCCTCGACCCGGGCAGCGGCGCGGTGCGCTGGTCCGATCCGGCCTGGAGCAACGCCTCACCGCTCAGCGACGGACGGCTGCTCGCCTACGGCCAGCAGGAGATCCCCGAGTCCGCGATCCTCGACGCGCGCACCGGCTCCGTCGTGCGCAAGCTCGGGCAGACGTACGTGACCGGCGGCACGGAGCTGCGCGCCGACACCCGCATCCCGGGCCGTACCTGGGTCAACGTCACCGACTCACACGCGGGGGACGGCGCGGTCCACACGGTCGGCTTCCTCGAGACGGCAGCGCCGTACGGGTGCACGGTGCTGGCGCCGTACCTGGCCTGCCCGACGTCGGCCGGACCGACAACGGTCTGGCGCATCCCCTGAGACCGAGGGCTTGCACCTGACGCCACGGAAGGTCCTAGCGTCGATCGCATGGGCACGGAGGAGACCTGGAGCGTCGGCGAACTCGCCGCGGCAACCGGTCTGACCGTGCGCACCCTGCACCACTACGACGAGATCGGCCTGGCCCGGCCGTCGCGGCGCAGTGCGGCCGGTCACCGCCGGTACACGGACTCCGACCTCCGGCGGCTGCACCGGATCGTCGCGCTGCGCGGTTTCGGGTTCGGTCTGGCCGAGATCGCGGCGCTGCTGGACGGCGCGGGGCCTGATCCCCGCGAGCTCCTGCAGGGTCAGCTCGATCAGGTACGCGACCGTATCGCCCGGGCGCGGCGGTTGCACAGCCGGATCGAGCAGGTGCTGGGGCAGTTCGACGCCGAGGGCGACCCGTCCGCGGCGACCCTGATCCGGCTGATCGAGGAGATGACCGCGGTGGAACACACCTACACACCCCAGGAGCTGGAAGCGATGGCTGCCCGCCGGCAGGAGCTGATGGCGCAGCTCAGCCCGGAACAGCTGGCCGAGATGGCGGAGACCCGGCGGCGGCTGCGGGAGAGCCTCACCCCGGAGCAGCTGGCCGAGCTGGAACGCAGCCGGCCGCGGCTGCCGCACTGAGTCAGGCGGCCGGGCCGACCTCGATCAGGAGGCGGCGGTCCACGCCGGCCTCGTCGAGGATGCGCTCGACCGCGGCTATGGAGAGCCAGTCGAGCACATCCTCGCCGTGCACGATCCTGTACCAGCGGGTCCGGCGGCGGCGCACGATCTCGACGCGCCACTGGCCGTCGGGGGTCTGCATGGCACCCTCGACCTCACCCGTGCTCATTACTTCGTGCAGACCAGCGGATATTTGGCGCGGGCCAGCGTGTTCATGGCGGTGAAGACCAGGCTGTAGTTGCGGGTCGTGCCCAGGTCGCCGAGGCCCACCGTGCTGTTCATGTTGACCGTCAGCCGGTCCAGGTCACTGCCGCCCGTACCGGCCGTGGCCAGCGTGAACGGGGTCTTGAAGGTCTTCGAGCCGTCCGCCGCGACCGTGACGTTGGCGGAGATCAGGTTGGGGGTGACCGCGGTCGCCGCGGCCGACGGGCGGGACAGCTGCGGCCACTGCCGGCGCATCAGCGTGCCGCCGTCGGCCGGCAGTGTCAGCTGGATGCACTGGTCGACGCCGTTCTCGTCGGGGATGACGAAGTCGACGGCAAAACCGCCGGTCACGGCGTACGGGTCACTGATGCGCTCGGCGTAGCGGACCTCGCGGTCGAGCTTCTCGAACGACGCCTGGATGCTGTTCTGAGCCGTCGCCGCCGACTCGGCCCGGTCGGTGGTGTGGAACATGCTGATCAGACCTTGGGTGGCGATCGCCATGACCACCGACATGACCGACATGCCGACCAGGATCTCGGTCAGCGAGAAGCCGGCGTCGTCCGCCGGGCGGCGGCGGAACCGGGCGATCACTTCGCCACCGAGTCGAAGACGGGCTCGAGTGTCGAGGTGCTGATCATCGTGGTGGTCGTGTAGCTGCACCGCTCGGGGGTGCAGCCGCGCTCGGTCCAGGTGACGTGCACGGTCGCCGGGATCAGGCTGCCCGCGGCCGGCACGTCCCACCAGCGTTTGAACGTCTTGCCGTCGGCACCCTCGGGCTGCACTTTCTCGACCTTCTCCAGGCGGTGGTCGGTCAGCCAGGTCAGCGCGGTCGCGGCCGGCTGGGACCGCAGCTGCTCCATGCCGAGCGAGGCGACCTGGATCGCGGTCTGGCGGGTGCCCTCGATGTCGATCAGGACCATCGAGCGGACGAAGAACGTGGTCACCGCGGTCGCGACGACACCGATGACGCCGAGGGCGGTGAGCACCTCCACCAGCGTGAAGCCGGCGTCTCCCGGAGCCTTCCTGGTCATGGCGTACCCCGCTCAGTCGTCTGTCGTGACGGTCGGCGCACCTGCACCGGCCGGGGGAGCGACGAACGCCTTGACGGTGAGGTTGAGGCTCATCGACTCGGGTTCGTTGCCGCCACTATCGGCATCGGACTCGGTGGTATTAGGAGCCAGGTTGGCCGAATCGATCAGGACGGCCCGGGCCTGGCCCGACTGGAGCTCGTCGAGGAACAGGCCGAGGTTCGCCGGGGTGCCGTCGGCGGTCAGGGTGATGGGCAGGGCCCAGACCCGGGCTGTCCCCTCGACCTGCACCGGGGTGCTGACCGTGACACCGCTGACGTTCACGTTGATCTTGTCGCCGGAGGACTGGAGCTGACGCAGGAAGTCCGGGACACCGGAGTCCTCCGGCAGCGCCTCCTGGTTGGTGGCGAGCGTGGCCCGCAGCGCCTTCAGCTTGGCCTGGTCCTTCTTGAGCTGGGCGATCGTCTTGTTGAGGCCGACGATCTGGTCCTGGGAGGTGCCGGTCTGCGACCGGATCTCCTCGGCCTCGGCGTACTGCGGGCTGATCAGCACGAACCAGCTGACCGCCGCGAGCAGGAGGATGACCAGGGCGCCGGCGAACATCCAGAGCCGGTCGGCGTGCCGTGCACCCATCACTTGCCTCCCGTTTTGCACGGCGCGGTGAAGCGGCCGCAGCGGGCCTCGCCGGTGATGTCGACCCGCAGGCTGAACTGCAGGTTGTCGTCGTCACTGCCCTTGGTGGCACTGGTCAGGTACGGGTCGGCGACCACCGTCTGGGTGCTCAGCGCGTCCACGAACTTGGCGATCGTGTCCTTGTCGGGCGCGGTACCGGTCACGATCAGCGAGCCGATCGACGTGCTGCCACTGGTGCTGGGCAGGTCCGCGGCCGTGTCGGAGGCGCTGGCGTTGGTGGCGTTGAGGATGCCGTTGACCCCGGTCACCTCGATGCCCGACGCCGTACCGGTGGTGCGCAGCGTGTCCAGCAGCGAGGCCCACGGCAGGTCGTTCGCCATCAGCGTCCTGAGCTGCTTGGTGATGTTCTTCGTCTGGTTCTGCACTTCCACGACGTCCGCATATTTGTGCTGGTCGCGCTGCAGGTCGGTGACCTGGACGGTGACCTCGGACAGCTTGTCGTCGGCCAGCGTCGTCTGGTGCCGGGCATAGGCGAACCAGGAACCGAGCAGCCCGGCGACCAGCACGACCACGACGATCACCCAGGCCCGGGTACGCCGTGCGCGCCGCCCCGCGATGACCTCCTCGGGCAGCAGGCTCGCGGAGATGGTGAGAAGCCGGGTGACCCGCTGCGGTGAGACCGCGGGGTCCAGGGGCATCAGGGTGGTGGCCATCAGGCTGCCGCTCCCAGGGTCAGGCCGATCGACACCGCTGCCGATGGCACGAAACTGTCGAAGCCGCGCTGGCGGGCCCGGCGTGTGTCACGCAGGCGGCCGGCGGCGTCGGCGTACATGACCTGGACGCCGAGTTGTTGCTGGACGTGTTCGGCGAGCCCGGGCATCAGGGCGCTGCCACCGCAGAGGGAGACCCGGGTGACCTGCTTCTGCCGTTCGCCGGAGGCCAGGTAGGTGAACGAGCTCCGCAGCTCGTTGACCAGCGGCCGGATCGCGTCGGCGGCCGCAGCCGCCGTGTCGGGCCGGCCGTCGCCGTGCAGGCCGTACCGGCACTTGAGCGCCTCGGCCTCGGGCGGCGTGATGCCGAGCCGGGTCGCGATGCTCGCGGTGATCTCGACACCGCCCCGCGGCACGGTACGCACGATGAGCGGCTCACCGTCGGCGTGCACGACCACGCTGGTGACCTCGGCGCCGATGTCGACGATGGCCTCGACCTGGGCGTCCAGCCGGGAGGCGGCACGCAGCATGGCGAAGGACGCGAGGTCGACGTCGACGACGTGCAGCCCGGCCCGCTCGACCGCCTGGACCAGCGACATCACGGCGTCCTTGGGCATGGCGATGAGCAGCCCGCGCACGGTCGGGCTGTCACCCGGCTCCTCGAGCGGGCGGAAGTCGAGCAGGGAGCGTTCGACGGCCAGCGGCAGCATGTCGCGGACCTGGAACGGCAGCGACTTGCGCATCTCCTTGGCCGGCAGGTTCGACACCGACATCTCGCGGACGACGAGCTGCGGGTTGGTGACGCCGAGCACGACCTGCTTGGTGTTGAACTTGCAGGCGGCCCAGAGTTGCTTGAGCGCCGAGGTGACCGCGACCGGGTCCTCGAGGATGCCACCCTGGACGGTGCCGGGCGGCAGCGGCACCTGGCCGAAGTTGGTCAGCGTGTACTCGTCCTTCGCCCGCTTGACCTCCACGGCTCGGATGGACGACGAGCCGATGTCCAGCCCGATCGGATTGACGCTAGCCATCGGTTTTCCTTCCTTGCCTCAGGCGGTGGGGATGAGCAGGGACGTGTACCAGCCGGCGATGGGCGCCGCGGCGAAGACCGCCAGGAACGCACCGGCGAGCATGTAGGGGCCGAACGGGATGCGGGTCTTGCGGCCGGCGACCTTGAGCAGCATCAGCACCATGCCGACGATCCCGCCGAGCAGGAACGCCGAGAACGTGCCGACGGCCACCCAGCTCCAGCCGAGCCAGCCGAGGTAGAGGCCGAGCAGCGGGGCGAGCTTGACGTCGCCGCGGCCCATCCCGAAGAGGCTGATGATCTCGAAGACGATCCACAGCACGCCGGCGGCGATCAGGGCGCGGGTCGCGGCCCCCCAGCCGTCCTCGACGATCATCGCCGGGAGGAACAGCAGCAGGGCCACGGTGTAGGACGGCAGGACGATCTGGTCCGGCAGGCGCAGCACGTCCAGGTCGATCGCGGCGAGCGCGATCGCGACGGCCGCCAGGTACAGGTACGCGGGCAGCACCCACGACCAGCCGAAGCGGGCGGCGACGGCCACGAAGAGCAGTGCCGTGCCGGCCTCGACGAGCGGGTACCGGGCACTGATCGGTGCCTTGCAGTCGGCGCACTTGCCGCGCAGCAGCAGCCACCCGAGGACGGGGATGTTGTGCCGGTTGCGCACCTCGTTGCCGCACTGCGGGCAGTGCGAGCCGGGCCGGACCAGGGACTCGCCCCGGGGCACCCGGTAGATCACGACGTTCAGGAACGAGCCCACCGCGAGACCGAGCAGGCCGACGATGCTGAGCAGCAGGGGCTGCGGCATGTCGGGCCCTCCTCGATCTCGCGGCAGGTGTTCGGGCGTTACGGAAGGTCAGCCACAGGTGGCGAAGTTGGCGGTGGTGATGGCCGTGGAAGCCGCGACCGAACCACCCTTCGAGCTGTCGTACAGGTAGTACTTCTTGCTGCCGCCGGCGTTGACCGCGCAGAGCTTGTACGAGAGCTTGTCGGTGCTCAGGTGGTACTGCAGCGTGGTCTTGTCGGACACGGTGAACTTCTGGGCCGAGCCCGTGGCGAGCTCCTTGCTCGAGGTGGCGCCGGCCGAGTTGTCGACGGTGACGTCGGCGGCCGGGTACGCGTTGCCGTTGTCGGTGTAGAACTGCTCGACCGCGCTGACCGCACCGCGGACGTCGGACTGGGCCGACTTGTCCGCCGCGCCCTGGCGGTAGTTCAGGTAGACCGGGACAGCGATCGCGACCAGCACGCCGATGATGACCACGACGACCAGGAGCTCGATGAGGGTGAAGCCCTCGTCCTGCTTCTTGGCGCGCATCCGGGCGATGATTTCCTGCATTGGGGGTGCCTCCGTTGTGGCGTCAGGGGTGGGGCGGGGATGGGGTGTTCCGGGCTCGGGTGCCCGACGTCGACCGGAGACCGGTCGTTTCCTGCTTCCAGGGCGTCAGTTGCTCTGGATGTTCTGGTAGATGGTGAACATCGGTAGGTAGAGACAGATCACCATTCCGCCGACCACGGCTCCCATGACGAGGACCATGATCGGTTCGATCGAGGCGGTCAGGGACTCGGCGGCGCTGTCGACTTCCCTGTCATAAAAATCGGCAACCTTGTCGAGCATCTGACTGATTTGACCGCTTTCTTCGCCCACTTCGATCATCTGGGTGACCATCTCGGGGAAGACCTTGTGCTGGCGCATGGCCGAGGACATCGGCTGGCCGTCGCGGACCGCGGACTGCACGTCGCGCATGGCCCGGTTGATGACCTCGTTGCCCGTGGTCTCGCCGACCACGGCGAGCGCCTGCATGACGGGTACGCCGACGTTGAGCAGCAGACCCAGGTTGCGCGAGAACCGGCTCATCGCGAGCTTGCGGAAGAGCGGCCCGAAGACCGGCATCCGCAGCTTCAGCTTGTCGACCGAGAGCCGGAAGTCCTCGCTCTCGCGGATCCTGCGCTTGTAGGCGACCGTTCCGGTGATGCCGACGGTCAGCACCAGCGGCCCGATCCACCACATGTTGTGGCTGGCGTCGACCAGGAACTGCGTGATGGCCGGCAGTTCACCGCCCAGGTTCTTGAACATCTGCTCGAAGATCGGGACGATGAAGATCAGGACCGCCGCGATGAGCACAAAGGTGAAGCTCAGCACGATCGCGGGGTAGGTCAGCGCACTCTTGATCTTGCCGCGGAGCGCGGTGTCCTTCTCCAGGCTGGCCGCGATCTGCTCGAGGGCCTGGTCGATCATGCCGCCGGCCTCGCCGGCGCGGATCATCGCGATCATCAGGCGCGGGAAGACCTTGTCGTGCTTGGCCATCGCCGACGACAGCGACACACCACCGGCCACATCGGTACGCACCTCGCCGGTCGCCTTCTTCAGCGTGACGGCGGTGGTCTGCTCCTCCAGGATGGCCAGGGAGCGCAGCAGCGACATGCCCGAGGCGGTCATCGTGGAGAACTGGCGCGAGAAGACCGCGAGGTCCTTCAGCTTGGTGCGGTTACCCAGGCCGGGGATCTTCAGGTCCTTGTTGAGGCCCTGACCGGCCGCGCTCATCTCCAGCGGGACCTCACCGCGCTGACGCAGCAGGTGCGTCGCCGCGATCTCGTTCGCCGCCTCTACCGTGCCCTTGGTCTTGCGGCCCGAGGCGTCGATGCTGTTGTAGTGGAACGTCTTGGTCGCCGGCATGTCACATCCGTCCGATCAGGCGCTTGAGCTCTTCGTGGGAGTGGCAGATCTCGAGGGCGGCCTGCATCGTGACCAGCCCTTCGCGGACGCGTTCGGCCAGGTGCTGGTCGAAGGCCAACATGCCGTCGTTGCCGCCGGCCTGCATGAAGGACGGGATCTGGTGCGACTTGCCCTCGCGGATCAGGCTCCGGATGGCGGGCGTGGCGGTGAGGATCTCGCAGATCACCATCCGGCCCTTGCCGTCGGCCCGGGGCGCCAGCGCCTGCGTGACGACGCCCTGCAGACTCGCCGCGAGCTGCGCGCGGATCTGCAGCTGCTGGTGCGGCGGAAAGATGTCGATGACCCGGTCGATCGTCTGCGTCGCGCTCTGCGTGTGCAGGGTCGCCAGGACGAGGTGACCGGTCTCCGCGGCGGTCAGGGCCGTCGCGGTCGTCTCGAGGTCACGTAGCTCGCCGACCAGGATGATGTCGGGGTCCTGGCGCAGCGCGTGCTTGAGCGCCTGCGGGAAGGTCTCCGTGTCGGAGCCGACCTCCCGCTGGTTGACCAGGCTGCGCTTGTGCGGGTGCAGGAACTCGATCGGGTCCTCGATGGTGATGATGTGCGCCGACCGGCTGCGGTTGGCCAGGTCCAGCACCGAGGCGAGCGTCGTGGTCTTGCCGGAACCGGTCGGGCCGGTCACCAGCACCAGGCCGCGGGGCAGATGGGCAAATCGGGAGACCGAGTCGGGCATACCGAGCTCGTCCAGCGGCTTGATGGCGTGCGGGATGGCCCGGAACACCGCACCGCACGAGTTGCGCTGGATGTAGAGGTTGCCGCGGAACCGCGAGACGCCGACGATGCTGTGCGCGAAGTCCATCTCCTGCTCGCGCTCGAACGTCTTCCATTGCTCGGCGGAGACGGCGGCGCGGGCCAGCAGGGCGGTGTCGGAGCTGTTGAGCTTGCCGTACCCCGGGAGCGGGCGCAGGCTGCCGTCGACCCGGATCATCGGCGGGGAACCGACGGTCAGGTGCAGGTCGGAGCCGCGGGACTCGACCAGCGTGACCAGCATCTGGTCGAGCACGGCCAGGTCGTCCGACCCGGGCACGGTCGTGTCCACCGGAGCCGCCTGGTGCGGTACCTCTTGGTCGAGCGTGTACATGGGCTGCACCGGCAATCTCCTGGTGATGTCTGACGCCTCCTCATTCGGCATCGCGATCCGCTGGTTTAGGACCTGTTCCGCCAGAAATGTGCGGGACGCCGACCGGCGGAGTACGCTTCGACGCCGCTCAGATGGCGACGCGCGAGACCTCGCGGATCGAGGTGAGGCCGCCGGCCGCCTTGGCCAGGCCGTCCGAGCGCAGCTCGTACATCCCCTGGGCGAGCGCCACCTCGCGGATCTCGTTCGAGGAGGCGCGGCGGATGGTCAGCGACTCGATCTCCGGCGAGATCGGCATGACCTCGTGCAGCGCGATCCGGCCGCGGTACCCGGTGTTGGCGCAGTTGCGGCAGCCGACCGGCCGGTAGAGCGCCTCGGGAATCTTGAGGTCGTGCAGCGGCCAGCGCGCACCCTCGAGCTCCTCCTCGGTCGGCAGGTAGGCCTCCTTGCACCAGTCGCACAGCCGGCGTGCGAGCCGCTGGGCCAGCACGCAGTCCAGCGACGAGCCGACCAGGAAGGGCTCGATGCCCATCTCGGTGAGCCGGGTGACCGCGCCGGGTGCGTCGTTGGTGTGCAGCGTGGAGAGCACGAGGTGACCGGTGAGGGACGCCTCGACCGCGATCTGTGCCGTGTTGCCGTCCCGGATCTCACCGATCAGCACGACGTCGGGGTCGGACCGCAGGATCGCCGGCAGCACGGCCGCGAAGGTCAGTCCGGCCTTGGCGTTGACCTGCACCTGGTTGACGCCGCGCAGGCGGTACTCGACCGGGTCCTCGACCGTGATCACGTTGATCTCCGGCTTGCTGATGCGCCCGAGCGTCGCGTACAGGGTGGTGGACTTGCCGGAACCAGTCGGACCGGTGACCAGGAGCATGCCGTGGGGTTTGGTGAAGGACTCCGCGAAGCGGGTCAGGTTGTGCTGGGTGAAGCCCAGTTTGGCCAGGTCGAGGTCGATGCCGCCGGTGTCGAGCACGCGCAGGACGATCTTCTCGCCCCACACGGTCGGCAGCGTCGCGGTCCGCAGGTCGACCTGGCGGTCCCGGATCAGGACGGTGATGCGGCCGTTCTGCGGGATGCGCTTCTCGGTGATGTCGACGCCGGACATGATCTTGAGGCGCGAGGTCAGCGCGGCCATCACGCCGCGCGGCACGGTGTCCAGCTCGTGCAGCACGCCGTCGATGCGGTAGCGGACCCGCATCTCGTCCTCGGTCGGCTCGAGGTGCAGGTCGGAGGCCCGGTTCTGGACAGCCTGCTCGATCAGGTTGTTGACGTAGCGCACGATCGGCGCGTCGTCCGAGCTGGTGGCCTGGGCGGCCATCGGCAGGTCGTCGAGGTTCTGGTCGGCCAGGTCGCCGAGGTCGCTGTCCTCGCGCTGAAGCCGCTCGATGATCCGGCGGACCTCGCTGCGGGCCACCACGACGGGCCGGATCGTCATGCCGGTCGAGGCACGGATGTCGTCGAGCGCGACCACGTCACCCGGGTCGGTGACACCGACGACAAGCTCGCCGTCGGACATCGACAGGCCCAGCACGCGGTGACGCAGCACGACCGGCAGCGGGATGCGCTTGAGTGCGGCCGGGTCGGGGGAGAAGCCGACGAGGTCGAGGGTGTTGATGCCGAACGCCGTCGCGGCAGCCGAGGTCAGCTGCTCCTCGGTGACCACCTGGTCGTTGATCAGGACCGCTCGCACGGACCGCCCGCTGCGCTGCGCCTCGTCGGCAGCGGCGTCGACCGCGACCGGGTCGATGCCGATCTGCTTCAGCGCGTCCAGCAGGGGACGGAAGGTCTGGTCCATGACATCCTCAGGGAAACGTACGTTCGGGGTACGTCTGTCCCATCGGATACTCAAGGCCGTTCCTGAGGCCGTTGGTGACGGGTTATGTCTGGCGGAACGTCCTGCGGTAAGTGCTCGGCGGCACGCCGATGGAGGCCTGCAGGTGCTGCCGCAGGGCCGTGGCGCTGCCCAGCCCGGAGCGCCGGGCGACCACGTCGACGGCCAGATCGGTCGCCTCGAGCAGCAGCCGGGCGTGCGCGACCCGCTGCTGGAGCAGCCACTTCTGCGGGCTCAGCCCGGTCTCGTCCCGGAAGCGCCGGGTGAAGGTGCGCACGCTCATCCGCGCGTGCCCGGCCAGCTGTTCCAGGCTGACCTGCTCGGCCAGGCGGTTCAGGGCCCAGGCCCGCGTCAGCTCGGTGCCGCTGCCGTGCGCCGCCGGGACGGGCTGCTCGATGTACTGCGCCTGACCGCCGTCGCGCCACGGCGGCACCACGCAGCGGCGAGCGGCCTGATTGGCGACCGCGGTGCCGTGGTCCTGGCGGATGACGTGCAGGCACAGGTCGATCCCGGCGCCGACTCCCGCCGAGGTCAGCACGTCGCCGTCGTCCATGAAGAGTACGTCGAAGTCCCAGTTGACCTGCGGGTAGAGGCGTACCAAGCGCTTGGCCCAGGCCCAGTGGCTGGCCGCGGTACGCCCGTCGAGCAGACCGGCGGAGGCGAGCACCGAGGCGCCCGTACAGATGGAGATGATCCTGGCGCCACGGGTGTGTGCGGCGCGGAGGGCGTCGACGACCTCGGGATCGACGAGTCCGGTGGTCATCGTCGGGCCGCCGCTGACCCCGGGCACCAGGACGGTGTCGGCGGTCGCCAGCGGGGAGAGGTCGTGATCGGGCACGACCTGGAAGCCGCCGCGCTCGGGCCGGACCGGCCGGCCGCCGACACCGCAGGTGGTGACCGAGTAGAACGGCGTGTTGTCCGCGGCCCGGGCGGCGCCGAAGACCTGGGGCGGCACACCGAGGTCAAAACCGACCACGCCGTCGAGCGCCAGCATCGCGATCGTATGGGTCATGGCCTGATTCTTGCGCATCATGGCCTCCCGGCCACTCGTCCGTCCGGGCCGCGCTCCGCACAATGATCGGGTGACCGTTCGCCGCTTGCACCCCGCCTGGTACGTCGCCGCCATCGCGTTCATCGCCCTGGTCGGCGCGGCCGGCTTCCGCGCCACGCCCTCCGTGATGCTCCGCCCCCTGAACGAGGAGTTCGGCTGGTCGCTCGGCACGATCTCCGCGGCGGTCTCGGTCAACCTCCTCCTGTACGGCCTGACAGCCCCGTTCGCGGCCGCTCTGATGGAGAAGTTCGGCATGCGCCGGGTGATCGCGGGTGCGCTGCTGCTCGTCTCGGCCGGCAGCGGCCTGACGGTCTTCATGCAGCAGAGCTGGCAGCTGATCCTGTGCTGGGGTGTGCTCGTCGGGCTCGGCACCGGCTCGATGGCGCTCGGCTTCGTCGCCATCGTGGCGAACCGCTGGTTCGTCGCCCGGCGTGGCCTGATCACCGGTGTGCTGACCGCCGGTGGCGCGGCCGGGCAGCTCGTCTTTCTGCCCGTGCTGGCCCGGCTGACCGACAGCCAGGGCTGGCGGGTGGCGGCGCTGACGGTCGCGGCGGCGGCGCTGATCGTCGTGCCGCTGGTCTGGTGGCGGCTGCGGGACCGGCCGGCCGATCTCGGGGTGACCGCGTACGGCGCCGGGCCCGACGACGTGGCTTCACTGCCGGTGGTGGCACCCGGCAGCGCCGCCCGCAACGCCCTGCGCGCGCTCAAGGACGCCGCCAAGACCCGGCCGTTCTGGCTGCTCGCGGGTGGTTTTGCGATCTGCGGTGCCACCACCAACGGGCTGGTCGGCACCCACTTCATCCCGGCCGCGCACGACCACGGCATGACCGAGACGACCGCCGCGAGCCTGCTGGCCCTGGTCGGCCTCTTCGACATCGCCGGCACGATCGCCTCGGGCTGGCTCACCGACAGGGTCGACAGCCGCTGGCTGCTCGGCGGCTACTACGCGCTGCGGGGGCTGTCCCTGCTGGTCCTGCCGTCGCTGTTCGCCGCAACCGCCCACCCCAGCATGGTCATCTTCATCCTCTTCTACGGCCTGGACTGGGTCGCCACCGTGCCGCCCACGGTTGCCCTGTGCCGCGAATACTTCGGTGCGAGCGGTGCCGTGGTCTTCGGCTGGGTCTTCGCCTCCCACCAGTTCGGCGCGGCGATCGCGGCAACCGCGGCCGGCCTGGTCCGCGACCAGCTGGGCAACTACGACGCGGCCTGGTACGGCGCCGGCGCGCTCGCACTGGCGGCGTCCCTGCTCTCGCTGATGCTGCTCATGGGCAAGCGCCGCAAGGACATCGGCCCGGCCGGACCGGGCATCGGCCTGGCCTTCCCGCCATCACACGGCCAGGAGGCAGCAACCGGTATGACGGACCTGCATCGATAGGCGTCTCTTTCTGGCTACGGTGTGGACAGCCGTCCACCACCCCAGGGAGGTCCCCCCGATGCTGCGTCAAAGACTGTCCGCCGCGCTGCTGGCCATCGCCATGCTCGTCGGACTGCAGGTCGCCACCACCGGTCCGGCCGCGGCAGCTCCGCGGATCCTGTACTACGACGCGAGCCAGGCGCAGGAGTTCAAGGCCGTCGTCGCGCAGGGCGCGCAGATCTGGAACAGCCGGGTCGCCAACGTCCAGCTCCAGCCCGTCCCGGCCGGCCGGACCCCGAACATCCGCGTCTACGCCGACAACGGCTGGCCGCGGACGTACTCGACGTCGCTGGGCAACGGCCGCTGGTACATGGGCCGCGAAGCCGTGAACGACGGCTACTACCAGCCGCGGATCGCGGCGCACGAGTTCGGCCACATCCTCGGCCTGCCGGACCGCCGCACCGGCCTGTGCTCGGACCTGATGTCGGGCAGCAGCGCCCCCGTTTCCTGCACCAACCCCAACCCGAACTCGACCGAGGCGTCCACGGTCAACAACCTCTTCCGCTCCGCGGCCGCCGTACCCGCCCGCGAGTTCACCTGGGTCGGCTGACGCAGCGCCGGGGCCCGGTCAGAACAGTCCGGGCTCCGGCTCGTCCTCGAGTTGCCACAGCCGCAGGACGTTCTCCCCGTAGTCGACGGTCAGCCAGCGACCGGGCGCGTCGGCCGGATAGATCGAGTTGTGGGTCATCTCGTACGGGTACAGCATCGTGGCCCGGTAGCCCAGCGTGCTCGTGGACAGCAGCAGGTGATCCTCGAGATCGGTGTCGAAGTCGTCGGTGTTGACCGCGACCAGCACAAAATCGTCGGACACGACGGTGGCGGCCTCGAGCAGGATCAGGTCCTCGCCCAGCTCCGGCAGACCGGGCACGTCCTCGATGGCGTGCTCGGCCACGACGGCGTCGGTGGCGACCTCGCGGATCGACAGCTGCTCGTCGTTGTGGGGCGTCGAGAAGTAGAGCTCCCCGGCACGCAGGAAGCCCGTGACACACTCGCCGGCCAGCTCGCGCAGCACGATCTTCCCGCCGTCGAGGCGGACCAGCCAGCTCTGGGAGCCGTCCTGACCCATGGCCACGTGCAGCCCGGTCCACTCGCCACCTGCGTGCCGGGTGAACAACGCGCCGCCGTGGGTCGAGTCCAGCGGCACCCGGTCGATCTCACGCCCGGTGGCGGCCTCGACGGCCAGCAGCTCGTCGGCGGGCGGCAGGTGGACCCACAGCACGCCGTGATCATCGAAGTGGGGGTCCGGCCGCCCCGCACCGAAGGACCGCCGCCACCGGATCTGCCCGTCCCGCTCCAGGGCGATCAGCTCCTGGCCGGTGCCGACGGCCAGCAGGGTGTCGTCCGCGGCGGCCTGCATGTCACGGTCGCCGGCCGGCAGGCCGACGGTCGCCAACGTCCGCAGCTCGGTGTCGAGCACGGTCAGAGCGGGCGTCTCCGGCTGGGTGACGACCCAGCCGGCCCCGGCGATCGGCTCCACCCAGCGGAGCCCGGGCACGGTCGTCTCGGCGATCAGTCGGGGACGCATCTACTCGGTCAGCTCGACAACTTCGAGCAGACCGCTGAGGACCAGGATCTGGCGGACACCGCGGCTGGGGTGGGCCAGGCGGAAGGCGATGTTCGCGTCACGGGCCCGCTGGAAGCCGAAGATCAGTGCGCCCAGGCCGGTCGAGTCGATGAAGGACAGGTCGGAGAGGTCGACCACGACGGTGCGGGGACGGCTCTCCAGGGCCTCCACCAGCGCGACGCGGACCTGGTCGACGGTCAGGACGTCCACTTCGCCGCGCAGGTTCACGGTCACCACGTCGGCTTCGCGGACGAGACTCGTTACGGGTTCCTCGGACACCGGGGCCTTTCCGTTCGGCGACAGCTTCCGCTGTGGTGACGATTCCACGTACGGTAATCGGCACAACGACAGTAGATGGCCGAGTCACCAGGTGGGAGGGCGGCGTGCCGATCCGGGGCAATCTGCCGCCGCGCAATCCGCGTTTTGTCGGGCGGGAGGGACTTCTCGCCGACGTCCGCGGGCTGCTCGGCAACGGCCCTGTGGTGCTGCTGCCGGCACCCGAGCACCAGCTCGGCGGCACCGGGCGCACCCAGCTCGCCGTGGAGTACGCGTACCGGTACGCCGACACGTACGACCTGGTGTGGTGGATTCCCGCCGAGCAGACCGCCGGCATGCGGGCCGCGCTGGTCGGGCTGGCGCAGGAGCTCAAGCTGCCCGAGGCGCGCGACATCAACCGCACGCTCGGCGCGGTCCGTGACGCGCTGAGCCGGGGCGAGCCGTACCGCAACTGGCTGGTCGTCTTCGAGAACGCCAACCGCCCCGAGGACATCAAGCCGTACCTGCCGAGCGGTGCCGGGCACGTCCTGGTCACCTCGCGCAATCCGCGGTGGACGTCCGAGGTCGCGCAGGCGGTCCCGGTCGCCGTTTTCGACCGCGGTGACAGTGTCGACTTCCTGCAGCGCCGCGCTACCGACCTGTCCGCCTCCGACGCCGAGCGGCTGGCCGAGCGGCTCGGTGACGTTCCCATGGCGCTCGACCTGGCGGCCGCGGTCCGCGCCGCGGCGGGCTGGAGCATCACCGAATATCTCCGCCGCTACGACGAGCGGGCGGCCGAGCTGGCGTTCCCGACACCGATCCGCATCGCCTGGGGTCTGGCCGCGGACGCCCTGGGTGAGGCCTCACCACCGGCGTTCGAGCTGCTCGAGCTGTGTGCGTTCCTGGCCAGCGCGCCCGTGTCGTGGGAGCTGCTCTGGGCGGCCCGCGGTCAGGTCGGCGCCGAGCTGGCCCGCACGGTCCGGATCGAGCGGCGCCTCAAGGCCGCGTTGCGCCTGATCGGCCGGTACGGCCTGGCCGACCTCGATCCGCCCGGCGCCAGTGTGCTCGTGCACCCGCTGGTCCGGGGCATGCTCGGCCAGCAGCTCAGCTCAGAGCGGCACGCCGCGCTGCTGCACTCGGTGCGCGCGATGCTCGCCGCCGCCGACCCCGGCGACCCGGACAACCCGGCGCACTGGTCCCGGTACGCCGCGATCGTCCCGCACCTGGTCCACTCCGACGTCCTCGGCGGCGACGCCGAGGAGATCCGCCAGTTGGTGATCAACTGCATCCGGTTTCTCTACGCCCGCGGCGACTGGGACTCGAGCCGGGACCTGGCGACCCAGGCGGTGGCCCGCTGGCGTGACAGCCTGGGCGAGACCGACGAGCAGACCTTGCTGGCGTCGTTCCACCTGGCCAACGCGTTGCGTGCGGTCGGCCGGACGGCGGACGCCCGCGCCCTGAACGCACAGACGCTCCGCTCGCAGCGTGACGTGCTGGGCGACGACGACGAGACCACGCTGGCCACGGCCAACAGCGTCGGCGCTGACCTGCGCATGCAGGGCCACTTCGGGCAGGCCCGGCAGCTCGACGCGGACAACCTGGTCCGTTACCGCCGGCTGTTCGGTGAGAGCTTCCCGACCGCCCTGCGCTGTGCCAACAACCTGGCGGCCGACCTGCGCCTGCTCGGTGACTTCCGGGGCGCTCGGGCGCTGGACGAGCAGGTGCTGCGCCACCGGCAGATGATCTTCGTGGAGGGTCACCCCGAGACCCTGTCCTCCCGGGCCGGGCTCGCCTTCGACCTCTTCGGCCTGGGTGACTACGCGGGCGCGACCGAGCTGCTGAGCAACGGCCACGCCGAGGCGCTCGGCGCCGACCACCCGATGGCGCTCTGGGCCGGGCGCTTCGCAGCGATCGCCGCCCGGCGCTGCGGCCTCCCGCAGGCCCGGCAGCTGGCCGAGACCAACGTGGAGCTCTACCGGCAGAAATTCGGCGACCTTAACGTCGAGACACTCGGCGCGCTCGTGTCGCTGGCCAACTGCGCCCGCGACGACGGTGACCTGGACGAGGCGCACCGGCTCCTCGAACGCGCCGTCGCCCGATACCACGCGGTGCTGGGTGACGAGCACCCGTTCACCCTGGCCGCGGCGGCCGACCTGGCCGGTGTCGTCCGCGCCACGGGCCGCTTCGCCGAGGCCCGCACGATCGACGCCGAGGCCCTGGGCGGCCTGCGGCGCAGTGTCGGCGCCGACCACCCGTTCACGCTGAGCTGCGCCAACGGCCTCGCCGCCGACCTGGTCGCCACCGGCGAGGCGCAGCAGGCCCGCGAGATCGCCGGCGACACCCTCGTCCGCTCGCGCGCCCTGCGCGGCGCCGAACACCCCGACACGCTGGCTTGTGCGTTCAATGTGGCGCTGGACGCCGGTGACGAGCCGTCGATGCACCTCGCGGTGGAGGGTCTGGAGAAGGTCTACGGCGAGGACCACCGTCTCCTGGCCCGCGCCGCCGAGGGCCTGCGCCTCGAGACGGAGATCGAGCCCCCGCCGCTCTAGCCGGTGTTCCGGGCGAGCAGCACGCGAGCTCGGCTCAGGAGCTCGGCCGGATGGAACGGCTTGCCGAGGTATTCGTCGGCACCGGCCTGCCGGGCGGCGTCCTTCTCGGCGGGGTACTGATGAACCGACAGGATCAGGATGGGCACGTCCCGGGTCCGGAGGTCGGCGCGGAGCCGGCGGCAGACCTCGAGACCGTCGATCTCGGGCAGGGCGGGGTTCATGACCAGCAGGTCCGGCGCCTGTTCGAGGGCCTGCTCGAGGGTGTCGGTGCCGTTCCCGGTGACGCGGACCTCGTGCCGCGCACGCTGGAACAGCCGCCGGAGGACGTCCTGCAGGTCGAGGACATTTTCGGCGACGAGGATGTCGGCCACGTGAGGGTCTCCAAGATGATCAGCGGGATGACGGGGACGTCGCCTGCAGGGGCAGACGGACCTGCACGGTGGTGCCGCCGGTCTCGCGTCCCGTCAGGGTGATGGTGCCGCCGTGCAGTTCGACGATGGTGCGGGCCAGGCTCAGACCGAGACCGCTGCCGGTGGTGCCCTGGTGGCGGACGTTGCTGCCGCGGTAGAGACGGTCGAACAGGTGCTCACGTTCGGTGTCGAGGACACCGATGCCACCGTCGGTGATCACCAGCTCGGCCGTGGTGTCGTCGGCGGACAGGCGGACGTGGATGTCGCCGCCGCCCGGGCTGTACTTCACCGCGTTCGAGAGCAGGTCGTCGACGACCTGGCGGAACCGGCCGGCGTCGGCCTCCACCGTGAGCCGGTCCGGCAGCTCGGCGATCAGGGTCAGGCCGTTCGCGGACGCCGCCGGCCGGGCCGCGGTCATCGCCTCGGTGATCACTTCCACGAGGTCGACCGGCGCGATCGTGAGACCGATGTGCCCGGCCTCGAGTCCGGCCAGGTCCAGCAGCTTGCCGACGATGTCCTGCAGCAGAATCGTGTTGCGGTGGATTGCCGCCAGCATGTGCTGCGTCTCGGGCTCGAAACTCTCCGCTTCCTCACGGAGCATCCCGGCGGTCGCGGCGATCGTCGTCAGAGGCGTCCGCATCTCGTGCCCGACCAGCGCGATGAAGTCGTCCTTGGCCCGGTCGAGTTCCTGGGCCAGCGCGGCGGCGCGGCGCAGAGCCACAAAAACACCGAACTGTGCGGCCACGCCGTCAAGCAGCACGGTGAGCAGGTCCTCATGGTGCTCGGGCGCGTCGGAATAGCAGGTCAGCACGCCGAGCATCGTGTCGCCGTCACGAACCGGTACGGACAGCACGGTGCGGAACCCCAGGCGCAGGCAGGCCTCGATGCGGGGGTGGGGTTCCGCCGCCGCCTCACTGGTGATGTCGTGGATCCAGACCGGTCTGCCCGTGGCCCAGGTCCGGCCCGTGACACCGACGCCCTTGGTCACGGCGCGGCGGCTGAGTTTCCCGGCCTTGAGACCGGGCTCGCTCCAGTGCCCGATCGAGCGCAGGCTGTCGGTCGCCTCGTCGATCAACCACATTTCCGCGTACGGCCAGCGCAGTGTTGTGGCTACAACCCGGAGAACGCCGAAGGCCGCCTGCTCCGGTGAGTCGGAGGCAGCCAGGATGTGCGCCACGGCGAGGTGGCACTGCCGGAAATGCTCGGCGCGACGCATGGCGGTGACCTCGTGCGCCGCCGCCACGGCGCCCAGCCGGCGGCCTCCCGCACCGATGATCGGCTGTGCGTTGGTCGCGAACGTGCGGAGCCGATGCCCCGGAGCCTGGACGAGCACCTCGCTGTCCCGCACGTGCTCACCGCGCAGGGCGCGCATCAGCGGTGTCTGCTGCCAGCTCATCGGCGTCATGTCGGAGTGGACCAGGGTGGTCTCCGCCCGTTCGGCGTAGTCCTCCGGCACGCGGTCGCCGGGCAGCGACTGCACATCACGCAGCGCCCGGTTGACCAGCACGATCTTCCCCGCTTCGTCGCAGGCGATCACCCCCACGGCCAGGCTGTCGAGGATCGCGGCGAGAAAGCGGTCGTTGTCCTCCGCCGCATCCGCGGCGGCCGTGGGTGCCGTGGGGGCAATGCTCGCGAGCACCTCCGGGCTCAGGATCCGCGCCAGCTCGGACAACAGCGACGTCTGTCCGGCCGACCATCGTCTGTTCTCGGTGTCGAGCACCGCCAGGCAGCCGACCGGCCGATTCCCGTGATCCTTCAGCGGTACGCCGGCAAAGGCACTCACCCCGAAACGGGCAGCCGGTGAAACTCCGGTCGAACGGACACAACCATTCGCACCGAGAACATATTTTCCCATCGAGGTCGCCAGCGGAATGGTTTCCCGACCGGCCAGTGCGCCGGCCGGGTCGTAAGTGCCGTAAAGGTATTCCTGACTCTCGCCGACCAATGACACCAGCGCGATCGGGGCTGCGAGCGAACGGGCGGCGACCGCGGCGACCGAGTCCAGCAGCACCGGAAGAGCGGCCAGCGCAGGGCGCAGGTCTGCCACCGCCGCCAGCCGCGACGGGTCCCGCAGCAACGCCTCATCAACCGTCAGCATCCGATACCGTCATCTCCAGGCGCGGGACGCTCGCGGGCCGCGAGCGGGGCCCCGCATGCCCTGAATCATCAATCTGGAACGTCTTGTCACCCATCGGTGGTGATCCCCGTTACTGCATTCCGCAGGATGCAGCAAAATGGCCTGGTCCTGAGTGATTCAGATTCTTTTCCCGGGGTAAGCCGCGCGATTCGAGCCGGAGTTGCGGGGGCTTTTCCATGGCAGCTGTTCTGATCGCCGAGGACGACGAAGAAATCGCCTTCATCCTCACCAGAGTGCTGAAACGTGCGGGGCACGTCGTGCACCACGCACCAGACGGCGTGGCCGCGCTGGCCCTCGCCTCCCAGATACGGCCGCAGGTGGTGCTGACCGACCTCGGGATGCCTCGCATGGACGGTCTCGAGCTGAGCCGGTCAGTCCGGGAGCACCCGGACCTGCGCGACACACCTATCGCGATCCTGACCGGGTCGCTGCTGCCCGAGGACCCGCGCGCTGTCGCGGCTGCGCCCTGTGCCGTCCTGCTCAAGCCCTGCGCCAACGACGACCTGAGGCTGGCCGTCCAGCAGCTGGCCGAGCTCGGCCCGCACGACCACAGCACGGCCTCGTCGGCGTGCCCGTTCCGGCTCGCCGCCCTGCCCTGAGCTAGCCCTTCACTCCGTCGCCCTGGAGCCAGTGCTGGGGCAGGCCGGCGAGGGCTGAGCTCGCTGCCCTGCGCTGAGCTCGCTGCCCTGCCCTGCGCTGAGCTCGCTGCCCTGCACTGCCCTGCGCTGAGCTCGCTGCCCTGCCCTGCGCTGAGCTCGCTGCCCTGCACTGCCCTGCGCTGAGCTCGCTGCCCTGCCCTGCGCTGAGCTCGCTGCCGTGAGCTCGCTGCCCTGGGCTCGCTGCCCTGGGCTCGCCCTTCACTGAGCTCGCTGCCCTGAGCTCGCTGCCCTGGGCTCGCGGCCCTGGGCTCGCGGGCCCTAGGCGAGCTCAGGCTGATTGTGGCTGGTGGTTGCTCAGGAGCTTGCCGAGCAGGGTCTGCAGCTGACGGCGTTCCGCGGGGTCGAGGCCGGCGAGGAGCTCGTCCTGGACGGCGTCGGCGTGCTGTTGCAGGTCGTCGAGGTGAGCGCGGCCCGTGTCGGTGAGCGTGACGATGTTGCGGCGCCGGTCGGCGGGGTCGGCCTGACGCTCGACCTGCTCGTTGCCCTCGAGGCGGTTCAGGATGCCATTGACGTCGTTGCGGTCGAGGCCCAGCCGGCGGCCGATCTCGGCCTGGCTGAGCGGGCCGTACTCCTCCAGCGCGGCGAGGACGGCGAAGTCGGCGCGGGCACCCAGTGGCATGCGGGGGGCGGTCAGCCGTGCGCCGAGGGTCGACACCTTGCTGGTCTGCCAGCTGACCAGGGCGCGGAGCCGGGCCGGGGGTCGCACGGTGTGATCCATGAGACCACTCTAAACGTTGGACAGGCCAACGTTCGCCCGGCTACGTTGGCGATACCAATGTTGGTTACACCAACGTATGAGGAGTGCAGTCATGACAGATCTGTCCGGTCGCCGTGTCCTGGTCCCCGGCGGTACCGGTGCCGTCGGCGAAGGTGTTGTCCGCAGGTACCTCGCCGCCGGCGCGGACGTGGTCGTCCCCACCCGTACGCAGCAGCGCGCGGACGAGTTCCGGCACGTGCTGGGCGACGCGGCCACCGACCGGCTGCACCTGGTGGTGCACGACTACACGACGTTCGCCGGTGCCGAGGACTTGGCCGAGCAGATGGTGTCCCGGCTCGGCGGCATCGACGACGTGGTCGCGCCCATCGGCGGCTGGTGGGCCGGCAAGCGCCTCTGGGAGATCAGCAGCACGGACTGGCAGAGCGCCTTCACCGGACTCGCCACCGCACACATGGCCGTGCTGCGGGCCGTCCTGCCGCGACTGGGTGCCCGGGGCGCGTACACGGTGATCGTCGGAGGTTCGGCGTCCTGGCCCGTACCGGGAAGTGGTCTGGTGAGCATGGAGCAGGCCGCCGTGCTGATGATGCAGCGGGTTGTCACCGCCGAGCTCGGCGGTGAGAAGCGGGTCTTCGCGCTGGTGCTCGGGCCGGTGCGGACCCGCACCGCCGACTCCGGCGACCCGGAGCACGTGACCGCCGAGCAGGTCGGTGCGGTCGCGGTCGCCGCCTCGGCCGCCTCGACGGTGGCCGGACAGGAGATCCCCGTCGGCGACCGGACCGAGGCCGAAAAAGCCCTGGCCCTGCTGGCCGGCTAGGACCTGGCCGTGCTGGCCGATGGGGCAGAAAGCCGTGGCCCTGCTGGCCGGCTAGGCCCCGGCCGCGCTGGCCGACCGGGCGGAAAGCCGTGGCCGTGCTGGCCGGCTAGGCCCTGGCCGGCCGCGGCGAGAAGGCCCTGGCCGGCCGCGGCGAGAAGGCCTTGGCCGGCCGCGGCGAAAGGCCTGGCCGGGCGTGAAGGTCGTGCCGGTCAGGCCGAGAGTGCGGACTGGCGGTCGAGGAGGTCGGTGAGTTCGCCGGCCGGCATCGGGCGGGCGAAGTGGTAACCCTGGGCCTGGGCGCATTCGAGCTCGCGCAGCCGGCTGGCCTGCCCGGCGTCCTCGACACCCTCGGCGACCGGAGCGAGGTTGAACGTGCGGGCGATCTGGAGTACGGCCTCGGCGACCGAGGCGCCGCTGCTTTCCTGCATGGCCTGGACGAACGACTTGTCGATTTTGACGACGTCGACCGGCAGGGTGCCGAGGTGGCTCAGGGACGAGAAGCCTGTGCCGAAGTCGTCGAGCGCGATCCGGACGCCGAGGGTCTTGAGGGCGCCCAGGATCCGGGCCGATTCGACCAGGTCGACGAGGGCGACCGACTCGGTCAGCTCGAGGACGAGCTGGGCGGGCGGGAGGCCGGTGCTCTCCAGCACTGCGCGGACCTCGTCGATCAGGTCGGGGTTGCCGAGCTGGCTGGCGGAGAGGTTCACGTTGAGTTCGAAGCCGGGTTCCTGCCGCTGCCATTCGGCGGCTTGGCGGCAGGCTTCGGAGAGCACCCAGCCGCCGAGCCGCGGCAGCAGGCCCAGGGCCTCGGCCATTTCCAGGAAGGCGGCGGGTGGCAGGAGGCCACGCTCGGGGTGGTTCCAGCGGACCAGGGCTTCGACGCCGACCGTCCGCTCGCCGTCGAGGTCGACGATGGGCTGGTAGTGCACCTCGAACTCGCCGGCGTCGAGCGCCCGGCGCAGGTCGGATTCTTCCCGGCGGCGCTTCTCGGCCTCGGCGAACTGCGCCGGGTCGAAGCGGCGGGCGACACCTTTGCCGTCGGCCTTGGCCTGGTAGAGCGCCAGGTCGGCCTCGCGGATCACGTCGTCGACAGCCATGCCGCTGCCGCGGGTGATGGCGATGCCGGCGCTGGCCGGGATGGTCAGGACGGTGTCGCCGATGACCAGCGGCTGGGAGAGGTCGCGGAGGATGCGGTTGGCGACGGTGTCGGCGATCTGGTCGTCGACGAGCCGTGGCAGCAGCACCACGAACTCGTCGCCGCCGAGGCGGGACACGGTGTCGTTGGTGCGGACGTTCGCGGTCAGGCGCTCGGCCGCCGTGCGCAGCAGCTCGTCGCCGGTGGCGTGGCCGTAGGTGTCGTTGACCTCCTTGAACCCGTCCAGGTCGAAGAGGATCACGGCGGTCATCGTGTCGTCGGCGTCCGCGAGGGCGTCGGTGGCGTGGTCCATGAAGAGCTTGCGGTTGCCGAGCTCGGTGAGCGGGTCGCGGAAAGCCTGCCGGGCCAGCTGGGCGCGCTGCCGGGTGAGGTCCCGCACGAGGCCCTCGTTGGTGCGCGCGCCGAGGAACTGGCGGATCAGGATGATCGCGGCGACGGCGATGATGAGCCAGGTCAGCTCGGGGCTGATGGTGTCGTTCCGGCCGAACCAGAAGCCGGCCATGATGACGGCCGAGGCGACGGGTGCGTACTGCAGCAGCGGCCAGCGTCCGGCCAGCAGGATCACTCCGACGCCGAGGAAGAACACCGTGGCGATGCCGATGATCAGGCCGGGCACTCCCGCGTCGCCGCGGACGACGTCGTCGAACATCGCGGGCCAGGCGAGCAGCAGCAGCGACGTGAAAATCATGGTGTCGTCGACACCACGACGGATCCGATCCATGGTTTTGCCGGTCCGACCCATGACTCACCTCCAACAGGTGGCCAGATCGGTTCCGGACGCCCGGACCTGAGGCGAACTCAGGAAGAAACCCAGGCCGCGAACGTGATCGGGTCGGTCTCCGGGTCGTCCAGCGCCTGATAGGCGGCGGCCACGACCTCCGGCGCGCCGCCCAGGGCCAGACCGGCCCAGGCTGCGTGATCCCGCGGATCCGCGATCACCCTTTCCCGGTACGCCCGGACGGCCGCTTCCTCGTCACCACGCAGGTACGCAAGATCACCCGCAGACCCGTCCACGACCTCGCCCCGCAGCAGCGCGTGGGTCAGATCCAGCCGCGCACTCGCCTCCAGCGCCCGCCGCGGGGCCCGTCGCAGCTCGGAGGTGACCCGCGGCGGGGGAGCGCCACGCCGCCACGCCTCGGCCAGCGCGCGGGCGTCGGCGGGCTCGACGTGCCTGTTCCGCAGCCGCCAGCGCACGTGGTGGTCGGTGTTGGCGCCGGCGGCGAGCCGGGCCACCGCGGGGTCCACGGGTTCGTCCAGCCAGGGGCGGACCTCGGCGTGCAGGGAGGCTACGAAGCGGGTGCCCGCCGGCGTGAGCCCGCCGCGCCGCAGCAGGTCGTCGGTCGCGTCCGCCACGGCCGAACGCCAGCGGGCGTACTCGAACGCCGCCATCGGGTCACCGGGCCTCGCCCGCCAGAAACGGGTGACGCCGAGGTAGGCGTACGCGCCGTGCAGGATCCCGGAGACCGGCCGGGGATCGTCGCGCCAGGGTGAATAACCGAGGGCGTCCGGCTCCCGGTGCAGGTCGAAGAGGTAGTGCACGGCGTTCAGGAGGCTGTGCTGTGTCTCGTGCAACAGTCCGACGGCCAGTGCGGCGGCGTCGGCGGGCTCGGACATCGCGACCGCACCGAAGGCGTCGGCCGAGGTGGCGCTGATGCCGCGGGCCGACGGGTCGGGGCGTACGGGCACGATGCAGTCGAGCACCTGGG
Organism: Amorphoplanes friuliensis DSM 7358; assembly: GCF_000494755.1. Classification (NCBI taxonomy): domain Bacteria; kingdom Bacillati; phylum Actinomycetota; class Actinomycetes; order Micromonosporales; family Micromonosporaceae; genus Actinoplanes; species Actinoplanes friuliensis. Next base: position 1,330,223 of record NC_022657.1, read on the forward strand.
CGAGCACCTCGGCCTGCGGGCGCACGACGCGCGTCAGCAGCTGCCAGGCGTCGGTGAACAACTCCTGCCAGCGTGCCGCCTCCGCATCGGTCAGCGGGTCGGCGGGGGTCAGGCCCAGTTGGGCGCGCAGGGGGTGGCGGTCCTCGAGGCGTACCGAGATGGTCAGGCCGTCGTGGTCCGCGACCAGGCGGCGGGGGACGGGGCCGGCCGGTGGCGCGGCGAGGTCCTCCAGGTATCCCACACCTGCTTCTTCGGGCAGCTTTCCGGCCCGCAGTGCCGTGAGGCAGCGTGCGGCCCAGACGCCGGTCAGCGGCCGGGCGATCGCCGCCCGCACGCGGTCCCGGTCGTCGCGCTCCGCAGCCACCAGGAGTGACCACGACGCGCCCGGAGCGGCCGCCCGGATCTCCCGCAGCAGCAGCAGGTGACGGCTGAACTGGGCCCGCCGCAGCTCGGCCACCGTCTCGGCGTCGGGGCGGCCGGCCCCCAGGGCGGCGAAGGCCGGGTCGCTGAGCCGGTGCGGGCGCACAGCGGCGGTCCGGGATCGGGTCATCCGCAGGTCAGAGAGCCGAGTTGAAGCCGGCGATCGGTTCACCCGGCCGGGCCAGATCGTCCGCGAGCCGGCGCAGGCTTTGCGCCAGGGCCGAGTCGTCCGCCGGGTCCGGTGCGGTGTCCGCCCCCAGTTCCGCGAGCGAGAGCCCGGAAACGTCGACCATGGCGGAACGCCACTCGGGTGTCGCACCGGTGGTGCTCGTCCCCCCGTCCACGGACACCTACTCTCAGTACATGTCGGCGATCTTTGCCGACCGGCAACGATCAATGTATTGCCGCAACATTACGGCTGTCGCCGGGTCGGGTGATGTCCGGGAGTTGCCCGGTGGCGGGCTCGCCGGGGTTGACGTGGCGTGATCTCATAGGACGCCAACACAGCAAAAGTCGGCAACGGAGGACAAACTGTGCTGGGACGGAATGTGGAGGACGCGGAGGACAAGGTGCGTGACGAGGTCGACGAGGCGGTCCCGGAGACTGCCGACACCGAGACCGGGCCCGAGCGGCCCGAGCCGGTGATGCCCTCGCCGCCGTTCCCCACGTTCCAGAGCCGCCCGACGCTGCCGCACCAGGTGCCGGGAGTGGGCTTCGAGAGCGGACGGGACAGTCGTGCCCGCTGACGACTCCAGGCCCCGGCTACCGCGCCGGGGACCCGCACCACCGGTCGACCGGATGGACAACGCCGAGCTGGCGCGGCTGGTCGAGGCCGAACACCCGTACCGGGGGAAGGCGCTCTTCGAGCTGTCGGACCGGATCGCGGCGGACGACGACGCGGCGACCAAGGTGGCGATGCTCAGCCGCTTGACGTCACTGCGGACCGCACGGCTCTTCGACCGGGTCTCGCTGGCGTGGTCGGCGATCATCGCGTTGCTGGCGGCGGAGACGCCGCACTCGCGGTCCTCGGCCTACGAGGCGTTCTACGCGCTCGGGCCGGAGGAGCAGAAGGACATGCTGGACTACCTGGAAGTGCCGGTCATCGAGGATGCGCACCCGAGGATCGGGTAGGCGGCGCGGACCCTGACGAGCCCGCGCCGGCGATGACCATCAGACCTCGACCTTGACGCCCTTCCAGAAGGCGACCCGGTCGCGGACGGCCTTGGCGTCGGGCTTGGGCTCGGGGTAATACCAGATGGCGTCCTCGTTGACCTGCCCACCGGACTCGATCGAGTAGTAGGACGCCTTGCCCTTCCACGGGCAGATGGAGTGTGTGTCCGACGGACGCAGCAACTCCTCCCGCACCGACGAACGCGGGAAGTAGGTGTTGCCCTCGACTACCACGGTGTCGTCGCTCTCGGCGATGATCTCGTCGTTCCAGATGGCCTTCGGCATACCCCGAACGTAGCGCGCCGTCCGGGCACTGTCCGATACGCGCGGTTTATTCGCCTCCCGTGGGTGAAACGTGCCGGGTCGTCCGCACATTGCCTGCGTCCTGTACGAAGATCTAGAGTCGATCAGCCACGATCCCCCCACGGAAGCGGCCCCATGATCCGCCTGAGCACGCTGCCGAGCACCCGCGAGCAGGCCCGTCGTGCCCTGCTGCTGATCGGTGCGCCCGCGCCCGCACGGCTGGTCGTCGACGTCCACGGCGCCCTTTTCGACGGCGACCTGTCGATCCCCGCGCTGGCCGCGTTGCTGCGCGACGAGGAGCGGGAGTTCGCCGGGGACGCTCAGGCCGCGTACACGATCTGCCCGGCCCTGCAGCCGGACCTGACGGCGGCCCGCGGCCTGATCACGCTCTCGACCTGGCCGGTGGCCGGCCGGATCACCGCGCCGGCGACCGACACCCTCGCCGCGGTCGTCCGGACAGCGGAATTTGTCGCCATGCGCGAGACGGCCGGCCCGGCCGCCGCGGCGTTGCTGCGCCGGCTCGCCGAGGACGTGCCCGGCGGTCCCGAGGCCTACGCGGTGCACAATCCGGTGGCTCTGGCCGACGCCGCCCGGACCGCTCTCGCGGAGACGGCCGGTGTGCCGTTGCCGCCGGGGATCGCCGACCGCTGGGCCGGCCTGGAGAGGCGTCAGCAGCTCTTCGGTGTGCTCGGTGTGCCGCAGCAGCGGGGCCGCCGGTGAGCGCCGCACTCGACCGGCTGCGCGGAGGCACCCCGCCCAAGCGTCACAACGCCCGGACCATCGCCGCCCTCACCGCCAACCCCGGCTGCACGCGCCGGGCGGTGCTCGACGCGGCCGGTGTCGACAAGCCGAAGCTCTCGCAGCAGATCGGCTTCCCCGGCAACTTCGGGCAGTCCCGGTTCGCCCTGGCCCGGGGCAACGGCTTCGAGGCCATGCTCAAGGCCGACAACTGCGAGCTGCTGCTGGCTGCCCTCGCGGAGTGCCTGCAGCTCGAGCCGGCCGGGGTGACCTACGACGATCTCGGTGAGGACGCCGACGACACGCTCGCCGCCCGGCACGGCCGCACTCGCAAGCTGCTGGCCGCCGAAGCCGCCGGCGCCGCGCTCATCGACCATCCGCTGCTCACCCTCGACGTGGCCGGCCAGCGGGTCTTCCTCGAACCGGACCTGATCGCGTTCCAGGTCGAGGGGCGGCTGCACGTCGTCGAGATCAAGTCGTTCGCGATCGTCGACGGTCAGGCCGACAGCGCCAAGGTCTCCGCCGCCGCCGTGCAGGCCGCCGTCTACGTGCTCGCCCTGCGCCGCCTGCTGGAGGAGCTGGGCCACGACCCCGCCCTGGTCAGCCACGACGTGGTGCTCGTCTGCACCTCGAACTTCTCGCTGCAGCCGACCGCCGTGGTGCTCGACGTCCGCAAACAGCTCTCCACGCTCAAACGGCAGCTCACCCGGCTCGCGTCGGTGTCGTCGCTGGCCGCCGCCCTGCCCGAGTCCGTCAGCTTCGACCTCGCCCTGCCGCCGGCCGAGCTGATCACGGCGCTCGGCCGGATCGAGGCCCGCTACGCGCCCGAATGCCTGTCGGCCTGTGAACTGTCCGTCTACTGCCGCCACGAGGCGTCCGGCAGCACCGCGGCCCTCGGCCGGCCGGTCCGCGACGCGCTCGGCGGCGTCGACACCATCACCGACGCGCTCGCGCTCGCCGCCGGCACCCTCACCCCGACCGAGGAACAGGCCGAGGCCGCCGCGGTGCTCCAGGCCGCGGCCCGCCTGCGCGCCGAGATCCTATGAGTACGCTCACCGCCCTCGCCCGTGCACAGGCGTTCGTCGAGGGCCGGGCCCAGCGGACCGCGACCGTACGCCACCTGCACGTCCACTCCCGCCCGCTGGTGCTCGTCCCGCTGGTGATGGCCGGTGAGGCGAACGCGCCCCTGGCGGCGATGGTCGGCAGCGACGCGGACGAGCCCCGGCTGCTGGTCGTCGCGCAGCCCCGCAACCGGGACCACCGCTTCGCCTTCGCCGCCGAGCTGGCGGACGTGCTCGTGCCGTACGTGGACAGCTTCGCGGAGCTGACTGAGGCCGTGGCCGTCGACCGGGGACGGGACGTGCGGTACCGCTCGGCCGACGCACCGCAGCTGTGGGTGCCGAACACCGGAGGCGTCGACTTCCTCAAGCTGTTCGGTCGATCGACCCGTTTCCGCAGCATCGACGGCGAGTACGCGGTACCGCCGTCGGTGCCCCTGCTCGGCCGCTGGCTGACGTTCTTCGCCGGGACTGCGGAGGTCGCCGGGTCGTCGCTGCTGCTCAACGCCGTACAGGCCCTGGGTCTGCACTGGGCGACCGGGCAGAGCAGCGCGGAGGACGCCCAGCTCGCGGCCCTGCTGGGCTGGATCTCGCCCCCGCCCGGCCGGACCGGCGCCGAGGCGGCGCTGGCCGCCGAGAACCCCGCGGTGTGGCCACCGGCCGGACCCGCCACCGATCCGTCCTTCGACAACCACGTGCTCGCGCCGCTGATGTCGACGGCCGATCCGGACGTCGAGGCGCTGACCGAGGTGCTGCGCGCCCAGCTGCTCCCCACCTGGGAGCTGATGTGGCGCACCCTCGACCTGCTGCGTGAGCTGCCGGCCGGCTCCCGGGTGGCCGGTCGCTGGGACAGCGACCGGGACACCTTCTCGGGCTTCGTGCAGCACCTGGCCGACGGTGGCCCGCCCCAGCCCCGGCGCGACGGCGCGGTCGCGGCAGCCGCCCGCCTGAGCCGCCTGGAGAACGCCGCCACCCGCTACGCCGTCCAGCGCGCCTTCGACGACCCGCTCGTGATGGCCGAATACCGCCTGACCGGTGCAGCCTTCGTCGGCGACGTGACCCTGGCCAAGGCCGACCGGATCGACGACAGCGGCAAACGCCCGGTGCTGCGCCCGCGCATCATGGTCGTCACCTCCGAGCCCGTACGCGTCGAGAAGGGCGCCACGCTCACCTCACCCGTCCGCCCCGGTCAGAAAGCCCTGGTCATCTCGGTGACCGCGGTCGACGACACCAAGACCGAGGTGCTGCTGGAGCTCTCCGGCGGGATGGGCCGCAAGCTGATCGCCGAGCCCGGCAGCGTGCCCGAGGCGGGGGAGCGGCTGCTGTTCACCACGCTGAGCGAGGCGTACCGGCCGGGTGGGGCTTTCCCGGAGCCGGACCAGACCCCGTGGACGCACGGCGGCCCGCCGGTGCCGGATCAACGCAGCCCGGAGAACAGTGCTGTGTCAGCCGACGCGGATCAGCAGTAGCGCGATGTCGTCCGCACGGCGGGCGGCGGCGTCGAGCAGACGCGCACACAACTCCTCACCGGGCAGGGCGGCGTTGCCGTGCAGGGCCGCCTCGATCGTGGCGATGCCGTCGTCGAGCATCCGCCCCGGCGTCTCCACCAGGCCGTCCGTGTAGAGCACGAGCGTCGACCCGGCCGGCACCCGGCGGTGATGGGTGGACCGCTCGTTGCGCAGGGCCAGACCCAGCAACGGCTCCGGCCGGACCCACCAGATCTCGACCGTGCCGTCCGGGAGCAGCAGCAGCGGCGGTGGGTGGCCGGCATTCGAGAACGCCACCGTGTAGTCGTCGCCGTCGCGGCTCATCCGCGCCAGGATCGCGGTCGCCGAAGCGGGAACCCGCAGGCCGCGCACCGCACGGTCCAGCTGCGTCAGGAGCGGGCCCGGCTCGTCCTCACGGCCGTAGGCGTCACCGCGGACGAGGTTGCGGAGCTGTCCCATCGTGGCCGCGGCCTCGATGTCGTGCCCGGAGACGTCCCCGACGGCCAGCATGACCGAACCGTCCGGCTGGGCGAACGCGTCGTACCAGTCGCCGCCGACGGCCGCACCGTCCTGGGCGGGCAGGTAACGGGCGTGCAGCTCGACACCCGGGATCGTCGGCAGCTCGGTCAGCATGCTCTGCTGCAGCACCTCGGCCACGTGCCGCTGCTGGCGGTAGAGGCGGCTGTTGTCGAGGGCCAGCCCGGCCCGCCGGCCGATGTCGGTGCCGGTGCGCTCGTCGGCGTCACCGAAAGGCGGCCGGGACGGGCCGTTGACCAGCGTGATCGAGCCGAGCACCCGGTGATTCACCGGCGCGGTGATCGGCGCGACCACGAACGACGCGTACCCGAGGCGGGCCGCGAGGTCGGCCATCTCCGGGTTCGAGGTGCGGTCGAGGATGTTCGCGGGTGTCTCACCGTCGCGGCGGATGGCCATGCCGGTGCGCTGCACGGCCAGCACGATCGACTTGGCGCCCAGACCGGTGGTCATCAGCTCGGCGAACCGGGTGACGTCCTCCGCCCGCGCGGGATCGTGGTGCGCGGCGGAGACCTGCCGCACCGAACCGTCGGGGTCGACCAGCGAGATCAGGCACCAGTCGGCGAGCCGCGGTGTGACGGCCGAACCGAGGCTGCTCAGCGCCTCGTCGATGTCGATGGTCGTGGCGAGCGTCTCCGTCAGCTCCGCCAGCATCGCCAGCTGGTCGTGCGCGTTCTCCGCGTGCCGGCGGGCCTCCTCGGCCAGCTCCCGCTCGATCCGGAGCCGCAGCTCGGACGAGCAGGCCTCGGCCAGGTCGTTCAGCGTCTCCAGCTCGGCGCGGGTCCAGGCGCGCGGCTTGGTGTCGATCGCGCACAGCGAGCCGAGTGTCCGGCCGTCGGCGTCGGTCAACGGCATGCCGGCGTACGCCACGACACCCAGCTCGGGGATGGCGAGGTTGTCACGCACCTGGGCGTAGATCCGGGCGTCGGGGAAGACCTTCGGCACACCCTCGACCACGACGTACTGGCAGAACGAGTGGGTCAGGGGTGTCTCGCGCTTGCCGCTCCACGGCTCGGCCAGGCCGACCTGACCCGGGAAGAACTGCCGCTCGTCGTCGACCAGGGAGACCAGCGCCACCGGCACGTCCAGCAGCCGCTTGACCAGGCTCGCGAAGCGGTCGAAGGCAGCGTCGGGCTCGGCGCCCACGCAGACGCGCTGGAGGGACTGCAGACGTGCGGGATCGGCGAGACTGCCCGCTTTCCCCCCGGCAACCGCCTCGGCGTCTTCCGCCATGCCCCCTCCAACAACAGTTGCCCCCCGGCAGACCGAAGAGCCAGGTTACCCGCCTCCGGGCGGGTCGGCAGCAGGGAGATCAGGCGACGGTGACCACGGCCTCCCGCGCCAGAGCAGCCCAGCGCTGGGTCCAGTCGTCCCGGACCTCGGCGAACGCGTCGTCCCCCAGCCCGAAGGTCGAGACGACAACCTCGATGCGACCGGCCTCGGGACTGTCGAGAGGCTCGTGCCCGGAAACCAGCACCAGCTGCCCGTCGGCGGTCATGACCTGCGCTGTCCTGGTGCCGAGCGGCAGTGCCTCACCATCGGCCAGCGCCAGCACTCCGCGACCCCTCGCCGACCCGGTCAGGTGAACCGTGCGGCGCAGGCCCTCCGGCCGCTCCTCCAGCAGGAAGCGCAACTGCGCGAGAAAAACACGCCACCCCTCCTCCATGGCATCGAACGCCACGGGGTCGGCGGCCGGATCGCCGATGCGCACAGCCCGGACCGTGCTGCGGTCGTCGTCGCCCGTCACCTCCAGGAAGGAACTGTCGGGCCAGCCCATTCGCTCGGGTGATGTCAGCGTCGCCTCGTCGACGAAGATCTGTTGAATCTCGTGGTCGAGACCGTCGTGGTCCCAGCCGAACCATTGCCGCAGCACAGGCGGCTGAGTCACGGCGTCCCACACCTCGTCGCGGCCCGCGGCCACGGGCTGCTCCACGTCGTACGGCTTGGGCTCGCTGTGCTCGGTCATACCGTCCATCCTGGTCTTCCCGGCCGGATCACGCCACGCTGCTTACCCCGGACGGATCACCTCACGCCACGTTGCGGCGGCCGGGGTCCAGCGGCTGGCGCTCGCCGGCGCTCAGACCCGAGCGGATCGTGCGGATGGTCTCGGTGCGGCCGAGCCCGGCCCAGCGGGCGGCCGCGGTGAGCTCGCGGGTGACCGTCGCCGCGTCCAGCAGGCCCGACCCGACGAGCCGGCCGAGAGCGAACGCCGCCCGGTTGAGAGTGTCGTTGCGGGCGCCCACGGGTGCGTGCGCCACCCGGGCCGTCTCGGCCTCCAGGGCCACAGCCGCATAACGATCGGGGTGGACTATGACCGCCGGGCTGACCGGTCCCGCTGTCACGGAGGGTGCATCCGGGCCCGCGATCAGATTGCGCAGCAGGGCCGGCGCAGCGGGAGGATCACCGGGCCGGACCACCCAGTAGTAAGAGGTGCCGTGCGCGTGCCGCGACGGTGGCGCGATCACATAACCACCCGTGCCACGCCAGTCGAGCCCGGGCAGCAGATGCACCCTGTTGCCGTGCCCGAGCGGGGCGAACCAGAAGTGCCAGCCGCCACCACCCGTGCGGACCTGCGGACCTGGTGGCACCGCCCCGCCGAGCAGCTGCCGCAGGCCGTGCCACCCGCCGGGGGAGTCGACGTCGGCCACATCCATGACGATGCCGGTGCGCAGACCGACGTTGGCGTCGGGCCACCTCTCCCACCACAGCTCGATCCGGCGCGGGTCGGTGCTCGCCTCGGTCAGGCCGTGGCGCAGCCGTGGATGTTTCCCCGGGCGTGCACAATCCGGGCGTCCGCACGAGCACGAGCCGTCGGCCGCAGGCGTGTGCACCGGCAGGACGGGGATCCCGTGCCGGGCGTACGCAAGCGCGGATTCGAGCAGCATTGGCACAAGTGTACGAAGAAAACGCGGCTCCCGCAGCCCTTCGCCGTGCCCTATGCTGCCGGGCCATGTGGGACTGGGACGCCGAGCAGAGGCCGCCCCCGGCCGTGCTGCCCGGCGCCCGTGCAGTCCTCGGCGCCGTGCTGCTGCTGGGCCTGCTCGCCGCGGGAGCCGGGTTCCTCCTGCGGCCGTCCGGGTCGGCGCGACCGCCCAGCACGGACGGGCAGACGCTGCTGCGGGCCCGCGAACCCGTGACCCAGGACCTCACGATCGGCGCCGACCTGCTGCTGACCGGGGGCGGCGGCCCGGCCCGCGTACGCCTCGACGGCGTCGAGGTCGGCACCGGCAGATGTGCGCCGGTGAGCACGGCGACTGTCGTGGTGGACGTCACTGTTTCGGGGGCAGCTCCGGTCGTACCGTCCGCCTTCACGCTGACCACCGCGGAGGGTGAGCGGGTGCCCGGGTCGGCTTTCTGCTCGGCACCCTCCGCCTCGGTACGGATCGGGTTCGCGGCCACCTCGGTCCGGCTGCTCGGTTACACGCCGTACGGTGGCGAGCCGCTCGGCAGCTGGCGACTGCGCTGAGCGGGGTCCGCGGACCTGGCCGGTCCCGATTATGCTGCGCTCACTTTCCCCGCTGTCCCCTGTTTGCCCGAGGAGAACCACCCCCGTGACGAAGGAGCCGCACGGCGATCCTGTGCCTCCGGACGTGCCGCCGATCGAGAGTCTCGACAATTCGGTGCCGGACGACGACACCATGCCCGCCGCCCCGTTTTCCGCCCCGCCTTCTTCCGCCCCGCCTTCTTCGGCCCCGCCCTTTGGCCCCGCGCCTTTTTCCGCCGCGCCGGTCAAGCCCGTCCTGATCGGGCGGCGTCCCCGGGGCAAGCTGTCGAAAAAGCTGATCACGGCGTATTTTGCGGGCGGTCTTGCGCTGCTGCTGGCCGGCACGGTCGCGGTGTTCTACCTGGCGGTCCAGGTCTACGGCCAGACCGCGACGACCACGGCGCCCACTGCGCGCGGATCCGCGCCCGCGGTTCCGGTGCCGGCCGGGGGATCGGCGAGGGGTCGCACCCCCGCGCCGATCGAGCCGTCCGGTCCGCTGCGTGCCCGCTTCGGACCGGAACGCCTGAAGAACGGCGAGAAGTTCCTGGTCGTCGGCGAGGGTGACGCGAAGTTCGAGGTCACCGTCAAGGCCAAGAAGCTCCGCCGGTCGGCCTGCAGCCCGTACGCCGTCAAGCCCGAACTGGGCGGCTACCTGCCCGCCGAGTTGACCGTGAAGGTGCTCCAGGGAGAACCGGACGTCAGCGAGTACGACTTCCGCGTCCAGCAGGCCGACGGCTCGTGGCTGCCCTCGGTCGGTGGCAGCGCCTGCGAGAAGGGCTACGGCTCGTTCGTCCGCCGTCTGTCCGCCGGCCGCACCTACCGCAGCACCATCGTCTTCGACGTCCCGGACACCAAGGGCGACATCGTCTTCCAGTACCCCCTGATCGACATCATCGCCTCCTGGAACATCAGCTAGGCGCGATCGTCCGGAGCACGTGCGCGATGTGGTGCGACGTGCTCCAGGCGATCCAGCTCGCCGGACTGCCACCCCCGCGTGCACTGCGCGACTGACGGGCGATCTGGGCGTCACCCCAGGAGAAGCGCGCGCCGGTCGAGGGCCACTGTGGCGAGTCGACGAGGGTGCGGCACAGGTCGTGACACCGATCGTCGCTGCGCCCGCCGCGCCGTGCCCAGCGGTAGATCCACCAGTCGTGCTCGGCGGTGTAGCGCAGGGTCGGCAGCTGGCGGTGGTTGATGCCGTGACGGCGTACCGGTGAGGTGACGCCGTAATCCGCATAACCGACGCCGGGCTCGGACAGCCGGGCCCAGACCTGGGCGTCGAGCCGGCCGACGGCGACCGGCTCGTCGGTCGGGAGGTCGTCGAGGTTCGGCGGCATCGCGCCGGCTGCGACCGTGACCGACCGCCAGTCCTCGGCGCGCGCCCAGCGCAGGACGTTGCGGGCCCGCTCCTCGAAGCGGTCCGCGTGGGCGGCGCAGGCGGTCTCGGCCAGGTCGATCACCAGGTCGACCCGCTCGGCCTCCAGGCCCGCACCCGCGAGCATCCGGTCGGTCAGCTTGGTCGCGGCGGTCGCGTTCCGTGCGTCGAGATGCGGCTGAAGCCGCAGCACAGCCCGCATCAGGTGCATGCGAGCGGCCAGGCCGTGCTCCACCAGCCGGCGACGACTGTCGTACGCCCGCAGCACCGGCAGCATCGCCACACCGACGTCGGCCAACTCTTCGGCGAGGTCGAGTGGTGGCGAGGACAACGTGTCGGCGGGGTCGGCGATGGCACCCAGGTCGACCGCGATCGCGCCGGTCCGGGGCGGCATCTGGCGCACCAGCTGCGGCAACCGGTCGTCCGGGGCGAGCTCGATGATCGGCATCACCCGCTGGGCCAGGTCCGCGTCGAGGTGGTGCAGGGCGGCCAGTTCGCCGCGACGGGGCCGCAGAATCGGCCGGTAGACACCATCGGTCATTCACTCAAAGTAGCGTCAGATATCCGACGAGTAACAATGTGGACGGGTTTACTCACCCCTGGTGAAGATCCTGGACTCCGCCGTGACGGGATACGGTGCCCCGGTGACCCTGTCTCTCGAGACCCCCGGCAGCGCCGCCACCCGCGTCGTCGACGCGGTGCTGCGCGACCTGGCCACCACCGAGCACCGCGGCGTGGTGGTCGACTCCCCGCCCGGCGCCGGCAAGAGCACCCTGGTCGTCCGGGCCGCCGGTGTCCTCGCAGCCACCGGCGAGTCCCTGATGATCGTCGCGCAGACCAACGAACAGGTCGACGACCTCATCGCCCGCCTCGGCGTGGCCTCACCGACCCTGTCCGTGGGCCGCCTCTCCGCCGTCGACTACGCGGCCACCGACCGCGTCCGCTCCCACCCGTCCTGCCGCGTCGGCGCCAAGGTGGCCGAGCTCGGCGGCCCGCCCGTGACGATCGGCACCGCCGCGAAGTGGGCCACCGTCACCGAGGGCACCTGGCCGTGGGCGATCGTCGACGAGGCGTACCAGATGCGCTCCGACGCCCTGCTGCGCGTCGCCCCCCGCTTCGACCGGGCACTCTTCGTCGGCGACCCCGGCCAGCTCGACCCGTTCTCGACGGTCGAGGTCGACCGCTGGACCGGCCTCTCCTGGGACCCGATGCAGAGCGCCGTCGCCGTCCTGCTCCGCCACAACCCCCAACTCCCGGTCCACCGCCTGCCCGTCTCCTGGCGCCTCCCGGCCTCCGCGGCACCGGTGGTCGCGGCCGCCTTCTACCCCTTCACAGGCTTCCGATCCGGTACGGGGCCGGCCGACCGCAGTCTCGCCTTCACCTCGTCGGCAACCTCGGACCTCGACGCCGTCCTCGACGTGGCCGCGGCGACGGGCTGGGGCCTCCACGAACTCCCGGCCCGCTTCACAGTCCGCACGGACGCCGAAGCCGCCGCAGCCTGCGCCCTCATCGCAGCCCGAGCACTGTCCCGCGGCGCAGTCGCCGTCTCCGAAGCGGGCGAGGCACCCCTGACCGCCGACCGGATCGCCATCGGCGCCGCCCACCGCGACCAGGTCGCCGCCATCCGCGCCTTCCTCCCGGACCACGCCAAAGACATCACGGTCGACACCGCCAACCGCCTCCAAGGCCGCGAGTACGACCTCACCGTCGTCCTCCACCCCCTGTCCGGCCGCCGCGACGCCACCGCCTTCCACCTCGAATCCGGCCGGCTGTGCGTCCTGACCTCCCGCCACCGGCACGCCTGCGTGGTGGTCGCCCGGGCCGGCATCGCGGAACTGCTCGACGCCCACCCGTCAACCGAACCGGTCCACCTCGGAGTCCCGGTCAAATTCCCGGACGGCTGGGAAGCCAACCAGTCGATGCTCGCCCACCTCAGCCAGTCCCGCCCCTGACCGGTAAGCGCGGGACGACACACGGTGACCCACTTCGATACCCTGCTGACGGGTGCCGAAGCGGGAGGAACCATGAGCGACGGATCGATCAACGTGGAAACCGGCGGACTGTCGAAGTTCGCCGGAGACGTGGGTTTCTACGCCCAGGAAATCGACCCCCAGGACATAGACCGCTCCCGCCAAGCCTTCTCCGCCGGCGTCACCTTCGGCACCAATAACGCCAGCGTCGAGGTGCTTGCCCTGAAAGAGAAATACGCCGAGACCCTGACGAACTCCCTGACCAACCTGACCCGCTTCGTCGAAGCCGCGAAGATCCTCGCCGAGGCAGCCGAGCAGGCGGCCCGCGACTACCGGGCGGTGGACGACAGCTCGGAACGCAGCATCCACAACATCAACTACATGCTCACCACGGCAACGCAGCGAGCCCGCGCGACCCGCTTCCCCGACAGCCCGACCGCCGGGGAGGCGTCATGAGCGACGGCTTCTTCACACCGGGCGGCATGACACCGTGGCCCGCTTACAACACCCCCCGCATCTGGGCGATGGTCGCCAACGAGGACAACCCGGAGTCGTGGCAGCAGGTGGCCGCACTCAGCTCGATGGCCGGACTGATCCACGACCAGAAATCCCGCCTCGAAGCCTCAAAACAGAAGCTGATCGACGCCTGGCCGCCAGGCGACAGCAAAGCCGCCGCCGCGTTCGTTCGCATGATTGATTACGTCCTTCTCAACATGGAGGAGGATCGCAAGACCGCGGACAAGAACGCAGCTGCGCTGGGACGTGTTCTAGGAGAGCTGCAGCAGGCCAAGAAGGACATCGCCCCGCTGTACCAGTCCTACTTGGAGAAGAGTGACGACTGGGTTCCAGGATGGTGGGACAACGCCGAGGAAGAACTGGACGGCCAGGCGCGTGCTCGGATGCGCCAGGCCGAACAAGTTATCGCCAAGCCGGAAAACGCGATCACCCCGCCTGAGGTCTATGAGTTCGCACCGCGCAAGTTCGTCGACAGGCCGGTCGGAGGGTCGGATGAGACCGAAGGTGGCCGCGGAAGTGGAGTCAGCCGAGGTGGCACCGGGGTGGCCGACTTCCAGGTGCCTCACAACCCGCCACCAACGCTTCCAGGCTTCGCCGGGCCCGACGCACCTGGCAACGGATTCGGGTCCACCGACCAGCCGGCACCTCCTCCGGCCGGACCAGGTCTGGCCGGAGTGATCACACCACCTGTGACTTCGGGCTCCCCGGTGGCGCCGATTCAGCCGTCAGCGCCGGGCGGCCTACCCGCCAGCCAGCCTGGCCAGGGCCTGGTCATCGGTGGTGGGATAGGCGGCGGCTTCGCCGGAGGTTCGGCCGGGTCCGCCCGAGGCGGCTTCAGCCCGTTCGGGGTCGGGCCGCAGCGCGGTGGGGCGGGCGCGGTGCGCGGCGGCGGTGCATCAGCTACCAAACCTGCAACTCCCTCCTGGCTTCCGCCCCCGTCAGGACAGCCTGCGCGAGGCGGTGCTGCCACCGGCCGGCGCTCGAATTCTTCGCCGATGTTGCCTGCAACCGGTGCAAGGAGGCCCGATGAAGATCAGGAGGGCGGGATGACTTTTGATCCCGACAACCCGTGGGCGACAGCCGAGGGGGTCGCTCCGGTCATCGAGCCTTCCCGCAAAGTCCACCGCCACGATCCAGGTCCCGGTGTCATCGGGTGGCATGAGTGAGGTTACTCGAGGCCGGACGACGTGCTGCCGCCGCGACGATGGCGTTTCTCATCACCATCGCGGTGTGGCCGCCGCCCGCCCATGCCGATCAGGTTCGGAATGGGCAGTGGTATCTCGCTGACTTGAAGATCGCGCAAGCGCACCAGGTCACGAGGGGCGCCGGCGTCACCGTTGGTGTGATCGACAGCGGAGTATGGGCAGGTCACCCGGATCTGAAGAATGCCGTTATGCCCGGCTACGACGCTCTTGGAAAGGGAGATGCCCGCCAGGATCCCGATGGTCATGGGACGGGGATGGCGGGTGTCATCGCCGGCCGAGGCCGTTCCGGTGGCAAGGGCGTGCTCGGAATCGCACCGGAGGCGAAGATTCTCCCTACCGCCCCAGCGCTGGGGTCCTTGGCAGTGATCAAGTCCCTCGACTGGTCCGTCGAGCACGGTGCGAAGGTCATCAACATGTCCTTCCTTGTCCTCGAGGGTGACGGGCTGGCAGCAGCGATCCGGCGGGCGGCCGATGCTGACGTTGTCCTGGTCGCCGGCTCCGGCAACGACGAGGAGTCGGAGACCGAGGACTACGAGTACCCGGCCGCCTATCCCGAGGTCATCGCGGTGGGCGCTTCGGACCGGAACGGCAAAGTCGCGTCCTTCTCCCACCAGGGCCCGCACCTGGATCTCGTGGCTCCTGGCGCGGATGTAACGGTGGCCAACGGCTTCCCCGATGACGAATACGACCAGGTGGAAGGCACCAGTGTTTCCGCGGCGATCGTGTCCGGGGCGGCCGCGCTGATCAGGTCCGAGTATCCCGAGCTGTCCGCCGCCCAAGTCGTCGAAGCTCTCGAATCAACCGCCGTCGACAAGGGTCCCGCTGGTCGCGACGATGCCTATGGCAACGGTGAGCTGGACCTGATTGCTGCGCTCGATGCGGCAGGCAAGATGAAGCCGCAGCCGGTTGCGTCGGCGGCAGCTTCCAAGCCGCGGACCGTGCCTCGTTCCGGTTCGCACAGTGAAGACTCCGGCATTCCGGTTGCTCTGCTCGCTGGTGCGGGGGTTCTGGTTCTGGCTGGGCTGGTCGCGTTCATGGTGGTGAGGCGGCGAGCCAGGCTTTGATCTTGGGGTGGCAGGTGCTTTCGACTGCCTCCCACGGGGTGTTCAAAGCCTCCGGCGCAGCCTGCGAGGGAGTTTCGCTGCGGCGGACCACCCGGGTGAAGAAGTTCAGCAGTCTCCGCTCGCCGTAGGTGTCGGCGATGCAGCGCACCGCCAGGAATCCCATCGCGTAGAACCCGTAGCGGTCCCGCGGCTCGTCGGACCACTCGAGGTCCAGGCGACCGTCCCAGCCGGTCTGTTCGACGTGCCACCGGGCGTCGGGGAGCAGCTCGTAGGACGACGCCGGGCGGTCGGCGTACGCGATGTGTTCGGCGAGGCCTTCGACCGCCCAGTCGTCGTGGTGGTCGAGGGTGCCGAGGAGGGTGG
This sequence comes from Amorphoplanes friuliensis DSM 7358, assembly GCF_000494755.1. Lineage (NCBI taxonomy): Bacteria > Bacillati > Actinomycetota > Actinomycetes > Micromonosporales > Micromonosporaceae > Actinoplanes > Actinoplanes friuliensis. Next base: position 1,345,910 of record NC_022657.1, read on the forward strand.
CGATGTGGCCGAGTTCGTGGCGGAGGAGGTTTTCGTCGCCGAAGTCCGCGCCGAAGCCTGAGGCGTCGACCACGGCGAACGCGCTCGCCTCGCTGGTTCTGTCGACGAAGGCGGCCGCGTCGCGGTCGGTTCCGACCGTCTGGTTCCATTCGCCTTCGCCGGCCAGGAACACGAAGTAGCGGCCGGGTTTCGGGTCCGTCAGGGCGTAGCGGTCGGCGACTTGGGCCGCGCGTTCCGCCGCCGGTAGCCACTCGGCCGGCGTCGTGCCCGCCAGGCCTTTCGGTGCTGCGACCACGACCCGTTTGCCGGTCGCGAATGCGAGCGCCTCGGTTTTCCACGGCACCGAGCCGGTGGTGTCGAACTGCGCAAACCCGGTCAGGACCGCACGGTCTCCGGTCACGGTCCATCTCGTACGGGCGGAGATCACATCACCCGTCGGAACGTACGTCTCGGGCGTACGGGGGCAGATCGGTGCGGCGAAGCAGATGCGGATCTGGACTTCGGCCTGCCACACCGCACCTTCCTCGACGTGGCGGGTGCGGGGGAGCCAGCCGGACACCTGCAAACCGCGGAGGTTCGCGTACAGGCGGTCCCATTCTTTGGACAGTGACGGGTCGATGCTGCTGAGCCATCCGGTCCTGTCGCCGCGCAGCAAGGCGGCGCCCTGGCGGTCGAGGGCCGCCCGGATCGTGGTTTCGGCGTTGTCGACGCGCGCCGCGGCGGATCGGCTGCGGCTGATGGTGGCGGCGAGGAGTCCACCGCAGAGCAGAGCCAACACCCCGAAGACCGCGACCCAGCGGTCGATGCGGGGCCGGTTGATCACAGCCGGGCACCTTACCAACCGCCTGACGCCGCAGCGAGACCTCGATCACTGTCGGTTGCTGTTCGCAGGACAGTCACCAGCTCGAAATATGGGAGGGCTTTACTGTCAAATAGAGGACTGATCCGCGATCCAGCATGCAACTTGCAGGGCGGTTCGCCGTGCAAGTTGCATGTTTCGCGGGTCGCGGACCTGCTGCTCCACTGTCGCGGCAACGGTTTGACCGTCCTGACGGTTTCATTCACGGATGTTTTTGAGATCGCGGGAGAATTGTCTTCCTGTCGATCTCCGTGAGTGGAACTCTTCTAGCCAGACGTAGCGCCAGCGACACGGACGGTGGTGGTACCGAATGCGCCCAGACGTTCTGGTCGGTCCTAGTGAGTGGGTGGTCGAACAGTTCGGCGACAAGGTTGCCGCTGAGCTCTGGACCCGAGTTCCCGAAGCGTTGAGCACCGCGATCGACCGCGAGGTCAACGCTCACCCCACTGCGACGACGACCACCGAACGAGTGCTCGCCAACCCGCGATGGCCCTTGCCGTACGAGGAGTTGGTCCTGTTTCTCGGCACTCTGCCCGGAGCCGAGATCATCAGTGTCCCCAAGTCGGTCTACCAACTTGTCGTCATCAACGGCCACGTTGTGGTGCCGTGGTGTTACGGCCAGTCGGCCGGCATGTCCATGAAGGATGCTGAGGTCGGCCGATCCTTCGGTCGTCTCGCCCGCGAGCTGCTGCGCCGCTTCGGTCCGCCGTGGCGTCGTTCGCAGGCCGAGGCTCCGCTCCCGCTCGACGCCGTCGACGAGCGTGAGGTCGCGAAGATCTGCGCCGCCATCGCGACGATCAGCCCACGGCCCGAGGTCGTGATCGCCGGGTTTGCCGGAGCACCCAACCTGGGTCTGCTCCGCGCCTGCCTCGGCGAGATCAAGTCGACGGACAACGGCTCGCTCAACTGGAGTCATCTCGACGATCTGCCCCTCCCGCCCCCGGTCATCCCGCGCCCCCGCCGCATGCAATTCCCTTAGCCTCAACAGCAGTTCGCCCGTCGCCTGTGCAGTGCAGGCGACGGTCGTCTGTGTCAGCCGTGAAATCCCTCCCGATCGACGAGCAGTGCCACGCCGTCGAGGATGGTCCCCAGTCCGAAGCCGAAATCGATGTCCTCGTCGTATTCGGTCGGGCCGTCCAGCAGTCCGCTGCTGAGCATCCGGGTCAGCGCCGGGTGGGTCTCGGGCGCTGTCACCGTCCGGATGATCGCGCCGTACTGACCGGCTGTCGACTCCGCCGGGTCCGGGTGGGCGAGGTCGTTGCTGAGCTGCGCCTCGCCGCGGACGTAACCGTGCAGCAGCTGGATGATCTGCAGCTTGCGTCCCTCGTGCAGGCCGGTGCCCGCGAGGTTCTGCAGCCCGGCCTCCATCCACCTGAGCTGTGACGGGCCTGCCGGTGGGCCGTTCACGGGCACCTGGAGCAGCCACGGGTGTCGCCGGAACGTCGCGAAGACCAGCCGCGCCCACTGCTCGATCGCCTCCCGCCAGTCGTCCGTCGCCGGCGGTGACGGCGGCGCCTCGTTGGCGGCGTCGGCCATGAGCAGCAGCAACTCGTCCTTGCTCTTCACGTAGCGGTACAGCGACATCGGCGTGAAGCCGAGCCGTTCCGCCACACGGCTCATCGACACGGCGCCGAGGCCGTCGGCGTCGGCGATGTCGATGGCCGCGCCGACCACCGCGTCGAGGGTCAACGCCGGTCGTGGCCCGCGCCGGTGGTGCTGCTTGCTGGTCCACAGGACCTGGAGCGAGGGCGGCAGGTGGGAGATGTCCATTGACCCCCATCCTAGAACTGTGTATAACCTAAACACAGCTATACGCCATACACAATAACGGGGGTGGCAATGGGCGTCCGGACCGAAGGTCTCTCCAAGGCGTACGGCGGCGTGACCGTCCTGCGCGGCATCGACCTGCAAGTGGCGCCCGGCAGCGTGTTCGCCCTGCTCGGGCCCAACGGCGCCGGCAAGACGACGCTGGTGCGCATCCTCACCACGCTGACCCGTCCCGACGCCGGCACCGCCACGGTCGCCGGTCACGACGTGCTCCGCGATCCGCGCGGGGTGGCCCGGGCGATCACCCTGACCGGGCAGTTCGCCGCGGTCGACGAGCTGCTCACCGGAGTGGAAAACCTCGTGATGCTCGGCCGGTTGCGCCGCCTGGGCCGCGCCGGCGCCCGGCGACGCGCTCACGAGCTGCTCGAGCAGTTCGATCTGACCGACGCCGGTGGTCGTCTGGCCAAGACCTACTCGGGTGGCATGCGGCGGCGTCTCGACCTGGCGATGAGTCTCGTCCGCCGCCCCGAGGTGCTCTTCCTGGACGAGCCGACCACGGGTCTCGACCCCCGCAGCCGCCAGACGACCTGGGCAGCCGTCCGCGCGCTCGCCGCCGAGGGTGTGACCGTCTTCCTCACCACGCAATATCTGGAGGAGGCCGACCAGCTCGCCGATCGGGTCGCCTTCCTCGACCGGGGCGCGATCATCGCGGACGGCACACCGCGGCGGCTGAAGGCCCAGCTCGCCGGTGAACGCGTCGAGCTGCATCTGCCCGCCGGGCAGCTCGGCCGCGCCGCCACCGTGCTCGGGTCCGGAGCGACCTCCGATGCCACCCGCGGCACGGTGACCGTGGGGACGAGCGGCAGCGCGGCGGAGGTTCGCGAGCTGCTCAACCTCCTGCACACCCACGACATCCCGGTCGACACGGTTGCCGTGCACCGCCCCACGCTCGACGACGTCTTCCTCACCGTGACGGGAGGGTGAGCCGTGCTCACCGACGCCTCCATCCTCATCGGGCGCAGCCTGCTGCACACCCGCCGGGCCCTGGACACCCTCCTCATCGGTGTCCTCCTGCCGCTGATCATGTTGCTCCTTTTTGTGTACGTGTTCGGCGGCGCGATCTCCCGTGAGGGCGGCTACCTGACGTACGTGGTGCCCGGCATCGTGCTGTTGTGCGCGGGCTACGGTGCGGCCGGGACCGCCGTGCCCGTCGCACAGGACATGACGACGGGAGCGATGGACCGCTTCCGGTCGCTGCCGATCCTGCGCTCGGCCGTGCTGGTCGGCCATGTCACCGCAAGCGTGCTGCGCAACCTGTTCTCGACGCTGCTGGTGCTGGCGGTGTCGTTCGCGATCGGCTTCCGGCCCGGCGCCGGTCCCGGCGACTGGTTGCTCGCGCTGGTGGTCCTGACGCTCTACATCACCGCGATGTCCTGGCTGTCCGTCTGCTTCGGACTGGTGGCCGGGTCGGTGGAGAGTGCCTCCTCGTTCAGCTTTGTCATTCTCTTCCTGCCCTACCTGAGCAGCGCGTTCGTGCCGATCGAGACGATGCCGGCGGCGCTGCGTGGCTTTGCTGGGCATCAGCCGTTGACGCCGGTCATCGAGGCGCTGCGGGGATTCATGGCCGGGCGGCCCGACGTGGCGGCGACCTGGACGGCCGTCGCGTGGTTCGGCGGGCTCCTCGTGATCGCCTATCTGGTGGCCACCTGGCTGTTCATCAGGCGTTCTGATCGCTGATGCGCAACACGGCGATAACGCGACGGGAATATGGTCAGCTCTCACGTCCTCGGCTGAGGGGAGGGAGAGGCCATGCCCCACCCGCGCGTCCGATCGGTGCTGCTCTCACGGTTGGTGAACAAGCCGCAGGGCAGTTCGCAGAGCGAGATCCTCGACGAGCTGCGCCGCTGCATCCTCGACGGCGAGGTGCCACCCGGTTCCCCCATCCCGGTCGACGGGGTCGCCGCCTCGTTCGGAGTGAGCCGCATCCCCGTCCGCGAAGCCTTGATGACCCTGATCGGTGAAGGGCTGGTCGATCACCGGGCCCGGACCGGATATCGCGTCGCGAAGATGACCGTGGCGGAGTTCGGGGAGATCTATCTGGTGCGCGAGGCGCTGGAGACGGCGGCGCTGCGGGTCGCCGTCGAGCTGGCGGGCAACAGCGACGACGAGCAGGCACGGGCCGCGCACGCTGCCCTCGAGGCGGCGATCCGCGCCGGCGACGGACGCGCTCATCATCGCGAAAGCCGGCGCTTCCACCTGGCTCTCATCGAGCCGTGCCGGATGCGACGGCTGCTGCACATGCTCAGCACGGCCTGGAACATGACCGAACCGCTGCAGCCCATGTCACACCTGGACGCCGCCGAACGCGAGCTGCTGCACCGTGATCACGCGGGCATGCTGGCGGCGTTCACGGCTCGCGACGCCGAGGCGCTGATCGGTGTGTGCGGCGACCACCACCAACGTCTCCAGACCCTCATCGCCCGCCTGCCACAGGACACCGGGCTGTTCGCGGAGCCTGCCTGAGAAGCCGAGCCTGGCTGAGAAGCCGAGCCTGCCTGAGAGATAGCTGAATAGATATATCTCTCCGCTCATCTTGCCGAAACAGCCCATTCCTAGCGTGAGCGCAACGAAGCCGCTCGACCCCAGGAGTGGGCATGTCCGATACCACTGTCGCCAAAAACTCCGATCTCATCGAAGCAGCCGGCATGCCCGTCGGCTCGGGGGAGATCAAGCCCGGATACGACCCCCGCCTCACCAACGAGGACCTCGCCCCGCTGCGCAAGCAGACCTGGGGCTCCTACAACATCTTCGCCTTCTGGATGTCGGACGTGCACAGCGTCGGCGGGTACGTCACCGCGGGCAGCCTGTTCGCGCTCGGCCTCTCCAGCTGGCAGGTGCTCGTCTCGCTGCTCGTCGGCATCACGATCGTCTACTTCTTCTGCAACCTCGTCGCGAAGCCCAGCCAGCTGACCGGTGTGCCCTATCCGGTGATCAACCGATCGGCGTTCGGGGTGCTCGGGGCGAACGTGCCCGCGATCATCCGCGGGCTGATCGCCGTCGCCTGGTACGGCATCCAGACCTACCTCGCCTCGGCCGCCCTCGACGTGGTCGTCCTGAAGCTGTTCCCCGACCTGATGCCCTACGCGGACGTCAACCAGTACGGCTTCCTCGGACTGCCGCTGCTCGGCTGGTGCACGTACGCGATCCTCTGGGTCCTGCAGGCGGCGGTGTTCTGGACCGGCATGGAGACGATCCGCAAGTTCATCGACTTCTGCGGCCCGGCCGTCTACGTCGTCATGATCGTGCTGACCGGGTACCTGATCTGGAAGGCCGGTTGGGGCAACATCAACCTCAGCCTGGGCGAGGTCAAGTACAGCGGTGCCAGCGCCATCCCGGTCATGCTCGGGGCGATCGCGCTGGTCGTCTCGTACTTCTCCGGGCCGATGCTCAACTTCGGTGACTTCTCGCGGTACGGCAAGTCGTTCAAGGCGGTGAAGACCGGCAACCTGCTCGGTCTCCCGTTGAACTTCCTCGCGTTCTCGATCCTGGTCGTGGTGACCGCGTCGCTGACCATCCCGGTCTTCGGCGAGCTGATCACCGACCCGGTGGCGACGGTCGCCCGCATCGACAGCACCTTTGCCATCGTGCTCGGTGCGCTGACATTCACGATCGCCACCATCGGCATCAACATCGTCGCGAACTTCATCTCGCCGGCGTTCGACTTCTCCAACGTGAGCCCGCAGCGGATCAGCTGGCGTGCCGGCGGCATGATCGCCGCGGTCGGTTCGGTGCTGATCACGCCGTGGAACCTCTACAACAACCCCGATGTCATCCACTACACGCTGGAGACGCTCGGCGCCTTCATCGGCCCGCTGTTCGGTGTCCTGATCGCCGACTTCTACATCGTGCGCAAGCAGAAGGTCTCGGTCGACGACATGTTCACCATGTCGCCCGAGGGGCGCTACTGGTACACCAAGGGTTACAACCCGCCGGCCATCATCGCCACGGCCGTCGGCGCGGTGGTCGCCATGGTGCCGGTGCTCTGGACCGGCGGTCCGGGCATGCACACCACGGCGCAGTACAGCTGGTTCATCGGCATGGCGCTCGGCTTTGTGGTCTACCTCGGCCTGGCCCCGCGGATGCGCGTGCAGGAGCGCAGCCGGATCCTCGACGAGGTCGCGTAACGATGCACATCCGGGTCATCAATCCCAACACCACCGCGGAGATGACCAGGAAGATCGAGGAGAGTGCCCGGGCCGTCGCCGGCCCGGGCACCCGCCTCGACGCGGTCAACCCCGCCATGGGACCAGCATCGATCGAGAGCCACTACGACGAGGCGCTGAGCGTTCCCGGCACTCTCGCGGAGATCGCCGAGGGGGAGCGGGCCGGCGTCGACGGTTACGTCCTCGCCTGCTTCGGCGACCCCGGTCTGGACGCCGCCCGCGAACTCGCCGCCGGCCCGGTCGTCGGCATCGCCGAAGCCGCCATGCACGCGGCGGCCATGCTCGGCCGCGGCTTCAGCGTGGTCACCACGCTCGACCGCACCCGGGGACGTGCCTGGGACCTCGCCGCCCGATACGGCGCCGGGCAGACCTGCCGGGGCGTCCACGCCTGCGACATCCCGGTGCTCGAACTCGACAAGGACCCGGACGTGGTCGACCGGGTGGTGGCCGTCGGCCGGGCCGCCCTCGACCGCGACGACTCCGACGTCATCGTCCTCGGCTGCGCGGGCATGGCCGACCTCTGCGGAAAGGTATCGGCGCAGCTCGGCGTCCCCGTCGTCGACGGAGTAGCGGCGGCAACGGTGTTCGTGCAGTCGCTGATCACCCTGGGTCTACGCACCTCGACCCGCAACGAATACGCACCACCGCTGCCGAAGGCCTACACCGGGATGCTCGCTGACTTCTCCTCCTGACTGCACTTTCAGAACTGGTCGAAGGTTCCCGACTGCGCGATCACGGTGACGGAGCACAGAAAGTGCTGGCAGCATGGGGCGCGGAACCGACTGAGGAGCTGGCATGGCACTGGACGACTTCGACCGGTATTCGCTGCTGTTCGGGCCGTCGCCCGTCCACCGGCTCGACCGGCTGACCCGCCACCTCGGCGGTGCGGCGGTCTGGGCGAAACGCGAGGACTGCAACTCGGGCATCGCGTACGGCGGGAACAAGACGCGGAAACTCGAATATCTGGTCGCCGACGCCATCGCGCAGGGGTGCGACACGCTCGTCTCGATCGGTGGCGTGCAGTCGAACCACACGCGGCAGGTTGCGGCGGTCGCGGCGTACGCGGGCAGGAAGTGTGTCTTGATCCAGGAGAGCTGGGTCGACTGGCCGGACAGCGTCTACGACAAGGTCGGCAACATCCTGCTCAGCCGGCTTGCCGGTGCGGACGTGCGCCTGGTCAAGGCCGGGTTCGGCATCGGCTTCAAGGAGAGCTGGGACGCCGCGATCGCCGAGGTCGAGGCGGGCGGCGGAAAGCCGTACGCGATCCCGGCCGGCGCCTCCGATCACCGCCTCGGCGGACTCGGGTTTGCGAACTGGGCCCGGGAGGTCGCGGAGCAGGAGGCGCAGCTCGGCGTCTTCTTCGACACGGTGGTGGTGTGCTCGGTGACCGGCAGCACCCAGGCCGGGATGATCGCCGGTTTTGCCGCGCTCGGCGATCACCGGCCGCGCCGCGTCCTGGGCATCGACGGCTCGGCGAAGCCGGTGGAGACCCACGACCAGGTCTCCCGGATCGCGCGCGCCACGGCCGCCCTCATCGGTGTCGACCGCGACCTGCGCGACGACGAGATCCTGCTCGACGACCGTTACCACGGCGGCATCTACGGCATCCCCGACGAGGCCACGCTCGACGCGATGCGGGTCGCCGCCCGGACCGAAGGCATGATCACCGACCCGGTGTACGAGGGCAAGTCGATGGCCGGCCTGATCGACCTGGTCAGCCGGGGTGAGATCAGCAAGGACTCGACCGTCCTGTACGCCCACCTCGGCGGTCAGCCCGCCCTGAACGCCTACAGCGCCATCGTCTGACCATGGCGTCCCACGTGGTGACCGGCGGTGGCCGGGGAGTCGGCCGGGCGATCGTCGAACGCCTGGCCGCGGCGGGTGACGACGTCGCCGTGATCGAGTTCGACCCGGCGGCGCTCGACTGGATCGAGGAGCACCCGGCCGGCCGGATCGTTCCGGTCGTCGGTGATGCGTCCGACCCGGCGGTCGCCGACCGTGCCGTGGCCGCGGTGCCGTCGCCGTTGTCCGGCTGGGTCAACAACGCGGCCGTGTTCCGCGACGCGTGGCTGCACGAGGTGCCGCCGGGTGAGGTGCTGGCGCTGATCGGCCGCAACCTCGACCCGGTGGTCGTGGGCAGCGCGGCGGCCGTCCGGGCGTTCCTGCCGCAGGGGGCCGGTGCGATCGTGAACGTCTCGTCGCACCAGGCGCAGCGGGTCGTCCGCGGTGCGCTGGCCTACGCGACGGCCAAAGCCGCGATCGAGGGCCTGACCAGGGCACTGGCCGTGGACTACGGGCCGCGGGGCATCCGGGTCAACGCCGTTGCGCTCGGCTCGATCACCACCGAGCGGTCCGAGGCGCACGTCGCGGGTCTCGACGAGGCCGGTGCCGAACACTTCGCCCGGGAAATCCGGCTGCTGCAGCCACTCGGCCGGATGGGACGCGCGGACGAGGTGGCGGATGCGGTCGCGTTCCTGCTCTCGGACGCGGCCGGCTTCATCAACGGCGTGGTCCTGCCCGTCGACGGCGGCCGCGCCGCCCAGGGCCGCGACCCCGAAGAGGCCTGACGGCCGGTCAGATCAGGTCGGCGCTGGAGAACCGTTCGTGGCGTGAGCGCATGTCCGCATAGGCCGTGACCACCATCGTGGTCACGACCACCCCGGAGACGATGTAGTACGACGTCTCCAGCAGAACCTTCAGGCTTGTGCCGATCAGGTTCGGGGCGACCACGTCCACCAGCGTCGTCACCAGTGTCAGGGCCAGGCTGGCGGCGAAGGTCAGGCCGATGATGGTCGCGATGCGGGCGATGGAGAGCCCCAGGTCCGCGTTGAAGAGCTGGAAGCAACGCCCGATCCCGCGCCGGCGTTCCACCAGGACGACCACGGGCAGGATCGTGATGACCGCGCCGACGTAGATGGCCGGGAAGAAGCAGAGGGCCAGGGAGATCAGCAGGACCGGCACGGCCAGAAGGAACCAGCCGAGCAGCGCCGGGGTTCGGCGGGCGGCGGTCGCGACCGCGGGACCCAGAGCGGTGCCCCGTCCGGTGGCCAGGGAGATCACCAGCTGGGCGACGGCCAGCTGGCCGAGCAGGTAGAGCAGGCTGCCGATCACGATGACGGGCACGAGGGACGTCCAGCCCGCGAAGATCAGGCCCGGGGTGAGGTCGGTCGTCTCCATGATTCTGTGGGCTTCGGCCTGCTCCTTCTCGAAGCGGGAGAAGGCGGGGATCACGATGGCCGCGATCGGGACCGTGACCACGACCTGCACCAGGGCCATGGGCCGCCAGCCCGCCCGGATGAGCCAGACGCTGCGCCGCCACCAGCCGTTGAAGTCGCCGCTGACCAACGGGTCCTGCGGATAGAACTGCGTCATGGTTACCCCTGGAGAAGGGTCTCACGTGGCCGCACCCGGGCTGCGGACGTCGGATAACCTCCGAAGAATGCCGTCCGAGTCGCCCACCGTCATCCGGGACCGGGCTGTTTCCGTCGCGGACTACCTGCTGGCGGTGCGGGCGCACATGGAGCGCCCGGCGCGGACGGTTCCCGCCGATGCGCACCGGCTCGACGGGCTGCCCGCGCATCCGGCCGTCGAGGTCGGGCCCGCCCTCGACGGGACGAGCTGGCTGCGGGTGGGTCTGCCCGATCTGCCGCCGCCGGTGGCGGTGCCGGCCGAGCTGCGGCGCCGGCTCAACCAGGTCAGTGCCACGGACGAGCCGAAGGTCGGTGACGAGGACGACGAGTTCGAGACCTGGCGTGACGAGGTGTGGCGGCCCTGGTCGCTGCTCAGCCAGGAGGCGGAGAAGACCCGGACGCTGCACCGGCAGCTGTTCGATCTGATGCACCAGGTCGACATGACCGCCGCGACCACCGAGCTGGTCTGGGGTCACGGTCTGCTGGAGACGACGATCGGTGAGCAGCGGGTGCGGTACCCGCTGGTCGCCACCCCGGTAATCATCGAGTACGAGCCGGACCGGTCGCTGATCACCGTCTCGCCGCAGGGTCCGTCACGGCTGCAGACCGACGCGCTGGCCGGGCTCGACGAGCGGTACCTGAGCCAGCTCCTCGGTCTGGCCGGTCCGGCCGGCACGCTCGAGGTGGACCTCTGGGACGTCCTCGAACGACAGGAGCTCTTCGAGCGGGCCCTCGGACGGCTCGGCTACGACCGCCGGGTGATCAAGCCGGGTGAGAGCGCCGTGGGGCCACATCTTGTCGACACCGGTGTCCTGTTTGCCCGGCCGAAGCAGCGGCTGCTGCGCGGGTTCCTGGAGAGCCTGCGCGACCGGCTGCTCGCCGGTGACACCAGCAGCATCGGTGCGCTCGCCGCGATCGTCGCGCACGAGCCCAGCAAGCTGCGGATGCCCGACGACCAGCCCGAGAACTGGCACCGGGTGGGGGAGCGGCTGCTCATGCCACTGCCGACCAACGAGGCGCAGGAGTCGATCGCCCGCCGGCTCGCCCAGCACCGCAACGTCGCCGTGCAGGGCCCGCCCGGCACCGGCAAGACCCACACGATCCGCAACCTGATCTGCCACCTGATGGCCAACGGCAAGCGGGTCCTCGTCGTCGCGCAGAAGGAAGATCCGCTGCGGGTGCTGCGTGACGGGCTGCCCGAGGAGGTGCAGGCGCTCTGCCTGGCGGTCCTCGGGCGTACGACCGATCAGCTGGTGCAGTTGCAGCTGGCCGCTCGGGAGCTGTCGGACCGCGCCGCGACGCTGGACAAGACGGCCGAGGCGGGCCGGGTCGAGCGCCTGACCAAGCGCCTCGAGGATGCCGAGCGCGACCTGGCCACCGCGCTGGGCGGTCTCCGGGCGATCGCCGAGAACGAGTCCGCGACGTACAGGATCGACGATGTTGATCTGTCGCCCGCTGATGTCGGGGCCTGGCTGCGGGAGCACGCCGCGCACGGTGGGATCCCCGATCCGATCGCGCCGACCGACCGGCCGCCGCTGTCCGCCGACGAGTTCGCGACGCTGCTTTCCCTGGCCGCGCGGATCACGCACGCCGACCGGACGGCCGCCTTGCGCCCGCTGCCGGACGTCGCGGCCCTGCCCGACGCCCGAACAGCAAAACAGGCGCGAGCCGACCGGGACGCGGCCGCCGACCGCGTGTCCCGCCTGGAGCTGGCCGGCGTCGACACCGATTCCGTACGCGCACACGGCCCCAACCCCGTAGCGGCACTCCGCGAAGGGCTGACCGACGCCATCGCCTGGCTCCACCGCCGCGAAGGCACCTGGACCGACCGGCTGGGCCGGCTGCTCGCCGACCCGCACTGGGCGACGGTGTGGACCGACCACGTCACCGCGACCGAGGACCTGCAGCGGGCGCTGGCCGACCTGGCCCGGCTGCTCGGCGGGCACCGCGTCACCGTCGCGAACGCGCTGGCCGCCGAGCCGAAGCGCCTCCTCGCCGGCCTCGGTGAGCTGCGGGAACGGTTCGCCGCGGGCAAGGGTGTCAACCGTCTGCTGCAGGCCGGCCTCTGGCGCATCGCCGAGGAGGTACGCGTCGACGGCGAACCGCTGCGCACGGTCGAGGACGTCGACCTGGCCGCCGCGTGGGTCCGCCGTGGTCAGGCGCAGCGCCGGCTCGGCGAGCACTGGGCCGAGTGGATCCAGCGGCTCGGCATCCCCGCGCGGCAGGGCGACCCGGAGGTGTGGGCGGGAACGCTGCTCGCCGAGGCGGCGCAGTCGCTCGGCTGGGACGCCCGTGAGTGGCCCGAGCTGTCCGCGCGCCTGCGTGTGCTCGTACCGCAGGAGGAGCTGGATCTCGACGCTGCCCGGCTGGCGGAGGTCGCGGCCCTGCTGGACGACAGCCCGGTCGTTTTTGATCTTGATGAGCTGGACGCGCGGGACCGTGCGGTGGCCGACTCGCTGGTGCCGTGGCCGGAGCTGGCCGCGGCCTGGTTCGATCCGGAGCTGGCCGAGTGGGACGGTCTGGTTGCGGAGGCCCGGAGGCTGACGGCGATCAGGCCCGAGGCCGCCCGTTATGTCGAGCTGCTGGACCGGCTGGGTGAGCTCGCGCCGGAGTGGGCCGGCCAGATCGACGCCGGGCAGGTGCCGGCCGTCCCGGGGACCGCCTGTCTGCACGCTTGGCAGTGGCGGCAGGCGCAGACGTGGTTCGACCTGGTGGTCGGCAGTGTCGACCCGGCCGTGCTCAACCGCCGCGTCGAGCTCGGCCGCGACAAGATCCGGCGGCTGACCGGTGACCTGGTCGTCGCGTCGGCGTGGCTCGAGGTGGCTCGCTCGCTCGACGACCGCCGCCGGGCCGCGCTGGCCGACTGGACCACCGCGCTGCGCAAGATCGGCAAGGGCACCGGCCGGACCGCCGCGGCCTGGCAGGCGCACGCCCAGCGGGCGATGGAGTCCGCCGTCGAGGCCGTGCCGGTCTGGGTCATGTCGGTGGACCGGGCGATCGAGCAGTTCGCCGGTGGCGCGCACTTCGACGTGGTGATCGTGGACGAGGCGTCGCAGGCGGACCTGTTCGCGCTGCCGGTGCTGTCGCTGGCCGAACGCGCCGTGGTCGTCGGTGACGATCAGCAGATCGGGCCGCAGCTCGGGTTTGTCGGCTCGGTCTCCGGACTGATCCACAGTCACCTCGACGACGTGCCGTCGGCCGAGCACTTCGACCCGGAGTCCTCCCTGTACGACCACGCGGTACGGCGTTCGCCCGAGCGGATCCTGCTGACCGAGCACTTCCGGTGTGTGCCGCAGATCATCGAGTTCTCGTCGCGGCACTACTACGACGGCAAGATCCAGCCGTTGCGCGCGGACCGGCCGCTGTCCACGCCGGTCCGGCCCGTTTTCATCGCCGACGGTGTCCGCCAGCCGCTGCCGCCGTACGGCGATGTGAACGTCGCGGAGGCGGATGCGCTGGTGGCGCAGGTGGCGGCGATCGTCGCCGACCCGGACTACCGCGGCAAGACCCTCGGTGTGATCAGCCTGCTGAGCACCAGCGGCCAGGCGAACTACCTGCTCCAGGCGTTGCGCGAGGCGATCGGCGAGGACGAGATGGAGGCTCGCCGGCTGCGTGTCGGTGACGCCTACACGTTCCAGGGCGACGAGCGGGACGTCGTGCTGGTGTCGATGGTCGTCTCGGACAACGACGGGCGGCTCGCGGCGTTCACCAAGCGCGAATATCACCGCCGGGTCAACGTCGCGGCGTCGCGCGCCCGCGACCAACTCTGGATCTTCCATTCGGTACGCCCGCAGTCACTGCTGGCCGACGACGCCCGCGCGCTGCTGCTGAACTACGCGCAGAACCTGCCGGTGCAGACCACGGCACCGGACCTGGAACTCCTCTGCGAATCCGGCTTCGAACGCGACGTGCTGCGCCGGCTGGTGAAACGCGGTTACCGCCCGACACCGCAGTTCCGCATCGGCGGTTACCGCATCGACTTCGTCCTGAACGCCCCGGACGGGCGCCGGCTGGCGATCGAGTGCGACGGGGACGCGTACCACGGGCCGGAGCAGTGGGAGAGCGACATGCGCCGGCAGGCGGTGCTCGAACGTGTCGGCAACTGCGTCTTCGTCCGCATCCGGGGCAGCATCTTCGCCCGTGAGCCCGAGGCGGCCCTGCGACCGCTCTGGCAGCGCATCGAGGAGCTCAACGTGGCGCCGTTCCGAACCGCCGCCGATACTCCGTCGGGCTCAGACCCGTCTCCCGGCGCAGCAGAGACCGCAGGTTAGTCGCGGTGCCCAGGCCCGTACGCCGGGCCACGACCTCGAAGCGGGACTCGCCGCGCTCGATCAACCGGCAGGCGAGGGCGACCCGTTCGCCGGTGAGCCAGGCGAGCGGTGTGGTGCCGAGCTCGGCCCGGAAACGCCGGTGCAGCGTCGCCGGGCTGACCGCGGCCTCGGCGGCCAGGTCCGCGACGGTCAGCGGCCGGTCGAGGTGTTCCTGCACCCAGGCGAGCAGCGGCGCCAGCGACTCGTCCGGGACCACCGGCATCGGCCGCTCGACGAACTGACGCTGGCCGCCGTCGCGGTGGGCCGCGAAGACCAGGCGGCGGCTGACGGCGTTGGCGATCTCCGCGCCGAAGTCGCGGCGGACCACGTGCAGTCCCAGGTCCAGGGCGGCCGCGCTGCCGGCCGAGGTGAGGATGTCGCCGTCGTCGACGAAGAGGACGTCCGGTTCGAGGGTCACAGCCGGGAAGCGCGCACGGAAGTCGTCGGCCCACTGCCAGTGCGCGGTGGCCCGGCGGCCGTTGAGCACACCGGCCTCGGCCAGCGTGAACGCGCCGCTGCAGAAGCCCAGCAGCCGGGCCCCACGGGCGTGCGCCTGCCGGATCGCCTCCAGCACCGCTGGCCGGCGGGGGACCTCGACGTCGGGCCGGTTCGGCACGATCACCGTGTCTGCGCTTGTGGTCGCCTCCAGGCCCGCGACGCCGCTCAGCGTGTAGAAGCCGTCGCGCATCAGGGTGCTGGGCTCGGGTGAGCACAGGCGGAAGTCGTACAGGTCACGGCCCAGCTCGGGGCGTCGCAGGCCGAAGATCTCCGTGGCGCAGCCCAGCTCGAACGGGTTCGAGTTCGCGTCGACGATCACGACGACTCGGTGCAAGGATTCTTGCGGCATGTGCGATTCCTAGCACTCCCGCGTACCCGCGGACAAGCCGGACGATGAGAGGGTGACCAACGACCCGATCTCCCTCGCCGCCGCCCTCGCCTCCTTCGACGAGCTGTGGAGCCCGCGCATCGTGACCAGCGTCAACAACTACGACGTCCGGGTCGCCAAGGTGCAGGGCGACCACCTCTGGCACACCCACGACACCACCGACGAGTTCTTCCTCGTCCTCGACGGTGACCTGCAGATCGCACTGCGGGACCGCACGGTCGAGCTGCACAAAGGCGACGTCTTCACCGTGCCGAAGGGCACCGAGCACAAGCCGTCGTCACCCGGTGGCGCGCACATCCTGATGTTCGAGCCCACCGGCACACCGACCGTCGGCGACCGGCACGACGACGTCCCCGACCACGTGGACGCGACGACCGGTCACACCCTCAAGCTTTAGCCGGCGCCTCGATCCGCGCCTTCACCCTGGAGTGCTCGGCGAGCAGGTTGAGCAGGGCCGGGCCGTCCAGCAGCTCCAGCGGGCGGCCCGAGACCGCCTCGTGCACCTCGGCCTCGTACCCGTCGAGGGCGACCAGGATGCCCTTGGTGGCACCGGACGCGCTGACCTCCTCGGCCACGGCCACCGCGGTGTCCGCGCCGACCGCCGCGCCACGGACGGCGTGGATCACCACCGTGCCGCCGAACAGGGGCCGCGGGTCGGTGGCGAGCCAGCTCGGGCCCTCACCGGCCGGGCCCATCTCCAGGCCCATATTGCCGAACAGGTCACAGAGCAGCTGCTCGTACTCGTCGGCATCCATGGTCGCGAGGTTGGGGCGCTCGTCGATGTCGGCCAGCACGTTGAACTCGCCGGTGAAGTCGTGCTCGGCCTCCCGGTCGAAGTCGATCACCGGAGTGACGCCCTCGAGCTGGTCCGGCGCACCGCTCAGACCGGCCTGCAGGTGCTTGAGGCAGGCGACCGGGTCGACCCGGCGCAGCTTGATCGCGGCGAACGTGTCCCGGTCGGTGCGCAGTGACACCAGGCACGGGCGCACGAAGCGCCCGGTCCGGCGGTCGATCGTGTCGACGATGCCGTTGAAGAGCACCTCGGCGACCAGCCCGCCCCGGTCCGCCTCGATGATCTCGTGGACGGTCCGCAGCGCCACCATGGAGATGATCTCGGTGTAGCGCCGCCGGATCTCACCCTCGTCGCGCGGCACCGCGGTCAGGTCGTCGCGGACCCGGTCGTAGCGGTACTCCTTCACCACCGGGATCACCTCGACCGGCGGCAGGTGGTACTCGACCAGCAGACTTCCCTGTTTCGGCAGGAACGCGAGCCGGAAATGCTGGGGGAAATCGTCCGGGTACACCGAATTGCCGAGAACCATCGCAAAGTATTCGACAACCGAGGACGGGTCGGCACCGGCCACCGCCGCCGCGAACCGGTCCACCTCCGCGTTGTACGAGATCAGCTTCGCCTCGTAGCGCTTGCGGTTCGCCTCGTACTGCCGTTCGCGTTCACCCAGCTGCCGCAGCCGCCGGGTCTCCGCGTCGACCCAGCGGTCGCGGGCGGCCTGGAACGCCTGCTTCGCCGCGGCGACCTGCTGCTGGTGGATGCGCTCACCGCCGAGGATCTTGCCGACACCCCGCGGCTCGGGCGGCGCGAAGCTGTCCCACGAGGGCTGGGGGAGCGGCCGGCCCAGTTTGCCCGGGTCGAAGGGCGGCACCTGCACCGGCTTCTTGAAGCGGTCCAGGTCGATGTGGTCGTCGACGTCCAACGTGGAGAGCAGCAGCGAGTCCAGGTCAGACAGGCGTGCCCGCACGTCGGCGTTGGCTGCCGCAGCGTCGGCGGTGCGTGCTTCCGCGTACAGGCGGCGGTGCTCGCGCTGCCGCTCCGCGTCGGAGGCGGCCTGCTGCGCCGCGGCGACCGCCAGGTCGGCGTTGCGCCTGATCAGCTGGCGCTGCTGTTCCGCGGCGGTCTGTGACCGGTGTGTCGCGGCCGCCTGCGTCGCGTGCGCCCGCTGCATGTCCCGAATGATGCCCATGCGTCGTCGTCCTCGCTCACGTGTCCGAAGGGCCACCATATCCACCGCCTCCCGATCTCGTTACGGGGCGCATACCTGTCGCAGCTTTGTGTGCATGGCGACCGAGGTCAGGGGGTAGGTGTCGCAGTAGGTTCCACAGTCACCACTGCCAGTAACTGTCCGTCATGGATCCGACCGTAACCGGGTGAGAACACGGCGCAGCGTGGCGTTCATCCGATCAGCTAAATTCACTCTCTGAACGGTGGAGAAACCGCAGTTCTTTGTTTTGTTGGGCCAGCTGCGAAAACATTGTCGGCGGCGTGCCCTGTTACATCGACCCGTGACGGGTCGTAATAGGTCAGGGACTTCGACTCACTCGGGCGGGAGGTTACGACGGCACATGACGGCACCAGACGAACGTTTCCCCCGTCCTCGCGCCCTGCGCGACCGCCTCTCCCGTCGCCCCCGGATGAGCCCCAATCAAGGCCCCCAGCTGCCCCTGCCCGAGCCGCGCACGCCCGTCGAGGACGAGGCGTGGTTCACCTACCGTGCGGCCGGCGAGGAGATCGTCTGGTCCGACGGGCTCGCCGTGCTGCTCGGCCGTCCGGCGACCGACAGCGGGCTGAGCCGCCAGATCCTCTCCAAGCACGTGCACACCGAGGACCACTCCAAGGCCCTCGGCGCGATCACCCAGGCCTGGACAGGGCGCGAGCCGGTCCGTACGACGGTCCGGCTGGTGCGCTCCGACGGCGGCTGGTTCGACGTGGACTGCCGCCTCGAGCCGATCACCGACCCCGACGGCACCGTCCACGGCCTCCGCGGCACCCTGCGTGACGTCTCCGCCCGCGAGCGGGCCCGCCGCGAGGTCGCCCGCCTGAGCCGCCGCGGCGAGACCGTCCAGGCGTCGGTCATCGAACGTGACCCGTCGACCGGCCTGATGACCCGCGCCCGCTTCGCCGACGAGCTCGACCGCGCCCAGCGCCGCGGCGGTGGCGCGCTGCTCATCGTCCGCGTCGAGCCCGACCACACCGACGGTGTGCGCTTCGACGGCAACACCGAGCTGCTGCAACGCGCCGCCCGTGTCCTCGAGGGCATCGTCCGCCCCGACGACATGCTCGGCCACGCCGGCCCGAACGAGATCGCCGTCCTGCTCCCCGGCGCGTCCTGGGTGATGGCCCGCCGGCAGGCCGACCTGTTCGTCGAAGCGCTCCGCACCCAGCCGTTCGTGCTCCCGGACGCCTGGCTCCGCGCCCGCGCCTGGGCCGGCCTGGTCCGGTTCCGCCCCGGCGGCGAGGCCGGCAGCCACGACCTGCTCATCGACGCCGACCACGCCTGGCGCCAGGCCCGCGAAGCCAACCGCCCGGTCACCCTGGTCGCCGACCCGATCGCTGTCCGCGACCGCCAGGGCACCTACCGCGACCGCGTCGCCGCGGCGCTCGGCACCGACCGCTTCACCCTGTACGCCCAGCCCATCCTCGAACTCCAGACCAACCGCGTCCTCCGCCACGAGCTCCTGCTCCGCGTCCTCGACGAGGCCGGCGGCCACCAGTCACCGACGCACGTCCTCGACGCCGCGGAACGCCTCGACGCGATCTACGACATCGACCTGTGGGTCGTCGAACGCGCCCTGGAGCTCGCCGCCGAACGCAGCGACCTCTCCCTCCAGATCAACCTGTCGGGCCGCTCGGTCGGCGACCCACGCCTCACCGCCGAGGTCGAGGCCCTCATCGAGCGGTACGCCGTCAACCCCGAACAGCTCACGTTCGAGATCACCGAGACGGCCCTGATCGGCAATCTGAGCGAGGCCCGCCACTTCGCCGACCGCATCCGTGACCTCGGCTGCCAGCTCGCCCTCGACGACTTCGGCTCGGGTTACGCCTCGTTCCGCTACCTCCGCCTCTTCCCGATCGACCTCGTGAAGATCGACGGCGAGTACGTGGTCGATCTTGTCCGCAACCCCGAGGACCAGGTCCTCGTCCGCGCCCTCGTGCAGGTTTGCCAGGCGTACGGCATCCACACGGTCGCCGAGTTCGTCCAGGACGAGGCCACCCTGCGCATGCTGCGTGAGCTGGGCGTCGACTTCGTCCAGGGCTACCTCATCGGCCGCCCGGCGCCCGTCGAGGAGCTGCGCCCGCAGACCCGGTTGAGGCGTTCAAACCGGGCCTGATCCGGGTAACTCGGGGTCATGGAACACTTCACGATCGCCACCGTTGCCGAGAAGAACCCGGATTTCCGCCGCGTCCTGTGGACCGGCAAGCACACCCAGCTCGTGATCATGACAATCCCGCCGGGCGGTGAGATCGGCGAGGAAGTCCACGAGGTCGACCAGATCCTGACCTTCGTCAGCGGCGTCGGCCAAGCCAAGATCAGCGGCGAGACCCGCAAGGTCGCCGCCGGTGACCTGGTCGTCGTCCCCGCCGGCCGCAAGCACAACTTCACCAACGAGGGCCCGAACCCACTCGTCCTCTACACGATCTACGGCCCGGCCGAGCACGCCGAAGGTGCGGTCCACCACACCAAGGAAGAGGCCGACCGCCTCGAGGAAGCCGGCAAGGACGAGCCGCCGTCCTCCTGAGCCATCCCTGCGAGGCTCACGAGGCTTATCCCGCGAGGCTCACGAGGCTCATCCCCGGCGAGGCCGGGCACTCCGGTGTCCGGCCCGGCCGGTCGCGCCAACGACGGCGGAAACCCCGGTCCGGCGCGGCCCCGGAAGCGACACAACGCCGGGGCCGGCCGAGGCCCCCCAGCCAGCCGGCCCCGGCGCTGTATCGAGGTGGAAAGTCTGCCGCGAACCCTACTCTTGACACTTCAAGGAAGTCGATCGACGTGCCCGATTGTTCTGCCTGCGTTTCCCGAAGGTTTGCGCTTCACACCTCCCGCCCCCACCCAAGATCGGGCCACCCGGCCGAAGAGCCGTCCACCCCGGGTTACTAACCTGCAGCCATGGACGAGCCCCGGTGGTTGACCGACGAGGAACAGCAGGCCTGGCGCCGCTTCGTCGAAGTCCTCGTCAAGGTCCCGGCAGCGCTCGAAGGCCAGCTCCAGCGCGAAGCAGGCCTCACCCACATGGGCTACCAGGTCATCTCGACCCTCTCCGAGCGCGAAGACCGCCGCCTCCCCATGAGCCGCCTGGCCCGGCAGGCAAGCGCCTCCCTGTCACGCCTCTCCCACGTCGTGGCCCGCCTCGAAGCCCAAGGGTGGGTCCGCCGCGAACGCGACCCCGAGGACGGCCGCGTCCAGATCGCCGTCCTGACCGACGCCGGCCTCCAAAAAGTCATCGAAGCCGCCCCCGGCCACGCCGCAGCCGTCCAGGAACTCGTCTTCGACCGCCTGACCGCCCCTCAGGTCAAACAACTCGCCAAACTCTGCGAATCCCTCCTCGAACCGCCCGACCCCAAACGCCCCGACACAACGTGATCAGCTCTCCGGGCAAGGTCAAGATCTGAACCGTGTCGTGCCTGGTTGCATGGCACTGACCGTCGCTCACGCCGAGACCGGGCGCGACCGGCCACTCGCCCAGCGGCTCGTAAACAGCCGCCCGCACCCTGCCAGCTGCATGCTCGCAAGCCCACAACCCGCCCGCCGTAGCCAGCCAGTCTTGAGAGTCACGGTCCGACCGGCCACCCCGGCCACCCCGGCCACCCCGGCCACCCCGGCCACCCCGGCCACCCCGGCCACCCCGCCACCCCGGCCACCCCGCCAGCCCGGCCACCCCGGCCAGCCCGGCCACCCCGCCAGCCCGGCCACCCGGGTCACCCCGGCCAACCCGGCCGGCCCGCGTCTGGTTTTGGTCTGGGCGACCTGTGCTCGGCTTTTGCCGTTTGGTCTGGGCGGCCTGTGCTTGGCCCTAGCCGTTTGGCCTGGGCGGCCGTCCTGGCCCTCGGCCTCACCGTTCTTGACGCGCGACGCAGGACCTGTCGATGGAGCGCGGTCTGCGCCGGACCGCTCGGGCCTGCGTTCGAATGAGCCCAGGCCGTCCCGGTGGTGTGCATCCATGAACGGGGCTGGTGATCTTGGCAAGCGGGTGAAGGCGACGGCGCGGTGACCGATTCCTCGACGACGATGGCCTTTGATGTCCGGTGATAACTTGTGGGCGAAGGTGCGTGCGCCCTCCGTCGCGGTGGGCCGCCAGATTGTCAGCCTTCCACCCACATTCTGGGGAGATGCGATGACGAGTAACGACACGCCCCCGCGCGCGGCAGGTCTGGGGATCTGGGGAAATCTCGGGATCTGGGTCGCATTCGGCGCCGCCGCCGGCGTCCTCGCCGGGGTTCTCTTCGACAACGTCGCTCTCGGTGTCGGGCTGGGTTCGGCCCTGGGTGTGGCGGCCTGGGCCGTCATCATCGCGCCGCGAACGAAGGCCCGCGGCGAATCCTGAGCGTCGCGCCGAGTATGGGCACGGGGTCGTAGGCCCACCGGGCAGGCCGGCGAGCAACGCAACGGCCCTTGGTGGTTTTGCCGCGTCAGGCGTTGACCAGATCCAACACCTAATGATCTGCCCCGCCGTGTTTCTTGCCGGCGAGCTGACGTGGTGATTCACCATCGAACGCCTCGGCCAGGATGTGAGGCCCGTACCCCCCCCGGTGCGCCCCCTGATCGCATATTCGGACGGTGAACGGGCCTCCGGAGCTACCGCCCGCACGACCTGTGGCCAGGATCCACGAGTGGTGCCGGTTCCCGCGAACCTTTCGGCGCACCCGACGCCCGACCTCGCGAATGAAGCCAGGCGGGCGTCAGACCCGGTTCGGGGGTCAGAAGCGGCCTCCGCCGCCGGAGCTGCCGCCTGTTCGGCGGCTTCAGGTGGCGCTGCCGGCGGAGCCGCCGCCCCAGCCGCCGGTGGGTTCGGGGCTCAGAAACGGCCTCCGCCGCCTCGGCGGGCGCTGCCGCCGGAGCTGCCGCCTGTTCGGCGGGGTTCGGATGGCGCTGCCGCCGAAGCCGCCGCCGCCCCAGCCGCGGGTGGGTTCGGGGCTCAGAAGCGGCCTCCGCCGCCTCGGCGGGCGCTGCCGCCGGAGCTGCCGCCTGTTCGGCGGGTTCGGGTGGCGCTGCCGCCGAAGCCGCCGCCGCCCCAGCCGCCCGACCGGCCGCCGCCGTAGGAGCGGCCGCCGCCGGAGAGGATGCCGCCGAGGACGGCGCCGGCGAAGGCGCCGGCGTCGAAGCCGCCCGTGGGTTGGGTGGTGTAGCCGCCCCAGCCTTGGACGTCGGTGTGGGCGGAGTGGCCCGCGGCGGCGGCGAGTTGCTGGGCTTGCTGGGCTTCGGTGAGGGCGGCTGCGGGGTCGGTGGCGGCGAGGCTTTCGGCCAGGGCGAGGTGGCGTTGGGCTTCCGAGAGGGAGGCGCGGGCGGTGGTGGTGATCGCGCCGCGGCGGGTGGTGATGAAGTCGGTGGTGGCGGCGACCTCGGCGCGGGCGACGGGCAGGGCCTGGGCCAGCAGGCTGCGGGCGCGTGCCGTGCGCTCGGCGGCGTCCTGGGCCTCCGCGAGTGCATGGTCGAGCGCGGCGTCTGCGGCCTGGAGTGTCGCGACGGCGGTCACCGGGTCGGTTTTGGGGGCGGCGAGCTGGGTGCGGACCTCGACGACGGCCTGCTCGGCGCCGGTGACCGCGGAACCCAGGCCGGGTGGCACCACGCTGCCGCCGGTGAGGGCTGCGCGGCCGGCGGCGATCTCGGACTCCAGCTCGGTGAGGAGGGCGTCGGCTGCCGTGCGGGCGGTGGTGAAGTCGGCGGCGGCGCGGTCGATGGCGGTGATCAGCTGGGCGGCCTGGTCGGCGGCTTGTTCGGCGGCGCGGACGGCGAGGGCGGCCTCTGCGCGGTTGGCCGGGAGTGCGGTGCGGGCGCGGCCGATCGCCTCGGCGGTGAACTGGAGGCGTTCGCGGGCCTGGTCGAGGTTGCCGGAGATGCCGGTGACGGTCGGGCCTGCGTACCGGTGGGTGAGGTCCTGGAGGGTTTTGCTCGCTGCCGGGAGGGTGGCCTCGAGGGTGAGGCGGCGGGTTTCGAGCTCGGTGGCGACCTCGGCGGCGCGGCCTTCGAGGTCACGCAGGCGGTCGAAGGCTTCGGACTCGGCGTCGAGGCGGTCGTCGGCGGCTCGGCACTTCGCGATGATCTCGGTGAGCGTGCGGCGGCGGGTCTCCTCGTCCGGGGCGGGCACCTCCTCCAAGGTCATCCGCAGGCGGAAGGCCTCGGCGACGTCCTGGCGGGATGCCTCCAGCGCGGCCTTGAACGGGGCGGTGGCCTCGGCGCCGTACTGCGCGGTGGCCAGGGAGAGCTCGCTCTCGCTGGCGCGCAGGTCGTCGTCGAGCTCGATGAGCAGGGCGTTCGCCGAGGCGGTGAGCTCGGCGGTCGGCGGGCCGGTGGGTGCGGCGGGCGCAGGCCGGGCCCGGCGGCGGCGGAGGACGACCCAGATGAGCGCGCCCGCCAGGATCACGACGAAGATCACCACGACCCAGATCAGCGAGCTGTTCGAGCTGTTCGCGGCGTCCGAGTAGCCCGAGGCGGCGGCGATCACGGCTCCGGGCCAGTCGCCGCGGGAGAGGGCGGGCTCGAGATCCCGGTTGGCCACGTCGGCGAGCTCGGCGTCGGTGAAGCGCGGGTCCGCCGGGAACGAGACGTAATAGCTGCGGTCCTGGGTCGCGACCGCGAGCAGGGCGTCGCTGTCGCCCAGGTCGCTCAGCCGGGCGGTCGCCTCGGTCCACTGCTCCGCCGGCGTGCCGTCGAACGAGTCGACGAAGATCACCCAGAGCTGGACGTCGGTGTCGCGCTGCAGCGCGGCGAGGGCGCTGTCGACGGCGGCGGCGCGGCTGCCCAGCGCCCCCGCGGCGTCGGTGACCTGGACCGCGAGCCGGGACGGCGCGTCGGCCTGCGCAGGGGCAGGCGCCAGCAGCAACAACGCGACGAGAGCAACGGCCGTGCGGCCCAGGAATTTCACCTGCCCACCGTAGATCCTGGGTCCGACAGAACGCGGAGACAGGCGGAGGTGAGAAAGTGTGACCATGAGCCAGCGAGTCAACGGAGTCATCGCCCGGGCCAAGGGTGCCCCTGTCGAGGTGGCCACGATCGTCGTGCCGGATCCCGGTCCCGGCGAGGCCGTGGTCAAGATCCAGGCGTGCGGCGTGTGCCACACCGACCTGCACTACCGCGAAGGCGGCATCAACGACGAGTTCCCGTTCCTGCTCGGCCACGAGGCCGCCGGGATCGTCGAGTC
Organism: Amorphoplanes friuliensis DSM 7358; assembly: GCF_000494755.1. Taxonomy (NCBI): domain Bacteria; kingdom Bacillati; phylum Actinomycetota; class Actinomycetes; order Micromonosporales; family Micromonosporaceae; genus Actinoplanes; species Actinoplanes friuliensis. The sequence continues at coordinate 1,370,515 of NC_022657.1, forward strand.
GGTCGGCGAGGGTGTCACCGATGTGGCCCCTGGTGACTTCGTGGTGCTCAACTGGCGTGCGGTCTGCGGCGACTGCCGGGCCTGCCGCAAGGGCAAGCCGTGGTACTGCTTCAACACCTACAACGCCAAGCAGAAGATGACGCTCGAGGACGGCACCGAGCTGTCGCCGGCGCTGGGCATCGGGGCGTTCATCGAGAAGACGCTGGTCCACGCCGGTCAGTGCACCAAGGTCGACCCGGCTGCGCGCCCGGCGGCCGTGGGCCTGCTCGGCTGTGGCGTGATGGCCGGCATCGGCGCGTCGATCAACACCGGCGGCGTGACCAGGGGCGACTCGGTTGCGGTCATCGGTTGCGGTGGCGTCGGGGACGGCGCGATCGTGGGCGCGGCGCTGGCCGGCGCGACGACGATCATCGCCGTGGACACCGACGACCAGAAGCTGGAGTGGGCGCGCAAGTTCGGCGCCACGCACACCATCAACGCCCGCGGCAAGGACGTCGTCGCCGCCGTGCAGGAGCTGACCGGGGGCAACGGCGCCGACGTCGTCGTCGAGGCGGTCGGCCGGCCGGAAACGTACAAGCAGGCTTTTTATGCTCGTGACCTGGCCGGGACCGTGGTCCTGGTCGGTGTGCCGACCCCGGAGATGACCATCGAGCTGCCGCTGCTGGACGTCTTCGGCCGCGGTGGTGCCCTCAAGAGCAGCTGGTACGGCGACTGCCTGCCGACCCGCGACTTCCCGATGCTCACCGAGCTCTACCTGCAGGGGCGGATCGACCTGGACGCGTTCGTGTCCGAGGAGATCCGTCTCGACCAGGTCGAGGAGGCGTTCGCGAAGATGCACACCGGCGGCGTCCTGCGTTCGGTGGTGCTCTTCTGATGCGGGTCGATCATGCGGTGACACACGGGACGTTCTCGCTGGACGGCGAGACGTTCGACGTCGACAACAACGTCTGGGTGGTCGGTGACGACCAGGAGTGCGTGGTGATCGACGCCCCGCACGACGTCCGCGTGATCCTGGATGTCGTTGGTGCCCGCAAGGTGACCGCGATCGTCCTCACCCACGCGCACGACGACCATGTGCGGGTCGCTCCCGAGCTGGCCCGGCAGACCGGTGCGCCGCTGCTGCTGCACCCGGCCGACGAGGTCCTGTGGAAGCTGACCCACCCGAGCGAGCCGATGCCGGCGCCGCTGCACGACGGGCAGGAGATCGGCCCGTTGCGGGTGCTGCACACGCCGGGGCACGCCCCGGGTGCTGTCTGCCTCTACGCGCCCTCGCTGGAGTGCGTCTTCACCGGCGACACGCTGTTCCAGGGCGGGCCGGGTGCGACCGGCCGGTCATACAGCGACAAGCCCACGATCGAGCGGTCGATCAAGGACCGGCTGCTGACGCTCCCGCCCGCGACGGTCGTGCACACCGGGCACGGTGCGGACACGACCATCGGAGACGAAATTTTCTAAGCGGCCCTGGCGTAGGCGGGGACGCTGCGGTCGGCGAGCAGGTCGAGGGAGAGGGCGGCGGTCCAGCTGAAGGCCGGGGCGCCGATCCCCTCCCCGGTCACCGGGTGGAAGTATTCGAAATGCCCGGACCGGTGCACCAGCCGGACCATCGCCGTCCGCAGGTCCTCGGCCTCGCCGCGGTACCCGTGGACCAGCATGCCGCGGCGCAGCAGCCAGTTGACGTTGATCCAGATCGGCCCGCGCCAGTAGCGCAGCGGGTCGAAGTCCGGCGCGGTCCGGTCGTAACTCGGCACGGGCAGACCGGTCTGCTCCGGCAGGCCGAAACGCGGCGAGGCCGCCTCGGCCATGATGGCTTCCGCCTGCTCGGTGGGCAGTCCGGGCAGCAGCAGCGGCATCAGGCCGTTGACACACCGGGCCGGGCTCAAGGTACGCGTACGCACGTCACGTGACCGGAACGTCCGCGTCGCCGGGTCGTACAGGTGCCGGGAGATCGCCTCGGTGATCTTCTGCGCGCGGGCGCGGTGGACCTCCGGGTCGGCGCCGACCACCCCGGCGATCTGGACCAGGGCCAGCTCGGCAGCCGCGAGGATCGAGTTGAAGGACGGGCATTCGACGACGAAGTCGTGCCGCCAGGCCAGGTCGGTGTCCGCGTACGAGCCGTCGCGGTAATTCAGCACCAGCCCCAGGTAACGCGCGTAGTCGACGTCGGTCGGACGGTGAGCCGCGTCGGCGTTCTCGATGTCCCGGCGCTGAAAACGGGTGAGCAGGGTCAGATCGGCGGGGACGGCCGACATGGCGGCGTCCCAGGACGGGCTGTTGTCCAGGCCCGATTCCCACGGGTGCACGATGCTGGCGAGTCCGTCGCCACCGGCGTCGCGGCGGCCGGTCAGGTATTCCTGCTGCGCGACGAGCCGGGGGTACAGCCAGGCGAGCTCGTCGCCGGCGGCGCGGGCGCAGCTGGTGCCGTGCGAGGCGGCGCGGCGGTAGACCTCCCACGCGGCGACCGCGTGCAGCGGCGGTTGCACCAGACCGGTGCTGCCACGGGCCGCCCGGCCTCCGTACGCGGGGACGTCCCAGAAGGTCGGCCCCGGGAAGTAGTCGTTCTCGGGCGTACCCGGGTCGAAGACGATGTGGGGCACCCGGCCGTCGGGCCACTGGGCCTCGAAGAGGCTGCGAAGGTCGCGCCAGGCGCGGGTCGGGTTCGTGTAGGCGAGCCCGATCGCGATGAAGGCGGCGTCCCAGCTCCACTGATGGGGATAGAGGCGGCGGGACGGGACCATGTGGTCGTGCGACCAGTTGGCCTCGAGGACGTGGGCAGCGGAATTCCAGAGATCAGCAGACATATCCGAGTTCACAGCGACGGTTGGTGCAGGCATCGGGCAACGCATCTATGTATAGACCTTTCCGTCGCTCGGTCCGCCAAACCCCTGAGATCGGGTGGTACACGCCGGGCTGAAGGAAATCCGGAGAAGCCTTGTGGCAAATGTTCCTGTTGCGGGGCAGCGCGGAACGGTGGCCAGCCCTAGGCTGCGACGGCCTCAACTGGCTCACGGGAGGATTTTCTCGATGTTGTCTCTTTCGGTCCGGCGCGCGCTGGCCGGGCTCACGGTTGCCGCTGCCGCTCTCGCGGCCGGCACCCCGGCGTTCGCGGCCGAACCGGCCGCCGCCGGCATAAAAATGATCGTCTCCGATGTCACCGTCGCCCTGAACGGTCCGGGATCCGAGCTCCGGCCGCAGTGGTACGCGGAGCAGGAGGTCACCCTGACCGGCGCGAAGCTGGTCTACGAGCTCAGCGGTCTCACCGACGTGGCGCTCTTCGACGGTGACGGCGCCGGGAGCTGCGTCAGCGAGTCGCCGACCAAGCTGGCCTGCTCCGAGAACTACGAGATGAGCTTCGGCCCCGACGGCATCACCGGCTACTTCGCCGCGCTGATCAAGGCGGACAAGTCGGCGAAACTCGGCAGCGCGGGCACGGTCAAGGCCACGTTCAGCGCCGACGACGTCGCGCCGATCACGGAGACGGCAGCCGTCCGGGTCGTCGGTGGTGTCGACCTGGCCGCCGGTCCGGACCTCACCCTCTCCCGCAAGCCCGGTGCGGCGTTCGACGTGCCGCTGGTGGTCCGCAACGCCGGTTCGACCGAGGCCGAGGGCGCCGCGGTGATCTTCAACCGCGACTACGCGTTCGAGTCGACCAGGAAGTTCAGCAACTGCATCTACAGCTCCGCCGGCGACGTCCGGGCCTGCGTCTTCGACCAGGCCCTCGCGCCCGGCGAGACCTACCGGTCGGCCACGCCCTACAAGCTGCGGGCCGACACGTACGCCCCCAGCACGGCCGTCAACCAGCTCGAGTGGCTCACACCGGCAGAGCTGGAGGACCGCGAGGTGCGCGGTGCCGCCGGCGACGGTGGTGTCCTGAAGCTCAGCCGCGACACGACGAAGACCACCCGGCAGGCCGACACGAACCCGGACAACAACTGGTCCAACGTCGAGGTCAACGCCACCGGCAAGAACGGCACCGACCTGGTCGCCATCGGTGACAAGGTGACCGGGGCGGCCGGTGACGTGGTCACCGCCACCGTCGGCGTCCGCAACAGCGGGCCGGCCACGCTCGACTTCGGCCGGGCCGGCTCACCCGCCGCGACGATCAGGGTCAACATCCCCCAGGGCACCACCGTCGTCGGCGCCCCCAAGTCCTGCGTCAGGGACGGCGACGAGAACTGGGCCTACTACTGCGACGGCAGCTACCTGCTGGTCGCGGGTGACTCCGAGACGTACGACTTCCGCCTGCGCATCGATCGGGTTGTCGCCGACGCCTCGGGCCGCGTTGTTGTCAACGAGCCGTGCGAGTGCGACCGCTTCGCCGACGACCTCGACCTGTCGAACAACAAGTCGGCGATCGTCGTCAACGCCGACGATGACGGTGACGGTGGAGGCGCGGGTGGCGGACTGCCGGTCACCGGACCGATGGGTGCTGTCGGTGCGGCCGGGCTGGCCCTGCTGATCGCCGGCGGTGCGGGCATCCTCGTGGCTCGCCGGCGACGGACCAGCTTCGTCGCCTAGGCAGTGACGTCGCCTAGGTAGTGACAGAGAGCCAGAGCCGGCTGCGGCGACCCGGTAGGTAAGGGGAGTCGAGCCGCTTCGCAACGACGCCGTCCAGGCCCTGCGCCTGGGCGGCGTCGAGCGCGAACGACCCGCCACCGGAGAAGTACGGCGGCGTCTGCCAGTTGTCACCGGCCAGGTCCAGGCCCTCCAGCAGCTCGCGGCGCTCGGCGTACCGGACCAGCTCCACCGTGGAATGGCCCTCCAGCCAGAGCAGGTCGTAGGCGAGGAACTGCACCGGCGTGCGCTCGGCGGCCCGGCGCGCGGCCGCGGAATCCTTCGGCGCCTTACGGCGCTCCAGCAGCTCCGGAGAGACCCGCGCGCCGTCGAAAGCCACGATCTCCCCATCCAGTACGGCCTCGAGCGGGGCGAGCGCTTCACCCAGTGGGCGCAGCTCCGGGTACCACGAGGTGACGTCGGTGCCCTCGGCGTCGGTGACCTTGACCCGTCCACCGGACACCTGGATCAGGGTGCGGCGGCCGGCCCAGCTCAGCTCGTACCCCCAGTCCTGGTCGTCGGGCGGCAGGCCGGCGGCCCGGGTCGCGAGCATGGGCTCGACGGCCTCGGGCATGGTCTCCCAGCCCGGCTCGGAGGGGTCCATCCGGCGGACCATCCAGTCGTTGCCGCCCGTCTGGAAGAAGACGTAGCGCCCGCTGGTGCGTTCACCGTGGAAAGTGACGCTGATCTCGTCGTCGCGCCACTTGTCGGTCTCGAAGGTGCCCCGATCGTGGATGGTCATCCGGCCGCCGCCGTACTCACCGGCCGGGATCTCGCCCGCGAAGTCCAGGTATTCGAGCGGGTGGTCCTCGGTGTGCTTGGCGAGGTGGTTGCGGGCGCGATCGCGAGGCAGACCCCGCGGCACGGCGAACGAGACGAGCACGCCGTCACGCTCCAGCCGGACGTCCCAGTGCAGGCTGCGGGCGTGATGCTGCTGGATGACGAACCTGTTCCCCGTGGTCGGGCGGGGCCGGGCACGCGGCACGGGTTCCGGCGTACGCCGGGCGTCCCGCCGCCGTCGGTACTCCTCCAGCTGGTCGGTCATACCACGATTGTCCGCCGGAGTTACACAGTTGTCATTCGCAGACCTGTCGTACCCCCGTGCCAGGGTCGAGGCATGTACGTCGAATGGGCGGCCGAGCTGCCGCACGTGATCGCCTGGCGCAGCACGGTGGCGCCGGGCACCCCGCCCACGCGCATCCTGCCCGACGGCTGCCTCGACGTGATCTGGCACGACGGCACGGTGTTCGTCGCCGGTCCCGACACCACGGCGCAGGTCTCCGGTGCGTCGGCGGGCAGCACGTTCTTCGCCCTGCGCTTCGCCGCCGGGACGGGTCCGGGAGTGCTCGGCCTGCCCGCCGACGAGCTCACCGACCGGCAAGTCCCGCTCGACCAGATCTGCGCACCCGCCGAGGTCAGAGCCCTGTCCGAGGCCGATGACCCGCTCGCCGCCCTGGACCGCTTCACCCGGCGCCGCTGGCACGCGCCCGACAGCGTGATGGTCGCCGTTGCCGCTCAGGCGCGGGCCGGGCGACCGGTCGGCGCGATCGCCGACCGGTCCGGCCTCAGCCCGCGCCAGCTGCAGCGTCGCTGCCGGACCGCTTTCGGGTACGGCCCGAAGTCGCTGGCCAAAATTCTGCGGATGCAGCGAGCGGTGGGGCTGGCCCGGGCCGGACGACCGTTCGCCGAGGTGTCCACGACGGCCGGTTACGCCGACCAGGCGCATCTCTCCCGGGACGTGAAAGCGCTGGCAGGGGTGCCCCTCGGTGACCTTGTCAGCTGACCAGCGCCGTGGCGGCGTCGCGGGGCTCCAGAGGGGAGCGACCCGAGCAGTGACGACTGTTCGTTTCGAACAAATCGGACGCGGACATGATCGTGGGTTCCCCCTCCCGGTGGCGGCGGGTAGTGTCTTGGCTCCGACGCGTATCGAACACCCCTCGGAGGCGTTGCTGCGATGACCTTGCGCATCCTCGTCGTGGGCGCCGGCATCAGCGGCCTCGCGGCGGCCCGAGGGCTTCGTGTCGCGGGTTTCCGGCCCGACGTGGTCGAGGAGCTGCCCGCCACGACTGTCCCCGGCGCCGGCATCTACCTCCCCGGCAACGCATCCAGGGCCCTGCGCCTGCTCGGCCTCGACGCGCCGCTCCGGCCGCTCGGCCACCTGATCTTCCGGCAGGTCTTCCAGGACTCCGACGGCGGCGAGCTGTTCGAGATGGACGTCGCCGGCCTCTGGGCGGGCGTGGGCGAGAGCCGTGCGCTGTCCCGCGGCGACCTCCAGCAGGTGCTGCTCACCGGCGTCGGGGGCGAGGTGCGCTACGACACGGTCGTCCGCGACCTCGAGCTCGTCGACGACGGCGTCAAGGTCGAGTTCGGCACCGGTGCCGTCGCCGAGTACGACCTGGTCATCGGGGCCGACGGCCGGCGTTCGACCATCCGGGACAAGGCCGGGCTGGGCGGGCCCGCGGTCCCCACCGGCCAGATCGTCTACCGCAGTGTGGTCGCCGGTGGACCGCCGATCACCGACTGGACGGCCCTGCTCGGCCGCCGGTCCCAGTTCGTCGTGATGCCGATGGGCGGCCGGCGGCTCTACTGCCACGCCGACGAGACCGCCGGACCCGACACACCCAACCCGGCCGACCCGCTCGCCCGCGTCCGCGAGCTCTTCGGAGAGTTCGGCGGGCCCGTCCCGGCCATCCTGGACGCGATGGAAAAAGTGCAGGTCGCCCGCACCGACGAGGTCGTGCCCGAGGGCTGGTCCAAGGGCCACGTCCTGCTGGTCGGTGATGCTGCCCACGCGACCGCACCGACGCTGGCGCAGGGCGCGGCAATGGCCCTCGAGGACGCTGTTGTGCTCGGCGAGGTGCTCAAGGCGAACCCCCACGACGTGCCGGCGGCGCTCAGTGCGTACGAGAAGAGGCGCCAGGGGCGCTGTGACCAGGTCCGCGAGCGGACCCGGGAGCGGGATCGGACCCGTGATGTGCCCCCGGCGTTGCGCGACCCTATGCTGCGGAGGCGGGGTCAGCGGATCTTTGCGGATCAGTACAGGGGACTGACCGAACCGTTCTGAGACCAGGGTGCTCTTTGGTCACCCCGCGCCCGCCGGGGGTCGGCGGGGGACTATTCTGCCTGCGAGGTACGCCTTTCCACTCGGGTGTACGCAGTGGGACGAACGAGACACCGGAGGCTATCCGTGACGACCGTTGCGCCTAAGCCGATCGTGACCCGGCCCTGGCCGGTTCGGCAGCAGGTCAAGGGCTCGGCCCTCGCGCGGATCCTGCGGACGACGGACGCGAAGCAGATCGGGATCATGTACATGATCACCGCCTTCGTGTTCTACATCCTGGGCGGCTTCATGGCCCTGCTCATGCGCACCGAGCTGGCGCGCCCGGGCATGCAGGTCCTGTCGCCCGAGCAGTACAACCAGCTGTTCACGATGCACGGCACGATCATGCTGCTGTTCTTCGCGACGCCGATCGTGTTCGCCTTCGCGAACTTCCTGGTGCCGATCCAGATCGGCGCGCCCGACGTGTCGTTCCCGCGGCTCAACGCGTTCGCGTACTGGCTGTACCTGTTCGGCGGCACCATCACCATCAGCGGGTTCCTGACGCCGGGTGGCGCGGCTGACTTCGGCTGGTTCGCGTACACGCCGCTCAGCGACTCTCTGCACTCGCCGGGCGTCGGCGGCAACATGTGGGTCGTCGGCCTGGCACTGTCCGGCCTCGGCACCATCCTCGGTGGCGTCAACATCATCACCACGGTGATCACGCTGCGCGCCCCGGGCATGACGATGTTCCGGATGCCGATCCTGACCTGGAACATCCTGGTCACGATGCTCCTGGTCATCATGGTCTTCCCGTTCTTCGCGGCGGCGCTCTTCGCCCTGGCCGCGGACCGGGTGCTCGGCGCGCACGTCTTCGACGTGGACACCGGCGGGCCGATGCTCTGGCAGCACCTCTTCTGGTTCTTCGGGCACCCCGAGGTCTACATCGTCGCGCTGCCGTTCTTCGGCATCATCACCGAGGTCATCCCGGTCTTCAGCCGCAAGCCCGTCTTCGGCTACAAGGGCCTGGTCGGCGCGACCCTGCTGATCGCGGCGCTGTCGATGAGCGTGTGGGCGCACCACATGTTCGTCACCGGCCAGGTGCTGCTGCCGTTCTTCAGCTTCCTGAGCTTCCTCATCGCCGTACCGACAGGCATGAAGTTCTTCGTCTGGATCGGCACGATGTGGCGCGGCCAGATCAGCTTCGAGACACCGATGCTGTTCGCCATCGGCTTCCTCATCACGTTCCTCTTCGGCGGCCTGTCCGGCGTGCTCCTCGCGGCCCCGCCGATCGACTTCCACGTCTCCGACTCGTACTTCGTCATCGCGCACTTCCACTACGTGCTCTTCGGCACGATCGTGTTCGCGGTGTTCTCGGGCATCTACTTCTGGTTCCCGAAGATGTTCGGAAGAATGCTGGACGACCGCCTCGGCAAGATCCACTTCTGGCTGACGTTCCTCGGCTTCCACGCCACGTTCCTGGTCCAGCACTGGCTGGGCGCGGAAGGCATGCCCCGCCGCTACGCGGACTACCTCCCCAGCGACGGCTTCACCTTCCTCAACACGTTCTCGACGATCGGCTCCTTCGTGCTCGGCGCGTCGACCCTGCCGTTCATCTACAACGTGTGGAAGTCCTACAAGGTCGGCCAGCTGGTCACCGTCGACGACCCCTGGGGCGCCGGCAACAGCCTCGAATGGGCAACCAGCTCCCCGCCGCCGCTCCGCAACTTCGACAAGATGCCGCGCATCCGCTCGGAACGCCCGGCCTTCGACGCGAAGTTCCCCGAACTGGCCGCCGGCGCCCAATCCGTCGCCGGCCCGCCGGAAGGCGGCGCCCGCCCCCTGACCTCCGAGTCCGACGGCGGCGCGACCTACCAGGAAGACCTGAGCGACCGCAACAAGCACTGACCTGAACCAGCAAAGCCGACCCGTCCCGGACGCCCGGGGCGGGTCGCTTCGTTCCCAGCCTTTTGCAGCGGCCCGAAGCTTGTTCGACAGCTCGGCCGATGTGGCGCCGTAGCGGTCGGCTCCACCGATCCTGCCCGATCAGCCGGAGTGGGCTGACGTCAACTGCTGTAACGGCGACGGGTAGGCCCTGAACGCGGCAGTCTCTACGACGGTCCGCGATGGGTCAGCAGCCCGTCGATGATGACGCTGAGTTTCCAGTTGGCGTAGGCGTGGCCGTCGCGGCCGGCGGTGGTCATGGCCGGGCGCAGGGCATGGATGGTCGGATAGGTGTCGGCTGGTAGGCCGCCGTAGACGGCGTCGAGTTCAGACCCGGCGGCTTCGGACATAGCCCTCTCGGTGGCCCCGGCCGCACCCTCGGCAGCGATCAAGGCCCGCTGGTCGCGCAGCCTCGCGGCGAGCTCCAGGGCCGATGAGGTCACGAACTGGTCGAGCAGGTCTGCTGCCCACGGGCAGAGGTTGTCGTCGATGCCGCCGGCGCGGAGCAGGGTCATCGTCGCTTCGAGGATGCGCAGGGCGTGCGGTCCGGTCGGCACCCGGGCGATGGCGACGAGGGCGATGTCGTCATGACTCGCGAGGGTGGTGATGGCCCGGCTGATGAGCAGCTCCAGCCGGGCCCGCCAGTCGCCGTCGGCCGGGCCCGGCAGGTGGATTCCGGCCAGCGCAAGGTCGTAGACCTCGGCCATCAGCTCGTCCCGGTCGGCCACGTAGACGTAGAGCGATGCCGGGCCGGTGTCCAGCGCCTGGGCAACGCGGCGCATGGTCACCGCGGTGTAGCCAACCTCGTCAATCAGTTGTAGTGCGGCTGCTACGACGGCGTGGCGGCTCAACGGCGCTTTGGCAGGGCGCGTACGCGGGGTGTCTCGGACGCGGCCGGTGCTGTCAGTCACTGGATCAACTTAGCTGTTGACGAACCCCGTTCGCAACGAACATGGTTCGTGACGAACAACGTTCGTTAGGAGATGTGATGGAGAAGCGTTGGTGGGTGCTCGTGGTGGTGCTGACGGGCGGCGTAATGGATCTGCTCGACTCGACCGTGATGACCGTCGCCGGTCCCTCCGTACGGGTTGGGCTCGGCGGGACAGAAGCCACTCTGCAGTGGCTGACAGCGGGCTACGTGCTCCCGTTCGGTGTCCTGCTCGTCATCGGCGGAAGGCTCGGTGACCGGTGGGGACGACGACGGCTCTTCCTCATCGGCGCGACCGGATTCACGCTCGCCTCCCTGGTCTGCGCGCTCGCCGTGTCGCCGACGATGCTCATCTCGGCACGGGTGGCGCAGGGAGCACTCGGCGCATTGATGATTCCGCAAGGCTTCGGCGTGCTGTCGACCGTGTTCACCGGTGTTCGGGAACGCGGCCGAGCCTTTTCGTTGTTCGGCCCGGTCAGCGCGCTGGCCGGGATCGGTGGTCCGATCCTCGCCGGCCTGCTGATCGCCTGGAACCTCGGCGGCCTCGACTGGCGCCTGATCTTCCTGATCAACGTGCCACTGGGGGCCTTCGCCATCCTCGGAGCGCTGGCCTGGATGCCGGCCGATGACGGCGACCGCGCAGCACGTCTCGATCCGATCGGCGCGGTACTCGTCGCGGCGGGGTCCGCAGGGCTCGTACTGCCCCTGATCCAGGGCCGGGAAGCGGGCTGGCCGTGGTGGACCTTCGCCCTGCCGGCCATCGCAGTACTCGCGTTCGCCGCCCTCGCACGACGCCAGACGACCAGTCTCTTTCCGATCCTCGCTCCGGCTCTGCTGCGTAAGCGCCCCTTCGTCGCCGGGCTGTCCGTGGCAGTGCTGCTGTTCGCCGGAACCGGGGGGCTGATGCTCATCCTGTCGCTGTTCTTGCAGCTGGGCCTGCACTACTCGGCGCTGCACACGGGCTTGGCGCTCGCCCCCGTGGCCGTGGGTATCGCGGCCTCCTCGCTGCTCGTCCCAGCTCTGTTCTCGCGCCTCGGCCGCCGCCTCCTTCACATCGGACTCGGCGTGGAACTGATCGGCGTGCTCGGATTCGCCGTTGTGGCGGCCGTCGGCCCGACGGACCTGGCATTCGCCGCCGCCGGGCTGGTGAGCGGCCTCGGACTGGGGTTGCTCTTCGGCCCCCTGATCCAGAGCACCCTCGCCGTCGCCGCCCCCGGCGAGGTGGGCAGCGCCTCCGGAACCATCAACGCCGTCCAGCAGATCGCCACCGCCCTCGGCGTCGCCGTCCTGGGCACCGTTTTCCTCGCCGACGCCGCCCCGGCCCACGCCCTGATCACCGGCGCGCTCATCGTGGCCGCCACTTGTGTGCTCTGCGCCGTCGTCGTCCTCGCCCTGCCCACCGCTGAAAGGAACGCAGCAGCATGAGCCTCAACATCGTGGTTCTAGGGGCCGCCGGCCGCACCGGACGCCTGATCGTCGCGGAGGCCCTGCACAGCGGCCACCAGGTCACCGCCGCCGTCCGTAGCCCCGCAAGTGTCCCGGCGGCCCCGGGTCTCCGGGTGGAACGTGCCGACGTCCGCGACGCGGACAACTTGCGCGCCGTGATCCAAGGTCACGACGCTGTCGTCTCCGCCATCGGCGCCTCCGGCCGCAAAGCCGACAACCTCTATTCCGACGGCGCCCGCGCCACGGTGTCGGCAATGCAGGCCACCGGGGTGAAGCGGCTGCTGGCCATCACCTCCGTCGGCGTCCGGCGCGACGACCCCCACCACGCCTGGTGGTACCGGGGTCTGATCCGCCCCATCGGCGCAGACCTGTACGCCGACATGACCCGCATGGAGCAGATCGTGCGTGACAGTGATCTCGACTGGACCTTCGTGCGACCCACCTACCTGCAGGACCGCGAACCCACCGGCGGCTACCGCGCCACCGACAACAGCACACCCCAGGGCGGCTGGCGCATCACACGCACCGACGTCGCGCGCTTCATCGTCGAGGAACTCGACGCGCACCGTTGGTCCCGCCAGGCACCCAGCCTCGCCGAATAACGACGCCGGCCAACACCGACGAGCAAACGCAGCGCATCGTCTGGCCCTGTGCGGCCCCGTGTGCGGGTGAAGCCCATCAAGGCAGGGCTAGACCCCCGCGTCGGCCGAGCTGGTCGGCCGGTCGGCGGCCGGCTGGGGTGGGGCGTCGGCGTCGGCGTCGACCGGCCCAGCCGGCATGCCGCCGGTCTGCTGCGGTGGGAGTTCGGGGTTCAACGGCGACGTTGCCACGTCGCGGCGGCGTTGGAGCTCTGCGGGCAGTGCCAGCGCCGCCACCACAAGGCCTACCCCGCCGACCGCGGCGAAGCCCCACGCCGGCGACCAGGTGTCCATCACAACGCCCGCCAGCGGAGCCCCCAGGGCCACCCCCACGGTGAGCGACGAGTTGTGCAGGCCCATCGCCTCGCCGCGGGCCGAAGCCGGGGTCAGGCGGCTGACCGCGTCCGCCGTCGCTGTGATGGTGGGCGCGCAGAGGGCGCCCGCGGGCAGCAGCAGCAGGCCCAGGAGCCACCAATGGCCGCCCGCCAGGCCTACGGGAATGGTCAGCAAAGCCATGGGGGCGAGCAGGGTGAGAGGCGAGAGGCCTTGGCGGACCGTGCCGTAGGCAAAGCCGCCGACCAGCGAGTACGCCGCCCACATGCCGAGCACGGCCCCGGTCCATTCCACCTCGCCGGAGTTCTGGAGGACTGCGACCACGGCGACGTCCGTACCGCTCAGGACCAGGGTTGCGGCACTGCTGATGGCGAGGACGGCCACCAGGCGGGGGCGGAGCCAGGTGTTGCGGGGGACTCGGGAGGCCGCCGAGATCGGAGCCTCGTCCTTGCCGCGGATGGGGGGATTCAGCAGGTACAGGCCTACGCCGGAGATGAGGATGCCGGCGCCGACCGCCAGCATCGCCACGCGGGGGCCTGCGGTGGTGCAGACCAGGACGCCCAGGGCGGGGCCGGTCATGAAAGAAAGCTCAGTGGTGATCGAGTCGAGGGCGAAGGCCGGCAGGCGATGGCTCTCGGGGGCCAGGGCGGCGATCGACTGGCGGGCCACCGCGAAGGCCGGGAGGGTCAGGAAGCCGCCGACCAGGGCTGCGATGAGCAGCGCCCAGTACGGCATGGCCTGCGCCGACGTCCAGAAGGCGACCTCGGCGACCGTGGTCAGCACCAGCACCGGGCGCAGGCCCTTGCGGTCGGTGATGCGGCCCATCACCGGGGCACCCACGGAGCTGCCGACGGTGAAGGCGGCTCCGACGAGGCCGGCTGCGCCGTACCCGAGGTTGAGGTCCTGGGTGACGTGCAGGGTCAGGGTGACCGTGCCGGCGGTGATGGGGATGCGGGCGAGCGTCGCCACGACGAGCAGGGAGCGGATCCCGGGCAGGGCGAGGGTTTCCCGGTAAGGCGTGAGTGTCATTGCGGTCCTAACCTCCGGCGGACAGTCTGCGCCGGGGGTACGACAACCCCAAATCGGTTAGACGGAGTTCACCACCGGCCGGCCGGTCGTGGCCACCGAGGCGTCGGCGAACTGGGTCAGCGCGGCCTCGGTGGTTGCCGGCGCCACGCCCGCGGTGAGGTCGAGCAGGACCGTGGTCGAGAAGCCCGCGGCTACCGCGTCCAGGGCGGTGGCGCGGACGCAGTGGTCCGTGGCGATGCCGACCACGTCGACCGAGGTGACCGAGCGGGCGCGGAGCCAGTCCGCCAGGCCCTGGCCTTCGGCGGTGTGGCCTTCGAAGCCGGAGTACGCCGCCGCGTGCTCGCCCTTGTGGAAGACCGCCTCGACCTTGCCGGTCTCCAGCGCCGGGTGGAAGTCGGCGCCACCGGTGCCGACCACGCAGTGCGCCGGCCACGAGTCGACGAAGTCGGGATGGGCGCTGAAGTGGGCGCCCGGGTCGACGTGGTAGTCCTTGGTCGCCACGACGTGGTCCCAGGAACCGCTGGTCAGGGCCTGGGTGATGCCGGCGGCGACACCGGCGCCGCCGGCCACGGCCAGGGAGCCGCCTTCGCAGAAGTCGTTCTGGACGTCGACGATGATGAGGGCGCGGGACATGAGAAACCTCTCAGGCGGTCGGGACGACGGTGACGGGGATGGCCGGGTCGCCGGCGGACAGCTTCAGGCCTTCCCAGGGGATCGAGATCAGGCACTGGCGCAGGTGGTCGCGGGACTCCGCGAGGGTCGGCAGGGCCGTGACCTCGCCGCCGACGACAAACGAGCGCTGCAGCAGCCGGTCGTTGGCGACGTGGTCCGGCACTCCCTGGGAGACGACGATCTCCTCGGTGGCCGTACCCGTGGGCTTGTGCCGCCGGATCGCGGTCTTGCGGCCGCCGACCGTGGCCTTGTTTTCGGAGCGCTTGACCACCGCGCGGCCCTCGACCTCGACCAGCTTGTAGACCAGGCCGGCCGTCGGCGCGCCGGAGCCGGTGACCACGGCTGTGCCCGCGCCGTACATGTCGACGGGCTCGGCGGCGAGCGTCGCGATCGAGTATTCGTCCATGTCGCCCGAGACGATGATCTTCGTCTCGGTGGCGCCGAGGGAGTCGAGGAGCTCGCGGGAGTGCTGCGCGAGCACCGACAGGTCGCCGGAGTCGATGCGGACCGCGCGCAGGTCCGGGCCCGCCACCGCGATGGCGTTGCGGATGCCCTGGGCGATGTCGTAGGTGTCGACGAGCAGCGTCGTGTTCTTGCCCAGCGCGGCGACCTGCGAGGCGAACGCGGCCGGCTCGTCGTCGTGCAGCAGCGTGAACGCGTGCGCCGACGTGCCGGTCGTCGGGATGCCGTAGCGGCCGCCCGCGGCGAGGTTCGACGTCGAGGCAAAACCCGCCAGGTAGGCCGCGCGGGCCGCTGCCACCGCGGCCTCCTCGTGCGTACGCCGGGAGCCCATCTCGATGATCGGCCGTCCCCGGGCGGCGGTGACCATCCGGGCCGCACCCGCCGCGATGGCGCAGTCGTGGTTGAGCACCGACAGGATGAGCGTCTCCAGGACCACACACTCCGCGAAGCCCCCGGAGACGGTCAGGATCGGGGAGCCGGGGAAGAACAGTTCACCTTCGGCGTACCCGTCGATGTCGCCCGTGAAGCGGTAATCCGCGAGCCACGCCGCTGTGGTCTCGTCGACGACACCGGCGCCGCGCAGGAACGTGATGTCCTCGTCGGTGAACCGGAAGTCGCGGATGAGCTCCATGAGGCGTCCCTGACCGGCGACCACACCGTAGCGGCGCCCGCTGGGCAGCCGCCGGGCGAACACCTCGAAGACGCTGCGGCGGTCGGCCGTGCCGTCCTTGAGAGCGGCGCTGACCATGGTCAGCTCGTACTGGTCGGTCAGCAGCGCGGGCGCGAAGGGAGTTGTCACGCCGCCAACCTTATTGCGGGAGCAGGCGAAGCGCGGGCGCAAGCTCGACCCGCCCGTTGACTCCCAGCTTGGTGTAGACGCGCTGTAAGTGGTTTTCCACGGTGCGTGGCGAGAGGTAGAGGCGGTCGGCGATCTCGCGGCTGCGGACACCCTCGGCGGCCAGCTCGGCGACCTGGCGTTCGCGGACGGTGAGCGCCGGCTGGACGGCCATCAGGGCGGGTGTGCGCATGACACCGCAGCGGGCCAGCACGTCGGCCATCAGCGTGCTGGCGGCCAGCGCCCGCGGATCCCGGGCCTGCCGGAAGATCCGGACCGCGCCGGCCGCGGCCTCCGCGGCGAAGAGCTGATATCCCAGTACGGCGAACTCGCGCGCCACCGCGAACAGGTCCTCGGCGGCCTCGTCGGCGGCGGCCCGGGCGTGCCGGACGAGCAGCGGTGTCGCGCGCCCGCCGACGGTCGTGGCCAGGGCGTCCATGCGGTCGGCGGCGAGCTCCGGGCGGCCGAGGCGGACCAGGTCGTAGAGGGCGAGCAGCTCGTGGGCGTGGAATCCGTCGGCCCGGAGCCGGGTCGCGGACCGGTGCAGCACCCGTACGGCGTCGGCGAGCTCGCCCCGGCAGGCCAGGGTCCAGGCGCGGGCCTGCTCCTGCCAGGCGTAGTAGAGGCCGACGGCGGTGCCCGCGGACGCCTCGGCCACGGCGAGGGAGTCGACGGCCACGGTGACCTCACCGCGGAGCGCCGCGGCGTTGGCGCGGGCGAAGTGGGCGCTGCCGTCGTAGACGCGGGCGGGGGCGAGCGCCGCGCAGGCCTGCTCGGTGGCGCGCAACGCCTCCTCGGTCTGCCCGCGCAGCAGGCAGGCCTGGGCCTGCAGCAGCGAGACCCAGCCGGAGCCGAAACCGAAACCGCCGGCCTGGGCCAGGTGGGCGAACTCGGCGGCCAGGATCTTGTCGATGGCGGGCAGGTCCATGGAGACGCTGACCAGCGTGCCCTCGGCCATCTGCAGGGCGTACTGGAGGGTCGGGGTGTCGCGCCGCCAGGCCGCCGTGTCGGCCTCGACCGCGGCGATCAGCTCGGCGCTGCCGCGCGGGTCGCCCCCGGCCGCTGCCAGGAACGCCAGCACGCACCGGGCCAGCGCCTTGGTCGCGACGCCGGATGCGGGCTCGTCGAGCACACCGCGGGCGAGGGACCGGGCCGTGGCCAGCTCGTCGAGCTGGAGCCGGATGAACGCCTCGAACGCCCGGACCCGCGCGGCCTCGGCCGGATCGGCGAGCTCGGCGGCGGCCAGCCGGTCGGCCGCGGCGGCCTGGCCCAGCCCGAAGAACTCGACCGCGGCGCGGGAGGTCAGCCGGCGGGCGCTGTCGTCCGGGGTGGCGTCGAGGACGGCCAGCGCCTCCTGGGGGCTGTCGGCGAAGAGCAGCACGGTGGCGAGCAGCTCGGCGGCGGAGTAACCCGCGCCGGCGTCGTGGGCCGCCGCGGCGAGGCGGCGCGCGAGGTCGATGTCGAACCGGGCGAACGCCTGCCGGGCCGCGTCGAGCAGCAGGGCGCCGCCCTGGGCCGTCCCGGAGTCGAGCCGCCAGACCGCCACCCGCAGCAGGTCGTCGCGGCGGTGGGCGCCGGCCCCCTCGACCAGGTCGGCGAGGGTCGCCAGCAGGCGCCGGGACCGTGTGACCGGGCAGCGGCGGCGCACGACCTCGCCGTAGAGCGGATGGGCCAGCCGGACGTCGCGGCGGCGCTCGTCGACGCCGACCCGGATCAGCCCGCGTTCCTCGGCGGTCTCCACGTCGCGGGGCTCCGCGGCGCGCAACAGCAGCGACAGCCCGACCGGCTCGCCGAAGGACACCAGCTCCAGCACGTCGCGGACGCCGCCGGTGAGACCGCCGATGCGGGTGTCGACCAGGTCGGCCAGGCTCGGTGCCAGCGTCAGACGGCCGGTCCAGCGCCAGAATCCGTACGTCCGGACAAGCTCACCCCCGCCGACCGCTGCCAGGACCAGCTCGCGCAGCAGTAGGGGGTTGCCGCCGCCGAGGCGTGCGAGCCGCTGCGCCGAACCCGCCTCGACCGGGCCGCCGACCAGACCGGTGAGCAGGGCCCGCGACTCGTCCTCGGTCAGGGGCGCCAGCTCGGCGTGGCTGAGCAGTCCCTCGGTCCACAGTGCGCTGATCGGCGGCGGCACCGGCTCGGCGATGCGCAGGGTGGCCAGCAGGGTGGCGCCCTCGCGCACCAGGAGATGGGCCAGGGCGGCGGAGGGTGCGTCGAGCAGGTGCGCGTCGTCGATCGCGAGCACGATGGGCCGGTCGCCGGCCGCGTCGTGCAGGCCGTCGACCGCCCAGCGCAGCAGCCCGGCGGGGGAGAGCCCGGCGGGTGGATCGGGCGGCAGGATCTGGGCCAGACCACCGAACGGCAGACCGGAGCTGGCGATGTTGGCCGAGGCGTAGTGCACCGCGTAGTGCTCGGGTGGGAGCTCGGCGACACCCTCGTTGAGCAGGCGACTCTTGCCGATGCCCGCGGCTCCGCTGAGGATCAGGCCACGCTCGGCATCGATCGTCGCGACCGTCGTGAGGCGGGCCAACTCGTCGGCGCGACCGACGAATTCCCAGTGCTCCACCGCGTCAGCATATCGAGATCCGTCACCTTCAGGTCACGGGTCGTACCGCGTTCGAGAATGAGTAACCGGGGTGGAAACGGTGAGTAATGAGACATCTGTCCGGACCCTCCGGAGTCCCATACGGTTCGGCGGTGCCGGCGCGACTGCCCGGGTCCAGCCTGGCGGGGCGGACCCGGGCGCCCGCCGGGGACTCCGGTGCCGGAACGGGCTCGGGGACGCCCATATCCCACGCCCGTACGGCGCGGTTGAGTCGGCGGTTCGACCCCTGCCCGAATCGGCGTGGCACGATGGGGGGCATGGCGTTGCCTCAGGTCGCTCCCGCAGAGACGCCGCAGATCGAGGAGGTACCGGCTGATGATCGGCCGTGGGTGACCATCGTCTGGGACGATCCGGTCAATCTCATGTCGTACGTGACCTGGGTTTTTCAGAAGTTGTTCGGCTACAGCCACGACAAGGCCGAGCAGCTGATGATGGACGTGCACAACAAGGGCAAGGCGATCGTGTCGACCGGCGCGCGCGAGCGTATGGAAATGGACGCCTCGCAACTCCACGGCTACGGTCTGTGGGCGACGGTGGACCGGGGGTGAGTGGGCGGGTGAACTGACAACATGTTCCGACGCAACGGCAGTCAGTGCGTGGCCACCTTCGCCGTCGACGAGGTGCGCGTGCTGCGCAAGGTCGCCGGCGAGGTCGTGGGGTTGCTCATGGACGGTTTCGACCACACCGATCCGGTCGTGGGGCGCCTCTTCCCGGACATCTACCCGGACCGGCCCGACGACTCCGCCGAGTTCCGCCTCTACACCGAGGGTGACCTCAAGACGGGCAAGATCGATCAGGCCGGTGCGATCCTCGCCGCCCTGCCCGACGACGGCCCCGGTGAGGTGCGCCTCGACGGCGAGGAGGCCGAGGCCTGGCTGCGCGCGATCAACGACGCCCGTCTCGCGATGGGCACCCGGCTCGACATCCAGGGCGACACGGACCTCGGCGACGAGTTGGACGACGCCGTGATCCGTGACCCCGCCTCGAGCCGGGTCTTCCAGCTCTCGGTCTACGCGTACCTGGGTTATCTCCAGGAATCCCTGCTCAACGCGCTCCCCGAGATCCAGGAACGCTAGACCGCGTCCAGCTGGACGAGGTCCTGGGCGGTGAGGGTCAGGTCGGCGGCCTGGGCCGAGTCGATGATCGACTCGGGGCGGCTCGCACCGGGGATCGGGATGACGTGCTCGCTCTTGCTGAGCATCCACGCCAGGGTGACCCGCTGCGGGCTCACGCCGTGGATCTCGGCGATGCGGGCGAACTCGGAGAACCGGTCACCCAGCTCGCCGGCCCGGGCGATGCCGCCCAGCGGGGAGTAGGGCAGGAAGGCGATGCCCAGCTCGTCGCAGAGCCGCAGCTCGGGCTCCGAGGAGCGGAACGCCGGCGAGTACTGGTTCTGGACCGAGGCCAGCCGGCCGCCGAGGATCTCCTGCGCCTGGCGGATCTGGTCCACGGTGGCGTTCGAGATGCCGGCCAGCCGGATCTTGCCCTCGTCGAGCAGGTCACGGATGGTGCCGACCGACTCCTCGTACGGCGTGCCGGGGTCGGGGCGGTGGAACTGGTAGAGGCCGATCGCGTCGACGCCGAGGCGCTTGAGTGATCCCTCGACGGCCTCGCGCAGGTGGGCGGGGGAGCCGTCCACCGTCCACGAGCCGTCGCCGGGGCGCAGGTGGCCGCCCTTGGTGGCGACCAGCACGCCGGAGGTGTCACCGCTCCAGCTGCTCAGCGCCTGGGCGATCAGCGACTCGTTGTGGCCGACCTCGTCCGCGTGGAGGTGGTACGCGTCGGCCGTGTCGATCAGCGTCACTCCCGCGTCGAGCGCGGCGTGGATGGTCCGGACCGAGCGGTCGGTGTCGGGGCGTCCCTCGATGGACATCGGCATGCCGCCGAGCCCGATGGCGCCCACCTGGACGTTTCCGATTGTTCGCTGCTTCATTTCAGGAGCTTTACCCCCGCACCCGCGTCGTACGCGCGTGAGCACTGCCACGCCCTGTCTTCCGCTGTGTCACGGTAATGTGAACAACGTGCTGACCATCGACAGTGCGATCGTCGACGCGATCGTCGCCCACGCCCGCCGGGACCACCCCGACGAGGCCTGTGGCGTCGTCGCCGGCCCGATCGGCAGCGACCTGCCCACCCGGCACATCGCGATGGACAATGCGGCCCGCTCGATGACGTTCTACGAGTTCGACTCGATGGAGCAGCTGCGGGTCTGGCGCGAGATGGACGACAACGACGAGGAGCCGGTGGTCATCTACCACTCGCACACCGCGACGGAGGCGTACCCGTCCCGCACCGACATCTCGTTCGCCGGGGAGCCGGGTGCCCATTACGTGCTGGTCTCGACCCGCGAGCCGGACTCCGAGGAGATCCGCTCGTTCCGTATCGTGGACGGTGTGGTGACCGAGGAAAAGGTCAACATCGTGGATGCGACGGTTGACGCGTGAGTGGGAGTGCGGACGGCAACGCCGTCCAGTCGTACATGTTCGGGCAGAGCCCCGCATCGGTCTATTACGAGTGTCGCTGACGCGACCCTGCCGACCTTGCCCTGAACTCTTTCGACTTCTCTCTTTACTAGGAGCATCACAGTCATGGCTATCGAAGTTCGCGTCCCGACCATCCTGCGCAGCTACACCGGTGGTTCGAAGGTCGTCGAGGGCTCCGGTGCGACTCTGTCGGGCCTGATCGACGACCTCGACGCCAAGCACTCGGGCCTCAAGGGCCGGCTGCTCACGCCCGAGGGTGGCCTGCACCGGTTCGTCAACATCTACGTCAACGACGAGGACGTCCGCTTCCTGGGCGCGCTCGACGCGAAGCTGAACGACGGCGACGCCGTGACGATCCTGCCGGCCGTCGCCGGTGGCGCGCTGGGCTTCGCGGCGGCGGCCGCCCTGCTCGGCCGCCCGTCCAACCACCCCACCGCCGCCCGTAAGCGGACTGAAGGCAACTAGCTCATGGCTCGTTACGAGAGCCTCCTGGACGCCTGTGGGGGCACGCCGCTCGTCGGCCTGCCCCGCCTCTCGCCGACGGTGCCCGAGGGGGCACCGCCGGTGCGGCTCTGGGCCAAGCTCGAGGACCGCAACCCGACCGGCAGCATCAAGGACCGTCCCGCGCTGTTCATGGTGCGCGAGGCCGAGGAGGCCGGCCGTCTGCGCCCGGGTGACACCATCCTGGAGCCGACCAGCGGCAACACCGGCATCTCGCTGGCCATGGTGGCCAAGCTGCGCGGTTACCGCCTGGTCTGCGTGATGCCGGAGAACGTCTCGTCGGAGCGTGTGCAACTGCTCCGGATGTACGGCGCGGAGATCATCTTCTCGCCGGCGGCGGGCGGTTCCAACCAGGCGGTCGCGACGGCCAAGCAGATCGCGGCGGAGCACCCCGACTGGGTCATGCTCTTCCAGTACGGCAACCCGGCCAACGCCCGCGCCCATTACGAGTCGACCGGGCCGGAGCTGCTGCACGACCTGCCGACCATCACGCATTTCGTGGCCGGTCTGGGCACCACGGGCACGCTGATGGGCACCGGCCGGTTCCTGCGGGAAAAGGTCGAGGGCATCCAGATCATCGCCGCCGAGCCCCGGTACGGCGAACTGGTCTACGGCCTGCGCAACATCGACGAGGGCTACGTCCCCGAGCTGTACGACGAGAAGGTGCTGACCAGGCGTTTTTCTGTCGGCACCCGTGACGCGGTGCTGCGGACCCGGCAGCTGGTCGAGGTCGAGGGCATCTTCGCCGGCTTCTCCAGCGGCGCGATCCTGCACGCGGCGCTGGCGGTGGCCCACGAGGCGGTCAAGGCCGGCACGCGGGCCGACGTGGCCTTCGTGGTCTGCGACGGTGGCTACAAATACCTCTCCACCGGCGCTTATGGCGGCACCTTGGCCGAGGCCGAGGACGCCCTCGAAGGTCAGCTCTGGGCCTGAGCAAGGGGCGGGGCGGTCACACCGCCCCGCCTGCTCAGGGTCAGTAGGCCACGGCCAGCATGACGTCCGCGATCAGCGGCACGGCCGCGCCCAGCAGCAGCAACCACGGCAGCACCCGCCGGTGGATGGACAGGAACGCCCCCACCGAGAACGCGACGCTGACCATGCCGAGGAACGCGAGCACGGGCACGTACCAGCCCGGCACGCCGCCGCCGATCTGCGAGACGAGACCGCGGATCCCCACGCCGACACCGGCGAGGCCGAGGAACGACGCGTAGATGGACATCGCCAGCAGCCGCCGCGTGCCGGGGGCGGGATCGTCGACACCCGGGAAGCGGAAATACACCTCTTCGCCGTCGATCGGCTCGGGGGCGTCCGCCGGTCCGGTTTCCCAGCCGAACGGGACCACGTCCGGCGCGGGAGAATCCTGGACCGGTACCCGGGTCCGTCTCGGTTCTTCCACGTCCGTCGTCGTCACAGTGCCCCTCCGATTTGACCGGTGTCGTTCCTTCACCCTGTGCAACGGATGCGACTCACGTGGCGTAACGGATGGGAAAATGACCCAGCTCACGGCGGGTGTGACATACGTTGTCGATTTGGCGACAAATCGATCAGACGTTTACGTGACGCGCTGGTCCCGGCGTAGGCTGCGCAGCGTGATTGACTGGTCTGCCGTCTCGACCGAGGGCCGATTCTTGGGGGCAAGCGTCTTTCAAGGAGCAAGGATCTTGGGCGAGTGGACGACCGAGCGTGAACCAGAGGTACCCAGATGCGACTGACCGTTCTCGGCTGCGCCGGCTCTTTTCCCGGCCCCGAGTCGGCCTGCTCCGCCTACCTCGTCGAGGCCGAGGGTTTCCGGCTGCTGATCGACTTCGGCTCCGGGTCCCTGTCGGCCCTCCAGCGGTACGCGGGCATCGGGGCCGTCGACGCCATCATGCTGACCCACCTGCACTGCGACCACATGCTCGACGCGTGCACGTACGTCGTCGTGCGCCGGTACGCCCCGGGTGGCCCGCTGCCGCCGCTGCCGGTCTACGCGCCGATGGGTGCCGCCGAACGCATCTCGGCCGCGTACAGCTCCGAGAACGAGCCGGTCGACGACGTCTACACGTTCTACGGGCTGCAGCCGGGCACGTTCCCGATCGGCCCGTTCACGGTGACGGCCGACCGCGTCAACCATCCGATCGAGACCTACGGCGTGCGGGTCGAGCACAACGGCAAGGTTCTCGCGTACTCCTCGGACACCGCGCCGTGCGACTCGCTGCTGCGTCTGGCGCAGGGCGCAGATCTTTTCCTGTGTGAGGCCAGTTACCTGGACGGGGTGGAAAATCCGCCTGACCTGCACCTCACCGGGGGTGAAGCGGGTGAGGCGGCGACCAAGGCCGACGTAGGCAAGCTCCTGCTGACCCATCTGGTTCCCGCCTGGGTCAGCGAAGCATCTACTGTGGAGGCCGCCTCGGCTGCTTACGCGGGTCCGGTGGAGGTTGTCCGGCCCGGCTCCCGCTACGATCTCTGAGCTTGCCGGGGGGCGGCACGACGGACCACCGACAAGTAACCCTGGAGTGGCTTGAATGAGCGGTCGATCAGTGGGTGAGCGTGGACTGCGCATCGTCCGACTGGCGAATTTCGTCTCACCTCGTTCGGGCGGGCTGCGCACTGCGCTGCGCAACCTCGGCGAGGGATATCTGCAGGCGGGGCACGAGCCCGTCCTGATCGTCCCGGGGCGTGAACGCTCCGACGAGATGACCTCCCAGGGCCGGGTCATCACGCTTCCCGGCCACCACCTTCCGCGTACGGGCGGCTACCGCGTGCTGGCGTCCCGCCGCGAGCTGACCCGGGTGCTGGACGAGCTGGAGCCGGACCGCATCGAGGTGTCCGACCGGTCGACGCTGCGCTGGACGGGCCGCTGGGCCCGCGAGCGGGGTGTCGGCTCGATGATGGTCTCGCACGAGAGCCTGGCCGGGCTGCTCGGCGTCTGGGGCATGCCGGCGCGGGACTCCCTGGCCGACCGGCTCAACCGCCGCACCGCCGAGGCGTTCGACCAGATCATCTGCACCACGGCGTTCGCCGCGGCCGAGTTCCGCCGCCTCGGCGTGCCGAACCTCGTCGAGGTGCCGCTCGGTGTCAACCTGCGGCAGTTCCACCCGAGCCGCGCCGACGAGGCCCTCCGCTCCCGGTACGCCCGTCCCGACGAGCTGCTGGTCGTCTACTGCAGCCGGCTGTCGGCGGACAAGCGTCCCGAGCTGGCCGTCGACACGATCGCCGCACTGCGGGCCGCCAAGGTGCCCGCGGTGCTGGCCATGGCCGGTGACGGTTCACGCCGTGCCGCCCTGGCCTACCGGTCGGCGCGCCTGCCGGTGCGTTTTGCCGGGCACATCAGCGACCGCGACGACGTGGCCGCCCTGCTGGCCAGCGCCGACGTGGCCGTCGCGCCGGGACCGGTCGAGACGTTCGGCCTGGCCGCACTCGAGGCCCTGGCCTGCGGCACACCCGTGGTGGTCAACGCCGCCAGTGCGCTGCCCGAGGTTGTCGGCGACGCCGGCCTGGCCGTTCCGGGCACCCCCGCGGCGTTTGCTGAGGGCGTACGCGAGTTGATGGACCGTCCGGAGGGTGAGCGACGCGCCGCAGCCCGGGCCCGCGCCGAGCTGTTCGGCTGGCCGCAGGCCGTCGACGGTTTCCTGCGCGCGCACGGTGCTCTGCCGCAGGGCCGCAGCTCAGCGGTCGTGGCCCGCCAGCCGATGCCCGCGCGGGGCCTGCGCCCGGCCGTGCCGGCGGTCGCCGCCGCCGCGTCCAGTGCCTGGGCGACGGCACCCGGCGACGCGCTGTAACGGCCATCCGCCTAGGGTGTTGGCCATGGCGCGACCCGACGGCCGAGAGCCCGGCCAACTCCGACCCGTGACCCTGACCCGCCGGTGGAGCATCCATCCGGAGGGATCGGTGCTCGTCGAGTTCGGCGACACCCGGGTGCTCTGCACCGCCAGCGTGACCGAGGGTGTGCCGCGCTGGCGCAAGGGCTCCGGCCTGGGCTGGGTCACCGCGGAGTACGCGATGCTGCCCCGCGCGACGAACACCCGCGGCGACCGCGAGAGCGTCAAGGGCAAGGTCGGCGGCCGCACCCAGGAGATCTCCCGCCTGATCGGCCGCAGCCTGCGGGCCTGCATCGACCTGAAGGCCCTGGGCGAAAATTCGATCGTGCTGGACTGCGACGTGCTCCAGGCCGACGGCGGCACCCGCACGGCCGCGATCACCGGCGCGTACGTCGCCCTGCACGACGCGGTGAACTGGCTGGCCGAACGCAAGTCGCTGGCGGGCAAACCGGCCGCGGTGATGCACCGGTCGATCCAGGCCGTCAGCGTCGGTGTGGTCGACGGCGAGCCCCGCCTCGACCTGATGTACCTCGAGGACGTTGCCGCCGAGGTCGACATGAACGTCGTCTGCACCGGCGACGGTGACTTCGTCGAGGTCCAGGGCACCGGCGAGGCGAACGTGTTCCGCCGCGACCAGCTCGACGCGCTCCTCGACCTCGGTGTGCTCGGCTGCGCCGAACTGAACGCTGCCCAGCAGAAGGCCCTGGCCTCATGAGCGCCCGCCTCCTGCTCGCCACGGCGAACCAGAAGAAGCTAGTCGAGCTGCAGCGCATCCTCGACAACGCGCTCGGCACCGGCGGCATCGAGCTGGTCGGCCTGGGTGACTTCCCCGGTTACCCGGACGTGCCCGAGACCGGCCTGACCTTCGGCGAGAACGCCCTGATCAAGGCCCGCGAGGGTGCGTCCCGCACCGGCCTGCCGACCGTCGCCGACGACTCCGGCCTGGCCGTCGACGCCCTCAACGGCATGCCGGGCGTCTTCAGCGCCCGCTGGTCCGGCCGCCACGGCGACGACGACGCCAACCTCGACCTCGTCCTGGCCCAGATCGGCGACGTCGGCGACGAACACCGCGGCGGCGCCTTCGTCTGCGCGGCAGCCCTGGTCCTGCCCGGTGGCCGCGAACACCTCGTCGAGGGCAAGCAGCGCGGCGAGATCCTGCGCGCCCGCCGCGGCACGGGTGGCTTCGGTTACGACCCGATCTTCCTCGGTGAGGGCCAGACCCGCACCAACGCGGAGTTGAGCCCGGCCGAGAAGGACGCCATCAGCCACCGCGGCAAGGCCTTCCGCGAGCTCTCCAAGGTCATCGCCAAGGAACTGCCCCGCTGACCTCGCCCCTCAGGTGATGTCCCGCCGCATCGGCAGAACCACGGCGATCAGGGCCGCGGCCAGCGCGTACGCCGTCAGCAGCAGCGCGCCGGCCGCGGGTGGCAGCAGCTGGACGGCGGTGCTGCCGACCTCCTGCGAGATCGCGTCGGCCAGGTAGGTGAAGTCGGTCAGCGAGGCCATCGCGCCGCCGGGCAGGACCGGGTAGAGCTGATTGACGCCGGGGATCATCATGAGCAGCGGCTCGCCGACGTACAGGTAGCCGACCACGATGCACAGGGCGGCGATCTGGTTGCGGAGCAGCGCGCCCACGCCGACACCGAGCAGCAGGTAGACGACCATGGCCAGGCCGATGCGGGCGAGCAGCGCGATCACGGTGTCCGCCGGCAGGCCGAGCGGGATGCCTCGCAGAAAAGCCACGGCGAACAGCGCCGTTGCGGCGGTGCCGGCGAGGATCAGCCCGTAGGCCAGTCCGGCGGCCCCGTAGGTGGCGAGTTTGGCCGCGAGCACCTGCCAGCGGCGGGGTGCGAAGAGGAACGTGACGGCGGCGGTGCGGTGCCTGTACTCCGAGGTGACGGCCAGCGTGCCGACAGCGGCCGGGACAAACGCGGTGTAGCCCAGCATGCCGAGGACCGAGCGGATGCCGGTCTCGGTGTCCAGCCCGGGCATGGGCGGGTCGAAGTTCTCCGGCCCGACGAGGGCCATCGCGCCCATCAGGCCGCCACCGATGAGGACGGCGCCGAGCAGCAGCCCACCCCACATGCGCGTGGCGAACAGCCGCCGGAATTCAGCCTTGATCAGGTGTTTCATGAGGTGGCCGCCCTCTCGGTCGTCAGGTCGAGGAAGAGCTGTTCGAGGCTGGTGCTGTCGCTGACCAGCTCGTGCACCGGCAGCCGGTGAGCGGCAGCGAGGTCGGCGACGCCGGGCGCGTCCAGCCCGCGTACGCGCAGACGCCCGTCATCGAGCGCTTCGACCTGCGGTGCAGCCTCACCGGGCCGGCCGTCGCGCAGGACCGCAGCCAGGCGGTCGGCGTCGGGGGACCGCACCAGCACCGCGGGCGGCCCGGTGAGCCGCGACCACGGCCCGGCGGCGACAAGCTCACCGCGCCGGATCACCACCACGTCGTCGACCAGCTGCTCCATCTCGCTGAGGACGTGGCTGGAGATCAGGACAGTGTGGTCCTCACCGGCCAGCCGGCGCAGAAAGCCGCGCAGCCAGAGCATGCCCTCGGGGTCGAGGCCGTTGCTCGGTTCGTCCAGCAGGAGCACCCGCGGGTCACCGAGCAGGGCGGTGGCGAGGTTGAGCCGCTGGCGCATGCCGGTGGAGAACTCGCGGGTGCGGCGGTCGGCGGCCCCGGACAGGTCGAGCAGCTCGAGCACGTCGGTGACCCGGCTGTCCGGGTAGCCGCCCATCGCGGCGTAGACACGCAGGTGGTCCCGGGCGGTGTGCCCCGGGTGGAACGCACCCGCGTCGAAGACCGCGCCGACGGTGCTCGACGGACGTCGCAGCTGGGCGTACGGCAGGCCGCCGATCGTCACCGTGCCGGAGGTCGGCGACACGAGACCGGTCAGCATGCGCATCGTGGTGGTCTTGCCGGCGCCGTTCGGGCCCAGGAAACCCGTGACCACGCCCGGTGCGACGGTGAAGGTCAGATCGTGGACGGCGGTGATCGGGCCCCATCGTTTGGTCAGGTGCGAAACCGTGACTGAGACCATCAGTCACTCCTTTCCTCTCCGGTGGTGGCCGGCTGGTCGGCCGGCAGCAGGATGGTGGCCAGCAGCCGGGGCACCCGGCCCTCGCCGGGCTTGTTGGCGAGCAGCGGCCCGATGACCTGGCCGAGGTCGGCGGCGAACCGGGCCAGCTCCTCGTCGCTGAGGTGGAGCATCAGCTGCTGATATCCGGCCCCGTCCGCGGCGAAGTCGACCCGGTCGCGGGCGAGGTAGCGGGAGAACTCGGACAGCAGGCTCGACATGAAGGCCGTGAAATAGCGGGCGTGATCGTCGGGTGTCGCCGTGGCCAGGGCCGCCGGGTCCATCGGCGCCCCCGGGGTGGCCAGGGCGTAGACCCGCTCGACCGCCCCCCGGATCCGGCGCTCCTCGACCACCTGGATCAGGTCGCCTTTGACCAGGGTGGACAGGTGCCGGTAGAGCGTGGCGTGCGGGATGTCCGGGAGCAGCGGCACGAGGTCGTGTGTTGTCAGCCGGGCGCCGGCGAGCGCTCTGAGGATGCGGATGCGCACCGGGTGCAGGGCCAGGTCGGCCCACCGGTCGCCGGACGTCTTCATGACTGAACGCTATCAGTATCGATACTGATAATGAAGACTTGGCCCAAACCCTCTACCATCACGGCCGTGAAGACACGGGGGATGGTCGCGGTTGTTGCACTGGTGCTGGCGGCGGCCGGATGTGATCCGGGTGGGTCCGGGGCGCAGGACGTCGAGGTGGTGGCGGGGGCCGGGGAGGCCGATGGTGGCCCGGCCGCGGATGCGTTCATCGACGGGCGGCTCGTCGACATGGTCATGGACCGGGCCGGGACGTTGCGGGTCCTGACCGAGGTGGATGCCGTGGCCACGCTGTGGACGGTGCAGGGTGGTCAGTTGACGCATGTTGCCGTGCCGGAGGTCAAGGCCGACTACGTCAGTCAGATGACCGCCGGGCCGGACGGGGCGATCTACGTCGCCCTGTGGAACGGCGAGGGGGGTGTGTGGCAGATCAAGCCGGACGGCCGGGCGGTCCACACGCTCGGCATCGACCGGGACACGTACTCCGGTGATCGGGTGCCGCCCGCCGACGGCGCCCCGGTCAAGGGTGCCTTCCTGCAATACATGCACGGTGTTGCGGTCTCCGCGGACAACCGCATGTACTTCGCCGAGGAACGGATCCGGCCGACGACCTTCCAGCTCGTCCGGACGGTCGACGCCGGCAAGCTGAAGACCGTCCTCGGGCGTGATCTGACCGGTCTGACCGAGCGGCAGTGGCGGTCCTCGCGGGCCGGCAAGGGATTCCCCGACGGCTCACCCGCCACGCAGATCGCCCTCGAGGGTGGGCTGGACAACCCGATCGCCGTCGCTCCGGACGGGACGGTCTACGCCGCGCCGGGACGTCGTACCGTCGTCGCGGTCAAGCCGGACGGCAGCGCCCGGAAGGTGATCGGCCGGGAGGGGCTCGACGGTGACATCGACGATCCCAGCGAGCCGTTCGAGGCGCGCGGCTCTGCGAGCGAGGCGAGTGTCTGGCTCAAGGGCAGCGGTTCGGTACGGCAGGGGACGACCAACCCGAGCCTGGTCGTCGACGCCAACGGTGACCTGTACCTGACCAGTTCGCGCTCGTTCGGCGAGGATCTGCCGGAGTCGTTCGACTGGACCGGTGACGCCACCGGGCGTCAGGAGGAGCTGCTGGTGCAGTCCCGGGACAGTCTGGACGGCCGGACCGAGGAGACCGAGGTGCTGCGCGTCAAGCCGGACGGGTCGCTCTCGACGGTCGCCGGGCACGCCGACGCGGTCGCCGTGCACGACGACTGGCTCTACCTGGCCCGCAGCTTCACCGACGACGAGGGTGACAACCGGGTCCTGGTGGTGAAGACGGCGATCGCCCGCTAGATGCGGTGGTCGCCCCGGACCAGGTGGGCCAGGTTGGAGTCGCTCATCACCTGCTGCGGCTGATATTTGTAGCGCAGCTTGTGCGCGAACGAGCCCGTCAGCAGCCGCTCGAAGCTCTCCGGCTCGTACGGCTGCAGCATCGCGACCTGCAGCGCGTGCGCGGGCCGGGTGCTGACGCGGTTGCCCTTGTCCCACTCGGCGGCGAAGTCGGCATCGAGGTGGTAGAGCATCTCGAAGATGTGGTGCGCCAGGAAGTATTCGATCAGCTCACCGCGCTTCTCCCACCACAGGTACATCGCCGCGCGCCACAGGTGCGCGACGTAGCTGCCGGGGCGGGCGGCGAGGAACCAGTTCGAGATGTACGGCCCGTGGTAGTTGAACGCGAAGAAGTCACCGTCGCCGAGTGCCGCCCCGACCGGTTCGCTCAGCGCCTTCGGGGCGTACACGGTGGCGTCGACCCAGATGCCCCCGAACTTCTCGAGGAGCGCGAGGCGTACCAGGTCGGAGAAGTTGGTCTTGTTGTCGCCGAGGGCGGTGACCAGGTCGACCGGCATGTCCACGTAGTAGCCGAGGTTGGTGTCCGACAGCTCGTGCACCTGGGCCTGCGGGTTGTTCGCGCGCAGCTCGGCCACACACCGCTTGACCAGGGCGGGCGCGCTCTCGAAGCCCTGCGCCCAGTAGACGAAGATCGGCATCTCCAGCGCGGTGCGGGCGGGCCGGTCGAGGCGCTGGCGGGCCTGCGTGCGGATCTGATCGAGGTGTTCGGAGAGGAAGATCCCGATCTCGCGGCGCGCCCCGAAGCACTTGACGTCGAGGTCGAGCACGGCCGGGCCGTCGAACGGCAGCTCCCCGTCGACGGCGAGGCCCTGCCGGGAGGTCTGCTTGCTCTCGTCGCGGCGCTTGAGTTTGTCGAGCGTGTAGGCCAGGCGATAGAAGCGCTCGCTGTCGCCGGGCTTCTTCTCGACCGCATCGCGGTACAGCTGCTCGGCGCCGGCCCAGTCGTGTTTGCGTTCGTGCAGCCGGCCCAGCTCGAACGCCGCGTCCCCGTGCTCGTCGCCCGCCTTGATCATCTTGCGGAGTGTCTGCCGGGCCTGCGGGATCTCATCGCGGTCCCGCAGCCGGCGTGCGGTGGTGAGCCGGGAGATCGGGTCGAGCTCGCCGGCCAGCGCGGCCACCAGCAGGTCGGCCTCGGCTGCCTCCCCGGCCCGGGACAGCCGCGCGGCCTCGTCGGCCACACCCTGCCGGTCGGTCCGGGTCAGGATCTCCTGGTACGCGCGCAGCGTGCGTCGTGAAGCCGACGCCCCGGGCTCGCCCAGCCACTCGTACGTGAAGAAGTTGTCGTCCTCGGTGTCACCGTCGAAGTAGGTGACGTGCTGCTCACCCTCGGTGAGGCTGAACGAGTGCCAGTAGACCTGACCGTGCCCCTGCGACATGCCGGCGAGCAGCCGCACCCAGGCGGCGGTCGCGTTCTCCGGCAGCGTGAAGGTGACGCTGATGCGGTGGTCGCCGTACTCGTTGCGGGCCGGCGGTGACGCGGTCAGGTGGAAGTTGGCCGTGCCGCCGCGCACACAGCCGGGGATGATCCTCAGCGCGTACGGGTTGATCGCACCGGTGAGCGGCTCGGTCAGGAAGACCGAGACGCTCGCGGTGTAGGTCCCACCGGCGCGCAGGCCGAGGCGGAAGTCCTGGCTCTCGTCGCGGCCACCGGGGGCGATGTGGCTGTCGTTGTTGGTGCCCGAGCCCGTGACCAGCGCACCGGTGACACCCAGGCCGGGGACCGGCGCCGAGCGGGCGGCACTGTGGAAGTGCACGTAGACGCCGCCCGCGTCGAGCGGCTGGTCGAAGGTGCCGTCGGCCTGCGCGGACCGGAAGGACGGGTTCGGCGCGAGGTTGACGACCGGCGCCGGGCCCGCCACCAGCCGTGCCGCCCGGGAGGCGGGCAGGCGCAGGTTGCCGGTCGCGGCCTGGGTCAGACGGCGTCGGAGGCCGGAGGTGTTCGGACGCATCGTTGCAAGCTAGCCCGATTACGTTTCGCACAACTACCCCGCGCGACCAACTTCACCTAACGCAGTAGCCCCACGGAGGACTCGATCGCGCCGCGCAGCCCGCGGCCGGCGACCACCTCCCGGGCCTGTTCGAGCACCGGGGCCAGGAACACGTCCGGTCCGGGCTCACCCGCAAAACCACCCACCGCGGCGACCGCCTCACGTCCGGCGGGTGAGGGCGTCAGGGGTGCGCGCAGCTGGATGCCCCGGACCCCGGCGAGCAGTTCGACGGCGAGCAGGCTGGTCAGGTTGTCGAGGACCGTCCGCAGTTTTTTCGCCCCGGCCCAGCCCATCGACACGTGGTCCTCCTGCATGCCGCTGGTCGGCAGGGAGTCGACCGACGCCGGGTTGGCCAGCCGGCGGTTCTCCGCGACGATGCCCGCGGCGGTGTACTGCGCGATCATCAGGCCGGAGTTGACCCCGGCGTCCGGCGCGAGGAACGGTGGCAGTTCGCGGTTGCGGGTGACGTCGAGCAGCCGGTCGACGCGGCGCTCGGCGATCGCACCGACCTCGGCAGCGGCGATGGCCAGGAAGTCCGCGGCAAAACCGAGCGGCGCCCCGTGGAAGTTGCCGGTCGACTCGACCCGGCCGTCGGCCAGCACGACGGGGTTGTCGACGACCGAGCGCAGCTCCCGCGCGGCGGTGGTCCGGACGAACTCCAGCGTGTCGCGGGCCGCGCCGGCGACCTGCGGCGCGCAGCGCATCGAGTACGCGTCCTGCACGGCGTGCGCGAGGTCGTCGCGGTGCGAGTCCATGATGGCCGAGTCCTGCAGCAGCCGGTGGATGTTCGCCGCCGAGTCGGCCTGACCCGGGTGCGGGCGGATCGAGTGCAGCTCGGGCAGGAACGGCCGCTCCGAGCCGAGCATCGCCTCGATCGCCAGCGCGGCGGTCACGTCGGCCATCGCGAACAGGTGACCGGCGTCCTCGATCGCCAGCAGCAGCATGGCGAGCATGCCGTCGGTGCCGTTGATCAGCGCCAGGCCCTCCTTGGCGGCCAGCTCGAGCGGCTCGAGCCGGGCGCTGTGCAGGGCGTCGGCGGCGGACATCCGGGCGCCGTCCTTGCCGAGCACCCAGCCCTCACCGAGCAGCACCAGTGCGCAGTGCGCCAGCGGCGCGAGGTCACCCGAGGCGCCCAGCGAGCCGTGCTCCGGCACCCACGGCGTGATGTTGTTGTTCAGCAGGTCGACCAGCCCCTGCGCGAGCACCGGCCGGACCCCGGACAGGCCCATCGCGAGCGACCGCACCCGCAGCAGCATCATCGCGCGGACGACCTCGCGGGGCATCGGTGCGCCGATGCCCGCCGCGTGCGAACGGATCAGCGCGTGCTGCAGCTCGGCGCGGCGCTCCGGTGCGATCGACGTGTTGGCCAGCGCGCCGAAGCCGGTCGAGACGCCGTAGACGGGCCGGCCGGAGGCCTCGATCGTGTCGACGATGCCGCGGCTGCGGGCCATCACCGCGTACGCGGCCTCGGTGAGCTCGACCCGCGCGTCGTGCCGGGCGACGGCGACGACGTCGGCGGGAGTGATGCCGGTGGGTTCCACAAAAACGCTCATAGGGGCACTCCGTCGTGCAGAGTCGTGGTGATCAGGGGAACACCGGGCCGGTAGGCCAGGTGCAGGTAGGACGGTGCGTCGAGGACCACGAGGTCGGCCCGCGCGCCGGGACGCACGACACCGACGTCGTCGCGCCGCAGCGCCCGGGCGCCACCCGCGGTCGCCGCCCACAGGGCCTCGGCGGGCGTCATCCGCATCTCGCGCACGGCGAGGGCCAGGCAGAACGCCATCGACGACGTGTAGGACGAGCCCGGATTGCAGTCGGTCGCCAGCGCCACGGTCACACCGGCGTCGAGCAGCCGGCGGGCGTCGGGATAGGGCGAGCGGGTCGAGAACTCCGCGCCGGGCAGCAGCGTCGCCACCGTGTCCGAGCCGGCCAGGGCGGCCACGTCCGCGTCGCTCAGGTGCGTGCAGTGGTCCGCGCTCGCGGCGCCGAGCTCGACGGCCAGTTGCACCCCCGGCCCCGCCACCAGCTGGTTCGCGTGCACCCGCAGCTGCAGCCCGGCCTGGGCGCCCGCGGTCAGGATCGTCCGGGCCTGGTCACCGTCGAAGGCTCCGCGGTCACAGAAGACATCAACCCATCTTGCGTACGGCGTGACGGCCTCGAGCATCGGCCCGGAGACCAGCCGCACGTACCCGTCGGGGTCGTCGGTGTACTCGGCCGGGACGACGTGGGCGCCGAGGAAGGTGGTCTCCGCGGTGAGCTGCCGGGCGACCCGCAGGCTGCGGACCTCGTCCTCGACGGACAGCCCGTAGCCGCTCTTGATCTCGACGGTCGTGGTGCCCTGCCGCCGCATCTCCCGCACGAGGCGCTGCGCCGAAGCCAGCAGCTCGTCGTCGGTGGCCGCCCGTGTGGCGGCGACGGTCGTGCGGATGCCACCGCCGGTGTACGGCTCGCCGTTCATCCGCGCGGCGAACTCACCCGCCCGGTCGCCCGCGAAGACCAGATGCGCGTGACTGTCCACAAAGCCCGGAATCACCGCGGCGCCACGGGCGTCGAGGCGTTCGTCGGCCGCCGGTGCCGCGGCCGCGGGCCCGACCCAGGCGACGCGATCGCCGTCGGCCACCACGGCCGCGTCGGACAGGACGCCCAGCTCCGGGTCGTTGGTGACCAGCTCGCCGATGTTCGTGATCAGCAGGCTCATGACAGGGCCTTCCGCAGGGCGGCGGCCACGTCGAAGCCCGTGTGGCGCCCGCCGTCGACGATCAGGCGGCCGTCCGCGATCACGTGGATGACGTCGGCGGCCGTGGCCGCGTAGACCGCACCCGACGGCTCGACCCCGGCCGTGCGCACGCTCTCCAGCGAGACCGCGACCAGGTCGGCGCGATGGCCCGGGGTGATGCGACCGGCGTCGTCCCAGCCCAGCGAGCCGTGGGCGGTCGCCGCCGTGAGCAGCTCGGCCGGGGTGAAGTGACCCCGCCGCTCACTCGCAAGACGCTCGTCCAGCTCGACGCCGCGGGCCTCCTCGAACAGATCGATCACGGCCTGGCTGTCGCTGCCGAGGCTCAGTGGCACACCCGCGTCGGCGAGGGCCCGGCCCGGTCCGATGCCGTCGGCCAGATCGCGTTCGGTGGTCGGACACAGGCAGACACCTGTGCCGCTGCCGCCGAGCGCCTTGATGTCGCCGTCGCTCAGATGCGTCGCGTGCACGGCGGTCGTACCCGGGCCGAGGATGCCGTGCTGCTGCAGCAACTCGGTGGGTGTGCACCCGTGGACGGCGCGGCACTGCTCGTTCTCGGCGCGCTGCTCCGACAGGTGGACGTGCAGCGGCGTCCGCCCGGCCAGGCCCGAGAGGTGGCGCGCCGGCACTGCGCGTACCGAATGGATCGCCGCGCCGAGCAGGGCGTGATCCGCCGGCCGGAGGGCCGCGGTCCGGTCCTCCCACGCGTCCAGATCACGGTCGCCGAAGCGGCGCTGGACACCCTCGAGCGGCTTACCGTCCACACTGGACGTCAGGTAGAGCGTGTCCAGCAGCGTGATCCGGATGCCGGCCTCGTGCGCCGCGGCGATCAGCGCCTGGCCCATGGCGTTCGGGTCGGCGTAGGGCGTGCCGTCGGCGGTGTGGTGCAGGTAGTGGAACTCGCCCACGCAGGTGATCCCGGCCAGCGCCATCTCGCCGTAGACCGCCCGGGCGAGCTCGAAATAGCTGTCCGGGTCGAGACGCGCGGCGACGGAGTACATGAGCTCGCGCCAGGTCCAGAAACTGCCCCGATCACCGTGGGTACGCCCCCGCAGCGCGCGATGGAACGCATGGGAGTGAGCGTTTACTAACCCGGGCACGACCAGGCCTGACAGGCGTGTGCCCGCCGCCGGCGCGTTCGGCGTGACGGCCGTGAACCGGCCACCAGCGACCTCGATCCGCACGTCGCGCGCGACGGCGCCGTCGACCCACGCGTACTCGGCGAAGTACGTCACGTCAGCTCCCGCAGCACCGTGGCCAGCGCCTCGACACCGGCCGTGCAGTCCTCGTCGGACGCGTACTCGGCGGGGGAGTGGGAGACGCCCGTCGGGTTACGGACGAAGAGCATCGCGGTCGGTACGTGCGCCGACAGCACCCCCGCGTCGTGGCCGGCACCGGTCGGCAGGATCGGTGCGTCGCCCAGCAGAGCCGAGAGGCGTGCGGCCAGGGACGTGTCGAAGGCGACCTCGGGGGAGACCGACTCCGGCTCGACGACCACCTGCGTACCGTCCTGGCCGGCCCGCTCGACCGCGCGCTTGACGACCGCCTCGACCAGCCGTTCCATGGTCGGGGTGTCCGCCGCGCGGGCGTCGAGCCAGCCGCGGACCAGCGACGGGATCGCGTTGGTGGCGTTCGGCTCGACCGTCACCCGGGCGATCGTCGCGTGCGCGCCGGCCAGCCACGCCTCCTCGTTGGCGGCCAGCACGGTCGACGCGAAGGTCAGCATCGGGTCGTGCCGGTCCGCCATCCGCGTGGTGCCCGCGTGGTCGCCGTGCCCGGTGAAGTCCAGCCGCCAGCGGCCGTGCGGCCAGATCGCGCTGGCCACCCCGACCGGTACGTCCAGCACCCGACCCTGCTCGATGTGCAGCTCGACGACAGCACTCACCCGCGCCGACAAAGACGGCAGTGCACCCGCCGGCCGGCTGCCCAGCGCCTCACCGAACGTCACACCGTCGCGGTCGCACAGCGCCGCCGCCTTGCCGGGATCGATCACTCCGGACAGCAGCCGCGAGCCGAGACAGGGCAGCCCGAACCGGCCACCCTCCTCGTCGACGAACGCGGCCACACCGATCGGCCGCCCCGGCGTGAACCCCTGCTCCCGCAACCGGTCCACGGCCAGGAACGCGCTGACGATGCCGAGCGGGCCGTCGTAACCACCACCGTGCGGGACCGAGTCGAAGTGCGAGCCGGTCAGCACGGTGCCGCGGCCCCACTGTGCACCCCACCAGGCGAACAGGTTGCCGTTGCCGTCGTCGGTGACGGTCATGTCCCGGCGATCCGCCTGGTTACGGAACCAGTCGCGCAGGGTCAGCTCCGGGTCGGTGAGGGCGTACCGGAGGTAACCGCCCTTGCGGTCACGGCCGATGGGCGCGATCTCGGCCCAGAGCCGCGCGAACGCCGCGGTCACTGACCGGCCATCGGGATGTGCACGCCGGCTGCCGCCGCGGACTCGTAACCCGCGTCGACGTGCCGGATGACGCCCATGCCGGGGTCGTTGGTGAGCACCCGCTCGATCTTCTGCCCGGCGAGCGCGGTGCCGTCGGCGACACACACCTGACCGGCGTGGATCGAGCGGCCGATGCCGACACCGCCGCCGTGATGGATCGACACCCAGCTCGCGCCGCTCGCGGTGTTGATCATCGCGTTGAGCAGGGGCCAGTCCGCGATCGCGTCCGAGCCGTCCAGCATGGCCTCGGTCTCCCTGTACGGCGAGGCCACCGAACCGGCGTCGAGGTGGTCACGACCGATGACCAGCGGGGCCGACACCTCACCCCGGGCGACCATGTCGTTGAAGCGCACCCCGGCCTTGTCGCGTTCGCCGTACCCGAGCCAGCAGATCCGCGCCGGCAGGCCCTGGAAGGCCACCCGCTCGCCGGCCAGCTTGATCCACCGGGCCAGCGGTTCGTTCTCCGGGAAGAGATCCAGCACGGCGCGGTCGGTCGCGGCGATGTCAGCCGGGTCCCCGGACAGCGCCGCCCACCGGAACGGCCCCTTGCCCTCGGCGAACAGCGGCCGGATGTACGCCGGCACGAACCCGGGGAACGCGAACGCCCGCTCGTACCCGCCCAGCTGCGCTTCACCGCGGATCGAGTTGCCGTAGTCGAACACCTCCGCACCCGCGTCCAGGAAGCCGACCATCGCCTCGACGTGCCGGGCCATGGACTCCCGCGCCCGGTCGGTGAACTCCTCCGGCTTCGCCGCGGCGTAATCGGCGGCGTCCGCGAGCTCGACCCCGGCCGGGATGTAGCTCAGCGGGTCGTGCGCACTGGTCTGGTCGGTGACGATGTCGATCGCCACACCCCGGCGCAGCAGCTCGGGGAAGACCTCGGCGGCGTTGCCCACCACCCCGATGCTCGTCGCCGCGCGGTCCCGTTTGGCCGCCTCGGCCTGCGCGATCGCGTCGTCGAGATCCGCCGCGACCGTGTCGAGGTACCGGTCCTTCACCCGGCGCCGCAGCCGCGACTCGTCGATGTCGACGACCAGGCAGGCGCCACCGTTCATGGTCACCGCGAGCGGCTGGGCGCCACCCATGCCCCCGCAGCCCGCGGTCAGGGTCAGCGTGCCGGCCAGATCACCACCGAACCGCTTGGCCGCCACGGCCGCGAACGTCTCGTACGTGCCCTGGAGGATGCCCTGGGTGCCGATGTAGATCCACGAGCCGGCGGTCATCTGGCCGTACATCGTCAGGCCGAGCTTCTCCAGGCGGCGGAACTCCGGCCACGTGGCCCAGTCGCCGACCAGGTTCGAGTTCGCCAGCAGCACCCGCGGCGCCCACTCGTGCGTCCGGAACACACCCACCGGGCGGCCCGACTGCACCAGCAGCGTCTCGTCGTCGGCGAGCACGTCCAGCTCCCGCACGATCGCGTGGAACGACGGCCAGTCCCGGGCCGCGCGGCCCGTCCCGCCGTAGACGACCAGGTCGTCAGGGCGCTCGGCCACGTCGGGGTCCAGGTTGTTCATCAACATCCGCTTGGCGGCCTCCTGCGGCCACCCCTTCGCGGTACGGGTGGTGCCCCGCGGTGATCGGACTGACATCGACGGCTCCTTCACGCTTCTGCTCCTTCACGCCTCGAACAGGTGGCGGCGGGAGGCGTACGCCTCGAACTCCTCCAGGCGACGCTGGGCCTGCTCCGGCGCCGCGTCACACATCGCCTGCAGCAACACCATCGCCATCGCCATCGGCCCGGTGTGCAGGTCGAACACCAGCTGGGTGCCGACCGGTGCGGGCAGCACCACGTCGGCGTGACCGGCGACCGGGCTGACCGCCGAATCGGTGAGCGCCACGACCCGCAGCCCGGCGGCGCCGGCCTCACGGATCACGTCCAGCGTCTCCCGCGGATAGCGCGGCAGCACGATGGCCAGCATCGCAGTCGCACCGGCCGCGCGGGCCTGATCGACCCGGTCGAGCAGCATCGTCCCGCCGCCGTCGAGCACCCGCACATCAGGATGCACCTTGGCGGCGAAGTACCCGAAATAGCCGGCCAGCGGCCCGGCGGCGCGCAACCCCAGCACCGGCAGCGGACGGCTCGCGGCCAGCAACCCGGCGGCCTCCCGCACCGCGTCGAGGCTGCCCAGCTGGTCGGCCATCCGCTCGAGATGCTGCGTCTCGGCCCGCAGAGCCCGCTGCATGGCGTTGTCACCACTGTCCGCGGGAGCCGGACCGACGTCGACCAGCGCGCGCAGCTCCCGGCGCAGCGCCGGATAACCCGCATAACCCAGCGCCATCGCAAACCGGGTCACCGAGGGCTGACTCACCCCGGCGAGCTCGGCCACCTCGGCCGCGGACAGGAACGCCGCCGACGAGGCGTGCTGGACCAGGCTGTGCGCGATCCGCCGCTGAGTCGGCGTCAGCCGGGCACCCTGGAACAGATCCAGCACCCGCTCGGCCGTCCTGACAGCTCCGTCATTCACTCGAGCAGACTATGCATGAAAACTTTCACTGCGCTAGTGCTGCACCGCATGGTGACGAATCCGTCGGCGTCCTCGCCGGACGGCGGGTGCGTGATCAGGCGCCTAGGCTGGGGTGATGCGGATCAGCTCGCTGCACACGTACCCGGTCAAAGGCGGTCACCGCCTCGACCACGACGCAGCGCTGGTGGAGCCGTGGGGTCTCGCCGGTGACCGCCGCTGGATGATCGTCGACCAGGACGGGAACGGCATCACCCAGCGCCAGGCCCCGATCCTGACCGGGCTGCGGCCCGTCCCCTACGCCGGCGGGCTGGACCTCAACGGCTTCCGCGTCGACGAACCGGTCGACGGCCCCAAAGCGACAATCCGCGTCTTCAGCTCAAAACCCCCGCTGACCGCCCGGATCGCACCGGCGGCCACCGACTTCATCAGCACGTTCCTCGCCCGCCCGGCCCGGCTCGCCTGGCTCGCCGACACCGGCGTCCGGCCCATCGAGACCCACGCCCGGCCCAGCGACCGCGTCAGCTTCGCCGACGGATACCCGCTGCTGCTCACCACCACCGCGTCCCTCGACGCCCTCAACGACTGGCTCCTCGAAGCCGGCGACGAACCCGTACCCATGACCCGCTTCCGCCCCAACGTCGTCATCAGCGGCACCCGGCCCTGGGCCGAGGACAACTGGCTCGGCGGCCGCCTCCAACTCGGCGACGTGACCTTCCGCGCCGCCAAATCCTGCAGTCGCTGCGTCGTGACCACCATCGATCAGGACACGGGCGAAACCGGCCGGCAACCCCTGCGCGCCCTCGGCCGCCACCGCCGATACACCGACGGACTCCTCTTCGGCATCAACCTCATCCCCGACATCACTCCAGGTGAGACAGGAATCATCCGCGCGGGGGAGTCTTCCTTAGCTCTGCCTTAGGAGAGTTGCCCAGGCGCCACGCACCCGCGAAGGATGCGTCAGCGTGACCGCACATCGCCTCCTCGCCCCCCGCTGGCTCGCCACGGGCGGCGCCGTGCTGCTCGCCGGAATCATCGGCGCCGCGCTGCTGCTCCAGAACGGTGGCTCCGCCTGCGCGGCCCCACCGAGCAGCGCCAAGCACACAGGCAAGGCGACGTTCTACGACCTGGCCGGCACCCAGGGCAACTGCTCCACCAAACCACCGGCCGACGACCTCTACGTCGCCCTCGGCAAAACCGAATACTCCGGGGCGCGCGCCTGCGGCTCCTACCTCGACGTCACCGGCCCCAAAGGCAAGGTCCGCGTCAAGGTCTTCGACTCCTGCCCCGAATGCGCCGCCGGCCACCTCGACCTGAGCCGTACCGCGTTCAAGAAGATCGGCAAGGAGATCGACGGCATCATCCCGATCACCTACAAAGCCGTCCCGAACGCCCCCACCCCGGGCCCGCTCAGCATCACCTTCGTCGAAGGCACCTCCCAGTACTACTGGGCGGTCACCATCGACAACCACTCGAACCCCATCAAATCGGTGCAGGCCAAGGGCCCGGGCGGCAGCTTCAAGTCCGCCCACCTCGAGGACTACAACGTCTGGATCCTCGACGGATCCGCCGGCCAGGGCCCCTTCCAGGTCAAGATGACCGACATCTACGGCAGGACCGTCACGGCCAAGAACATCAAACTCAAACCCCAGACCCGGCAGACCACTTCCGTACGCTTCTCGGCCGGCACGACCAGTCAGGCCGAGAAGCCGGCTCCCGCCAAGAAGAAGAAAAAGCCTTCCCCCTCGGCGTCCGTATCGGCGTCGGCGTCACCCTCACCAGCGCCGTCCCCCTCGGTGTCGCTGTCGTCCGAGGCTCCCGTCCTCGAATCGACCGAGGAGGTTGCGCTCGCCGCGGCTGCCCCGGTGGCGAAGAAGTCCTGCGGCTGACGGCGTCCTAGCGCAGGTCGAGCCACATCAGGACCTCATCGCGGTCGTCACCCGGGCCGACACGCAGTGCGCCCGGGATCCGGCCGACCTCCCGGTAGCCGACACTGCGGTAGAAGTTGTCCAGCCCGTGCCCGTCCCGCAGGGTGACCTGCAGACCGGCCAGGCCCAGCTTGCGGCCCACGACGGTGGCCTCCCGCATCAGCGCGGCGCCGTACCCCCGGCCCTGGCTACCCGGCACGACCATGACGCGCTTGAGGACACGCCAGTGCGCCTTGAGCTCGAACCGGTTGTCCGCCACAAAAAGCAACGAGACCAGGCGGCCGTCGTCGAGCCCGATGAGCAGGTGGTCGACGCCGTCCGCGACACCGGTAAAGGCCGCTTGCGCGACGGGGCGTACCTGGTCGGCGGTGACCGGGGCGACAAAACCGACGGCCCCACCGGCGTTGGTGACCTCGGTCCACAGCTCGACGATCTCCGCCCGCAGCCGATCGGTCAACGGCGGATCAAGCACGAACGACAAAGTCATGCCGCCATCCTCGCGCCCGTCGCCGGCCCGGACGCGGCGTGCGTTCCTCAGGGTGCGCGAGACCACAGGGTGCGGAAGGCGGGACTCGAACCCGCACGCCCTCTCGGACACAAGCTCCTAAGGCTTGCGCGTCTGCCATTTCGCCACTTCCGCCCGATTTGCCACCAGCAAATCGCTGCCAGCATTCTAGACCGGGCCGTGCGATTCCAGCCGCTCGGCCGCCGTCACCCGAGTCTCTATCGTGCCCAGCCCGGCCGCCGTGAGGACGGCCCGGACGGACGACGGGGACAGGTCGATCGGATCGTCCTCCCGCAATCGGAGGGCGTGAGCCAGCTTTCGGTCGCCCAGCGTCGGATTCTCCAGCGCAAAAGCCAGGACCGCATCGCGCTCGGACTGCGAGAGTGGGCGGCGAGCTGCAAAGGTCAGTGAACCGCGAACGGCCAGACGACGCTTCAGCTGATAGATGTGGCCGACGCTGCAGCCGATCAGCCGGGCCGCGTCCGAGGTGGTCACCTCACCCTTGCCGACCAGTGTCAGTACCTCGATCTTCTCCTGCTCGCTCAGTGCGATGTGCGGCCGGTCGGCATCGAAGGAGATGCCGGGCGAGCGCTGCCGGTTACGCCCGGCATATGTCGCGGTCTGGCTGTGGCAGTTCGGGCAGAGGAACTGAACGTTGTCCGGCCGGCAGTCCCAGAACTGACCATCGATGTGATCAATGTGCAGGGTCAGCGGACGCCCGTTCCAGCTGTCACCGACACCGCATGCGGCGCATCGGTAGGCCCGGCCCAGATCCGTCAAGGCGCGGCGCAGGACCGTCGGCTTCTCGCGCTTGGCGTCGACCGGCCGGACCACCAGCACTTCGGTGTGCTCGCGTCGCTTCGAGCTGCGATAGCGGCGGACCGGCGGCGTCCCCTCGAAGTGCGAGGTGTCGATGCCGAGCTGGTCGATGCGGCGGCGCAGATGGGCGTGGGCGCCGCCGTTCAGCCGCAGACCGAGGTGGCGCAGGACTCC
This sequence comes from Amorphoplanes friuliensis DSM 7358, assembly GCF_000494755.1. NCBI lineage: Bacteria > Bacillati > Actinomycetota > Actinomycetes > Micromonosporales > Micromonosporaceae > Actinoplanes > Actinoplanes friuliensis. Next base: position 1,413,813 of record NC_022657.1, read on the forward strand.
GGCCATGGAGGTGGAGGCGGCGACGGCTTCGCTGAGGATTTCGCGGGTGTATCTGACGTAGGCCACCGCGGGAACCTAGCGACGCGGTCCGACAGTTCTCAGTGCTGTCGCGCGTCCAGAATGGCCAGTGTGCGCTCGGCCCAGGTGATGTACGCCTGCTCGTACATGCGGCCGGCCATCAGGGTCAGGTAGGGGCCGATGCGGTTGCTGTCGCGGAGGTAGGTGTCCTCGTCGCGCCCGTTCAGCAACTTGTCGCGCATGCGGTCGTACCGGGCGAGTTTGGCGGTTGACCGGGTCAGGCGGGCGGCGACGGTTGCGCGCAGGGTTTGCTGGTCGCCGGTGTCGAGGGCCTGCATCTTGACCATGAGTTCGTCGCGGATCGCCGGGGGCCGGGCGGGTTCGGTGGTGGAGGTGTGGAGTTCGGCGAGGCCGGCCTCGGTCAGGGAGAAGACGCGTTTGTTGGGGCGGCGGTGCTGCTCGACGACGCGGGCGTCGACGAGGCCGTCGGTTTCGAGGCGGTCGAGGTCGCGGTAGAGCTGCTGCGGGGTGGCCGACCAGAACTCGGCCACGGAGACGTCGAAGCGTTTGGCCAGTTCGTATCCCGAGGCCTCGCCTTCGAGCAGGGCGGCCAGGACGGCATGGCGCAGTGACATCTGGACAGTCTCCGATCCCGGGGTTAGCGTCATCCGCACCTAATCAATTTGTTGAGTATAGGGAGTCGCCGTGCATCCGTTTCGCGCCGCCGTCGAAGCACGGGACATCGAGGCCGCCATCGCGCTCCTCAGCGATCGGGTCGTCTTCAACTCACCGATCGCCTTCACTCCGTACGAGGGCAGGCAGGCCGTAGGGACCGTCCTGCGTGCGGTGTTCGAGGTTTTTGAGGACTTTCACTACGTGCGGGAGATCGGGGCCGACGACGCCGCCGACCACGCGCTGGTCTTCCGGGCGCGCATCGGCGAGCGGCAGCTCGAAGGCTGCGACTTCGTGCACCGCGGTGACGACGGCTCGATCGACGAGTTCACGGTGATGGTCCGCCCGCTGAACGGTGCGATGGCCCTGGCCGAGGCGATGAAGGCCAAACTCGCCGCGAGCCGATGACGGTGACGGTCCGCACGGCCGACGTCCCGGACGCGGTCCTGGCGCTCGCCGGCCTCGACCCGATCCACTACGCGGAAGCGTTCCGTTTCGAGACGCCTGCGATCCGCAGCCCGCTGGAGTGGTCCCGGCTGATCCTCGAAGGCGCGCCACCGATCAAGCGTCTCCAGATGCGGGCCGTCTGGACGGGCCTGGGGATCCGGCTCGCGATGCCGTTCAGCAGCGGGCAGGTGCTCGGCTGGCGGATCCGGCAGAGCGGCGCGGACGCGGTGGTGCTGGGTGTCCGTGCGGCGATCGGCCTCACCGCCCGGCTGGTGATCCGGGCCGAGCCGGGGCAGGTCACCCAGTCGATGCTGGTCCGCATCGACCGGGACCGGGCCCGCGGGGTCTGGGACCGGCTGGCCCCGCGCCACCGCCACTTCCTCACCGAACTCCTCGACCGAGACGACCTCAGAGCCCCGACCGGATAACGCCGTCCTGAAGACCGTGCGCGGCCGTCTTGGAGACCGTGCCCGGCCGTCTTGCGGGCCGCGCACGGCACGGCGGCCGCCTCGCGGATCAAGCCGCATGACGGCCGCCGTGGGTCGGCGGTCCCCTTCAGGGATCAGTAGCGGAACATCGCCAGACTCTGCTGAAGCTCGTGGGCGACGCGGGCAAGCTCGTCGGCGGCCGCGGCGGTGTTGGCCGCCGCGCTGGTTGTCTCGGCGGCGGCTTCGGCGACCTCGGCCACGTTCGAGGAGATCTCGTGGGAGCCGGCGGCGACCTCGCCGACGTTGCGGCCCATCTCGTTGGTGGTGGCCGTCTGTTCCTCGACCGCCGCCGCGATCGCGGTCTGGGTGGCGTTGATCTGGTCGATGACCGCGCCGATCTCGGCGATCGCGGCGACCGCAGCCGACGAGTCGGTCTGGATGGCGCCGACGCGGGTGCGGATGTCCTCGGTGGCGCGGGCGGTTTCCTGGGCGAGTTCCTTGACCTCGCCGGCGACGACCGCGAAGCCCTTGCCGGCGTCGCCCGCCCGGGCGGCCTCGATGGTGGCGTTGAGGGCGAGCAGGTTCGTCTGTTCGGCGATACCAGTAATGATCTTGACGACGGAGACGATCTCGGCCGAGGATTCGCCGAGTTTCTGCAGGATCGCGCCGGCCTCGCCGGAGATGCGGACGGCCTGGCCGGCCACGTCGGCGGCGCTGGAGGTGCTGCGGGCGATCTCGGTGATGGAGCTGCCGATCTCGTCGGCGCCGGCGGAGACCGTGGCGATGTTGGTGCTGATCTCGTCGGAGGCGGTGGAGACCGCGTGGGCGCGGCTGGCCGAGCGGGCGGCGGACGAGTTCATCCGGCCGGCGACGGCGGTCAGGTCCTCCGACGAGGAGGCGAGCGTCGTGACGTTGGTGCCGATGTCGCGCAGTGCGGCGGTGAGCCGGTCGAGCGCGGTGTTCAGCGCCTCGGCCATGCGGCCCACCTCGTCGCGGCCGCGGACCTTGAGGCGCTGGTCGAGGCGGCCCTCGGCGAGCGCTTCGAGGACCTTGACGGTTTCGCCGAGCGGGCGGGCGATGGCCCGGCTGACCGCGATGGCGATGACAACGGCGAAGGCCAGGGCGGCGCCCATCAGGGCGATGGTGAGGATCCGCGCCATCGTGGCGTTGCTGCGGGCGTCGGCCATCTGCTGCTGGGCGGCCTTGTCCTCGATGCCGGCGAGGTTGTTCAGCGCCACCGTGATCTTGCTGGTGAGCGGGTCGATGAAGTTGTTCTGCACGCCGAGGTAGGTGCTGAGGCTGTTGGCCTGCGCCGCCGGGACGAGCTGCTGGTCGCGGACCTTGCGGTACTCGGCCAGGCCCGCGGCGAAGGCGGCCCGGTCGGTCTGGGTGCCGGCCGCCGGGCTCTTCGTGTACGCGGTCCACGTGCTGTCGATGTCGGCGTCGAGCCGCTTGATCGCCATCTGCACGTTGCTGACGTCGGCGAGCGGTGACCGCAGGATGAGCTTGGCCGAGAGCGAGGTGGCCTGCTGAACGTCCGCGCGGACCTCACCGAGCCGGGCGATCGACTGCAGGTTGTTCTGGTACATGTCCTCGAGGCGGTTGTTCGCACTGTTGAGCTCGATGCCACCGGTCACGCCCATGGTGATGACCAGGACGCTGAGGACGCCGAACGAGGCGAACAGCTTCTGCGACACACGCAGGTTACGCAGCGCGCCACCGCGTGGGCCCTTCTCGCTGGAGGAGGGCGCCTTGCGGGAGCGGCTAGGCGTCTGGGCGGGTGTCGGCATCGGCGGTCTCCGGGGGAGGGACAGTGGTTACCGCTCTATTCGGCACCGCCCCCCAGGATCCGCGAAATTTGTCGGAAAAGTCAGTCGATACCGAGATCTCGTCGCAGCTTGGCGACGTGGCCCGTGGCCTTGACGTTGTAGAGGGCCTTCTCGATCGTGCCGTTCTCGTCGATGACAAACGTCGAGCGGATCACGCCGGTCACCGTCTTGCCGTAGAGCTGCTTCTCACCGAACGCGCCGTACGCGGTCAGCACGCTCTTGTCCTGGTCACTGACCAGCGGGAAGGTGATCGCGTCGCGTTCGCGGAACTTGGCCAGCTTGGCCGGGACGTCCGGGGAGATGCCGACGACCTCGAAGCCGGCCGCCTGCAGCGAGCCGAGCGAGTCGCGGAAGTCGCACGCCTGGGTCGTGCAGCCGGGCGTCATCGCGGCCGGGTACACGTACAGGATGACCTTGCGGCCGCGGAGGTCCTCGAGGGTCAGGGTGTCGCCGTTGTCGGTGGGCAGGGTGAACTCGGGAGCCGGGTCACCCGGCGTGAGGCGCTCAGTCATGCGTCCGAAGATATCGGGGTGGCCCGCAGGCGCAGCACACCCGTCGCCGCCATGCCCACTCCGGCGCCGACGGCGATCAGCACGGCGACCCGGGCGAGCCAGGACGGGCCGGGGAACGAGACGACCGCCTGACCGAAGACACCCACGTCCGCGAAGCCGCCGAAGACCGCCAGCACCGCCCCGGCCAGGGCCAGCAGGAACGGTGCGCGTCGCAGCCAGGTGAGCACACCCGCGGCCACGGCGAGGACCGCCGCCACGTACGCCGGTGCCTGCCCGCTGACGCCGACACTCGCGCGCGTCACGGCGTACGCGAAGGTGATCGTGCCGGCGAGGAGCGCGGCCGGGCCGATCCAGCGGGGGCGGCGCAGGCCGAGGGCCGTCAGGACCGCACCGAGCGCGAGCGCGCCGACCCACCAGAGCCAGGCGAGGGGCGGGGGTTCCCAGGTCAGGGTGCCGCGGACCTCGTAGGTCGTGACGCCCTCGCGCAGCGGGACGACCCAGTCGCGCAGCAGGTGACTGCGTGACGGGTCGGCCTCGGCCTGCGGCGGGAGGTCGTCGCCGAGCCAGCGGGTGCGCTGGTCGTGCCAGCGCACGGACGGCTCGGTGGAGACGCGGCGCCACTGCGGGGCCGCGGCCGATGAGGCGGTCGCCGGCACCGGCGTCTCACCGTCGAGGGTCTGGTTTCTGTACGTCGACGGGGAGTTGACGTTCTCGAAGGTGCCGTCGGGACGCACCTCGAGGTAGGGCTCGCCGTCGTAGCCGAGCACCTCGACCGTCCTGCCGGTCCGGTTGACCAGCTCGAGCCGGGCACCGGCCTCGACCGTGCGGACGGTCAGCCCGGGCTCGGCGGGTGTGATCCCGGTGACCTCGATGCTGTACGCCGTCGCGTCGGGCGCCTCGCCGCCGTGCGCGAACGCCGGGCCGGCCGGTGCGAGCAACGCACCGGCCAGCACGGCGACGAACAGGGCGACACGCCTCACGCGCCGGCCGCCTCCACGGCTGCGGTCAGCCCTTGCGGCGTCCGGTCCTCGAGGGCCTTGCCGCCGACCAGGACGGTCGGGGTGCTGCTCACGCCCCGGGACGCCGCGGTGTCGGTGGCCTTGGTCGCCCAGGCCCGGTAGGTGCCCTTGTCGACGGCGTCGGAGAACGCGGCGTCGCTCAGGCCGACCGACTTGCCCAGCTCGATCAGCTTGGCGTTGTCGAGCCCGGCCGAGCCCTCCTCGGGCTGATTGGCGAAGAGCACCTTGTGATATTCGGCGAACTTGCCGCCCTGGGCCGCCGCGGCCGAGGCGCCGGCGGACCGGGTGGAGTATTCGGTGCTGGAGGCCCGGTCCAGGATCGCGATCGGGTGGTACTGCACGGTCACCTTCTTGTCGGCGACGAGCTGGTCGACCGTCGTCGCGACCGAGGACTCGAACTGCCCGCAGATCGGGCACATGAAGTCCTCGTAGATGTCGATCTTCACGGGGCCGGTGCCGACCGCGAAGGCCGTGCCGTCGTCCACCGCGACGCTCGGCGTCGTCAGGTTGGCGGTCTTGTCGCTCTCCTGCCCGGCGGCGACGCTCCAGCCGATCAGCCCGGCGATGATCAGCACGCCGACGACGCCGAGGCTGGTCCAGAGGGTGATCCGGCGGCGGCGCTCCTTGGCCAGTTGCTCCTGGACGACCCGTTTGGCCTTGGCCCTGTCCCGGTTGTTCTTCGCGCTCACTCTTCCCCCATCAGGACACCATCGATCGAGAACCGGGTCCGCGGTTTCCACAGCAGGATCCCGGCGAGCAGGAGGAAGCCGACGTCACGGACGATGTCGAGGGTGTATTCCGGGCTCTCCCCGGCACCCAGCGCCCCGCCGGAACTGAAGCAGCCGCAGTCGATCTGCAGGCCCTGCACCCAGGCGTAGGTGATGCCCGCGATGAAGATCAGCAACAGGCCGGCCGAGATGGCGGCGCTGAGGCGCACCGCCAGACCCACCAGCAGCAGCAGGCCGAGTGCGATCTCCAGGAACGGCTGGGCCGCCCCGATGACCTTGGCAACGTCGTACGGAAAGATTTCGTACGCGTTGACCGCGCGCCCGGACTCGGCCAGGTCACCGACCTTCAGACCGCCCGCGACCAGCCACACGGCAGCCAGGCCCAGACGGGCCACTGTCGAGATCCAGGGCCAGACGGCCGTCGTGTGGGCAGACTGCCCCGTCTCCATGCTCACGCCCCCTTAGTCGGCGGATGCCGCCGCCAGGTTCCGTCATACCGCCTGGGGATTGGCTGTGTGACGGGTCCAAGGTCCTGAAGATCAGCTCGCCTGGGCCGCGGCGACCGCGGTGACGAGCTCTTCGCGGGCCCGGGCCACCCGGGAGCGGATCGTGCCCACCGGAACATTCTCGACCTCGGCGGCCTCCGCGTACGACAGGCCGAGCACCTGGGTGAGAACGAATGCGGTTCTGCGCTCCTCGCCGAGGCGGCTGAGCAGGTCCGCTGCGCTGAGACGGTGAGCGGGGTCACCCTGTTGCGGGATGTCGGTCCACGCCTGGGCGGCCAGCCGGGCGTCGAGGCGCCGCCGCCGGACGACCGCCCGCAGGTGATCGGCGCACGTGCGCCGGGCGATGCCGAGCAGCCAGGTGCGCACCTGGGCGCGGCCCTCAAAACCGGGCAGCGCCTTGAACGCGCGCAGATAGGTTTCCTGCGTGAGATCGTCGGCCGCGCCGGGATCGACCAGGGCGGCGGTGAACCGCCACACCTCGGCCTGGGTGCCGCGCACGAAGGCGGCCTGCGCACCGGCGTCGCCGGCACGCGCCCGGAGGGCGAGCGAGGTGAGGGGATCCGCCGCAATCACAACCGGAGATGGTACGCGGGCCGGAAATGTCAGAGGGTCCGGGAACTATCGTCACCGTGCGGGCGACAATCACAGGTCCTCACGTTTCTGCCCCGCGCGCGACCACGTTGCGGGCCCATCGACGCCATCGGGGAGCATTACCTGCATGACCGTTGATCTCCGGGGTGCCACCGACCGATCCGTGCGGCCCGCCCGCGGGCGCCGCGCACGGGGCCCGGCCGCCGCATTGGGGCTGCTCATCGGGCTGTTCCTGGTGCTGCTCGGCCCGGCCGCACCGGCCAGCGCGCACGCGGCTCTGGTCGGCAGCGACCCGGCGAGCGACACGATCGTCCCGGACGCCCCCAACAAGATCACGTTGTCCTTCAGCGAGTCGGTCCAGCTCATCTCCGGCAAGATCCAGGTGCTCGCGCCGGACGGCAGCCGCGCGGACCAGGGCGAGCCCCAGGCCACCGGCAGCACGGTCGTCATCCCGCTGCGGTCCGGCGGCGGCCGCGGCACCTATCTGGTCAGCTACCGCGTCGTCTCCGCCGACAGCCACCCCGTCGCGGGCAGCCTGACCTACTCCGTCGGCGCCGCGTCGACCCCGCCGACCGAGTCCGCGGGCGCCGAGTCGGTCGATCCGGTCGTCCGCGCACTCATCCCGGTCGGCAAATACCTCGGGTACGCCGGACTTGTGCTCCTCGTCGGCCCGGTGCTGGTGCTGGCCCTGCTGTGGCCGCACCGGCTGTCCCGCACCGGCCCGGCGCGGCTCGTCTGGACCGGTGTCGGGCTGGTGCTCGGCAGCACGGTGCTCGCGTTGTGGCTGCAGGCCCCGTACACGACGGGGTCGGGTCTTTTCGGTGTCAGCGGGGCCGACCTGCAGGATGTGCTCGGCAGCACGTTCGGCGCGGTCATGCTCGTGCGGCTCGGCGTGATCATCGCCGCCGCCTTCCTGCTGCGGCCGCTGCTGCGCGGCGACGGTGGCGAGTCGAAAGCCGACCTGGCGCTGCTCGGCGTCCTCGGTGTGGCCGCCCTGGCCACCTGGCCGCTGACCGGGCACCCGACCGCCTCACCGGTGGCCGGCGTCTCCGTGGTCGTCGACGCCATCCACCTGGCCGCCATGGCGGTGTGGCTGGGCGGCCTCGTCATGCTCGTCGCCTTCCTGCTGCGCCAGGCCAACGAGCGTGAGCTGGGCGCGATCCTGCCGATCTGGTCCCGCTGGGCGGCAACCGCGGTGGCCGCGCTGATCATCGCCGGTTCCGTCCAGGCGTTGATCGAGGTCGCGTCGTTCAAGGGCCTGTACGCGAGCACCTACGGCCGCCTCATCCTCGTCAAGATCGGGCTGGCCGCCGTGGTCATCGCGATGGCGGCGGTCTCCCGCAACCTGGTGCGCAGCCGGACGGCCGAGAACGGCCCCGGGCGCCTGCGCCGCATCGTGATGGCCGAGCTGGCCGTCACCGCGGTCGTGCTGGGTGTGACGGCGGCGCTCGTGCAGATCCCGCCGCCCCGGACGGCGTCCGCGGCCGAGAGCGCGAGCACCTCCACGACGATCTCGCAGACGGTCGCCGACGACTCGGTGTCGTTGCAGGCGGACATCTTCCCGGCCACCGTGGGCAACAACTCGATCCACCTGTACGCGTACACCCTGGACAACAAGCCGTTGCCCGTCGTGGAGTGGACGGCGACCGCGGCACTGCCCGCGAAGAACATCGAGCCGATCGAGGTGCCGCTGCTGCGGATCACCGACTTCCACGCCGTCGGGGACATCGCCCTGCCGATGGCGGGCGAGTGGACCTTCAAGTTCACCGTACGCACGAGCGACATCGACCAGTCCACGTTGACGATGACGGCCAAGATCTCGTAATTCCGCGTTCTCCCGATGGCCCGGCCCGCACCCGCGGACCGGGCTATTGTCATACCTCTCGGGGCCTAAGTAACCGTTTATCCATTTTGGTGTTATTTCGGTCTGTATGGTCTGCGCAGTACCACCGAGAAGGGGGAGATCAGATGCGGGTGTTCCGCACGATCCTCGGCATGCTGTTGCTGACCGTCGGACTACCGACACTGCTGGCAGGAGGCGCTTTCTGGGCCGCCATGCAGCACCGGGACCCGGGCGGCGCCTTCACCGGCGACATGCAGCGCGTCGCCACATCGGGCTACGCGGTCGTGGTGGACGACTTCGACGGCCTGCTGAAGAACGACGCTCCGTTCGTCCGCTTCGGCGACACCCGGATGCGCCTCACCGCACAGTCCGGCGGCGCCCCGGCGTTCATCGGCATCGCCCCGGCATCCGACGTCAGCAGATATCTGACCGACGTCCCGCAGATCGGGGTCTCGTCGATCGACCTCGGCACGGGCGCACTGCCGGTGACCAGCAAACTCCGTCCGGGCACCATCGCCCCGGAGCAGCTTCCCGGCCGCCAGCGCTTCTGGCTGAAGAAGGGCGCGGGCACCCTCGACTGGAACCCGGCCGAACTGCGCGACACCCGGTACAGCCTGGTCATCATGAACCCGGCGGCCCAGCCCGGCGTACGCCTGGAGAGCACGGCCGCCGTCCTCCCCGGCTGGCTCAACCAGGCCACCTGGGCCCTGCTGATCCTCGGCAGCCTGCTGGTCATGGTCGGCATGATCGTCCTCGGCTGGCCGTCCCGCCGCCGCGAAGTCGTCTACATCGTCGAACCCAGCCAGGTCCCCGACCTGATGCAGGCCATCGGCGCGCCGCTGCCCCTGAGCCGTACCGGCGGCGGCCGCCACGCGGGCACCCACCGTCCGCGGACGCTGGCGGACTCTCAGCCGCGGTCCCGCCCACCGGCGCTGACCTGGCCGCCCTCGTCGTCCTCACCGTCGTCGGGCCGCGGCTCGGCCATCCCGATGCCCGCAGCACCGGTCTCCGGAGCGGCGACCTCGGTCACCGAACCCGCCATGGCAACCGCCTCGGCCGCCTCCGGTGCTTCCGCAGCACCGACCCCGGTGGCTGCGGGTTCGGTGGCAACGGCTTCCTCCACGGCGGCTTCCTCTACGGCGGCTTCCTCTACGGCGGCGCCTGATTCGGCGGCTTCAGGTTCCCCGGCCCCCGGTGCCGTGACCTCTGGCTCCGCGGTCTCTGGCTCGGCGACCTCCGGCTCTGCAGCTTCCGGTTCGGTGGCACCCGCGCAGGCCAAGCCGGCTCCGGGTGAGCCGCTCAACCTCATCTCGACCAGCCCGGCTCCTGGATCGGTGTCCGACCCGTCACCGATCACGTCGCCTGCCGACCCGCTGTTCAGCCGCAGCTCGACCGCCGCCCCGGACCGCGCAAACCGGCGCCGTAACGCGGCACAGCCGACGGACCTGCCGATCTTCGAAGCCTCTGCGGTGGGCGCCTGGGTGGCGGAAACCGCCGCAGCCCGCGCCCGCGAAACCGAAGCCCGCGCCGCCGCAGCCCTCAACGCCTCCCGCAAGTCGACGGCTGCCGCCTCGGTGCCGTCCGGCTACGACGTTGTGGTCGTCGGTCTTACGGAATCGGCAACCGACAGCGCCGCTTCCCCTGCCGCCGGCAAGGCCGCTCAGACTCGCGACCTTTCGGCAGCTGCCGCCGGCAAGGCCGCTGCAAACCAGGACCTTTCGGCAGCCGCCGCCGGCAAGGCCGCTGCAAGCCAGGACCTTTCGGCAGCCACCGGCCGCGCGGACCAGACCACCGCCGCCACCAAGCCGGAAGAGCCGAACGCCATCGCCACGGTGGCCACCCGCCTGCAGCCCGCGACTCCGGCCGGCGAGGAAAACACAACATCCTCGACCGAGTCCGCTTCCGCGGCCGGCAAGGTCGTGCCCTCATCGGTGACGCCGACCGCCCCCAAGGCGGCCGACGAATCCCGGCCGGCCGCACCCAAGCCGCCTGTCCCCGCTCCGCCCAAGCACCCTGTGCCCACGCCGCCCAAGCCCCCCGTCCCCGCCCCGCCCAAGCCCGCCGGCGACACCGACTCCAGGTCGACTGTCCCCTCCACGTCTGCGACGGCTGGCGAGGTCCGGTCGGCGACGGATTCGGTTGTGCCCGCCATGAAGGCCGGCGAGGCTCGGCCGGCAGCAGCGGAGCCGGTCGCGTCTGCCATGAAAGCCGGCGATGCGGCGTCGGCCGCGTCGGATTCGGCGGTGTCTGCCGTTAGGGCCGGCGAAGTCCGCTCGGCGGCGCCGGATTCGGCTGTGCCCGCCGTGAAGGCTGGTGAGGCCCGGTCAGCCGCGTCGGACTCGGCCGTCTCCGCTAAGTCCGCCGTGGAAGCTGGGTCAGCCGCGTCGGAATCGGCGGCAGCTGCCGCGAAGGCTGGCGACGCTCGGTCGGCCGTCCCGGGATCGGCCGTCTCGGCCGCTTCTGCCGCGAAAGCCGGCGAAGGCCAGTCGGTCGCACCGGGATCGGTCGTCTCGGGCGTCCCCGCCGGGTCCAAGGCAGTTACCCCGCCCAAGGCCGAGGTGGCCGGGCCAACGGGGTCGAATTCGGCAGACCAGGCTGCAGGGCAGGTTTCCGCACCGAACGTGACCAAGCCGGCCGCCGCTCCGAGCATCTCGTCGGCCGCCGCCAAGGGGACCGATTCCGCGTCGGCTGATGACCTGACGTTGCCCGCTTCGAGAGAGGCCGGCGCGGCTGGAGGAAACGCTTCTCGGATCGCCGGTCCTGCGTCGGCGGCAGCCAAGGCCGCCGCGCCTCAGGTTGCTCGTGAAGGTGTTTCGGCTGCGCCGCGGATCGCCGACGAGGCCGGTGAGGGTGGGAAGGCCGCGCCTCAGGTGGCGGCCGAGAGCTGGCTGATCGCTTCCGCGGGTGCCGCGGAGGGCGTGCCGATCACGCCGCGCGGCGCAGCTGAGGAAGCGGCTGCTCGGGCCGCCGCAGCCGGTGCCGCTGCTACGAGGGCGGCTGCCAACGCCGCGGCTGCCCGGGCGTCCGCAGCGGAAGCTGTCGAAGCATCCGAGGCCGCCAAGTCGAAGGCCGCCACGTCCGGTGGGGACGGCACTGCCGCGCCTGCGAAGGCTGCCCGGCCTGCCGGTGCAACCCCGCGGAACGCGCTCTTCGGCGGGTCGGCGACCCCGGGCTGGGCGGCGGCCAGCGGGCTGACCCGCGCGGACTCCGGCCGGGTCGGCGTGGCCAAGACCCCTGCCGCTGACAAGCCGGAGGCAGCGAGCCCGGCCGCCAAGGGCCGGCCGTCGGCTGTCCCGGCCGAGAAGCCGGTGCCGAAGCCGAACCCGACCAGCCCGAACCGGCCGGTTCCGACCACCCCGGCCCGGCCCGCGGCCTCGACCAAGCCGCCGGCCGGCAGTGACAGCCCGGCGGGGGAGTCCACGACGGCGGCCCCGAGCCCGGGGAACCGTCCCGGGTCGTCGGCTCCGGCGCAGTCGACCGGTCCGGCGCGGTCGGGCGGTCAGAGCAGCCCGATCACCTCGCACCACATCACGCAGTCCGTGCCCGGCGACGGTGGGACCGCGCGGCCGACCGGCCCTTCCTCGGGGTCGAAAACACCGACCTCGGCGGGCACCGACCCCGCCGGGCCGAACCCGGCCCAGGCCGCGACGGCTGGGCAGGGGACAGCATCGGGACCGACGACCGGGGGAAGCTCGACACCCGGTTCGGCGGAGAAGCGGGTTCAGACCCCGGCCGCGCAGAACACCGCGCCGACCCCGACGCGGCCCGCTCCGACCGACCCGGTCCCGGTGCCGCCGAACAGCCCGGCCCAGCCGCGGCCTTCGGTGCCCGGCCCGTCGCGACCCTCGGATCCGGATCGGGAGCCTGTTCCGGCCGCTCACGGTACGGGCGGCGGCGTCCGCAGCGCGAGCCCGGTCACGGACCCGGCCGCCGACCCGCAGCGCAACAACCCGGTTTGGCCGATCAACTCGGCCGGCGTTCCGAACGCGGCAGCCCAGGCGGACGCGGGCCAGCGAATCACCGAGCAGCGGATCGCCGGCCTCCGCCCCGCAGTCGAGCAGCCCAGGACCGAGCAGCTCAAGTCCGAGCAAGCCAGGAACGAGCAGCTCAGGTCCGGCCAGGCCGGTAACGAGCAGCTCAGGTCCGACCAGGCCAGGAACGAGCACCTCAAGTCCCAGCAGGCCAGGAACGAGCAGCCCAGAACCGGGCAGGCCGGATCCGAGGCGCAGAGGCTCGAGACGCAGAAAGCCGAAGCGCAAAAGGTCGAATCGCCGAAGACCGAACCGCTGAAGGCAGAGGCGCAAGCCACGACGGTGCAAGCCACGACGGCGCAGGCCACGACGGCGCAGACCGCGGAGGCGCAGACCACGACAGCGCAGCAGGCCGAGGCGCCGAAGACCGGACAGCAGGCCGCAGCCGGGCTGCCCAAGGCCGAGCCGGACAAGAGCGGCGACGCAACCGCCACCAACCCTGAAGCTCCGGCGAAAGAGGACAAGAAGCGGAAGGCCGAGAGCTCGCTGTCGCGCCTGGCCGGGTACAAGGCGGAGGTTGCGGAGCTGCTCGGCGGGGATTCCGCGGCACGCCGGCGGCGGAAGAACACCACCGCGTCCGGGTTGCCCGCGCCGGATCCTGCGTCGCAGGAGCCGCCGATCAAGTTGACCCGGCCGGATCGGAAGGGTGGCCGGCGGCAGCAGCCGCCGCAGGACTGAGTTCAGGAAATTCGGGCGGCCGCGACTCTCCACCAGGAGTCGCGGCCGCCCTCGAGGTTTTGGTGGGAAAGCCGAAAGGGCCCTCCGCGCTGCCGACGCGGAGGGCCCTTTTACCGGGGGAAACGGAGTAACCGAAGGGGGGCTTCGTCCGTTAAGCACAGTTTAGCCCGTGGAGGGGCGAACTGGGTAGTCCTATCCCCAATACGGACAATGTGGGGTGAAACTGCAGGGTGGGGGTGTTGCGTCCCGGACGGGTGGGTACCGGGACGCGGCGACGCGCGCGGCATGTTCCGCGTAGGCTGAGCCCGTGGCGGATCTTCTGGTGTGGATCGACTGTGAGATGACGGGTCTCGACCTGGGCAAGGATGCCCTGATCGAGGTGGCCGCACTGGTGACCGATCCCGATCTCAATGTTCTGGGCGAGGGTGTCGACCTCGTCATTCACGCCGACGACGCGTCCCTCGACGCGATGCCCGAGGTGGTGCGCGACATGCACGCCAAGTCGGGCCTCACCGAGGAGGTGCGGCGCTCCACGGTCACCATGGCCGAGGCCGAGGCGGCCGTCCTGGCGTACATCAAGGAGTTTGTCCCTAATCCCCGCAGCGCCCCGCTGTGTGGCAATTCGATTGCCACCGACCGGGGTTTCCTGGCCCGGGACATGCGCGAGCTGGACGACTTCCTGCACTACCGGATGATCGACGTCTCGTCGATCAAGGAGCTGGCCCGCCGGTGGTACCCGCGGGTGTATTTCGGTCAGCCGCAGAAGGGCCTGGCCCACCGCGCCCTTGCCGACATCCGCGAGAGCATCCGTGAGCTGGAGTATTACCGCCGGACGGTCTTCGTCCCGCTGCCCGGCCCCGACGTCGACCAGGCCCGCGCCATCGCCGCCGAGCTGTAGGGCGTCACCACCGAAACGTGAGGCGCGCCGCGCGGTAACCCGGTCGACGTCAGGCCGGATGGTGCGGCTATGCTTGTCCGGCACGTGCCGCGGGGGTCGTTCCGCGGCAAAGCGGCATGGTGGTCGTAGCTCAGCTGGTAGAGCACCGGGTTGTGGTCCCGGGGGTCGCGGGTTCAAGTCCCGTCGGTCACCCTGAAGTAAGCGCAGGTTGGAACGCCTGGCCGCGAAGCGGTCAGGCGTTCTGCTGTTGAGGTGTCCAATTTTGGGAGCCGATTGGGAGCGGCAGCTCCAACAGAACGGCCGTCGATGGTCGCTGAAGTTGTCGACGCGGGTCGTCGGCATGGAGAGGCGCTGGCGACGAGGCACCTGCAACAAGAAGCACCTTTACTCCTTACGGCTGATAGGACTTGGTGCCGGCGATGTCCTGCCAAACCTCACGGGCGCAAAAATCTCTCGCGCCTAATCTCGTGCAAGCCCTATGACAGTGGAGCGGTGGCTGAGCTTGAGGTCGAAGACGCTACCTACTTTGCGGCGCCACTCAGCGGGCGCGGGATCTAAGGGCCGCCCATCTCTCTAGGACCGGCCCGGCTCGCCGCGACACAGGCGTGGTCGCTGGCTCGGCGGCCAGGCCGACCCACTGATCCGCTGCCCCTGAGAGATCAACTTGGGTTTCGATCAGCGACCCCAAGCTTCAGCCTTTATCACAAACGGCGGGTGCCATACTAAGGCGGTTGTGCTGTGCGAGGAAGTGCGAGGTAGTCGGTGGGAGTAAGTGTTAAACAGCTGACAATGCGCTGGCCGACGCGTTCAGTCCGGAAACAGATCGCGAGCCGAGCACGCCATCACAGGGCCATGCTGGGCGCCGTTGGCGCTTTAGAGGCGGCATCAGTAGATAACGCTCCGCTACGCAAATTGTGTACGCTCGTAGCCTATCGGGCGGTTCGTCAGAACCAGATCACCAGAGTTTCCTCCGCTTTCGCATCCATCTTTTTCATAGCGCCTGCATTTTACCTGTTCGCGCTTGTTCCCCTCTTCTCTCGCCCGCTAATCACGCTGATAGCCATGATCGGTATATGTGGAACACTGCTTTTGACTCAGAGGTTTAATGGAAACGACGTGAGCAAGTTTTTCATTACGCTAGCCATTGTCGCGCTGTTCTTTCTATCTTCTCTGCTTTGGCTCGCGTTGGCCGATCGCCTGAAATCCGCATGGGCGGGCCCCCTAGACAATTTGCGCAGGGCGGCGAGCCTACTACAAGAGCTGGCCATGGTGATGGGTTTGCTCGTTATGTTGCTTGCCATGGCTTTTCTGACCGTGAGCATCCTGCAATCCGTCGTATCGAAAATTGAGCACCGCAACGCCCCTCGGCCAGTCATATTTTTCGCGATGTTGAAAATGTCAGAAGTGGCGTCAGACGCGGCCAAATTCGAAGATGATGAAGTCCGTCGTTACTGCGTGAATCGCTTGGAGAACGCGGCTCGATGTCTTGAAAAAGGATTAGCATGGCAGCTTCGTCTTGCTTCGCCAAGCTTCAATAGTGTAGTGCAACATCGCATGAGAAGCGCTGCCGAAGCGGTCCGAGAACGACAGGTTTGGCTCACTCTCCCTGAGCCGCAGACTGGACAAGATTTATTGCGGTTTAGTCTTGACGTGATGAGCGCCGTAGCTACAGGGCGATATGGTGAACTGCCTCTCGCAAGCTCGGAGATAACCACAAAGGTTAAGTTCGTCAACGCTCTTATGGGCACCGGTCGAATCGTCCTTGGAGCGATCGTACCGGTGTCCTTAGTGGTCGCTCTTGATGCTACGAATGTTTTACGAGGCGGCGCGACTAGCGTAGCCCTTTATGCCGTTGCATCCATATTGGCAATCATTTCTATCATGACATTGATTGATCCAGGTTTTACTTCAAGGATCGCGACGGCGAAGGATGTGGTAGGCATGTTCAAAGAAGCTGGTGGATTTAAGTAATAACCTCACGGCTGTGAGACCCAGTGCAATATCAAACGTTCGTCACTGGATGGCACCCTGCCGAATCTAATGCATTAGTCGGTATGTTCCATGGCCTACGTGACCATCAAGGGAAAGCCGCTACATAGGAGCGGAGTGCGTCAACAGTGCCGCGTTTAGAGACGGTACCGCCGAGGTGGGTGACAAAGTTGCCCTCATTTTCAAAGCGGCCAGCCAGCGTTGTTGAAGCGCATCACGGACTTCGTTGAGCATGCGGTCGGTGACGTGGCTGTAGACCCCTCGCATGCCGGGCACCTCGTGGCCCATCTGCTGCGACTGGGCAACGTACGGGATGCCATCCTCGTCCAGCCACGTCTGATAACCGTGCCGTTGACCGTGCGGAGTCAGGCCGGGCAGTACCGGCAGCCATGAGGCCAATCGCGAGTCTTCGGTGACCCGGGGCCGGCCCCGTCCTTGCGGCGCCACGTACTCCTGGCCCGCCTCCACCGCCGGCCAGGGCGGCAGAGGCTTGCCGGGCCATGGGTGTCGATAGTCCACCAGAACCGGCATGCGGTCGCGCTTATCGGAGCGTCGCGGATACCAGCCATCGGCGGCGGGCCGGAATACCCTTTCGCTGAAATTCGATCGCCGGTAGTGACGGCCTTCAGCAGTGAGGAACGTGTACGCGTCGCCCGTGCACCACGAAATCCCGTCCTTGTCGTCGAGCTGAGGAACGCAGGAGCATTTCAGCGGAACCTTCGACGACAGGTGATGACTCAGCAGGCCGTTCAGAAAAGGTGGTGTCGCCACCGTGCGCATCGATCCGTCTTTGGGCCGGCCCCGGTAGAACCGGCCGTTGAGTTCGTACAGTTTCCAGTGCACGTCGATGGCATCGTCGTGGATGAGTTCAGGCGGCAGGGCCAACATCTCACTCCAACGGCAGCCCGTGTATTGAATGGTGATGTCCGCGATGAACGTTGCGTCCAAACCGGAGATGATCGCCGCCCTTTCGGCTATCAGCAGAGTTTGCAACGGAGACGCCCATACCTTGGACTCCTTCTCGATGCGCTCGATACGGCTGCTGCCCTTCCTGCCCTTTCCCTTGCTCTTGGCGGCCGGGTTCAGGGGTATGTACCGCGGGACGGCGTCGCCCAGCGTCGTAGAAAGAGCGCCGCGGGCGTTTGATGCAGTCTTCTTGGAGTAGCCGGACTTGACCAGCTTCATTTCCCATTTGGCGATTCCCTCATTGGTCAGGGACATCAGGGTGCTGTCGCCAAATTCGGGAAGGACGAACACCTCCAGCAGGTAGCGGTAGCTGTCCAGCGTGCTGGGTTCGAGGTCGAGTGCGGGAAACCAGATATTGACCCACTCGGTGACTGTCATTCGGCCGCCGCGAGGATCGACGTACCGGCGTGCGCGGATGGCCGCCTCCTGATCGCGGCCGTACTTCAGAGCCGCTTTCTCCGTCTGGAATCCGGGCTCGGATTCCAGGGTCCCGTCTGGTCCGCGCCAGCGGGCACGCCACAGACCCCCGCGTTTTTCCGCATACGCCATTACTTGCCCTTCCTTGATACTTCGGCTTTCAAGCTGCGATCCTGTCCTGCTGATGTGTACGCCTGGCTCGCGGTTGCAGCGGGACGAGTCCCGGATCGGCGCACTCCACCGCGGGCCGCCTTTTGCTACGAACCGTAGGAACGATCGGCGGCGCCTGGTAGCCGGAACTCCCTGGTACCTGCTCGAATTCTCGGAAGATCTGCCATAGGTGCTCGGGGGAGAAGCGATAGCTGCCGCCCAGCATGGAAAAGGGGATTCGGCGGGCCGCCGCCTTTTTCTCCAGCCAGCTTTTCTTGACTCGAAGAATCTCGGCAGCCTCTTCGAGGGTGAAGATTTGGGGGATCGGTCCGTGAGCATCCGGGGACGGCGGGGTCACGCGGCCTCCTTGGAAAGGGCGTCGGGCCGCGCGGAACGGCCCGACAGCGCCCGTTCCGCGCATGAGGGGTGTTGCAGGGGCACTGAGGAATCAGGCTGACTGACGGACCACGTGGAAGCCGCCTGAGAGGCCCGCCGAGCCATGATCGGCCATGGCTCGGGTGGTCCGGATGGGCCGGACCGGCAGAGGGCGTCTCAGCGGGTCAATCGTCGGCGTCGGGCAGCCGTGGTTTGTCGCTGTCGTCAGGAGGGCTGAAACATCTCGGCATCTCGGCATCTCGGCAAAGGTGCCTCTGAGCTGCGGTTATGTCTGCCGAGATCTTTTACGTGCCGGTTCAAGATCTCGGCAACCGGCCATGATCTCGGCAGATTGAGGTGGGTTGGTTGCCGAGATGCCGAGATGGTGCCGAGATCTTGAGATCGATCTCGGCAGAGTGTTTCCGCAGCTAGAGGCAGGTGCCGAACCGGTTTGCCGAGATGCCGAGATGTTTCAGCAGGTTCTAGGGGTCAGCCTTCGTGTTGCTCGACGTGGAACACGGCCCGGTTGCCGCGTTCGTGCTTCCCGGCTCGGATGACGTACTCGCCGCGCCAGCGGCCGTTCTGCCCGGTGAGCAGCCGGCCGAGTTGCAGCGGGTTGGGTAGCCGCCCGGTGGTCGTGGTGATGAACTGTCCGTCCCATCGGTCGATGTGCATGCCGTTGAGCAGGTCAGGTTCGGCGTCGGCGCGTAGCTCGGCGGCGGTCATCGGGGTGTTGCCGTGCCGCTCGTGCCAGGCGGCGAGGAAGGCTTGCCAGCGGCTTTCGTCTTCGTCGATGTCGCGGACGTCGGCGAGGTTGGTTAGGAACCCGGTTATGCCGTGGTGGGTGAGGAACCCGCCGAGGGCTTGCGCCCACGGGGTGAACTGGCGCATCGACAGGCTGGTGACCTTGGGCGCGTCGTTGCCGGTCCAGTCGAGGATCAGGATGAGCAGGTGCCACAGCACGGTGAGCTGGTTCGCCGGGACGGTGATCCACTGATCAAGGTGGGGGATACCGAACCCGGACTGGTCACGTGCCTCAGGCCGGGGCATGTTCGGATCCAGGTGGACCCGCACGGTGCGCGACGCCATGTCCCCGCCGACCTGGAGGTTGTTGCCGGTCGCCATCCACAGCCGGTCGTTGACCGCCGCCATCGTGTTGTTCGTGCCCAACGACCGGTCGGACCAGACGCCACCGGTGACCAGCAGGGCGAGGTTGGCCGAGTCGATGACGGTGCCCTCGGCAAGGTTGTCCCAGATGACCACCCCGACCTGCTGAGCGAACACACTGGTGATCGACTTACGGAGTTCCTCCTCCGTGTCGGCCCACGGCAAAACCCGCTGTCCGTAGAGCATCCCCGGCCCGGCGGTCAAGATCGTCTTGCCGGATGCGGGCATGGTCGCGTCGATCAACGCGAACGGGGTCAGCGACCGGACGAAGCGGCGCAGCACCGGCGTGGCCAGCAGGGCGAGGTAGTTCGCCCGGTCGGCCGGCCCGGCCCACGGGAAGTCCCGCAGGAACCGGTCCAGCAGGAACGTGCGGGCGGCGGCGACCTGCACCGGGGTCGGCTTGTCCGGCACGGGCGCCAGCGCGACCTTCGAGGCCAGGTACAGCCCGGTCGCCGGGTCGTAGCCGGGTTTCTGCAGCAGCGTGCCGTCACGGCGCAGGACCGGGGCGCCGATGATCCCGCGCAGCGGCGGCACCTCGGGCCACGTCTTCGCGACCAGCGCGGAGGCCAGCGCGTCACGCGGCGGGGTGAACTCTTCCTCCACCAGCTCGGGATCTCCGTTGGCGTCCTTGCGGGTGCGCATCCGATACACGTAGGCGTGATCGGCAAGCAGCCCGGCCAGCGACGCCGGGTTCAGCGGACTGGAGGCGATCGGCAGCGGCGAGTCCTCATCGGCGGCGACGCTGGCGAGATCGCCGGACACCTGCTCGGTGTAGACCAGTGCGCCACCGGCGACGTAGGTATCGGGCAGCACCCGGCTCCGCAGCGCCGTCTTGAGAGCGCGGATGGTCTCGGGTCCGGTACCGACCTTGATCCGGGGCCGGTCGTCGGTCATGCGGCCACACTCCTCGGGTTGCGGGCTCCGGCGGTCAGGCCGGAGCGGATCGTGCGGGCGGTCTCGCGGGCGGTCAGGCCGAGCGAGCGGGCCGCGGGTTCCAACGCGTCGGTCACCTGCTGGTCGGTGAGCGCGCCACCGGCGGCGAGCTGGCCGAGTGACTGCGCGGCCATCCACAGCGCGTCGTTGCGCCCGCCCTCGGAGGCTCCGGCGAGCTTGGTCAGGGTGCGGTCGATCGCGGCCCGGACGTAGCGGCCGGCCCGGTCGGCGCCCAGCACGACCGGCACGGCCGGGCGCGGCGGTTCGGGGTACAGCGGCTCGGCGAGCCACCGGGGCAGCAGCTCGGGTGCGGTGTCGTCCAGGACGGTGTAGGTGTGTGCGCCGATGACGGAGCCCGCGGCGACGACCAGGCCGCCGTGAGCGCGGGTGTCGATCAGCGGGCCGAGGCCGCGCCCGGACTCACCGCGGGTGTTGCGCAGTGGGCTGCCGGTTGCCGGGTGGCGGAAGTACAGGTGCGTGCCGCCGGACGCGGTGCTCACGGTGTAGGTGTTCGGGAACGGCTGCCCGGCCCGCTGGCAGAGGACGGCGAAGACGTCGCCACCGTCACGGACACCTTCGGTGACCCACTCGGCGGGCAGAACCGTGCCGGGCTTGGGCATGTCCAGGTCGATCACGATCAGGCGAGACGGGCCGCAGGCGATGCCGATGTTGTACGGGATGCGCTGCCACGCCCGGGTGATGCGCTGCGGGTCGGTGGTGGCGCGCCCCTCCCATCCGGTGTGTCCGGTCCGGCAGCGCAGGTCCGTGCGGGCGCAGCGGTCCTCGGCGTGGTCGGGGAATGCGGGCCGTTTGTCGCCGGGGCGCAGCGGGAAGACGTGCCAGCCGCGGGCGGCGGCCGACAACGCCGCCGCCCGCAGGCTGTCAAGGCATGAGACGGGCATGGTGATGCCTCCCGTTCGGGTTTCGGATCAGGTCAGGCGGAAGTGCGGGCCTGCCGCACGGCGTCGAGGTCGATCAGGTCCGCGCCCGCGGTGCCCCGCTGTGAAACCGGCCGTACCTCGGCGGCGACGGCCAGGCGTAGATGCACGCTGTGGCGGCCCTGGTCGCCGGTGCCGTGGAGCCTGCGGCGGGTCGAGCGCCAGAGCAGCCGCCCCGCCTCGTTCAGCGCGATGAGCGCGGCGTCGAGTTCGGCGTCGGTGCCGTTGAGCCAGATCTCCAGACCGGTCAGCTTGGCGTCAGTACGGAAGTTGGGCTGGTCCGGTGTTCCGCTCGCCCCGCGCGGTACCCGGGCGGCCATCACGCGGCCAGGTCGAACGGGTCGCCGGTGATGGCCTCCACCACGCAGGCCACCAGGTCGCGGGCGGCCGGTGGGGTGACGGCGTTGCCGAGCATCCGCACCTTGGCCCGTTTCGCGGTGCCCAGCAGCACGTAGCCGGGCGTGAACGCCATCCCGGCGCGGATCTCGTCGACGGTCAGCATCCGGAACGTGCAGTCGTCG
The DNA here is from genome assembly GCF_000494755.1 of Amorphoplanes friuliensis DSM 7358. Lineage (NCBI taxonomy): Bacteria > Bacillati > Actinomycetota > Actinomycetes > Micromonosporales > Micromonosporaceae > Actinoplanes > Actinoplanes friuliensis. The sequence continues at coordinate 1,435,469 of NC_022657.1, forward strand.
ACGTCGACGGCGGTGCCGAGCAGGGCGTCACCTTCGACGGTGGTCTGCGCGGGCAGTGGCATCTCGAGCGGGCGCAACCGGCCGGTGTCGTAGCCATAGGTCAGATGGTCGAAGCCGATCAGGGACTGGTGACCGGCGGTGGTCAGCGCCCGCATCGGCTCGCCGACCGGGGTCGACATCTCCGCCCCGCCGGTGTTGTTGCGCATGAGCAAGCCCTGATGGGTGCCCGCGGCGGCGACAGTGAGCAGCGGTGAGGCGTCGGCAGGTTTGGCGACGCCGTTGTTGCGCAGCGGGATCACCAGTGCGTTCTCGGCCCGGGCGGTCTGCGCCCGCATCGGGTCGGCGACGGTGCGGGCCAGCTTGCCGTCGCGGCCCTCCACCGGCACGAGCAGCGGCGGGCAGGCCAGCGCCTTGGACGCCGTGGTGTGCACGGTCCGCAGCGGCTCGACCAGCGGCCAGGTACGCACTCCGGGCCGCCGTTCGAAGGTGTTCCCGGCTGCTTCCAAGCTGGAAGGCCCGGCGTAGCGGGCCAGCCCGGCGCGGATCCGGGCCAGGGTCTTGGGTTCCAAGGGCTTGACCCGTTCCCCGATGCGCTGTGCGGGCACTGCCCAGTCGATGATGGCGGCAGCCGGAAGGGCGTACGGGGAGACTGCCCGGCCACGGCACGCGGTTGCGGGACAGCGGTAGGTGTACTGCTGGCCGTAGCGCATCGTGCGCCGCACTCCAGGCCGCTTGTCGACGTAGACCGCCCGCACGTCGCCGCACCGCGGGCACCATGCCCGCGGCCGGGTCCACTTCGCGAAGTCCGGCGACCGGCCACCCGTACGCCAGAACACGAAGTACACCCGATCGCGCAGCTGCGGCGCCCCAGGGCCGTACGCGGTCGCGAACGCGCTGTTGAGCACGACGATGCGGTGCTCGTAGCCGAGGAGTCGCATCCGGCGCAGCCACTGGTCCAGGTGTGACCACTTGAGGACGTCGGTGACGTTCTCCACGATCACCGCCCGGTACCGGTGGACCTCGGTGAACCGGGGGACGTCCTGCATCAGCATCCGGGAGCGCACCGCCGCCTCATCCGGCAACGGCGCCTCGTCGTCCTGCTCGAACAGGTTGCCCTGCACGGGTTTGCCGTCGTAGTCGACCTTCATGCCCTTGGCCTGCGACCAGTTCGTGCACTCCGGTGAGAACCAGCCGATGTCGGTGGACGGGTGCCGCCGTGGGTCGATGCGGGTGATGTCCTCGCGGTCGTGGTCGGCGTCGGGGAAGTTCGCGTTGTGGGTGTCCACGGCGAGCTGCCAGTGGTTGGAGGCCATCACGACGCGCACGCCGGGGACCTGATGCATCCCGGTCGAGCTGCCGCCTGCTCCGCAGAAGTAGTCCGCGACGGTGAGGGTCATGCGGCACCGCCGAAGCAGTCGCGGTGCCCGCACGGCAGTGCGCCACGGGCGAGAGCCGCCGGGGTGGACAGCTCGTAGAAGCGCTCGCCCGGGTTGCTGTCGGGCAGGCAGGCGGGCCGGATCTCCCATCCACCGGCGGCGAACGGCCCGCTGCGCTGCTCGGCCGGCGTGTCGGCGGTGTCGGGGTGGTGCAGGACGCGTTCGATGCGGTGGGCGGCCGGGTCGGCCGGGAAACGCAGGGCGACGGCGGTGAAGCCGGTCGAGTGCTCGTTGGCGGGGATTCCCTCAACAGCGGTCGTAGTGGCGGTCATGGCGCGGCGCCTCCCGAGGGGGTTTGTCAGGCAGCCCGGCGGAGCCGGTCCGTGTTGGGGTTGGTCGTGGCGGTGCGGGTGGTGTTGAGGGCGGCGCGGGTGGCCGGGTCCATGAAGGCGCGGTCGGCGTCGTCCAGGCCGTGGGTGAGGGCGTGGCGGCGGCGGGCCTCCAGGACGGCGGGCAGGTCGGGGTGGCCGATGCGGCGGCGGCCACCGGGCAGGACGGTGACGGTCAGCCCTCGCGCTTCGGCTGCGGCGTCAGCGCGGGAGTGGATGCGGTCGGCGATGCGGTCGAACAGGCTCACGACGGTTCCTTTCGGCGCGGCGGCCGGTCGCTGGCGGGTGGTGGTCATCGGGTACCGCTGTTCTTGGCGCTGGCGGCGTCGGCGTGGATGCGGGCGAGGTAGTTGAAGGCGGCCCGGCCGTGGCGCAGGCGAAGGCCGGCCCCTTTGCAGCGGCGGCAGGTGGTCAACTTGCGGGTGATCAGCCGGGGGTGTGAGCCGGTCTTGCGGCAGCGCCAGCACCGGCCGAACGGCAGCACCCAGCACAACAGTGCGTAACCGGCGATGAGGCTGGTAGCGGCGAGCAGGGGTGTCACGGAGTGCCTCCAGAGGCGTTCTCGGGCCTGTTTTCGGCATGGCGCTACCCGCTACCTGCGGAAAGTCTCCGCAGGCAGAGATTCTGTTGATCAGGTAGCGGCAGAGGTAGCGCTGCCGCTACCTACGTCTCTGCCGCTACCTCAGCCGCTACCTAACTCTGCGTAGAGCCTTCGTCGTCCCGGTCGTCGCCGCCGCCCGGCCCGTCGGGGGCCTGCTCGGCGGTGTCACGGGCGACGATGACCTTGCGCAGCTCGGCGGACTTGTAGCCCTTGCGGTTGCGGCCAGCCACCTTCACGTCCACCGACTCGACACCCAACGCGCGGGCCAGCTCACTCAATGCGTCCTGGGTCAGGGCGGGGTACGCCTGCGGCCACCGCTCGGACAGGGCGGGGGCCGCCTTGTCCCAGTGCTGGCCGTTGGAGGCGGCCACTTCCAGCAGGTCGGCGAGCAGGTCGCGGGCGGCGGGCAGCTGCTCACCGGTCGCGCCGACCGCACGGCCGTGGCGCAAGGCGATGGCGCGGGCCACCATGTCGTCCCACACGTCCAACGGGGGGAACTGCGAGCGGACCGACACCGGGGTGGGCAGGCCGGTCATGCAGCCCCAACCGGCGTCCTGCACGGGCCGGTAGACGGTGCCGGTGATGCCGCGCTTGTACGCGCCGGTACCGAGGATCATGTCGTTTTCCTGCTGCCCGGCGACCGACAGGCACCACCGGTTGGTGACACAGCGGACGATGTTGGGCGGCAGGCTGGTCTTGTCCGGGATCTGCGTGGCCAGGATGATTTCCATGTTCAGCGCCCTGGCCCGCTTGATCAGCCGTTCGGCGTTGGCGGCGGCCTCGGGGATCGCCGAGAACAGCTCGTGAACCTCGTCGAAGAGCAGCACGACCGGGTGCAGGCCGCTGCCGGACTTACGGGACAGTTCCGGGGTGACCTTGCCGTGCGGGGCCTCACCGCGCTTCTTCGCGGCCAGGATCCGCCTGCCGCGCTTCTCGGCCTCCCCCAGCGCCCACACCAGGATCGCGGCGCCCTGCTTGAGGGATTCGTCGTCGACACCGACGACGTAGGTCGAGCAGATCGGCTCCAGGTCGAGGAAGTCGCCAGTGCCCTTGAACTCGGCAATCTTGTACTCCGCGGTCGGATCCAGCATCCCGACCGCCGCGACCGAGCGGGCCGCGTAGGACTTGCCGGAGCCGGGCTGCCCGCCGATCAGCCACGAACGGGCGAACAGCTCGCACTTGACCGGGCGTTGCCGTTCGTCGGTGCCGAACTCGAACGGCTCGAACACGCTGGTCACCGCGTTCGGTGCGGCCAGAGACCACTTCGGCTGGCCCATCTTGGAGGCGGGCTGGTAACCGACCCACAGATCGACCTGACCGGCGTGTTCGGGACCTGCGGCCGGCCACACCTGATCGACGGGCAACCGCAGCGCTGAGGACAACCGGCCGCGCTGCTCGATCACCTTGACCGCTTCCAGACCTTCGGGCAGGTTCACCCGGGCCAGCCAGCCCGGCCCGTCGCGGTGGATGCCCGGGTGCACGAACTCCATCGAGTCGAGTTCCTTCATCTGCGACAACCCGAGCCGGGTGAAGGACTTGCGGACCATCTCCGCGGTGAGCTTGGTGAACTTCGGCCCGTTGGACACCCGGTCGACGAACGGGGTGTCACCGGTCCAGCCGACCCGGGCCAACCCGATCAGCAGGGCGGCGATGACCGCCCACCAGCCGAGGCGGGGCACCACGTCGGAGGCGGCGAGCACCCACACCGCGATGGTGAGGGCGAGGGTGGCCGGGATGACCAGCCACCACCGGGCCTTGGACGACTTGGCCCGGGTGCGATCGAGGGCCTGCCAGGTGTGGGCGTCGTTGGTATTCGCCGCGTGCTGGCGCAGCTTGAAGTTGCCCTCTTCGGCCCAGGCCCAGCGGATCACCGAGCCCACCACCCGCCGGGCACCCTTGGGCGCGTACCACAGGACTTTGCCGGCCAGCTTCGGCGAGCGCGTCGCGTAGAAGGCGATGGTGTATCCGGCGAGGCCACGCACCGCGCGGACCCGGGCACGGAACTCGCGCTTGTCGCGCAACCAGGCCGGGATGATCGGCACCCGCGGCCGGGACGTGATGTCGGTCCAGGTGGTGGTGAGCGGGATGTCGTCCGGGTCCACCGGAACGCCCTCGATGACCTCACCGACCAGGTGGGTCTCGGCGTCCCCGGCGGGCTCGAGAGAACCGGGGACGGCGGGCCCGATCTCGGTGCCCGGTTCCGGCGCCAGACCGCCGGGCACGAGCCGCAGATAGCGTTCCGGCTCGTCCTCGGGCACGCCGGTCGTGGTCGGGGTGGTAGTCATCAGACATTCTTCCCTTCCGCCTGCTCGGCGACGTAGGTCAGCCGCAGGTGCAACGCACCCGGCAGCTGCCGCACCGGCATGCTCGGCTCTTCCTGCTCGTTGGCGATGAACGTGATTGCGGAGCGCACCCCGCCGAGCAGCTGCCCGACCTGGCGGCGCAGGAACTCGTTGAGGCGGCCCAGCCGCATCACCTCGACCCGCAGCCGCGGGCACTCGCCGCAGTCGTGGCTCATGCGGTCTCGCCCTCGGTGCTGCTCGCTGCGGTGGCCGTCCGCGGGCGGCCAAGTCGCCGGGACGCGGCGGTCAGCAGTGGGCCGTGGGCGTCGTAGAACTGGTCTCCGGCCGCCTCGATGTCGGCGACGAGTCGGGTCCGGTTGGTGAACGGGAACCAGCGCGCCTCGATGGCGTCGGCGCCGGGCTGCACGCGCGGCAGCGGTCGGTCGTCGTGCTGGCGGTAGAGCCAGGCGGTGGTGCACACCCACGCCTGATCGGTGTTACGCGGGTCGGCGACGTAGCCGACATACGCCGGGGTGTAGATCGGCGCCACGCCGCGCACGCCGGTTTCCTCGTGGAGTTCACGCAGGCCGGCCAGGCGTGACGTCTCGCCGGGCTCGACCATGCCGCCGGGCAGCGCCCACCGGCTGCAGTCGCCGCGACGGATCAGCAGCAGGAACCGTCCGTCGTTCGTGTCGATGATGACGATCGCGTCGGCGGCGGCGTTCTCGCCCCACCGGCCCAGGTCACGCCCGGTGCGCCCGGTGCGACCGGCGGGGTTGCGCGGCTGCCCGTCGACGACGGTGAATGGCACCAGTGCGGCCTGCCGGGCGGACCAGTCGACGGCGGTCGGGGTGAGGGCGGGTTCGGCCCAGCCGTCGGCGACGCTGGCGGCGATCCCGGCCGCGGTGAGCTCGGGCGGGGTGATATCGACCGGCGCGTACGCCGGGTAGTTCACGTGCCAGGGGCGCAGGTGCGCGGGCACGTGCGAGGGGTGGTCTGACAGCATCAGGGTCTCTCTCCCGGTTGCTCGGACAAGGGGTGCGGGGTGGAGGGACCGGCGGCACAGCACGTGCTTGCAGGCTGTGGGCTGTGCCGCCGGGCATTGCTCAGAAGGTGATCGAGATCGAGCCGTTGACCCGGTCGGACTGCATGCCGACGCGGGCGTTACCGGAGACGACGTTCGTCGCGCCGCCGCCCTTGGCGGTCTTGGCGGGCTTCGCGGGGTCCTTCTTGGCCGGGCGGCCGGTGACCTTCCCGGCCTGTACCGGCACGGTGTCGTTGCCGCTGGCGATGTTGACGGTCGGCTTCTTACCCATCAGGGGGTCTCCTGTCCTGGCGGCCTATCTGACAGCCACCACCCGGAACCCGTTACGGCACAACGGGTTCCGCATGGTCACGGTCAGCTCTGGTCGGCTTTGCTCTTCTGCGCTGAGGCGGCCAGGCGTCGCCGGGTGGCCTCAGCGCTGAACAAGGGCGGGGCGACCTTCTCCGCGCGCCGTCGTATGCCGGCCATTTCCCGGTCGGTGATGGTGTTCGGCACCCGTGCCGCCATCAGTTGAGGCCGACGTTCTTGGTGATCCACTTGTTGCCGTTGCGGACCTTGCGCTGCTCGTGCCGGTTGGCGATCCGGTCAGCCTGCTTGTCGCCCATCCCGGACGCCTTGAGGTCCTTGCGGACCTTGTTCGCGTCGTCCTTGGCGTTGCGCTCGACACCGAACATTTAGGGGTCTCCTCGCGTGTCCTGGCGCGCCGATCTGGCGGCCACCGCACACGACCAGAGCCGACAGGGGCCGGCGTGGTCGTGACGGAAGCGGCCTGCTCAGGCGATGACCAGCGCGGCGACGAACAGGAACAGGTAGTGCAGCGACTGATCCAGGGCGTACATACCGCCGCCGTGGTCGAGCCAGTCGGCGTTCTTCCCGATCGCGTCGGCCATACGCCGCAACGGGATCCGCCGGTCAGCGAGGTAGTGCGTGAAGGCTGAGACGGCGAGGCCGGCGGCTACGCGGGCCGGATCCAGCGGCAGGGCGAGGACCAGGACCAGAGCCAGCAGGGCGGCCAGGGCCGTCAGCGTGTAGGTGGTGACGTGTGCGAGGCAGGCGAGACGACCGGGCCAGCCCGGACCGCCTTTGTGGTCGGCCTGGTGCTGGGTTTGGATCCAGTGGTCAGCGACCTGGTGAGCGACGAACAGGGCAGCGAACACGGCCGCGAAAGTCGCGGCGTGCCCGGCGGTTTCTGGCAGCATGAAACACCTCTCCCGAGGGTCTGAGGAAGGACTTGCAGGGGTGAGGGCCGGAGCGCGGCCGAGGGGCCGCGAAACCGTGAGGCCGCGCTCCGGGCACAGCTAGTTGAGGTCGGCGTCGTACCACTTGCCTTTCACCTGCTTGCCGACCGGTTTGACCTTTCGGCCGGCCCGGTCGGTGAGCGGCTTCGCGGTGCGGTCGACCGCCGCGAGGCCCTGGCCCATCGACACGGTCTTCATGTAGGCGGGGTTGCTGACGTCCTCGCCGCCCTTGTCGCGCCGGGAGATGGCCATCAGCGTCGCCGTCCGAACAGCCGGGCGATCGGGCCTTCGGTGAACGTCACGACGTCGTACTCGGGGTCGTAGCCGCGCCGGTGCCGGGGCTGGGTCGTGTCGACCACCCGGGCGCGGCCCTTGCCGTCGACACGGTGGCCGTACTCGCGTTTCGCCATGTCAGGTGTTGTCCTTCCGCTGCTGATGGCCCTGCTCGCGGTCGCGGCGGGCGGTGTCACGTTCGGTCTCCTGAGCGCGTTCACGGCGCCAGTGCGCGGCCTCGGCCGCGCGCATCTGACGGCGCTTCATCGGCTCTTCGTGCAGGGCACCCAGCCCTCGAAACCGCCCGCCCAGTGATAGGGACCCTCGTGACGGCTGAACGGGCACGGACGCGGCAGGGGCTTTGCCGGGGCGTGCCGCTGCTGCATCTTCTTCTTGATCCGGTCCATGTCGTTGCTCCTTCGCCGGGCGCACCACTCTGGCGGTCACCGCGCGGAACCCGTTGCAGGGCAACGGATTCCGCACCGTGGCGGTCAGCCGTGGCGGGACTGGAGTCGTTCGGCACCCTTGCGGTGCAGCTCGACGCGGTCGGCTTCGCGGTCGGCGAGGCGACGGGCCAGCCTCTCGGGCGGCGGGGTCTTCCCGGCCCGGCAACCCTTCGGGTCAGCCACGGCCCTTACCCCAGCCCTTGCCGTGCTGCGGACGCAGCGAGTCACAGCCACGCGAGCAGCGGGGCGGGCGGGTGCCCTGCGGCACCATGTCGGTGTGCCCGCACTGCGAATACGTGACGGGCACCTTCGGACGGGACGCTCGATCGGCCATACTGGTGACCTCTCCTGAGGTTCTTGCAGCGGATGGGGAGACCGGCGGCACAGCACTTGCTTGCAGGCTTTGGGGCTGTGCCGCTGGGCGAAATCAGTTGCCGCGCTTACGAAGGGCGCGCAGGACGCGAATCGAGCCGTCCGGGCAGAGTCGGCGGTAGGCGGTCACGGCCTGACTGGCGTCGTTGATGCCGTCGAGGCGGGCCAGCCGCCACGCGCCGTAGGTCTCCCGCAGGGCGCCGACACCGGGGATCCAGCGGCCGAAGCCGAACGAGACGCTGTGCCGGGCGCGCTGGCCGGTGCCTTCCTGCACCCACCGGCGGACCCGCCGCACGATGATCTCCAGTAGGAACGGCCCGGCCAGGCTCATTGCGGGGAAGAACCACACCGCATCGCGGGCCAGGCTGCCGGAGCTGTGCGAGTAGTTGGCGTAGGCGCTCATGCCGGCGAAGGCCCAGACCAGCCAGGCGAACACCCCAGCGCCTTCACCGCGCCACGCGCAGTAGACGACCAGGCCGACGCACACGGCGGCGGCGGCGTCCAGGGCGAAGAACGTGACCAGCGGCCACACCCCGGTCAAACCGAGACCGATCGGGCTGGCAGCCCAGGCAATGATGTCCTGACTCGACAAGGCGATCGGGGCGACGATCACCCCGGCCAGCAGCACTCCGACGACCGTCAGCAGCGCACCCATGCCATACCGGGAGAGCCGCGTGCGTGGCGCAGGCTCGGCGATCGTGACATCAAGAGCAAGCGGCGGCGCGGTGGCCGTAGGCCACGGACCGAGGGCGGCCTCGGCGGGGTCAACCAGCGGCGTCAGCAGCGGCTTGTCGTACTGCGTGAACGGCTTGGCGTTCGCGTTGGTCAACGGCAGCTCGGGCACGTCAGGAATGGCCTGCTCGACCGGCGCCGAGGGCGCCCCAAATGCCGCCTGGACGTCGTCCTGTCTGTCGTCTACGGCGACGATGATCGGCGGCAGCGGCTCCGGCTCAAGGGGCGCTGGTGTAAGGCCGGCGAGCAGGGTCTTGGCCTTCTTGTCACCGACCCTGAACCGCCTCATGAGCTGGTTGCGGCTCGGCGTGGTACCCAGCTCGGCGGCGTAGTCGCGAGCGAGCGGGAGTAGTTCCTCGATCGCCGTCGGGAAAGCGCTGCGGCGGGTGCGGGTCATGGTCGCGGCGGTCATCAGTTGCCTCCTGAGGCAAGAGCGGATGCGAACGTGCGGATGCCCGCCACGGCGGTGCGGACGGCCTCGGCGGCTTCATGCGGGTTGGTGATCGCGTAGAACACCGCGAACGCGGCGACGGCTAGGCCGAGAACCTTGCGGGCGTTCATCAGGCCGCCGTCCTCCGGCTGGCCGCCCGCAACGCGGTACGGGTGATCCGGGCTTCCGCGCGACGGCGGGACCGCCACGCCCGGGGTGTGTAACCGCGTTCCAGGGCGTAGATCTGATCGACTAGCGCATCGACCGCGTCGGGGTCGGCAAGCATGTCGATGTCTGCCTGAATCTGCGGCCATTCGACAGCGATCGCGGCCAGGTCGGCCGAGGTCGGACCGTCGAGGTCCTTGTCGGCGTTGTGGTGCAGGTTGTGCAGCATCGGTGATCAGTTCCTTCGGAGTTTCAGGCGGCCTTCAGGCGGCGCGGACGCGTGGTCCGCGGCTCGGCCCGGGAGGCGTTGCAGTGGGTGGCGTTCGGGGCGAGAGGTGCGAGTGGGTGCAGCCCCTGCAGTTGCGCCAGCAGGCGCTCTGACGTGCGGTAACACGGACGAGCGAAGCCAGAGAAGCCATAACATCAACCTCCTGTTTATTGATCGAATAACTAGGGAATGCGGTGCAGGGAATGCCCGGCGGGCCGGCCCGCGACTCGGGGCCAGCCCGCCAGCAACACGTCGAGCTCGGCCTTCGGGCAGGCCGTTTGAATCGAGCTAGGTCTACTTGTCCGCCACCGCGCGCTCACGCCGTCGCCCGCCGCCCGCAATGCGTCGCGGGGATCGTGTTCCGGTCGCTTCATCGCATGCCCACCGCCGATGCCGACGGCTACGGGACAGCCAGTGTTCTGCTGGCCGCTGAGCGGGGCCTAGACCTGTCGCTTACTGCTGGCGCGGCCCGAACGCATCGGGTAGGGCGCCTGACCGGTTCGTACTTCGCAGCTCGGTCAACACTGCCTCTGTGGAGTTGTGCGGTAGAGCCGTTCTTGCGCGCCACCTGGCCGACTGGTGCGCACCAGTAGGATGCAGCTGGTGCGCACCAGTTGTCAAGTGGTGCGCTCGAAGGGTTCGTCTAACCCCGAACGCCTCTGCTTGCCGGGGCAACTTGACTCAACCGCGAATAGGCCCTCATCGACAGCTCACAGGAGTTAACACGCAGCGGTTAACCCCTGTTGATCGGCGCTGCGTTGCGGCATCCTAAAGCGGGTACCTCAATCGGAAGGCCTGTCCAGTGAACCGACTCAAGGCTGCGCGCAAGGCTCGCGACTGGTCGCAGGACAGACTTGTGGTCGAGTTTGAACGTCGGCGGCTGGGGAGCGGGCAGCCATCGCCGAAACGGGCAAGTCTGAAGACCTATATCTCCGAGTGGGAAAATAATCGACGGCCCGTCGGCGGAAATGATCGAGCAACGCTACGCGCAATCTTCGGACTCACAGATGCTGAGCTTTTCGGTCCTTCAGATGCTTCCACGACTCTGGATGAGGCATATGTCGAGCTGGCGGAGAGGATAGACAGCGCCAAGTCGGTTGATCCTGGGATGATATGCGTCCTGACCAATCAGACAGAGCTTTTCCGGGCCATGGATCGCCAGATGGGTGCTCCGGCTCTCGCCGACCCTATGGCGGCTCACATCGGAACGCTGGAAAACGCTCTCGCATACGCAGTGCTCTCGTCGGTGCGTCGACCCATAGCTCGGGCGCTGTCCAGTGCTGCGACTCTTGGCGGCTGGCAAGCTCTCGACGTGGGTGCTGTCGATAGAGCTTGGCGTCATTATGAGCTTGCTCGGCGAGCTGCCCGCGAGGCGGAAAATCTGGCGCTGAGGTCACACGCCATGGCGGAGCAGGCATATGTCCTTATTGACGCCGGAAAACCTCTCCTTGCGCAAGAGCTTATTGGAGAGGCTGTATCTGCGGCGAGGGGTCACGTGCCCGCTCGGCTGATCGCCTGGCTGCACGCAGCAGAGGCCGAGATCGCCGCTTCCTCAGGCTGTGAGAGTCGAGCTCGGAACTCGATTGATCTCGCTCTGACCGCGTTGCCGGAGGGAGTTGAAATGCGGGATCCGGAAGTTCCCGGAGTTTTCTTGAACCATGCGCATTTGAACCGGTGGCGGGGAAACGTGCTTGCCATGCTCGGGGAGACCGAAGCGATCGATGCGTTACATGCGGCGCTGGCGGAACATGATGGAACATTTACGAGGGCGGAAGCGCCGCTGCGTGTCAACTTGGCCCAGGCTTATTTCGCGCAGGGGGATTTGAGTCAAGCCGTATATCAAGCGAGGAGAGCCAGGTCGCTGGTGATCCGAACCGGCTCTTTGCGGATCAAGCGCCGGCTTGACCACCTAACAACGCGCCTCTTGGATCGCGCCTAGTTCAACTTGGGTGGGCCGAACGCCAAAAAATGGAGAAGGCCAACGATGGAGCCTGCCCCGATTATTTGGCCCTTTTCGAGCAATTCACGAACGCGGGTAAGCGGAATCCATGCAACCTCACCTGATTCATCTGACGGATCTGGTTTCTTAGCAAATGTTGCGCCGCGCGAGTAGTAGAGCTTGTGTGGCGAATCGACCATGCCGATCATGGGCTGAAATGAAATTATTGGCGTCAGTTTATTCGGTCGCCAGCCTGTCTCTTCTTCGATCTCTCGTGCTGCCGCGGATTGCCCATCCTCCGTGTCGCTGACGATACCTCCAGGCAGTTCCCAGCCCCACTGGTCGCTTACGAACCGGTGACGCCACAGCATCAGCACACGGTCGGAATCGTCAATAACCAAACCGATTGCCGCGGTAAACAGCCGGACGACATGGTGCTCGAAGCGTTCCATGCCACCCGGCGGTTGAACGTCCACAAGGTCGACCCGGATCCAGGGTGGAGACTCGTATACCGGTCGAGCTCCAAACACCTGCCATCGATGTGTATCATCCTGCTCGGGAAGAGGTATCTCGTTTCGGCCCATCGTGCTCGTGACGAAGTAACCACGACCGTGTTGCGGCTGGATCAGCCCCATCACAGCCAGCTTGCCTAACACGAGCCTGATGGTCGTTCTACCTGCGCCAAGCTCGGCAGACAACGTGCGTTCCGACGGAAGCCGACCGCCTGGCGGGTAGATGCCCTCCTTGATGCGGCCACGGATCACCCGCTCCACACTGCCGGTTACGTCGCTCATATCGGCCAGCTTAGTAGGCGGGGCGAGCGGTGATCCTGTCCAGTTGCTCGTATTGGTGGGTTCCGTGGCGGATGTCTTCACTGAACCTCCGAATTCGGTCGAAGCCTGCCTCGAGCTGTTGTCTGCAGACTCAGGGAGGGGACCTCCCCAAAGACGCCCGGTGGGAGCGGGCTGGCGCGGCGGATCTCCATGAGGCGCGGGCAGGTGCGGGCGAATCGCAACGGTAGGTCTCATCGTTGTTTTGCGCTCGCGTCGATCCCGCTCGAACGCCCCAACGAAGACTTCGCCATCACATCACTGACCTGGCCGTGGTAGTCGCCGGAGCCGGCATCCCGTTCAACTGATGCCAGCACGGCGTCGCCTGGTATGCCCATCGGCTCGGCGTCCGCCCATTGGCCGCCTTGGTCGACACTCCGAGCGGGCCATGTCGACACTCCGAGCGGGCCATAAGGTGAAGGGCTCGTGGTCGGCGTTGCTGCCGTCGCCAATCTCTGCCGAGACATGTGTGGTCTGACCAGCCCTGGAACGTCGTGCGCAGCCTGGCCAGCTTGACGCTCGCCGGAATTGCACCTGGTATAGACGCAGGCAGGCGAGCCGCCCAGTGAACCCAGCTCGTTTGGGCTACCGGTCAGCTCGCTGTAAGGGGCCGAGGTGTACCAGCTCGGAAATCAGCCAGTCTTCGACGCCTTGAGCCTGCTATGAACCAAGGCTTTCTACGTCAATTCCTTCCCTTAGCGCCGCCTCTGCCAACTGCGACAGCGATGCGTACTTTCGCCAATTGGTGGGTAGCTTAAGAGGGACTAGCAGGTCTTGGTGCTCGGCCGGGACACTCCTCTTCATCTTTCGTAGAATGATGCGCTGGTTTATACCTAGGATTGCGTGCACTCGTCTGCGATCGTCCTCGTGCCTCAGCTCCCTCTTTGCGAGGTCAGCGGCATCGCGATAAAACTTGAGACCGGTCTCGACGTCGCCCATAGATATTGCTACGAGTCCAGCCGTAGCAACTGGGACATGGCGATTGACTTCCATCCTGTGAATCACCGAAACGGCTTCCCGCGCACGGCCGGCCATCGCAAGACAGTAAGCCGTGTTGTTTAGAACAATTTGACTGGACGGAAGACGCTTCAACGCCTGAAGTCCACAATCGGCTGCAACGCTATATTTGCCCTCGACCGCGCCCAGCAGATAGACCGACAGGCCCACGGCCATCTCGTTCAGTGGGCTCCGGGCGGCCCATTCCGCGACGAGTTCCTGTTCCTCGGCAAACCTGCACTGCAAATGCAATACCCTTGCCCTGGCCGGAATTAGCTTTTCGGCCGAATGCCACTCCGATGCCTGGTCAATTAGGTGGGTCACGCCTTCGACCTGATCCGTACGGGACAAAAGTCCAAGGTATGCCATCACAACGTTGACACTGCGACCGCCCGCCCGAGAGGCTTGCCCCTTTATGTCCTTGAGTGCCTTTTCGATATTCCAATCACCTCGGAGATATTTCAGCACTGCGATATTCGCCCCTACTTCAGCGCTGGCCCTAAGGCTGGCTGGGAGGTTTGTGACAGCCCGTGCCCTTTGCAGGACGCCAAGCGCCAGGTCCAGCTCGTTGGCATCCCAGTGGATGCCAGCGCGAGCTAGAGCAATGTCAGCATCTTCTCCTCGGGCGTGTGAGAGCCGGTCGAGTTCACTATGCGCTTGCACAAACTGCCGCACGTTCATGTAGTAGCCCACGAGGTTGAAACTCGCAGTCTCGTCCATAGGCGCGATTGCTACGGCCTGTCTTGCTGTTCTGACAGCCTTAGTGGGTGAACCGAGAACGGCGTACGCGAATGCTGTATTAGCTAACGTTTCAGGCGTCGGTGACGTAGTCCGATGAACCGAGCGCAGCTCGTGCAACGCCTCTTGGGCGCGACCTTCTTTAAGGAAGAGCCAAGCGCGCAAAGCGGTAGCGTTTGAACTTGACACCGACTTTATTAGCTCCATGGCACGCGTAAAATCATCGCGTTCGACAGCAAGAGCGGCTAGAAGTACAACGATACTTGGAGTCGCAGGAAGCTGCGCAAGGTAGCTTTCGGCAGTTGCTGCCTGGCCCACGGCGGCCAAAACTGCAGCGGCGGAGTACACGGCCGGCCCGTCGATCTCGGTTCCTGCGCTGACGCGCACGGTCGAAAGTTTAAGTGCGGCAATGGCGGCCTCGGCTGCGCTTTGTGTCAGACTCGCGTTGTGAGCGGCTTGTGCTAAACGAGCCCACGCGGTTACAGAATTCGCGTTAGCGTCGGCGAACTGCTTGGCGCTCTCGTACGCCGACGTGCGGAGTTCATTCCAACGCTTGTCGATTTTTGCAGATTCTGGGTCCCCATCGGCCCCGGTATCTTCGACGCCCTGGTCGTACTTGTCGAGTTCGGCGATAAGTCCGACCGACGCAAGAATAGGATTTACAACACGAAGGGCAGACGGCGAAGCACGGAGCGCCTCCGTCGGAGAAGCTATAATCGCAGTATTAGTATCTGCGGCGGAGATCATGGCTTGGACTCCTTCCTTCGTCTATTTTTCTCTTCTTGCGCCTCGGCGTTGCGAAGCATTCGCGCTAAAATGTCAACCCGCCGGAGAAGCCATTGCAAACCCGGTCTTTCGGTTTGGGACTTGGCAATTACACGCGGAACGCGCTTGGACGGATCTGGGTCGCAAAGTTGGCGTACTAACTCCGTCATTTGGTTCGCTATGCTTTTGGGAAGCTCGGCTTTGAACATATCGAAAGCCAGCTCATAGCGACCGCGCATGTCACCTATCTGACTCTCGAAGTGGGCACGTCTGAGATTTGGCGGCATCTTGCTTATGCGGTGGCAATGATCAGGACCGGAACCTAGAGCAACCCCGGTGATACCCTGGCCCGTTGCGAGCTCAAAGAGGACCGAACCCAATCCATAAAGATCGGCTTGCATCCAAACCCTCGGATTGTCGAAGCCTTGCATCCAAAGCAGCTCCGGCGGAGCAAAACGC
The DNA here is from genome assembly GCF_000494755.1 of Amorphoplanes friuliensis DSM 7358. Taxonomy (NCBI): domain Bacteria; kingdom Bacillati; phylum Actinomycetota; class Actinomycetes; order Micromonosporales; family Micromonosporaceae; genus Actinoplanes; species Actinoplanes friuliensis. The sequence goes on from NC_022657.1 coordinate 1,450,813, forward strand.
AAGTCTCCCCGGCCGGCCAAATATTCCAGCGCATGGTGTTTAGGAGGGTTCTTGAGATCCCTAGACCTCCCAAGATCGGATACTTTGGTTTCTGTATGCCCTCGGCCCTGCCATACGACTAGACAGTTCCCGGCTTTCAGATCTCTGTGTACCACCTCCTTGAGGTGCATTTGATGCATACCCTTCACCAAGCCTCGAAAGAGGCGAATGCGCTCCTGCCAACCGAGAATATCTCTATATGCGAGAAGGTCTTCGAGGCAGGCCTGCGCTAATTCCATTACGATGTAGTGAACATCAAGCTCTATCGGCATGAAACTTGGTGTTTGGGTTAAGGGGATTTTGCCGGTGCCGGCATCGATTCTTGCGATTACATTTGAACTGCCACGAAGTTTGAACAGCAGTTCATCCTCGTTGTCAAATTCCGCCAGCGTGCCGCGATCGGGATTCAACTTGAGAATTTTAATGGCAACAACTCGCGCGTTACGGGTGTCTTCGGCTTCAAATACCATTCCGAAGCCGCCGTTGTTGATGAAATCCTTAACGAGGTAGTGGCCAAACTGCAGCCCTAGATACATTGCTGCCTCGCGAGGTAGGACGCGCGTCACTGAGCCTCCGGTTTCCCAAACTCGGCACGAAGCCTATCCAGAATAAATGGGTTTTCCTGAAGGATTTCCACAATGTCCTCAGGAATGCGGCCCTGCTCTAGAGCCACTAAGTCTGGATTAATCCTGTAGTAGCCAGCCACCTTGATCATCAACTCTGCTGACGGGGACTTCTCTCCGCGTTCCAGTCTAGAGAGATGGCTTGGTGTGATACCAAGATCGTCGGCGGCGGTGCGCAGCGTCGACCCTTTTCGCTTCCGGATCTCTCGCAGCAGTCGTGCGGTGCCACCGTCTCCCATGTGCACGATGCTAAGGCATGTTGTCCAGTTGGACAAACTTTCGCCCGGCTTTTAGACCGACTTGAGCTCTACTCACCCGCATGGGCGATTCTCATTCATCCGCTTGAGGCACGTTCGGGCAGATCCAACACCGAACTCAGGTGTTGTCTTGCTGGTCGAGCCCTTGATCAGCTGGTTGAGGCACGTGCAGGAGTTACGCCTGGGTGGGTAGCGAGACGGGCGGCTGACGGGGCCAGGAGGATTGCATCATCAAGCGCTGGCAGGCTCAGAGCGTGCGGCTACAGGCTGTCTCGGACCCAGCTAACGCCGCACGCGAGTGCGATGAAGAGGGCGACTGTTCCGATGCGCATCCACGGTACGTCTTGAAGTTTGCGGTCGACGCCGATCGAGATGCTGATGCCAAGGCAGAGTGCGAACATGATCCCGAGGAAGGCCGTGAGGGCATGTTCGGCGGTGCTGTCGTCGGCCCAGTAGGCCCAGGCGCCGAGGATGGTGGCGCCGAGCAGGAGCGCCGAGATGATGGCCAGCGGGATGGCGATGCGCCAGCGTTTGAAGGGGCTCATGGGTTCCTACCCGGCGCGTCGTCGGTGTCATCGGCGGCGGTGTCGTTCATGAGCCGCCGCGCGGCGCTTTCGTAGTCGGCGCGTTGCTCGGGAGTCATGCGGTTTTGCTCGTCTTGTGCGGCCTGGGCTGCTTCGGCGAGGCCCTGGCTGTGCCAAGAGTTGTCCGCTGCGGTGCGCAGGGTGGCTTCTCCACTGATGACGGTGCGGGCAAGCGAGCCGAGGGGATCATCTTTGCCGCGGGTTTTCGCGAGGTGGTTCAACACCGAGCGCGCGAGTGGGTCTTCCGCGATATCGCCGTTCACGTGTCCGTGTCCTCCTGGCTCAGTAGCCGGCCGGGTGATGGTAGGGCTGCACAGTCGGGAGATCCTTCACGGCCAGCGTGGCCTTGATGCCGGTGATCGAGCCGCCGATCAGCTTTAGCAGGTCTTCGGCGTTGCCGTAGAGGGAGGAGATTTCTTTGTACAGGTCGTAGGCCTGCCAGGTGTAGTAGGCGGCGACACCGTACCCGGCGATCGGTCCAACGACGGTTTCGATGGTGGCGGTGCCCACTGCGGCTGCCGCGTTGATGATGATCAGGACGTCGAGGAGGTCGCTGATCAGCCCACTGACGACGTCGAACAGCTTCTTGACCGCTTCGGCGGCCTGCATGTAGAGCTCGTTGTACTGGCGGCAAGCGCTCTGCAGGTTGATGGCCGCAGCGCCGAGAGTGAGTTGGAATTCCTGTTCCGCCTCGGCGGCCTTGCCGCGCCACACCGTGGACACGTCGGTGGCGCCGGCGACGAGGTTGCGGCCGATGTCGTGCGCGGCGGCGCCGGCCAAGCCCATGGCGTTGCCGCAATGCACGTAGGCCTTCCAGTCGCCGCTGAACTGCGACGCCCAGCCTTCGAAGGGGTCGTAGCTGAACAGCCAGATACTCACCTGGCGCAGCCACGCCGAAGGGCTGATCAGATCAGCCATGGGGTTGATCGACCACATCTCGATGCCGATCGCATACTCGGGGTTCTTCAGATGGCTCCCGGGCTGTGCGACGTCGGTGAACGCTGATCGGTAGCCCTGCAGATCCGGCCGGCCTTGCGTAAGGCTTCCCCGCACAGCGGCTGGATCCTTCGCTCCCGGATAGCCGGCATCCAGCCGTGCGGCCGCGGCCTGATCGGTGCGGGCGTAGTCGTGCTGGGCCGCGTTCACCTGCGTGCCGGCTCCCTGCGCCAGTTCTTTGAGCTGGGTCAGAGCCTCGGTGACTTCTCCATAGGCATGCTTGTGCGGTGAGATCAGCCGCATGATCAGGCCCACGTCGGTGAAACCCAGGTCGCAATGCTTCCTCGTGTACTCCAGGGTGTCGGAAGCGTCGCCGCTCGCGCGTACGAGCTGGTTGTACACGCTATTGAGCCCGGCAGCGTCAACGTAGAACTCGGTCATGACCCCCCGCAAGATCGACGCAATGTTGAGCCATAGACAAGACGCCTCAGCCTGACACATCCCCGCTCCGGGGCGTCGGCTCCCTCCGCGTCGGCTAAACGACATGGGTGCTCACAGAGGCAACTAAGGGATCGCTGACTGATGGGGCACCCCGTGACCCCCGAGACAGCGTGTGGCGGCGACTCGTACAGCAAACACGCGGCAAGCGGGGTGTCGCGGAGCGCCTATGCGCAGGTGGGGCGCAGTTCATTCCGGTCTGAAAACCAGTGTGGCCTGGCGCCCAGCCGGTGGGTTCGATTCAAGTGGCTCTAACGCCCGCCTTGGTCAGGCTTTGACCAGGTCTACTCGGCCGCGTCCCTCCGGGGTGGAGGCCTGAGGCTGGATCCCGTTGCGGTCCAGTGATCAGCGTAAATGTGACTCTTAGTAGACAAGGCATTGACATATCGTTATCTTGGCGACCATGAGTCGGTGGCTGATTGGCGTCCTCGTGATTGTCGGACTGGCATTGGGAGGCTGTGCCCAAACGGCGGCGGAGCAATACCAGGAGAGAGAAAAGTTTCTCGACACGGTGACCAACGATGGCATCACCTACCGGGGACAACTCCAAAAGCAGGGGTCTCAGATCTCGGAGCAAGGGTGTCTATTGGGCTACGACCTGCGTGACTACGGCGAAGGAGAGATTCCGTCCGCGCCGGATGACTCGGGTTTAAGCAGCGAGAAGCGGAAAACCTGGCTTGGCCAGGTCAAGGAGTCTTACGTGAAAGGTTGTCTCACTGGCTTACCGCGACCGAAGCCGGAGCCTTCGGGCGTGAAGGCTGTAACGCCCGTACCGCACGGTTCGGTCTCTTCCGGGCGTTGACGGACGGGCTGGTTGCCAGCCCTCTCGAAGTCTTGATTGCAAGCTTGAGCGCGGTCCCGTTGGGAGCGCAGCGGGAGCGAGCCGTGAGCGGAAGAGCACCGCGAGATGCGGTCAGACCCCGTCAGGCTGGGGTGCCGATATGGGCTGAGCTGCGAACATCCTCGTTCTGTACGTTCGCTCGCCGTGGTTGACCTTGGTTGTGGTCCCGGGGGTCGCGGGTTCAAGTCCCGTCGGTCACCCCATGCAGTGGTAACAAAAAGGTCCGGTCGCCGCGGCGACCGGACCTTTTCTGCTGTCGGGCTACTTCTTGGCGCGGTCCCGGAACGTCCAGGCGGCGCTGGTCGAGGGCATCCGCTGACCGTTGGCGCGCTGGCCGGGGATCGGCTGGGACGGCGGCTGCTGCGGCGGGGTCTGGGTGCGCTGTGACGGCTGCCAGCCCGCGGCGGGTGCGGCCGGCGGTGTGGCCTGCGCGGCGGTCCGGCGGGATTCCAGGTAGGCCGCGGCGGCCCGGTCCTCCTCGGTCGGGGCGGCCATCAGGGCGTAGACGAGGCCCAGGACGCCGAAGATGACCGCGAGGCCGATGGGGATGAGCAGCGTGCCGGCGCTCGCGCCCGAGAGGGTGCCGGCCGTCGGGGCCTGGTGCACGGACATGGCGGACATGCCGGTGAAGTGCATGCCGTTGACCGCGACCCCCATGACCAGGGCCGACACGACGATGGCCAGCGGCCGCTGGACGGTCATGGCGAGCCACAGGGCGACCGTGGCCGCCACCACGGCGATGACGACGGCGGCGACGACGCGGCTGGTCATGTAGTCGATGGTGCCGTCGAGCTGCATGGCGTACATGCCGGTGAAGTGCATGGCGGCGACGCCGAGGCCGGCGAAGAGGCCGCCGATGACAAAGCGGACGCCGAGGGCTTTGGTGCCGCGGGCGACGATGAACAGGCCGATGGCGACGGCGACGATCGCGATGACCGCGCTGAGGGCGGTGATGCCGACGTCGTAGCGGATCGGGAGGCCGACCACGCTGAAGCCGAGCATCGCGACGAAGTGCATCGTCCAGATGCCGGTGCCACCGATCGCCACCGCGGCGAGGGCGAGCCACCAGGTGCGCCAGCCGGCGCTGGGTGCGGACCGCAGGCGTGACGCGCAGACCAGCCCGAGCAGTGACCCGAGGACGGACAGCACGTAACTCACGGTCGGAGTGATCCAGCCGTGTTCGAAGTGATGGATCTGCGCCATCCCGGTCAACTCCCTCGATGATCGGCGTACTGATGCATCCTGCCTGCCAGTGGGGGATTCGGCAGAACAATGTGAGGGAGGATTCCTGTTATTGCGACGTTGGGTGGGTGCGTCGATGGCTGTTCGGCGGGCCCGGCTGGCCGGAGAGATGGTCGTCGACGGGCCCCAAGGTCACGGCACCGGTTCCGGCGCCGGCCAGCTCTCCGGCGGCCGGGCTGAGCTGCTCGCGGAGCTCGGCCAGGATGATCTTGTCGTCCAGGTGCTCGGCCGCGCGGGCCAGGAGGCAGAGCCGTGCTTCCCGGAGCAGATCGTGGGGTGACTCCGGGGCCTGCCGCAGAGCTTCGGCCGCCTCCACGGGACGACCCCGCGAGATCAAGATCAACGGCCGGACCCAGGGCTCGTACGGGCCGAAGTCGCCATCCGCCCAGCCGTCCGCCGCCACCGACAGCAGTGCGAGCGCGAGCAGCCCGTCGGCCATGCCGGGCATGTCCTCGGCGGCGAGACGTCCGTCCGCCTCGCGGTAGGCCCGGGCGGCGCCGGGATCACCCGTGACGGCCAGGCGCAGAGCGGCGTACCAGGTGGTGAGCACACCGACGACGGGCAGGTCGTAGCGGTCGGCCAGCTGATCCGCGGCCGCGGCGTGGGCGTCGGCGGCAGCCAGGTCACCCAGCGCGCTGTGCGCCTGCATCAGGATCAGCCGGCCCAGCACCTCGAACGTGGCGAGATCGTGCTTCGCGGCCACCTCGGCCAGTTCGGCGCCGATCGCGGCCCGCTCGCGCGCCAGCCCGGTACGCCGGAACGTGTGCATGAACCGCGCGTTGAGCGCAAACGCCAGCAGGACCGGGTCGCCGTCCTCGCGGGCCAGCGCCTCGGCCTCGCGGGCGGCCCGGTCACCCCGGCCGGTACGGTCACCGCGCAGCTCGAGCGCGAGGGTGCTGAGCAGGCGGCTGCGCTGAGCGCCCCGCACCGCGGGCAGCGCGTGTTCGGCGGCGGCGACGATGCGCGCGGACAGGACTTCGTCGTCGTTGCGGGTCCAGGTGGCCGGGACGACAAAGGCGGCCAGGACCTCCGCGGTCAGCTCCGGATCGTCCAGCTGCTCGGCGGTGGTGATCGCCTCGTCCCGCAGCTGCCGGGCCTCGTGGAGGTGCCCGGTGACCGCCAGCGCCCGGCCGAGACCCATGACCGCGGCCAGTCGTTGCCGTCCGGCGGCGGCGGAGTCGAGTGCCTGGCGCCAGAGCCGTGCCGCGTCGTGCGGTCGTGATCCGCGTTCGGCCAGCTCGGCGGCGGCCCGCGCATATCTGGCGGCCTGCGGAGCGGTGGACCCGCCCGCGAGACCGAAGTGATGGGCCAGCGCGGCGACGTCGTCCGGTCGCAGCCGTTCGAGAGCCGACGCCGCCCGGGCGTGCCAGTGTGCACGGCGCAGCGCGGACAGATCGTCGTAGAGCGTGTCGCGTACCAGGAGGTGGGTGAAGCGGGGCTGACCGCCCGGGCCGTCCTCCGTCAGGAAGCCTGCCCGCAGGGCGGCGTCGAGGGCGTCGAGCAGCGGCGTCCCCGGCCCGGCCAGCGCGGCCAGCACCTCCGGGTCGATGTCCTGGCCGAGCACCGCGGCCTGCTGCAGCACGGTCTGGGCCGGGTCCGGCAGCCGGGCCAGCCGGTGCCGGATGACGTCGCGCACACCGGCCGGGACCTGCTGCAACGCGTCGCCGTCGCCCTCGTGGAGCCGGGCCAGTTCACGGACAAAAAACGGATTTCCGCCGCTGCGGCGATGGATCAGCCGCGCGGTCGGTGCATCGATCTCCCGGCCCGACACGGTACGCGCAAGAGCCCCCGTAGCAGCCTCGTCGAGCCCGCCCAGCTGGATCCGCACGGGCTCGGCACGCGCGAACCGCGCCAGCGCCGCCGTCAGCGCAGGGCTGATTTCGGTCGCCCGGAAGGTGCCGAGGACCAGCAGCGGCCACGGCTCGGCGGTCAGCGCGGCGAGCAGGTCGAGGGTGGCCTCGTCGGCGCGGTGCAGGTCGTCGGCGACCAGCAGCACCGGTCCACCGGCCGCGAGCGCGGTCACCCGGGCGACGGCGGCCTGCCGCAGCCGGAAGCGGGCCGTGGCCGGATCACCACCCGGCTGGTCGGCCGACGGCCAGGGCCAGGCGACCGGCGCTCCGTCGTACTCGGGGGCGTGACCCCACACCACGGTCCAGCCCAGGCGGTGCTGCAGAGCCTCGGCCAGCGTCGTCTTGCCCGCACCCGCGTCACCGGAGACAAGTGCGAGTTGGGGCCGTCCGTCCGAGACGACCTGGCCGGCCGCCTGCAGCAGCCGGTCGAGCTCGTCGTCGCGCCCGATCAGCGGCGGAGGCTCGGGCCGGGGCGCCGCCGGTGGGTTCAGGTGGGCGGCCTGGCCGAGGATGTCGGTCTCCAGCTGCCGCAGCCGCGGCCCGGGATCCACCCCGAGCTCGTCGACGAGGGTGTCGCGGACCCGGCGCAGCGCGGCCAGCGCGTCGGCCTGCCGGCCCGCCCGGTAGAGCGCGGTGATCAGCAGGTGCCAGGCGTCCTCGCGCAGCGGGTGCGACTCGGCGTGCGCCTGCAGACCGGAGACGGCGTCGGCGGCGCGGCCGAGGCCGAGCAGCGCCTCGGCCCGGCGTTCCACGGCGAGTATCCGCAGCTCGTCGAGCCGGTCGATCTCCGCGCGGGCCCAGTGCCGATCGGCCCATTCCGCGTACGCGGGTCCGCGCCACCGGGCAAGCGCCTCGTCCAGCCCGGCCAGCGCCGCCTTGGCCTGGCCGGTGGCGAGCAGATCCGCGGACTCGTCGACGGCTGTTTCGAAGCGCCACGCGTCCACGTCCTCGGCCTGCAATGCGTACCCGGGTGCCGCGGTGATCAGCACCCGGGCGGGCTGCCGCGGCGGCCGGTCGGGTTCCAGGGCGCGGCGCAGGTCGGCGACGAAGGTGCGGATGGCACCGACCGCACCCGGCGGCGGCTCTTCCCACAGGTCGTCGATCAGCGTGTCGACCGGCACGACCCGGCCGCGGGCGATCAGCAGACGGGCCAGCACCGCACGGTGCCGCGGCCCCTTGAGCGCGACGGGCCCGAGCGCGGTCTCCGCGCGCACGGGTCCGAGAACGCCGAAGGCGACCATGGCACCAACTTAGGGCCTGTCCCTCAGGAAGGAGAGCAGCAGCGGGTTGACCAGGTCGGGACGTTCCAGGCTGGGCAGGTGACCGGCCCAGTCCAGCTCGACGTGCTGCGAGCCGGGCAGCAGCCCGGCCAGCTCGGCCGCGGTCTGCCGGAAGTCGGGCAGGTCGTGGGCACCGGACACGAGCAGCGTGGGTGCGGTGATGGCTTTCAGCTCGGTCTCGTGCCCGATCGACGGCGGCACGTCCACCGCTGCCAACTGCACCTCGAACGCGTGCCGCTGCATCACGCGTACCCGGTCGCGGGTTGCCTCGTCCGCGGCCGGGCCCACCCAGGTCTCCACGTTGAGCTCCACCGCCGCGGCCACGTCGCCTGCCTCGAGCAGCTCGTCCTCGCGGGCGCCGAAGGCCCGCAGCTCCGGTCCCCGCTCGTGACCGCCCCAGGCCGTGCACAGCAGGATCAGCGAGGTGACGCGGGCCGGCCACCGCGACGCGAACTCCAGACCGACCTGCCCGCCGCCGGAGGCGGCGATCACCGCGGTGGCCCCGACGTCGAGCCGGTCCAGCAGTTCGCTGACGTCGTCGGCCTCGTTCTGGGATTCCGTCGGCATGGGTGTCTCCCCGAACCCCGGGAAATCGCAGCGGATGACCTGACAACCGGCGCCGGCGAGCACCGGCACCTGGGGATCCCACATCCGGCGGTCGCAGACGGTCGAATGCAGCAGGAGTACGGGCGTGCCGTCTCCGGTCACGTCATGGGAAAGCATCATCGCGTCACCGTAGGGACTCGCGAACCGCGGCACAGCCCAATTAGCTCGCCCAGACCCCGCGAACCTGATCCACGACACGTGCCGCCTGCTCGAAGCCGGCCCGGGCCGCCGGCACGCGGTAGGCCGGGTTCATCGGGTTGGCGCCCATGGTGGCCTGGGCCGTCCGGTCGGCGCTGATCACGACGTGCGGGACACCGAGGGTCGCGGCCTGGGCGTCCGGGCGGTCGCCACGGCGAAGGGCGGCGATCCGCGGTGACAGGACGACCAGGCGGTCGCAGCCCGCGGCGGCGTCGACGTTGGCCAGCGAGCGGACGCCCCCGTCGACGTAGCGCCGGCCGTTGATGGTGACCGGCGCCCACACCGTCGGCACCGCGCAGCTCGCGGCGACCGCGTCCACCAGGGGCACCCCGCTGCCGGCGTCGAAGGTGACGAACTCGCCGGACTCCGCGTCGACCGCGGTCAGCCGCAGCGGCCGGGACGGCCAGTCGTGGACCGGCAGCCGCTGCTCGATGATCGGCCGCCGTTCGGCCTCGGGGGGTGTGCTCGCCCGCAGCGCCGCGCGGCCGAGCCAGGCACGTCCGCGCTGGTGGTCGCCCCACCAGGCGCCGGTGACCATGAACCGCAGGATCCCGCCGACGCCTAAACTGCCGGTCAGCTCCTCGGCGATCACCGCGGAGGTCTGGCCCGCGAAGAGTTCGGCGATCGGCACGCCCGTGCTGAGTTGCGCGGTGACGATCGCCCCGGCCGACGTGCCGACGAACATGTCCGCGGTGGACAGGTCGACGCCGAGCTCCGCGAGCCCGGCGATCAGGCCCGTCTCCCACGCCACCCCGGTTGATCCGCCACCGCCCAGAACCAGTGCTCTCTGCATGGCCCTATTTTACGTACGCTGTACCGGAATTACGAGTCGAAGCCGAGACCAACTTTGTCGAGGGTGCGGAGCCAGACGTTGCGGCGGCCCTCGTGGCGGTCCGCGCGGGCGATCGACCAGCGGGTCAGCTCGATGACACCCGCGCGTACCGGCTCGGGCGGGAACGGGATCGGCTTGCGCCGGACCATCTTCAGCTCGGTGAGCTCGGTCTGCTCACCCGCGAGGAGATCCAGCATCACGTTCGCGCCGAAGCGGGTCGCACCCACACCGAGACCCGTGTAGCCCGCCGCGTACGCGAGACGCCCGCTGTACGCCGTACCGAAGAAGCTGCTGAAACGGCTGCACGTGTCGATGACCCCACCCCACTTGTGCGTGAAGCGCACGTCCTCGAGCTGCGGGAACGTGTCCGCGAAATGGTCGGCCAGCACTTCGAAGGTCGCCTCGCGCTGATCGCGTTCGGGGCTGATGCGGCCGCCGCGGTAGTAGATGGCGTCGTAGCCGCCCCACAGGATGCGGTTGTCCTCGGTGAGCCGGTAGTAGTGGAACTGGTTGCCGCCGTCGCCGACACCCTGGCGGTTGCGCCAGCCGAGCGCGCCGACCTGGTCGGCGGTCAGCGGTTCGGTCATCAGCGCGTAGTCGTAGATCGGGACGACGTAGTGGTGCAGCCGCCGCAACAGACCGGCGTGCGCACCCGTGGCCAGCGCGACGTGCGCCGCGTCGATCCTGCCGCGCCAGGTGTGCAGGCGCAGCCCGGCCCGCGTGGTGGTGATCCGGTCGACCGGGGAATTCTCGAAGAGGCGGACGCCCAGGTCGAGGCAGGCCTGCCGCAGACCCCAGACCAGGCGGGCCGGGTCGATCATCGCGCAGCCGGTGCGGTCCCAGACGCCGCCGAGATAGGTGGGGGAGTCGACCTCGGCGCGGACCTCGTCACGGTCCAGCAGCTGCACGTCCAGACCGCGGGCCACTGCCTCGTCGTGCGAGGCGGTCAGCTCCCGCAACTGCCAGTCGGCCGTGGCGACGTTCAACTCACCCGTACGCGAGAAGTCGCACTTGATCCGGTAGCGCGCGACGGCCGCTTCGATCTCGTCGAGGTTGCGCCGCCCGAGGCGTTCGAGGGTGTCCATCTCGTCGGGGAAGCGGCTCAGCCCGTTGTCGAACCCGTGGGTGAGGCTGGCCGAGCAGAAGCCGCCGTTGCGCCCGGACGCCGCCCACCCGGCCGTGCCCGCCTCGACCACGATCACGTCGCGGCCGGGATCGCGTTCCTTGGCGAGCAGCGCCGTCCACAGCCCGCTGTACCCGGCGCCGACCACCACGAGGTCCGCGGTCTCGACGCCGTGCAGCGGCTCCGCGGCGGCCGGCGCGCCCGCCTGCCCCAGCCAGTACGGCTCGGGAACCGCGTCGGCGAGCGCCCGGCTCGCCATGATCAGGAACGCTTCCGGGGCCGGGAACGGATGCTGGACGCGACGGCGAGCAGCACACCGGCCATGAAGATGAGCGTGCCCATGACGTTGACCTGCGGCGGCAGGCCGACCCGGGTGGCGCCCCAGATCCACAGCGGGAACGTCGTGGTGGTGCCCGCGGTGAAGTTGGTGACCACGAAGTCGTCGAGTGACAGCGCGAAGGCCAGCATCATGCCCGCCCCGACGGCCGGCAGGATGATCGGGAAGGTGATCCGCCAGAAGGTCGTCCACGCGTTGGCGCCGAGATCGGCGGCGGCCTCCTCGATGGACCTGTCCAGGGTCAGCACCCGGGCCCGGACGACGATCGCCACGAACGAGATCGAGAACATGATGTGCGCGATCGTGATCGTCACGACGCCGAGCCCGGCCCCCACCGAGACGAAGAGCGTCAGCAGCGACGTGCCCATGACCAGCTCGGGCGAGGAGATCGTGGCAAACATGATCAGGTTGAGCGTGCCCGAACCGCGGAACCGGAAGCGGCCCAGCGCGTACCCGATGCCGGTGCCGAGCGCACCCGCGACGAACGAGCTCACCACGGCCACGCCCAGGGAGACCACCAGGGCCTTGGTCAGTTCGTCCAGATCGAAGACCCGGCCGTACCACTTGAAGGTGAAGCCCTCCCAGGTCTGGTTGTACCGGCCCGGGGTGTCGTTGAAGCCGAACGCGATCATGAACAGCACCGGCAGGATGAGCCAGGCCATGATCACCCAGGTGTAGATGTACAGCGCTCGCCCACCGGTCAGCCGAGACCGGCGCGGCTTGACGACGGGCGCGTCTTCGAGCACTGCCTGCGTCATCGGGCTGCCACCTTCATGACGTCCTCCGTACCCAGGACCCGCGCGTAGCTGAAGACACCGAACAGCAGCACGGCCATCAGGGTGAAGGACAGGGCCGATGCCATCGGATAGTTGGAGCTGACCAGGAACTGCGACTGGATGACCTGACCGATCATCGTGGTCTCCGGGCTGCCCAGCACCGCCGAGTTGACGTAGTCGGAACTCGCCGGCACGAAGGTCATCAGCACGCCGGCGAACACACCGGGCAGGGCCAGCGGCAGGATCACCTTGGTGAAGGCGGCGGCCGGGTTCGAGTACAGGTCCCGGGCCGCCTCGACCACCCGCGGGTCGATGCGTTCCAGCGCCACGTAGACCGGCAGCACCATGAACGGCAGGAAGTTGTAGACCAGGCCGCCGATGACGGCTGCGGGCGTACCCAGGATGTGGAAGTTGTCGGGAAGCAGGTGGATCTGCTTGAGCGAGCCGAGCAGGATGCCGTCGTCCGTCAGGATCTGCCGCCACGAGATCGTGCGCAGCACGAACGAGACGAAGAACGGCAACAGCAGCAGGAAAAGATAGGTCGGCTTGCGCCGCCCGCCGTAGAAGGCGATCCAGTACGCGACCGGGAACGCGATCACGATCAGCAGGATCGTGGTGATCGCCCCGTAGATCAGCGAGCGCACCAGCTGCACCCGGTAGTTCGAGATCGCGTCCACGTAGGTCTGCCAGTGACCGGTGAAGACGTACCCGTTGACGATGTCGCCCTGCTGCAGCGACAGCGACAGCATCGTCACCATCGGGATGACGAAGAACAGCAGCAGCCACAGCCCGCCCGGCAGGACGAGCAGGTAGGGCGCCAGGACGCGCCGGCTCCAGCTCATGGGCGTCAGGCCAGCACGATCGGCTCGAAGATGCTCTGGTACTCCTGCTGCTCCGCCACGGTCGCGAAGTCGCGGAAGTAGTGCAGCTTCGCGTAGTCGGACTGGGCCGGGAACACCAGCGGGCTGGCCGCGACCGCTTCCAGGGCGGCCTTGTCGTCGCCGGACGCCTTGGCCGCGTCCTTCTTGATCTGTTCCTGCGCGGCCGGGACCGGGCAGACGTAGTTGATGTACTCGGCCAGCGTCGCGGCGTTCTCGACCTCGTAGAAGAAGTCCATCAGCTTGATCGCGTCGAGCGGGTTCTGCGCCGTGATCGGGATCGCGAAGTTGTCGGTCCAGATCGTGCCGCCCTCGTCCGGGATCACGAACTTGAAGTTCGTGCCGTCGGAGACGTTCTTCTGGAAGATGTCACCGGACCACGCCTGGGTGATCCAGACCTCGCCCTTGCCGAGCGCGTCGACGTAACTCTGGTCGTAGTAGTTGCGGACGATGCCCGCGCTCTTCTGCTCCTTGAGCTTCGCCGCGGCCTTCTTCCAGTCGTCCGGGGTCGACTTGGCCGGGTCGATGCCGAGCGCCATCATGCCGAAGTTGCCCAGCTCCTGGGTGTCGGAGTACATGCCGACCTTGCCCTTGAACGCCGGGTCCCACAGGTCGGCCAGCTTGGTGATCGGCCGGGTGATCTTCGACGGGTCGTATGCGATGCCGGTCATGCCCGAGGTCCACGGGATCGTGTAGACGTTGCCCGGGTCGAAGGCTTCCTGCGCGTACGACTTGTCGGCGTTGGCGACGTAGTTGGGCAGCTTCGAGTGGTCCAGCGGCGCCAGGAACCCCGAGTCGACGAACTGCTTGAACTGCACCCCGTTGGTGATGACCATGAGGTCGTAACCGATCGACTGGCCGGCCGCGAGCTGGGGCTGCACCTTGGCGAACCAGGGGCCCATCTCCTGGATGACCTCCTGGTACTTCACCTGCACACCGGTCGCCGCCGTGAACTTCTTCAGCTCGGGCTGCTTCGGGTCCATGTAGAGCGGCCAGTTCGCGAAGTCGACCTTGCCGTTGCTGGTCTTGCCGGCCCAGTACTTCGCCACGGCGTCGGCCGCGGGGGCACTCGGCGCGGACGTCCCCGTGCCCTTGACACCGCAGGCGCTCAACGCCATCGCAAAAGCCGACAGGCCGGAGAGGCGCAGGGCATCACGCCGGCCGAGCCGCCGCTGGGTCATGCCGCGGATGAGGGACGGGTCGGGGGAGAACGGCTGGCTCATCAGACTCCGATCGGGTACGAGTGCTGGCAATTCCAGGTGAGGAACACCCGGTCACCGGGACCGGCCAGATCCTCGGCGGAGAAAGCGTTCTGGTCGAAGACCACGAAGTCGGGGCCGGCCGAGGTCTTCACCGTGTAGTTGGTCGAGGTGCCGTGGTAGACGACGTCGGTGACCACACCGGTCAGCACGCTGTCACCCGTGCCCGCCGGGGCGTCCTGCGACAGGTCGATCTTCTCGGGCCGGATCGACACCTCGACGGTGTCGCCGGTCTTCATCGCGCCGACGACCGGCACCAGCACCCGTTCGCCCTCGCCGTAGGACAGCGTTGCCACGCCCTCCGTGATGCTGTCGATGCTGCCGTCCAGCAGGTTCGACGTACCGATGAAACCGGCCACGAACCGGGTGGCGGGCTTCTCGTAGATCTCCCGCGGCGAGCCGAGCTGGTCGATGCGCCCGGACTCCATGACCGCGATCCGGTCGGACATCGTCAGCGCCTCACCCTGGTCGTGGGTCACGTAGACGAACGTGATGCCCACCTCGCGCTGGATGCGCTTGAGCTCCACCTGCATCTGCTGCCGCAGCTTGAGGTCCAGCGCGCCGAGCGGCTCGTCCAGCAGCAGCGCCCGCGGCCGGTTGACCAGCGCCCGCGCCAGCGCGACACGCTGCTGCTGGCCGCCGGACATCTCGCGCGGCGCGCGCTTCTCCATGCCGTTCAGCGAGACGATCTCCATGATCTCGCCCACCCGGCGCTGGATCTCCTTCTTCGCGACCTTCTTGCGCTCCAACCCGAAACACACGTTCTGGTACGCGTTCAGATGCGGAAACAGCGCGTACGACTGGAACACCATGTTGACGTCCCGCTTGTTGGGCGAGACACGGGTGACGTCCTGGCCGTCGAGGAACACGGTGCCACCGGTCGGCTCCTCGAACCCGGCGATCATCCGCATCGTGGTCGTCTTGCCGCAGCCGGACGGGCCGAGCAGCGAGAAGAACTCGCCGGACCCGATGGTCAGATCCAGGCGCCGCACGGCCTGCACCTTCTCGCCGTGCGACAGGTAGTCCTTGTGCACCCCGGCCAGCTCGATCGCGGGCTGGGCGGTGCCGTCGCCAGGGTCTTCGTTCACGATGGACATGCGTACCTCTTCGCGGGGGGAGGGGACGGCCGGGCTCAGCCCAGATGACTCATCACGTGTTTGATCCGGGTGTATTCCTCGAAGCCGTACATCGAGAGGTCCTTGCCGTACCCCGAGTGGCCGTACCCGCCGTGCGGCATCTCGGAGACGAACGGCAGATGCGTGTTGATCCACACCGCGCCGAAGTTCAGCCGGCGCGAGACCCGCAGCGCCCGGCCGTGGTCGCGGGTCCAGACACTCGCACTCAGACCGAAACGGACGTCGTTGGCCCAGCGGACGGCGGTGTCCTCGTCGGTGAACTCCTGCACGGTGATGACCGGGCCGAAGATCTCGTCCTGGATCATCTCGTCCCGTTGTTTCAGGCCCGCGACAACCGTGGGCTCGACGAAGTAGCCCCGGTCGCCGATCTGCCGGCCACCGGTCACCACCTGCGCGTGCTCGGGTGCCCGCTCCAGGAAGCCCCGGACGCGTCCGAGCTGGGCGGCGTTGTTGACCGGCCCGAAGTACGCGTCCGGATCACCCGGCCCACCCACCCGGGTGTCCTGCGCGGCCCGCGCCAACGCGGCGGTGAAGTCCTCGGCGATCCGGCTGTCGACCAGCACCCGCGTCGCCGCGGTGCAGTCCTGCCCGGCGTTGAAATAACCGGCACCGGCGATGGCCTTTGCGGCAGCCTCGATGTCGACGTCGTCGAAGACGACCACCGGCGCCTTGCCACCGAGCTCCAGGTGCACCTTCTTCAGGTCGGCGGCGGCCGCGACGGCCACCTCCATCCCGGCCCGCGTCGACCCGGTGATCGACACGAGCTGCGGCGTCGGATGCACCACCAGCGCCCGCCCGGTGTCCCGGTCACCGCAGACGACGTTCAGCACACCCGGCGGCAGGAACTCGGCCGCGATCTCCGCCAGCAGCAACGTGCTGACCGGCGTCGTGTCTGACGGCTTCAGCACCACGGAATTACCCGCGGCGATCGCCGGCGCGAACTTCCACACCGCCATGACCATCGGATAGTTCCACGGCGTGACCTGCGCACAGACCCCGATCGGCTCCCGCCGCACCCACGACGTGTGATCCCGCAGATACTCCCCGGCCGACTTCCCCTCGAGCATCCGCGCAGCCCCGGCAAAAAACCGCAACTCGTCCAGCAGCGGCGCCATCTCCTCGGCCCGCGTCGCCTCGACCGGTTTGCCGGTGTTGCGACACTCCGCGGCAATGATCTCGTCGGCGCGCGCCTCGACAGCATCGGCAATCCTCAGCAACGCCCGCTGCCGCTCCGCGGGCGTGGTGTCCCGCCACGTCTCGAAGCCGGCCTCAGCCGACGTCATCGCCTGTGCGACATCGTCCGCGGACGAAACCGGCGCAAAGGCGTACGTCTCCCCGGTGCAGGGGTCGACAACCGGCGAAACCTCCCCGTCGGCCGTGTCGACAAAGGACCCGGCGACGAAGTTGCGGAGGACCGGTAGGTCAGTGCTCACGGAAAAGGGCCTCCCGCCTCGGGGCTGTGACCGCCCCCACACGAAGAGGTGGACCTTGACACAGTGAAAGCCCTAAAAACAAGGGAATCCGAAGGATTTTGCAAAGCTGAAACGGAATCGGGAGTCCACCCCCCGAGATCACCACGCAATCCCGCGTCCCCGCCCCGTTTACGCCCGTTTTCCGCACCAGCCTTACTCGCTTGAGCTACCCGCGGCAACGGCCCGCCGCCCGCCTCCGGTCAAAGGCGGCTGAACGCAGCACGCAACGCCGTAATTTTCGCCTGCCTCGCGAGCCGGTATTCGCGGCGTACGGCCACAACCGTGCCATCCACCTGTCCGAGCAGGATGCGAGGTGGTGTGGTCTCCGCCATCAGGCGCAGACGGTCGGCGACGGTGGACATCGACCGCGGCAGTCCCGCAAGCAGTAGCGGATCCGGTGCCGGGGCATCGGGTTTGCAGTCGGCACGGCGAAGACTGTCCGGCAGATCCTCAATCATCCGCTGGGCGGCACGAACGTGGTTCGGGTAATCGCGGGCTGCCCACTCGGCTCGAAATTGGGTGTTTTCATCCTGGGGCTTACCAACCGCGTCCTTCGACAGAAGACGCGTTGTAGCCACGATTGCGGCGATATGTGAGCGTAAGGCTTGGGCGAGTCTCAGCGCGTGCCGGTGACGTTCTACGGTGGCCACGAGTTGTCGATAGTTCGGATCATCGCGGGGCAGCGCAGGCTCGAGCACCTCACCGATCTGCTCAGCCAGTCGCTCCACCGAGGTGTGCTGCTTCTTCACCTGTAGGTCCAGGTTCTTCCTGGCGCGCCGCAGGCCGCTACGTCGTCTGGCCTTTACCGGATCGAGGAGCCAACCCGCGAGGGGAGGCGCGGCCAACATCGTCTCGGTCTCGGCCAGCTGCCGCCGATTTACAGCGAGCGCGGCGCTGATTTTGCGGTATGCGGCCAGACGTGGCGCGATGAAGATGCGAGACCGGGGATCCAGCACGAGTCGAGACTAGGCAGCT
Organism: Amorphoplanes friuliensis DSM 7358; assembly: GCF_000494755.1. Taxonomy (NCBI): domain Bacteria; kingdom Bacillati; phylum Actinomycetota; class Actinomycetes; order Micromonosporales; family Micromonosporaceae; genus Actinoplanes; species Actinoplanes friuliensis. The sequence continues at coordinate 1,468,555 of NC_022657.1, forward strand.
GTGTGTGAGCGGAGGAGGGCTGACAGCCATGAGCCAAATCGGGCATCCGTACTCGTAAAGTCGGTTGAGGGGGTTGGCGGGGGCTGGTACGGTCCGCGGCGATGAATACTTTCTCCCTGAGATTGGGGGTTCCGTCCGACAAGTGTGAGTGCTGATGCGCTCTGCTTCGGACGGGGAATCCCGGCTTCTGTTCTGGCGGCGCGTGCGGGAGTTCGCCGTGCCGCCCTCGATGATCGAGTCAGTCACTGCCCGGCGCCGGGTGGGGGACTGGGCGGCTGCTTGTGCCGCTGCGCGCGTTGATGTTGATCTGAGTTTGCGGGCCGTGGCTCGCGTCCACGGTGGGGAGATCGCCGCGCTCGTGCGGGCCGATCTTCGTCATCTCGCTCCGGATCTGTTGCGGTGGCATCTGCCCCGCATCGCCCCCGACGGCCTGCTGCGGCCGGGACTCACGATCTCTCTTTCCCGGTACGCCGGCAGCAAAGTCCAGCTGGTCGCGCGGACGCCACCGGGCTGGGCCGACGGCGGCCAGCGGTTCAGCCTCGCGGTGTGGGACGGCGCCGGCGCCGAACCGCATCCTGACCGGCGGTTCCGGCTCGACCTGCACCGCCACCTGTGGGATGCCCGGCGGAGCCCGGAGTTGCGGGACCGGTCCGCGGGTTGCTGGCCGGCCGAGGCCAGGATCCTGCTGGGTGGCGACGGCGTTTTTGTCGTTCGTGCCGGTGCCCGGCGCCGGGTGACGCTCGAGCTGTCTGCCGGCGGGATCAGGCGTGTTCCGGACTCGGCCGCGCGGGTACCGATGCTGCCCGACGCTGCGACCTGGGTCGCCCCGGACCGGGCGTTGCTCCGGGCCGGACTGATGAGCCCGGACCTGCTGCATCCCCTGGTTGCCGCGGCCCTGGCGCCGGATCACGTCCGCAAGCCGGCGGCGGCTGGGACAAGCGGGCCGCGTCCGGTGCGGTGTCGTGGCGCCGAGCACCGGATCGGCCTGGTCGGCGGTGTGCTCGCACCGCTGGACCACAGCGCCGACGAGATTCGCCGCGAGGAGCTGCTCGTGGCGTTGAGCGGCACACCCCTGCCCTGCCTCCAGGCGATCGACGCCGCTCACCGCAGCCCGGAGTCGCTGGTCGACGTCCGTGCGCGGCTCGATCACGGCGACGCGGCGGGTGCGCTGGCCGTCGTCGAGGACCTGCTGGGGCCCGATGCGTTGCTGCGCAGCGGGGCTCTGCACGACGAGTTGGAAACCGCGGCGCAGCGACGGGTCGCGTACGGGCTGTTCCGCTCCGGGCTCGCCGGAGTCGGACTGAAAACGCCCGCCCGGGCCCGCCGTCCCCGCAACATGCGATCCCATCCCCGCCACACGATGGCCCGATGACGACCAAAGGTGATCATTTGATGCTGACCTCCGCCCGGCTCGACGTTGCGAACGACCTGCTCGGCCTCCTGCGTGACTCCGGCACCGAACCCCGTCCCGACACGCAGCTGGAGGCGCTGACGCTGGCGGTTGCGGCCGACCTGCCCGTACTGCTGTGGGGTGAGCCGGGAATCGGCAAGACCGCGGCGCTCGGGCAGCTGGCCGAGGCTCTTGATCTGCCGCTGACCACGGTCATCGCGAGTGTGCACGAGCCGTCGGACTTCTCCGGGCTGCCGGTGATCGGCGACGACCCGGCGGTCCAGGGTGTGCCCATGGCCCCGCCCGACTGGGCCGTACGCCTGGTCCGGGCCGGTCGTGGCCTGCTCTTCCTCGACGAGCTCTCCACCGCGCCGCCCGCGGTCCAGGCCGCGCTGCTGCGGGTGGTGCTCGAGCGCCGGATCGGCACGCTGCGCCTGCCGCCGGGGGTCCGGATCGTGGCCGCCGCGAACCCGCGGTCGTCGGCGGCCGACGGCTGGGAGCTGAGCCCGCCACTGGCCAACCGGTTCGTCCATTTGCAGTGGGTGCACGACCACGATGTGGTGGTCCGCGGTCTCGGCGGCACCTGGCCCCGGGCGTCGCTGCCCCGGCTCGATCCGGCCCTGCTGCCGGACGCGGTCGCGTACGCCCGGCGCGCGGTGTGCGGATTCCTCGCCGCCCGTCCCGCGCTGGTGCATCAGCTGCCGACGAGCGAGACCCGTCGTGGCGGGCCCTGGCCGTCACCCCGGAGCTGGGAGATGGCGTTGTTCCTGGTCGCGTTTGCGACCGCGGCCGGCACCTCCCGGGAAGTGCTGTCCCTGCTGGTCCGGGCCACGGTCGGTGACGGGCCGGGGCTGGAGTTGCTGGCCGCGCTGGACCGCATGGACCTGCCCGATCCCGAGACCCTCCTCGCCGATCCCGGGAACGCGGTGCTGCCCGAACGCGGTGACCTGCGCCAGGCCGTGCTCGACGGGGTGGTCGAGGCGGTCCGGAAGCGCCCCGAGCGCTCCCGGTGGGAGGCGGCGTGGGTGGTGCTGGTCAAGGCGATGGAGACCGGCGCACCGGACCTGGTCGTCGTGCCGGCCGGTGACCTCGCCGCACTGAGGCGCGAAGACTGGGACGTCCCCGCCGCGATCGACCGGCTCACCGGCGCGATCTCGGTGTCCCGCCGCGCGGACCGGGAGGGCGTGCGCGCCGCATGACCACACTGGACAGCGAGAAGCTGTTCGCCGCCCGGCTGCACGCCGCCCGCGTCCGGCCCTACCTCGCCACCGCGCTGTTCGCCCTGCACCCGGTCGAGTCCCGGACCGTGCCGACGATGGCCGTCGACCGCCACTGGCGGTGTTACATCTCGCCGGGGTTCGTCGACCGGACCCCGCTGGACGAACTGGCCGGGGTGTGGGTCCACGAGGTGTCGCACCTGCTGCGCGACCATCACGGCCGCGGCGACCGGTACGCCCTGGCCCACGGTCTCAGCGGGCCCGGCGAGCGGCTGCGCATGAACATCGCCGCCGACTTCGAGATCAACGACGACGCGTACGGGGACGGTCTGACCCAGCCGGCCGGGGTGGTCCTGCCGAGCCTGGTGCGGCTGCCCGAAGGGCAGTTGATGGAGGAATATCTGCACGAGTTCCGGCTGGGGCCGCACACGCAGAACCTGGTCTGGCTCGACTGCGGCAGCGGTGCCGATGGCCTGGAACGCGAATGGGACCTCGGCCCGGGTGACGCCCACGGGCTCACCGACCAGGAGCAGGACGCGGTGCGGTTCCGCGTCGCGAACGGCATCAACGGGCGGCCCGGTCGTGCCTCCAGGAACTGGCAACGATGGGCGGAGGACGTCGTCCACCCGCCGCAGGCCTGGCGTGACCTGCTCGGGGCCGCGATCCGGTCGGCGGTCTCGGGCGGCGGCGCCGGGGAGGACTACACCTACAGCCGCCCGGCGCGCCGGGCGGCGAGCCTGCCCAAGGTGGTCCTGCCGAGCCTGCGGCGCAAGCCCCCGCGGGTGTCCGTCGTCATCGACACGTCCGGCTCGGTCAGCGACGCCGAGCTGGGCAGCGCCCTCCTCGAGGTCGCCGCGATCGCCCGCGCGGTGGGCGGCCGGCGCGACCTGGTCACCGTCCTGTCGTGCGACGCGGCCGCCCGGGTCGTCCACCCGCTGTGCCGCGCCGAGGGCATTCCGCTGGTGGGCGGAGGTGGCACCGACCTGCGGACGGGTTTCACCAAGGCCCTGCGCACCAACCCGCGCCCGGACGTCATCGTGGCACTGACCGACGGCCACACCCCCTGGCCGGCATCGAGACCCTCGTGCCGGACGGTGATCGGCCTCTTCGCCCGCGACACCGGCCACAGCTCGTGGAGCGAGGACGACCCCGACTACGTCCCGAAGCACCCACCCGACTGGGCCCGCGTGGTCAGCATCGGCTAGCGGCATCGTCGACGGAAAGTGACTAGAGGTCGTCCCAGGGGCCGTGGCGGGGCTGCTCCTGGCGTGAGCGTACGGGCTCTGGCCGATCCTCCTCCCGCAACAGGATCGGCCAGAGCTCCGACAGTGTCACCGGCTCGGCCGGGATCTCGTCCGCGTCGGCGTCCGGGCGGTGCGGGTCCGACCACAGCGCCTGCACGCGGGGTGGTGGTGTCCAGGTCAGCTCGGGTGCGTGGTGGGTGGGCAGGGCCACGACACGTTCGCGGTTCGGGGGTGTCCAGACCGGTGGTGAGCCCCACCAGATGATGCGTTCCGCGTACCGGATCGGGGCCGAGACCGGGAGGGACGGCTGCGAGGGCTCGTCGGGGAGGGCGTCCGGCGGGCGGACGGCCGCGCCGGTCGCCGGGGCCGTGGCGAGCAGGACGGCCGCGCCGATGGTGACAACGCCGGCGCCGATGGCGACCAGGCCCCAGCCGGGGCGGACGCTGTCACCGAGCAGCAGCAGCGCGACGGCCGAGGGGGCGGTGACCTCGGCGATCCAGTGGACCGCGGTGACCTGGCCGACCTGGCCGCGTTGCAGGGCGTTGGCGTAGAGCAGCATGCCGTTCGCGGCGAAGATCAGCACCGCCCAGGTGAGCGGCTCGGAGACGATCGCCAGGGCCAGCGCGCCGGGATGTCCCATCGCCTGCTCGGGCAGGTGCAACGCCCGGCCGGACAGGGCCGCACCGCCGAGGCAGAGCCCGCCCATCGCGGCCACCAGACCCGGAGGACAGGTACGCGCCGCGCTCCGCCCGAGGAGCGTCAGCAGCACCGCAGCCGTGCAGAGCCCCCAGCGCAGCCCGGCCGAGGCGGGTGTTCCCTCCTGCGGCCCGGCCGACAGGGCCAGGACGGTCAGGGCGCTGATCGACACGATCACACAGGCGACGTCGCGTTTGCGCAGCTTGGACTTGAGGACGAAGCGGGCCGCCAGGACGGTGATGGCCAGGGAGCCCGCGAGGATCGACTCGACGAGATAAACCGCGAGCTCGCGGAGGGCGACCATCGAGCCGGCCCAGGCGAGCACGTCGAGCGCGATGCCGGTCAGGTAGAGCGGATGACTGAGCGTGCGGGCCAGGCTGGTGCTGCGTTTGGCGGCGACTGCCTGCAGGATCGACGCTCCGGCATAACCGAAGGCCCCGAACACGGTGATCGCCAGCGCGATCCAGCCTGCGGCGGTCACCGGAACTCACCAGCCGCCGCGACGCTGTGTATATCGAGTCATCACAATCTGATGATAGGTGTGCCGACCGCCTCCGCGCGAGGCCTTGCGACCTGCGGATTCACTTCCCGATGCGGAGAACGGAGATCGTGTTGTCGTCGCCGTTGGACACATAAGCCAGCGTCCCGTCCGGTGACACCGCGACCGAACGCGGACTGCCACCCACTCTCACCGTCGCGGTCACCGCTCCGGTCCGTCCATTCAGTACGGACACAGAACCGCCGCCCTCGTTCACCACGTACGCGTGTGCGCCGTCGGTCGCGAACGCCACGCTCTGTGGTTTGCTGCCGACCTTGAACGGCCCGCTGCGCCGCATCGTCACCAGGTCGATCAGGTTCGCCGCGTCCGCCTCGTACCCGGCGACCAGCACTGTTCTCCCGTTCGGTGACACGGCGACACTGTGCGGAGCCTTGCTGACACCGATGGACCGCAGCACCTTGCCGGAACCCATGTCGATGATCGAGACGGCGTTCGACTCGTGGTTGGGGGTCACCGCGCGCATGAGGTTCGCCGAGAAGGCCACCGCGTGCGGGTTCGGTTTCACCGCGATCCGCCCGTCGGGATGCTGGTCCTTCGCCGCGAAGACCTCGATCCGGCCGCTGCTGTGGATCGGCACCCAGAGCCGGTCGTCGGGGCCGACCGCCAGCGTGAACGGCTGGTCCCCGGTGATCAGGTAGCGGACGACCTTGCGCTGGGCGGCGTCGACGACGGCAACACCGCTGCCGGTCTTCTTGTCGTTCTCATACATCGACACGAAGACGAGCCGGCCGTCCCGCGACGTGGTCACGAACCGCGGGGTGTTGCGCAGCTTGATCGAGGTGACGCGTCTGGAGACGGCGTCCACCACGGACAGAACCCGTTCGCCCTGGTTGGCGACGTAGATCGTCCGGCCGTTCGGGGAGACCGCGACACCCTCGGGCTCCTTGCCGACCCGGATCGTGCCGGTCACCGCGGGCTTGGCGACGCTGACCACGCTGCGCGCGAGCGGGATGCGCGGGACGGTCGTGCCCTTGGGTGCCGCGACAGACGGGCCCGCCAGGGTGCGCGGAGTGGCGCCGGTCGTGGACGGTGCCGAGGTGCCGTCGAGGGCGGCCACCTGCTGCCGGGCGGCCTGCTCGTTCCTGTTCATCGCCACGGCCACACCACCGCCGCCCAGCACCACACCGGCGGTCAGCGCGGCGAGCAGCACGGTTGCGCCCGAGCGGCGGCGCGGAGGCGGCGCCGAGAGGACCGTCATGCGCGACATGGCGAAGTCGTTCGCGCCGTCGGCCGACGGCAGGCGCGCCTCGATCTCGGCGCGGGACGAGGGCGGGGGTGCGGTGGCCAGGCCGGTCACGCGTACCTCGGCCCAGCCTGTCGGGCCGCGGACCGTGACGGAACCGTCGAGCCAGTCCGACTCGGGCTCCCACACGATGTGCAGCCGGCGTCCGTCCATCCGCGCGCGCAGGCCCGGACCGGCGACGGTCACCGTCGAGGTGGCGATGGCCAGCGGGGCGCCCTCGATCAGCACTTCCGCGGCCAGTTCCGGCGTACCCCGGACGACCGTGCCGAAGTCGACGCGGTCGGGATTGAAACGCACGGCCGATCGCTCGAGCGCGGCCGTCGCCGCAGCGGCGACACTGCGGCTGTCCTCGTCCGTCAGACTCCGGAGCACCCGCCACGCCGCAGCTGCCATCGCGAGATCCGTGCTGTTCGCGAGCAGTTCCGCTTCGTCCACACCCCGCAGACGGGCGGCCCGGACCGAACTGTCGATCATGGCCAGCACCTGCGGCGGCAAACCTCGGTTACTCATCGCATCACCACAGTCATCATGAGTGACGATCAGAGACAGCGAAACCCGTCACTATGAAGTTGGCATCTTTGGGTGCAACCTGGCAGTCCCGCTGCTGGTCCTTTTCGAAACGTCGACGAGCGGGGAGCGCATGTGGATGCCGAAGAGGCCGTACGCCAGGCGTACGAGGTCCATTACCGGCGGCTGGTGGCGCAGGTGTTCGGGCTGATCGGTGACCTGGCGGAGGCCGAGGACGCGGTGCAGGAGGCGTTTGCCAAGGTGCTGGCCGCGCCGCGGTCGTTCGTCCAGGCCGACGACTCCGAGCGGTGGCTGCGCGTGGTCGCCCTGAACGTCGCCCGCAGCCGGTACCGCCGCCGGTGGGTGTTCGACCGGCTGGTCCGTGCGGGCCGGGTCGAGATCGCACCGGCCGCCGTGCCCGGTCTGTCCGCCGACCGGGTGGCGCTGCTCACGGCGCTGCGGCAACTGGCCCCGCCGACCCGCGAGGCGGTGGTGCTGCATCACCTGGCCGACCTTCCCGTGGACGAGGTCGCCGCCACGCTCGGCGTGCCGGTGGGCACCGTCAAGGCCCGCCTGTCCCGCGGCCGCGCCACGCTCGCCCGTTTCCTCACCGACGACGACCCCGCCCCGCTGACCGAGGAGGTCCGGCATGCCTGAGCAGCACTTCGACGGTCTGCGTGACTACGCCGGCACCGCGAGCCGCCAGCCCGACTTCGCCGTTGTCCAGCAGCGTGCCCGCGGGGTCCGCCGGCGCCGCGCGGTGCTGACGAGTGTCACGGCCGCCGCGGCCGTCCTGGTCGCGACCGGTCTCGGGTACGCGACCACCAACGGCCAGGGTGACGTGTCGGTGTCCGACCCCTCGCCGGCGCCCACCGAAACGGCGGATCCCGGCGGCGACTGGCAGCCCCGGATGACCAACGTCGTCGGCGGCAGCGCCACGGACCTTTACGGCATCTACGAACGCTGCCGCGAGTGCGGCCCGGAGCTGTACGCGTCCGCCGACGCCGGCCGCACCTGGAAACGCCGGGCTGAACCCCCGCAGACGCCGCAGAACGCCGACCCGCGGATCCCCACGATCACCTCCCTGGGCCAGGGGCTGCTGGCCTGGCACGACGGGCGGATCCTCACCCCGTCCGACCTGGACGGCACCGGGAAGGAGGTCCCGGCGACCGACGGACTGTGGACCTCCGTCGACGGCGGCCGCACCTGGAAAGCCGCCGCGGTGGACACCACGCCGGTCAGCGTGTTGCCGCCGGGCACCCGCCCGGTCGACTGCGTCCTGGCCGACCTGAAGCCGCCCTGCAAGATCTACGCCGTCGACCCCGTGACCGGGCGGTTCGCCCCGCTGGCCGCTCAGCCCACCGGCATCACCATCGAGGAAGGCTGGACCAACCTGACCAACGTCCCGCCTGGTGACACCGTGTGGATCCCGGGACTGGACCCGCAGACACGGAAACCGGCCGTGGCGGTCAGCGCCGACCGTGGCCGCACCTGGCGCACCCACGTGTTCACCGACGGCGTGCCGGCCGAGGCGGACAACGGCTTCACCCCCACCATGTACCTCCCCGCGATAGCCTCCGGCCCGGACGGTCTGGCGTACGTCCTGACCTACCGGAAGGATCTCCGCATGGATCCGTACCGCACCACCGACGGCGGCGTCACGTGGAAGCGCGGCCAGTCGACGGACGAGACCCCGGACGGCGGTTTTGTCACCGCCGACGGCGCCCACGTCATCAAGACCGGCGACCGGTTCCTGATCAGCACGAACGGCGGTGACTACGAACCGGTCACCCTCCCCGGGTACCCGGAAGAGCTGCTGGAACTCACCCAGGTGACGTCCCGCCAGGCCACCGACCTGTACGTGGTGTCCTCCGAGGGCGACGCGTACATCTCCGGGGACGGCCGGACGTGGCGACAGGCAGAAGGGCCGTGACGTTCTTCCGCTCGCTGGCCACCGGTCGCCGCACCTCCACCTACACGTACACCGAACTGGACCCGCACGGCCGGCCCGTCCGCCACATCGAGCTCGACGCCCGCACCGGCACCTACCTCGCAGCCGGTGCGGGCGGCCACCCGCCGCCGGCCGATGCCTCCGAGATGGACCCCGACGACTTCGACGAGCTGTGGCGGCGGGCCCGCTGCTACCTCGACGGCCGCGCCGAGGTCCAGATCCACCGGGTCGAACCGGCAACCCCGGAAGGCCTGCCGGTGGTGGTCCGCTGCGTGGGCGGCCGCGTCCGCGTCGGCACCCGCCTGACCAGCATCCGCGAAACCTTCGAAACCGTGACCATCACGGTGGCCCGCATCATTTGTTACGGCCGCGACGTCCCCGAGATAACGCCCCTCCACACCGCGACCCTGATCCTGGCCGGCGTCGGCCACGCCAGGGTGCACGCCGACCTCCACCTCGACGGGTTCACTGATTGAGCGGACCGTTGTCCCTCGCAGCGATGGCGTCGGCGATGAAGGCGCGGAAGCCGGCGAACTGCTCCGCGGTCAGCTTCCAGCGGCGCCCGCCCGCGATGTCGTTCTCGCCGTAGGCCCGGCCCAGGCGGACCTTGAAGCCGTCACCGTTCGGCGTCGCGGAGATGCGCAGGTAGGACACGTGGTAGCGCACGCTTTCCTCGGTGCCGCTGTGGAAGATCTCGAGGACCCGCCCGTCCAGCACCAGGATCTGGTCGTCGAAAGCGAACTCCGTTGCCATGTCTTTCCCATCTCGGAACTACTCGATGCCCGCCTCGCGGGCGCGGACTATGGCTTCGGCGCGGCTCGCGACGTGGAGCTTGCTGAAGATGGCGCTGACGTAGTTGCGGACCGTCTTGTGGCTCAGGTTGAGACGGCCGGCGATCGTCTCGTTGGGCAGGCCGCGGGCGAGCAGTTGCAGGACGTTGTGCTCGCTCGGGGTCAGGGACGGGAACGGTGTGGCCGGCTGGGACGGTCGCTGGGCGAAGAAGGCGATGATGCGGCCTGCGATCGACGGGCTGAAGATGGCCTCGCCGTGCCCGACGGCGGTGATCGCGCGGATCATCTCGTCGTCGTCGGTGTCCTTGAGGGTGTACCCGCGGGCGCCGGCGCGGAGGGCGGCGAAGACCGAGTCGTCGTCGTCGAACATCGTCACCACGAGGATGTGGGTCTGCGGGGCGACCGTGGCCAACCGGCGGATCGCGGTGAGGCCGTCGCCGCCGGGCATGTGGAGGTCGAGCAGGATCAGGTCGGGACGGAGCTCGCCGGCCAGGCGTACGGCCTCGACCCCGTTGGTGGCCTCTCCGGCGACCTCGGTCTGCGGCATGGTCGCCAGCAGCGCCCGCAGCCCTTTGCGGAAGAGCGGGTGGTCGTCGGCGATCAGGATCCTGAGGGGCTCGTTCATGCGGTGCCTTTGATCGGGAAGGTCGCGGTGACGCGGGTTCCTCCGGTGCCGGCGGGAACGATGGTGATGCTGCCACCCAGCTCGGTCGCACGTTCCCGCATCGACCGGTGGCCCACACCCGCCAGGTAGTCCGCCGGCAGGCCGCGTCCGTCGTCGGTGACCGTGAGGGTCACCGTGTCGTCGCGACCGGTCAGCTCGACGACGCAGCGGCCGGCTTCGGCGTGCCGGGCGGCGTTGTGCAGGGCCTCGGCGGCGATGCGGTAGATCGCCACCTCGACCGCGGCGGGCAGCGCCGGCAGCGGTCCGGGCGCCCGGATGCTGCGGCTCAGCCCGTCCACCGGGCGCAGGTTGCGTAACGCGTCGATCAGGCCGAACTCGTCGAGCATCGGGGGACGCAGCTCGTAGACCAGGCGGCGGATCTCGGCGGTGGCCTCGCGGACGTCGTCGCGCAGTTCCTTGACAAGGCGTTCGGCGCCGTCGGAATCGGTGCGCAGGGTGCGGTGCAGGGCGCCCAGTTGCAGGCCCAGCGACGCGAGGGTCGGGCCCAGACCGTCGTGGAGGTCGCGGCGGATGCGGAGTCGTTCCTCCTCACGGGCCGTGACGAGCTTCTCCCGTGAGGTCTGCAGCTCCTCGGAGAGCCGGGCCGCGTACAGGGTGATGCCGACCTGGCCGGCGAGGTCGTCCAGCAGGCGCAGGTCGGCGGAGGACAGGCCGTCGAAGCGGCGCCGGGCGCTGACACTCAGCGTGCCCAGGGTGAGGCTCTGATAGCGCAGCGGGATCCGGACCACCTGCATCCCGTCACCCATCGACCCGTACGCGGCGACGGTGTCCTCACCCGTCTCGATGCTGACGTACGGCAGCTTCAGCGTGTGCGCCAGCGTCGCGGCCAGCGTCGGCAGCAACTCGTCCGGGCCCGGCCCCGCGTGCAGGTGCTGGTGCACCCGCTCGACCACCTCGTACGCGTTGTCCCGCTCCCCGAACGCCAGCTGGTGCACACCCCGGCTGATCTGCCCCGACACCGGTGCCCAGGTCACGGCGACGAGCACCAGGGCGATCGTGTGGGACCACCACGGGATGTCGGCGAGCGACGCGATCGGCCGGTGCGGCCAGGTGACGACCACGGCGCACAGACCGGCGACCACTCCGGCGTACAGGAGCAGGAGCAGGCGGTAGAGCACCTGGTAGACCCACTGGCCGACACCCGCGCGTTCACGCCACACTGACGACGCGCTCCCGCCACAGGCAGAGCGTGATCACGACGGCGTGGTGCACCAGCATGACCGCGGCGAAGGTGAGCTCGGCGGCCGTCGAGTCGAACAGCAGCGACGTGACCGCCTGCAGGACCCAGAACGCGTTCACGACGATCAGCAGCACGGCACCCCACTTCTGACCACGCCAGGCACCGTACGCCGCGATCAGCGCCAGCACGTCCGAGGTGAAACTACCGAGCACGAGCGCAAACGGCGCCTCGCTCTTCTCGGCGCCGAGCACGAGGTTGGGAAGGTCGAAGAGTCCGATGCCGATGAGCGCCACGAGCACGGACAGAACGGCGGCGATCTTCAGGGCGGTCGAGCGGCTGATCTGCATGTCTCCGAACCTAGAAACGCCGGTTCCCACTGTCACCAGGCAGCTGTCCCGACTTGCCGGGACATCCCGTCAGGCCGCCGGCAGGACACGCCCGGAGCGCAGGCGGACGACCACCCCGGCCACGTCGATGACCCGCTGGTCGTGTGTCGCCACGAGGGCGAGTGTCCCCGCGGTCACCGAGGCCGCGAGCACCTCGAGGATCAGGCGGACGTGGTCGTCGTCCTGGTGTGCGGTCGGCTCGTCCAGCACCGCCACCGCGGGGTTCAGCACCAGCGCGCGGGCCAGCGCGGCCCGTTGCTGTTCGCCGAGTGAGGTGTCCCGCGCCGGGCGGCCCGCGATCGCGGCGAGTCCCAGCCGCTCGAGCAGATCCGCGGCCGGGCTGCGACCGCGTACGCCCGCCGGGAGCAGGACGTTCTCGGCCACGGTGAGTTCCGGTTCCAGGGCCAGCCGTTGCGGCAGCAGGGACACCGTGGCCCAGTCCGCCGCCGGGTACGCCGCCCGCCCGTCGACGAGCACCTGCCCGGCGCCCGGCGCCATGACCCCGGCGACCAGGTGGCACAGGGTCGACTTGCCCGAGCCGGAACGCCCGGCCAGGACCGCCAGCGTCGCCGGGGGCAGTGACAGGTCGACGTCCTGCAGCACCTGCGTCGCGGAGGCGCCGGAGCCACGGGTGTGGCTGACCGCGCGGACCTCGACCAGTGCCCCGGTCACTTCGGGTCCTCCGGGTGGTGCAGCTCGACGTGCCCGTCGACGACGGTGACGATGACCCGCCCGTCGGGGAACAGCGGCAAAGCCTCCTCGGGCAGCTGGAGCCGGCCGAGACCGTCGATCGTCGTGGTCCGGATCTGCCCGGCGTCGTGCTCGCCGGACAGGACACCCTGGCGCAGCCGCAGCACGGTGTCGGCCGCCGCGACGGCGCGGGCGTCGTGGGTGGCCAGGACCACGGCCGTGCCCTGGTCGGCGCGGGAGCGCAGCAATCGCAGGACCAGCGCCGCGGAGTCGTCGTCGAGTTCGGCGGTCGGCTCGTCGGCGATCAGCAGGGCCGGCGCCCCGACACCGGCCGCGGCGACCGCGAGGCGTTGCTGCTCGCCGCCGGACAGGACGGCCGGGCGTGCGGTGGCCCGGGCCGTCAGCTCCACCTCGGCGAGGGCGGCGTCGGCGTCGACGCGCACACCGCGCAGCCGGGCCATCTGCTCGATCTGACCGCGGGCGTCGAGCTGCGGGAAGAGGCTGTGCGTCGGCCGTTGCGCCACCCAGCCGATCTCGCGGCGCCGGAGCCGTTGCAGCTGGTGGCGGGTCAGGCTGGAGACCAGGCGGCCCCGGTGCCGCAACTCGCCGCCGGCGGGTCGTTCGCGCAGCGCGAGGACGGCCAGCAGCGTCGACTTGCCGCTGCCCGAGGGCCCGGTGATGGCACTGATCCGGCCGCCGGTCACCGTGACGTCGACACCGCGCAGCGCCTGGGTGGGGCCGGTCGGTGCGGCGTACAGCTGGAGCAGCTCGCGGCCCTCCAGCACCTGCTCGCGGTCAGTCGTCACGGTAGGCATCCTCCTCGGCGGTCGCCGAGCGTACGGCGGTCAGCGCCACGGCCAGGACGGTGGCGAGGACCGCGACCCCGGCCGTGACCGCGACCCCGGCACCGGAGAGCTGCAGGTCGAACGCGGGCAGCAGCCGCGGCTGGTCGTCGAGCAGGCGCGTGCCGAGCGGGGCGAGCGCGGCCACCCCGCCGACCGCGGCGGCGAACGCGACCGCGGCCAGCAGCACGAACTCGAGCGTCTGCGCCCGCCGGATCCGGGCCCGCCCGAGGCCGACACGCGCCAGCATCAGGTCCGTCGGCCCGCGCAGCGCAGCCGTCCGCTGCGCGTAGATGCACAACGTCAGGACCGCCAGCAGCGCCAGATAACCGGCGATCGCGAGCTGATAACCCCGGGCCCGGCCGGTGGCCACATAGGCAGCATCCTGGCGCAGCTGATCGGCCGTGCTGACGCGTTCGGGCACCACGCCGTTGGCTCCTGTCACCGCCTGAATCCCGGCCGCCCCGGCGGAACTCCACAGCTGGGCCTGCACCAGCACGGCGTTCACCGACTGCTGTCTCAGCGGCCGCAACCGCGGATCGTCCCGGCCGAGCTTCTTCAACGTGGGATCGGCGGCGGCGACGTACATCGGGCGGCTCTGCAGGCCGGGGAACGCGGCCACCCGCGAGGCCACCGCCAGGTTCGCTCTCGAGAAGCCGATCTCCACCTGGATCGCGTCGAGCCGGTCGGACGCGGGGTCGGCGACCGTGATCACCCGCGGTGTGCCCTCCGCGTCCACCGGCGTGGCGACCAGATCGGCCACCGCCGCGCGGGCCTCGGCCAGGTCGGCGCCCCGCCCCCACAGCGCGGCGTCCCGGAACTGCGCGGGGTCGATGAGCAGCAGATCCCTCTGGTCGTCGTCGAGCGGTGAGGTCGTGTCGGTCCGCCAGACCACCGTGTCGCCCGCCGGCATCGGGGGATTGCGCACACCCGGAACGGGCTTGTCGGGAGGTTCTGCACCGAGCGGGTCCTCGGGCGGCGCTTGAGCTGCGCCCTTGTCGACCTCCCAGGACCCCTGCAGCGTGGCCACCGCTTCGGCGCCCGAGGCGACCGCAACCCGGTCGTCGGCCGAGACAGCGGTCGACTGCACGGCGGAGAGCGCAAAGAGCAGCATCCCCAGGCCCGTGGTCACCACGACAACGGCGAGCCGGCGCTCGGTCCCGCCGGAGCCCAACCGCCGGCGGGCCAGCCACAGAACCGCCCGGCCTGGTGAGCCGGGCAGTCGGGCCGTGCGTCGCCGCCGGCCCGCCAGCAAGCCGGGGAGCCGGCCGGCGACGACACCCACGGCGGCGAGCACGAGCAACGGGACGAGCAGGTCCACGCCGCGTGCGCCGTCCGCGGCACCACCCGCGCTGACGAGCCCACCGGCCGCGACCAGGGCGATGACCACCACCATGGCCGCCCACGGGAGAGCACGCCGGACGGTCGCGGGTGGCGCCGGGCGTACCCGCCGGGCCGCTGCCGCCGCGCCGACCCCGGCCACGGTCACGAGCCCGGCCAGCGCAGCCGCACCGGCCAGCAGCGCGGCCGGTCGCAACGACTCCGTCACTGCCCCGGGCGGCCCCAGCCGGGTCACCAACTGCCAGGCCACGAGCCACCCCAGACCCGCCCCGAGCAGGGCCGGCAGGAGATTTTCGAGCCCCCAGAGACCACCCACGCGTACGGGCGAGAGGCCGACAGCCACAACGTGCCGCAACTCGCGTTCGCGCCGCCGCGCCGACAGCAACGCCACGGCGAGCACCGAGGCGAGCCCGACAATGATCGCCGCCCACTCCACGGGACGTGTCCGCTGGCGTACCTGATCGGTGGTGGCCTGGGACGCATCGACGATCCGGCCGATGCCGCTCGCGAACCGCAGCGCGCGGACGTCGTCCTCGACCGCCACCGAGGTCGCGTAGCTGCGCCGCAGGTCCTCGACACCCTCAGCGGTCTGCCGGGCCTCGGCCAGTGACGATCCGGGCACCAGCTCGGCCTCGGCCGACCAGAAGATCTCGTCCCCGACAGCCTGCGCCAGCCGCTCCACCGTCGCGGTGGCCCCGATCAACAGGTACGCCGGCAGCGTCCGATATTCGGTGTCGCCTGGCGTGTCCCCCTGGCGCAACGCCCACTTGCGGCTGCCGGGCGGGTCGGCCGGGAGGCGCCCGGCCGCATCAACCGCGTAGACCCCGTCGACTGCCACAGTCGTCTGCCGCGGCTCACCGTCCTTGCCCACGACCACAGCAAGAACGATCCGATCGCCGGCGCTCGCCCCGAGCGCGGTGGCAACGGGCTCCGGCAACCACACCCCGTCCCGGCCGGCCGGCTTGCCCACCGCCACCAGGTCGGACTCCGGCGAACCGACGGCGAACAACCGGGCCCGTTCGCGCTCGGCGCCGAGGCTGACGGTCGATCCCCAGAACAGCGGGCCGGCCGTCTCGGCGCCGAACGACCCACCGGTCAGATCCGGCTCGGTCAGACCCGGGACCGCGCGCAGATCCTCCAGAACGGACTCCTGCTCGAGGCTGGTCGGCCCGGCATTCGCCGACAGCCGCACGACCGGGGCGTCGTTCTGCCGCGCCGTGACCGGCACCTGATCCCGGCGGGCCTGGAAGGCGGCGTTCCCGGAGGCCTCGGCGAACATCGGGCTCGCCGCCCCGGCCGCGGCCAGCACCAGAAAGGCGGACACCGTCAGCAACGACCACGCCCGCTGCCGCAACCCGCCCGCAACCGCAGCCACGGTAAGCCGATCAGCCGGCGCCATGAGCCTCCTTCAGGGGAACGAAGAAAAGCTACAACACCCCCGCCCGGCGGGGGACTTGCCTTTCCAGTAACTGGAAGGGCGAACCTGGTGTCATGTTGTCGATCCGCGAGTTCAGCGAGATGTGCCACCTGTCGCCGCAGGCCCTGCGCTTCTACCACGCCGAGGGCCTGCTCGTGCCGGCCGAGACCGACGAACGGACGGGCTACCGCAGGTACGCGTTCGAGCAGGTGGAACAGGCCATGCTGATCACCCTGCTGCGGGACACCGGGATGAGCGTCAAACTTGTCCGGCAGGCCCTCGACGAACCCGACCGGGCGACAACGTTGCTCGCCCGGCACAGCGACGAGGTCCACTGCCAGCGTGCGGCCCAGGACGAGGCGATCCAGGCGGCGCGCAGCGTTTTCGAAGCCCGGCCGGAACCACAGGAGAGCCACGTCCCGGCCCGGACCGTGATTGCCCGGCTCGTACCCGGCACACCGGTGGGCCGTGACGCGCAGGAGTGGGAAGAGGCCGAGCGCATCATCGCGGAGACCGTCACCGAACTGCTCGACACCGTGGAGAAGGCGGGCGCCACGTGTTTGGGCCGGCCGTGGCGGACCCTGGCACTGGAGACCCCGGAACAGGACCGGCGTGCCCTCGACGGCGAGGGCCCGTTCTGGATCGTGAAGGTCGCGGTGACCGCACCGGACGAGGTGCTCGCCGCATTGCCTGCCGGCTTCCTCGTCCGGAACGAGGAAGCCGGCGACGAACTGTCCATCTTCATGCCGGGCCGTAACACCATGGCGAAGTACTGCACGGTGATCCTGCGCCTGCTCAACGCCCAGCCGGTCGACGGTGACAGCTTTGTCAACGTCGCCCGCGTACGCCAGGAGCTCCGCCCGGACGGCGTCCTGAGCAGCGCCCCCGTCGAACGGCGGCCTACCGGACCGTGAGGCCGAGGCTGAACGGGATCGTCCTGCCGTTCATGTCGACCGCGGTGGCGGTGACCGTGCCGGTGGTGGCGTCCTGGGCCGGCAGGGCGGAGAAGGTCAGGGTGCCGCTGTCGTCGGCGACGGCGCTGCCCAGCACCAGGGTGCCGGCCGACATCCTGGACACCGGCTTGTTGTTGACCATCGTGGTGGTCGTGACCTTGTAGGCCTCGGTGAACGTCACTGTTGTTCCCGGCTTGAGGTAGGTGCCGGTGATGCTCAGCGGGGTGCCCGGCGCCAGCTGGCGGGTGGTGGCGGCGAGCTTGCCCGTCGGGTAGGTCCAGGACCGGAGTGAGACCGCCGAGGCGGGTCCGGTTCCGGCCACGTTGGTCGCCGCCACCGTGTACCGGTAACTGACGTTGGCCGTGGCCGAGCTGTCGACGTAGGTGGGGTCGGTGGTGGTGGCGAGCTGCACACCGTCGCGGTAGACGGTGTAACCCGTGGCGGCGCTCGCGTTGGCGGTGACGGCCGGGGCCCGCCAGTTGAGCTTGATCGAGCCGACCGCCGGCGTGGACGTGACGCCGACCGGCGGGGAGGGCACCTTGTACGCCAGCGCCGTGGCACTGCGGACCGACTCACCGGCCGGGTTCACCGCCGACACCGCGTACGTGGCGTTGGCGGTCGGCGAGACGGTGGTGTCGGCGTACGCGGGCGTGGTCACGGTCGCCAGGGGTGAGCCGTCGCGGTAGACGGTGTACGAGACACCGCCCGGGGAGGCCGGTGCACGCCAGGTCAGCTTGACGGTGGTGCCGGCCTGCAGAGTGGTCAGCGTGGTCGGTGCGGCCGGGACCACGTACGCGGTGGTGCTGTCCGTCTTGGCCGACTCGCCGGCGGGGTTGACGGCTGACACGGCGTACGTGTGGTTGGTGCCCGCCTGGTCGGTGAAGGCAGGGCTGGTGGAGGTCCCGAACCGCACCCCGTCGCGGTAGACGACGTAGTTGCTGGGCGCGCTGGAGGTGGCGAGCTTCACGGACGGGGTCCAGCGGAGCTGGATCGTGGCGGCCGACGGGGTGACGACCAGCTTCGTCGGGGTGGTCGGGGCCAGGTAGGCAGGCACCGCGGCGCTGGGCTGAGAGGTGACACCACCGCTGACGGCGGCTACGGCGTACGTGTAATTGGTGGCCGGGGTGATGGTCTTGTCCACGTAGGCGGCGGCCGTCGAGGTGGCCAGCGACACACCGTTGCGGTAGACGCGGTAGGTGGTGCCGGCCTTCGTCGCGGCCGTCCACTTCAGCGCGATGGAGGTCGCGGCCGGTGTGACCACCAGGTTGGCGGGTGCACCCGAAGCCGGCGGCGTCACCGGGTTGGTCGAGGTGCTCTGCATCAAAGCGGTGAGGTTGAGCAGGCCGGCGCCGGTGGCGGCGTCGCGACCCGGGCTCTCGATGTCGATGGCGGTGCTCTCCAGCGCCGCGCGGGTGGCGGCCTCGGTGGCGCCGGAGTGGGTGGCCCGGTAGAGCGCGACCGCGGCCGCGACGTGCGGCGCAGCCATCGACGTACCCGACTTGTAGCTGTAGGTGCCGTTGGTGTCGGTGCTCATGATGTTGACACCGGGCGCCGAGATGTCGGCGGTCCCGCTGGAGTTGCTGAAGGAAGCGCTGACGTTGTTGGTGTCGGTGGCGGCGACGCTTTCCACACCCGGTGACGCGGCGGGCCACGACGGCGCGTTGCCGCTGGCCCGGTTGTTACCAGCGGCGGCGACGACAACCACGTTGTGGTCGGTGGCGTACTTGACGGCATCGTCGTAGGAGGACGAGTAGCCACCACCGAGGCTCATCGTGATGACGGTCGCACCGTGGTCGACGGCATAGACGATGCCGTTCGCCACACCGGTGGAGGTGCCGCCGCCACCGGCCCCGAGGACGCGGACCGGGAGGATCGGCACGCCCGAGGCGATGCCGGCGACGCCGATGCCGTTGTTGGCGACGGCCCCGACTGTGCCGGCCACGTGGGTGCCGTGACCGTTCGGGTCGACGCAGCCGTTGGTGGAGAGACCGTCGCCGACAAAATCAGCGCCGATGTCGCAGCGGATCTGACCGGCCGCGAAGTCCGGGTGCGACGACCTGATGCCGGAGTCGACCACCGCGACCAGCTGACCGCCGGTGGCGACACCGGTGAAGTCGTCGCTGGACAGCCGGGTGTTACCCCACTGCTGACTGCGGTACGTGTCGTTGGGCGTGGCGAGCGCGGTCACCGGCACCTCCACGGCGGCCTCGCCCAGTGCGTCGGCTTTCCGACGCTCCTCGGCGACGGTGGCCGCCTCGACCTCGACGAAGGTGGGCCGGCCGCCGGCGTCCAGCACGGTGGCGATGGTGTCCACCGACGCGCCGTCCCGCGGACCGGCCACGGCAGCCAGCGGGGTGGCGAGCGTCACCGCCCCGATCGCGGCCAGGGCGGCGACACCCGTCCTCCGTGCCAAATGACCGCGCATGAGCTACCTCGCTTCGAGTCCGGGCTGGTACAGCCCATTCCTTCGGCACGGCGGCGCCCAACTGCAGAAAATTGCGCTGGTGTCTCGCAAAAGCAAAAGGCCGTACAGCCTGAAGGCTGTACGGCCTGGTGGTACGGGGTGCGCCGCGTAGGACTTGAACCTACAACCCGCGGATTAAGAGTCCGCTGCTCTGCCAGTTGAGCTAGCGGCGCTCGCTGACAACGCAGAAACATTAACACGGGGTCCGGGGGACCCTGAAATCGGGCCGCCCGCATGATCGTCCGATGCATCCTTGCCCGCCGGGAGGACCCCCGGCGTTGCGCGGGTAAGGCAGGATGTGCCCGCGGAACGTGAGAACGGGGCACACAATGACAAGCATGCGGCGCTCGGTCGTGGCGGTAGTGACGTTGGTGGTGGTCACGCCACTGGCTCTGGCTGCCTGCAGTGGTGACGAGGACAAACCCTCTCCCGCTGCGTGGGTCGGTGCCTCGTCGGCACCCCCGCCCTCGGGGTCGGTTCCGGAGTCCGGATCGACGGAGCCCGGTGCCACCGGTGGGGCCGGTGCGGTGTCGCTCACTGTGACGCCTGCCACGGGCAAGAAGAACGTGCCGGTCAGCACGGAGATCGGCTTCAAGGTCTCCGGCGGCAAGGTCACGACCGTCGCGCTCAAGGACGCCGGCGGCAAGGCCGTCTCGGGCGAGCTGCGCGAGGACGGTTCCGCCTGGGTGCCGAGCAAGACCCTCAAGACCTCCAAGAAGTACGACGCGACGGTCACCGCCGTCGACGCCGCGGGTGCGAAGAAGACGGTCACCACCTCGTTCACCACCATGGGCAAGGCCGGCAAGCAGACCGGTACGGGCCTGTACCTCTTCGACGACCGCACGTACGGCGTGGCCATGCCGGTCGTGGTCGAGTTCAACCCCGGTATCAAGAAGAAGGACCGTGCCGCCGTACAGAAACGGATGTTCGTGAAGACCGAGCCGGCGCAGCCGGGAGTCTGGTCGTGGACGTCGAGCGGCACCCAGGCCTACTACCGCGGGCCGAGCTACTGGAAGACCGGCACCAAGCTCACCGTGCGTATCGCCGTCGGTGGCCTGCCCACGGGCAGTGGCCGCTACGGCGACCGGGACCGGGCCGCGACCTCCAAGATCGGCCGCAGTTTCATCATGAAGGTCGACAACAAGACCAAGAAGATGACGGTCGTCCAGGACGGCAAGACCGTCCGTACGCTGCCCGTCAGCCTGGGCAAGAAGAGCACCCCGTCGTCGAGCGGCACCATGGTCGTGATGGAGAAGAAGGCGGCCACCGTCTTCGACACCACCGCCGAGCTGGGCCCCACGGAGGGTTACCGCACCGAGATCGAGTACGCCCAGCGCATCACCTGGAGCGGCCAGTACATCCACTCCGCGCCCTGGTCCGTCGGAGCCCAGGGAAACCGGAACGTGTCGCACGGGTGTGTCAATGTGTCCCCGTCGAACGCCCGCTGGCTGTTCGACAAGACCTTGATCGGTGATCCGATCACCGTTCGGGGTACAGGAGACAAGCTGGCGGCCGGCAACGGCTGGACGGCGTGGGACATGAGCTGGAAAGAATTCGTGAAGGGCAGCGCTCTTCCGGTCTCCGCCGAGCTGGCGGCGGCCCAGGGCGACGCCTGAAACTTGAAGCGTAAAGTGGGACCGGCGGCGGAACCACTCTCCCGGGGTCGCGGCACGAATCCGGGATTGGTGGCCCGGCATTCACGAGAGAAGATGGACGCCGGGACGACAGCGCGGTGAGAGGGATCATGGGACTTCGTGGAGAACGGTCGACGGACGTGGATGCGATCCGCCTGACCGCCCGGGCCGGACGACGGCCGTGGCGGATGGCCGCGGCGGCGCTGGTGGCCGCGAGTGTGCTGGTCAGCGCGGGTGCGTGCAGCGGCGACAAGGCCGAGACCCCCTCCTGGCAGGGTGGCGGTCAGGGTTCCTCCGAGGCCCCCTCGCCCCAGCCGACGCTGAGCACGGTGGCGGTCACGTCACCGGCCGCGGACGCCAAGGACGTCGCTGCCTCGACCGAGATCAAGTACGACTCCGAGGACGCCGACAACACCTCCGTCGAGGTCAAGGACGCCGACGGTGGCGAGGTCAAGGGCACTCTCGACAAGGACTCCAAGGTCTTCACGCCGGCCAAGGCGCTCGGCTGGGGCAAGACCTACACGGTCACGGTCAACGGCACCCCTTCGGGTGACAAGGGTGGCTCCACGACGAGCACCTTCACGGTCATGAAAAAGCCGTCGAAGCTGGTGCGCGTGACGAGCTTCCTCGGCGACGGCCAGACGGTCGGTGTCGGCATGCCGATGATCGTCAAGTTCGGCCGCTCGGTCCCCGAGAAGTACCGCGACGACGTCCAGCGCCGCATGACGGTGACCGCGTCGCCGGTGCAAGAGGGCATCTGGCACTGGATCAGCCCGACCGAGGTGCACTACCGCCCGAAGACGTACTGGAAGGCCTACACCAAGATCTTCTACAAGGTGCAGCTCGCCGGTGTGCCGATGGGCGACGGCTGGTACGGCCGCTCCGACCTCACCGTCGACCTCAAGGTCGGCCGCTCGTTCGTCATGACGGTCTCCAACAAGACCAAGAAGATGACGGTCAAGCAGGACGGCAAGGTCGTCAAGACCATCCCGGTCAGCCTCGGCAAGAAGGACACCCCGTCCTCGAGCGGCACCATGGTCGTCATCGAGAAGAAGGAACACACCGTCTTCGACACGATGGCCGAGCTCGGCCCCGAAGAGGGCTACCGCACCAAAATCGACTACGCCCAGCGCATCACCTGGAGCGGCCAGTTCATCCACGCCGCCCCCTGGTCCGAGGGCGTCCAGGGCCGCACCAACGTCTCCCACGGCTGCGTCAACGTCTCCATGGCCATGGGCAAGTGGCTCTTCGGCCGCACGATGCTCGGCGACCCGATCACGGTCAGCGGCACCGAGGAAAAGCTGAAGAACGGCAACGGCTGGACCGACTGGAACATGAGCTGGGACGAATACAAAAAGGGCAGCGCGATCTGATCGCCCACCCACAACCGCAGTGACGCGGGCCGGTCGTTCCTCGACCGGCCCGCGTGCTGTTTCCCCAGGTACGCCCCCAGCCCCCTTACCCTGAGCTGATGCCGCGATCACTGCCCGTTGTGCTGCTCCTCGTCCTGATCGCCGCCGTCACCACCGGCTGCTCCGACGACACCCAGCCCCCAGCCGCAGCGCCGACCCCATCGGCCTCCGTCGCCGCCCAGCTCGACGACCCGCCGGGCACCCTCACCTGCACCAAGGTCGTCTCCGCGGTCCGCGAAGGAACCCTGATGACCCCGGGCGTGGTCACCGACATCGTCACCGCAAGCACCACCGCCGACGCCCCGGTGGCCGACGAAGCCCAGCGCTTGTCCACGGCTTTCACGGCCGCGGTCGCCGCCCACAACACCGACAACGAACCGGACGCGATCGCCGCGGTGAGCGCCGCCGCAGCCGCGATGGTGAAAGTCTGCGGCGACTCCGGCCTGGAAACGGTCGGCTGAACCGACCCGCCCAGCGCCCCGAGCCGCCCGCTTCGGGTTCGCTCGGCCCTGCTCGACGCCACCCAGCCGGCTCGGCCCGCCCGCCCCGGTCGCCCCGGTCGCCCAGGAGCCCAGCAGTCCCGGTCCACTAGTCGCGGTCCGGCCAGTCCCGGTCCTGCCGATCCCAGCCCGGCCCAATCCACCCCAGCCTGGGCATTGCAGCCCAGAAGACCAGCCCATCGCAGCCCGGCCATCGCAGCACGGCTCACCCAGCTCGGCCCGGCCACCCCACCCCAGCTCGACCCGGCCCGGCCGGGCCCCAGCTCGGCCGGGCCTGGCGCGCGCGTTCCGGGGCAGCTCGCCCCTCCCACCCGTCCCAGCCCGCCGACATCACCCCAGCTCGGCCCATCCCGGCCCACCCATCCCGGCCCATCCCGGCCCACCCATCCCGGCCCGGCCCGGCCCACCCCAGCCCGGCACGGCACGGCACGGCCCAGCCCATCCCGGCCCACCCATCCCGGCCCGGCCCGGCCCGGCCCACCCCAGCCCGGCACGGCACGGCACGGCACGGCACGGCACGGCCCAGCCCAGCCCGGGTCCGGCCCGGCCTAGCTCCACTCCCGCCCGACCTCAACGCAGCCCGCCCAGCCCGACCTCAACCCAACCCGCCCGGCCCGCCCGGCCCGGCCCGCCCGGCCCCGCCCGGCCCACCCCAACCCGACCTCACCCAGCCCCGCCCGACCTCAACCCGGCCCGGCGCGGTGGTGGGTTGGTGGGTGGACGGTTTTGGGGTTCTACAGTGGCGGCCGTGGAGGTTGTCGAGATCCGTAGGTTTCCGGTCAAGTCGTTGGGTGGGGAGCTCCTGCAGACCGCCCAGGTTGAGGAGCGGGGCCTGGCCGGAGACAGGCTCTGGGCCGTGCGGGACGAGGACGGCAAACTCGGCAGTGGCAAGAACACCCGCCGCTTCCGCCGGATGCCGGGCCTCCTCAGCATGCGGGCCCACGGCGACGGTGTTGTCGAGCTACCCGACGGTCGCCGTTTTGCCGTCGACGATCCTGCGGGTCACCGGGCCGTCAGTCACCTGCTGTCGCGAAACGTGACGATCGAGCGGGAGCAGCAGGTCAAGCATCACGACGAGGGCCCGGTGAGCGTGATCAGCACCGCCGCCCTGCGCCGCCTCGGCGAGCTGGTCGGGGAGCCGGTCGATCCGCTGCGATTTCGGGCCAATGTGCTGGTCGATCTGCCGGGCAGTGGCTTTCTGGAGGATGGCTGGCTGGGTGGCAACGTGCAGGTCGGCCCCGAGGTGGTGCTGCGACCCGTCCGCAGGCTCACCCGGTGCGTGATGGTGGACCTGGGCCAGAAGGACGGGCGGCTGCTCAAGGCCGTGGCTGACCATCATGAGATGACGTTCGGGGTCTGGGCGACGGTCGAGCGACCGGGCCGGATCGCCGTAGCCGACTCTGTGCGGGTCGGGTGAGGACGGGTCAGGGGTGGACGCGGGCGAGGTCGTCGCGGAGTTTGGCGCGGACTTCTTCGCTGTCCGTGTGGTCGATCTCCTCGTAGATGTCGAGGGCCTGGCGCCACGCGTCGCGGGCGGCCGGTGGGTCGCCGGCGGCCAGGTGGGTGTCGCCCAGGTGGGTCAGGATGATTGCTTCGAGGCGGCGGTCGCCCTGGTCGCGGAACAGGTCGCGGGAGCGGTGGTAACACGTCACGGCCTCGGCGTAGTTGCCCAGGTGGTGGTGGACGTAGCCGACGCTGTCCCAGGAGTGGGCCGCGCCGGTCCAGTTGCCTTCCTCTTCCTGGATCTTCACCGCTAGTCGGCAGTGCTCGAGGGCTTCGGCGTAGTTGCCGAGGACGACGTGGACCCAGCCGATGTTGTTGAGCGCGCTGGCTTCGCCCGGGCGGTCGCCGTGGGTGCGGTAGATCTCCATGGCGCGGCGGCCCTGTTCGAGGGCTTCGTCGTGGCGGCCGAGGCGGCGGGCGGTGGTGCCGAGGTTGAGCAGGACGATGGCGTTCTCGCCGGTGGTGTCGTCGTCGCCGAGTAGATCCAGGGCCTTGACCAGGTGTTCGTAAGCTTCGGAGGGGCGGCCGAGCTCGCGGTGGGCGTACCCGAGGCTGTAGTGGGTCCGGGCCCTGCGGTAGCGGTCGCCGGAGCGTTCGGCGGCCTGGTGGGCGATGTTCAGGCAGGCGATCCAGTCGCGTTCGTTCCATTCGCGTTCGAAGTACGTGGCGAGCGCCCAGGGCAGCAGGAACGCGTGTTTGTCGTGCCCGGTCGCGGCGGCGAGGTCGACCGCCGCGCGCAGGACGCGTTCCTCCCGGGCGAACCAGGTCTGCGCCGCGGCCAGGTCGGCGAGCGGTTCCGGTGTCACACCGCCGACCAGGGGATCGGGCGCGAAGTGGCGCTTCGTGCGGTTCGGGTAGAGCCGCCGGTCACCGATCAGCGCCGTGTGCAGATAGAAGTCCAGCACGCGGCGGGTCGCCGCCCGGCGTTCCTCTTCCGCATCGTCGCGGTCGGTCAGTTCCCTCGCGTACGCCCGGAGCAGATCGTGGCAGCCGTACCGTCCGGCGGGTTGTTCGACAAGAAGGTTGGCCTGGATGAGCCGGGTCAGCAGGGGCCGCACCTCGGCCGCGGTCTGCCCGGCGAGACTCGCGACGGCGCCGAGGCTCGCGTCCGGGCCGGGGTGCAGGCCGAGCAGGCGGAACAGTCGTGCCGTGGCCGGGTCGAGGGTGCGGTAGGACCAGGAGAACACCGCGCGGACGTCCGTGGCCGGGTCGGCGTCGGCGAGCGCGTCGAGGCGGTGCCGGGCATCGTCGAGTTCGGCTGCGACCGTACCGAGGGAGAAGTGGGGGTGGGTTGCGGCGCGGGCCGCGGTGATGGCCAGGGCCAGGGGGAGGCCGGCGCAGGCGGTGAGGATGCGGTCGACGGCCTCGGGTTCGTCCTTGATCCGCCGGTCGCCGACGCGGCGGGCGAGCAGCGCCCGGCCGTCGGTCCCGGGCATGGTGTCGAGGCGCAGCGGCCGGGCGCCCTCGGTGGCGACCAGGCCCGACAGGGAGGCGCGGCTGGTGACGAGGGCGAGGCAGCCGGGCTCGGCGGGGAGCAGGGGCCGGACCTGGGCGGCGTCGGCGGCGTTGTCGAGCAGGATCAGCATCCGCTTGCCGGTGAGGCGGCTGCGGAACAGCGCGGACTGGGCGGGCACGTCGGCGGGGATCCGCTGGGACGGCACGCCGAGGGCGTCGAGGAAACCACGGAGGGCCTCCGCGGCGGCTGCGGGCGGGCCGTCGGGGTCGAATCCGCGCAGGTTGACGTAGAGCTGGCCGTCGGGGAAGCGGTCGCGGACCCCGTGGGCCCAGTGCACCGCGAGGGTGGTCTTGCCGACACCGGCCGTGCCGGAGACGGCCGCGACGACAAGCCCGTCGCCCTCCTCCAGGAGGTCGTCGAGGCGGGACAGTTCGGCTTCGCGGCCGGTGAAACCGCGGACGTCGAGGGGCAGCTGCCGGGGCGCGTTCGCCGGGCGGGCCGGCGGTGGCGTGGCCTGGTGTGCGGCCTCCAGCTCCGGGCCCGGCAGCGCGCCGAGCTCGTCGTGCAGGCGGTCGCGGGTGCGGCGGTACCAGGCGAGCGCTTCGGAGGGGCGGCCGTCGGCCCGTAGCGCCCGGATGAGCACCGCGGCCAGCGGCTCGACCAGGGGGTGGGCCTCGAGCATCGGCTTGAGCAGGTCGACGACCGTGCCCGGGGGAGTGCCGAGGTCGAGTTCGAGCGGGGCGAGGGTCAGTGTCGCCGAGAGCCGCTGCTGCTCCAGGTCGTCGCGGAGCTGCGCGGCCCACTCGCCCCGCAGACCGGCGAGCGGCTGGCCGTGCCAGAGCCCGAGGGCCTCGCGCAGCTGCTCGGCGCCGCCCCGCGTACGCCGGATGAGCCGCCGGAACCGGAAGAGGTCGACCCGTTCGGGGTCCGCCCGCAGGGCATAACCGCCGTTGCGGAACTCGAGCCGGACGCCGGTGTCGTCGAGTGTCTCCAGCAGCCGGCGCAACCGCAGCACGTACGTGTGCAGGGCGTTGCGGACCGTCCGTGGTGGTGTCTCGTCCCAGACCCGGTCGATGAGGACCTCGATCGGCACGGTCTGCCCGGTGTCGACGGCGAGCGCCGCGAGCACGGCACGTTGTTTGGCCGGCCCGAGGTCGAGTCGCCGCTCACCGGCGAAGAGCTCGACCGGCCCGAGGATGCGCAGATCCCACATGGCGCGGCAGCTCCCTGTCCCGGTGTGGCATTTCAGCCGTCATCAATCCGGATTTCAGAGTAGTCGCGCATCCTGCGCGTTGGTTCGACGCCACGGGGGTGGGTGGAGCCGTCGCCCGCCATCGACGGTTCCGCCCACAGGCCAGAACCGTCAGCGGTCTATTTCGGCTGGATGAGCCAGTTCCACGCCTTGCGCAGTCCTTCGGTGAAGGAGCTGTCGTCGTCGGGTGCGGGGTTCTCGGCCGGCTCCTTGAGCTCCGCGGCCGGGACAGCGACGATCACGCCGTGCTCGAAGATGCCGTCGATCTGGGCGGCACTCGCATAGCGGTGACCGTCGGACGTTTTCACGACCACGCCGTGGAAGATGTCCTCCTGGTCGTCGGCGAGCACGTGCTCGACCGTGCCGACCTTGTCACCCGCGCGGTCGTAGACCGCCGTGCCGTCGTCGAGGACCAGGAAAGACTGCGGTACCCCGAGGTCTTCGGGAGCTGTATTGTCCGACATGACTCTGCACGTACCCCGGCCGGGTGGCCGGTAACCGGCGGTCAGGTGGTCGGCGGGAGCAGCGCCACTTCGCGGTAGAAGCGGTCGATGGTCCGGACCGTCGCCTCGAACTCGTCCAGACCGAACGGCTTGGTCACGTACGCGTTCGCCCGGTGCTGGTAGCTCGACTCGATGTCGGGAGCGGCACCGGAGGTGGTCAGGATGACCACGGGGATGGCCTTGAGCCGGTCGTCGGTCTTGATCGCGGCGAGTGTCTCGCGGCCGTCCATGCGGGGCATGTTGAGGTCCAGCAGGATCAGGTCCGGGCGCTGCGCCTGCTCGTAGGGCGGGGTGCGGAGCAGGTAGTCGAGGGCCTCGCGGCCGTCGGCCACGCGGTTGACCGTTGTGCTGCGGTCGGCGTTCTCGAGCGCTTCCGAGATCATCAGGGCATCGGCATCGTCGTCGTCGACGACAAGAATCTCGAGACTCCGCACCGCTTCACCCCCTTGTTTGCAGTTCGGCAAGCATAGGGGGTCGGGGGTGGCAAGACCAGCCGGGTCTCAGCGGTTCAGTGTGTCGAGCAACCGGAGCACCCCGGGACCCAGAATCACCACGAAGATCACCGGAAACAGGCAGAACAGTACGGGGAACAGCAGCTTGATCGGCACCTTCTGGGCCTGCTCCTCGGCCCGCTGCCGCCGTTTGGTGCGCTGGTCGCGGGCGTGCTCGCGCAGGACGCCCGCGATGGGTACGCCGAGCTCGCCCGCCTGCACGACCGCGGTGACAAAACTCTGCAGCTCACGGACGGTGGTCCGGGCCGACAACGACCGCAGCGCATCGGTACGCGCAATGCCGATCTTCATCTCCTGGAGCACCCGGTGGACCTCGCTCGGCATCGGGCCGGAGAGGTTCCCGGCGACCTGTGCCATCGCCGCGTCCAGGCCCAGCCCGGCCTCGACGCCGATCACCAGCGCGTCGAGGACGTCCGGCAGCGACTTCGCCAGGTCCTTCTGCCGTTTGACGCCGATGTCGTAGATGACGAGGTCGGGGATGAAGAGGCCGAAGACCGCGGCGGCGGGTCCGGCCAGCACCGCACCGGGTGTGCCCCACAACGCCGCGCCGAGCAGGGCACCGGCGAGGCCCGCGGCCACCATCAGCTGGCCGCGGCGGCGGACGACCGCGTCGATCGGGCGGTCGTCGGGGTTGCCGGCGTAATCGAGCAGCCGGACGAGGCGTACCCGGGCGCCGGGCGGGGTGACCGCCCGGCCCAGCCGGTCGAAGGCGCCGCCCGCCGCGGCCCGCAGGCGCTGGTCCACGGTCGGACCGCGTTCGTCGAGCGGGTGGCGGCGGGTGTTGCCGAACATCCCCAGCGTGCGCATCATGCGTTCGCCGCGGGTCGGCGGCAGCGCCACGGCCAGCACCAGCAGACCCACGGCGGCCGCGCCGGTCACGACGGCGAAGAGCTCGACGAGCAGCAGGGCCATCTCAGACCTCGACCCGGACGACGCGGCGCAGCCAGAGGCCGCCGACGATCAGCAGAACCACGGCGGCGCCGAGCATGAGCAGACCGAGCGGCTCGGTGTAGAGCGGCCGGATGTACGCGGTGCGGAACAGGAACATCCACGCGCCGATGGTGAGCGGCATCGCCAGCAGGATCATCGCCGAGAGCCGCCCCTCCGCGGAGAGCGACCGCACGTTGCGCCGCAGTTCCTCGCGTTCACGCATGGTGTCGGCGGTTGTCTGCAGGACCTCGGACAGGTTGCCGCCGACCTCGCGCTGCAGGCGGATGGCCATGACCAGCCACTTCATGTCCTGGTTGCCGGTACGCAGCCCGACACCCTCGAGCGCGTCCTCGAGGTCGGCACCCAGCCGTGTCTCGGAGATCGCCCGGCGCAGCTCGGCGGAGACCGGGCCCTCGTTGTCGCGGACGCCGTTCTCGATGCCGTGCTGCAGCGTGAAACCGGACCGCAGCGAGCTGACGATCATCTGCAGCGTGTCGGGCAGCTCCTCGGCGAAACGCCGCTTGCGCCGCTCGATCCGCCCCTGCAGCAGCGCGTTGGGGATGAGGAAACCCGCCAACAGACCGGCGGGCACGCCCAGGAACCACGGGAGGATCAGGCCCAGCACCAGCGCGAGGGCCAGCGCCGCACCGAAACGGATGACCAGCCACTCGGCCGGCCGGATCGGCATCGCCGCCGCGTCGAGCAGCGTGTGGTTGTCGAGCCGGCTCAGCCGCGCCAGCACCTCGCCGGCCCGGGTCACCTCGGCCCGGAAGAGCCGGAGCAGGCGGCCCTTCTCGGGAGGCCGCTGCACGGCGAACCGCCGCAGCGCGTCCAGCCGGCGCTGGAAGAACGTGCGGCCGAAGAGGGCGTCGAGGACCGCGTACGAGATCAGGAAGACCGCCGCGGCGCCGGCGACGGCCGCGACGATCACTTCTTGCCCTTGGTGAAGAGGGTGGCGGGCAGCGTGACGCCGTAGACCGCGAGGTCGTCGGCGAAGCGCGGGCGCAGCCCGGTGGCCTCCAGGCCGCCGCGGAACTTGCCGGTGCGGTCGGTGCCGGCCTTGAAGTCGAAGAGGAAGAGGTCCTGGAGGCTGACGACCTCGGTCTCCATCCCCACCACCTCGGAGATGTGAGTGATCTTGCGGCTGCCGTCCTTGAGCCGGCTGACCTGGATGATCACGTCGACGGCCGCGGCGATCTGGTCGCGGATCGCGCGGATCGGCAGGTCCATGCCGCCCATCAGCACCATCGTCTCCATGCGGGCGATGGCGTCGCGGGGTGCGTTGGCGTGCAGCGTGGTGATCGAGCCGTCGTGACCGGTGTTCATCGCCTGCAGCATGTCCAGGGCGGCGGCGTCGCGGACCTCACCGACGACGATGCGGTCCGGGCGCATCCGCAGGGCGTTCTTCACCAGGTCACGGGTGCTGATCGCGCCACGGCCCTCGGAGTTCTTCGGGCGCGACTCCAGGCGTACGACGTGCTCCTGGCGCAGTTGCAGCTCGGCGGCGTCCTCGATGGTCACGATCCGCTCGTCGTAGGGGACGAACGCGGACAGCACGTTGAGCATCGTGGTCTTGCCGGAGCCCGTACCGCCGCTGACGACGATGTTGCGCCGGCCGCGGACGCAGGCCTCCAGGAAGTCCGCGGTCTTGCGGCTGAGCGTGCCGAAGCGGATCAGGTCCTCGACGGTCAGCGGTGACGCCGCGAACTTGCGGATGGTCAGCGACGACCCGTCCAGGGCCACCGGCGGGACCACCGCGTTGACCCGGCTGCCGTCGGGCAGCCGCGCGTCCACCATCGGGCTGGCCTCGTCGACCCGGCGCCCGACCCGCGAGCAGATCCGGTCGATGATCCGGCGCAGGTGCGATTCGTCGTCGAACTCCACGTCCGCGCGTTCCAGCCGGCCGAACCGCTCGACGTAGATCAGTTGCGGGCCGTTGACCATGACCTCGCTGACCGACGGGTCGCGCAGCAGCGACTCGATCGGGCCGTGGCCCAGCACGTCGTCGGTGACGTCGCGGATGATCCGCGCCTTGTCCGCGCCGGCGAGCGGTGTCTCCTCCCGGGCGATCAGCTCGGTGAGCGTCTGCCGGACACGGGCGTCGAGGTCGTCACCCTGGGCGCCGGCCGCGTACAGGGTGGGGCCGAGCTCGTCGGCCAGCCGCCGCTGGATGCGCAGCCGCACCTCGGTGACGGCATCACCGGCCTGCATGCCGGCGGCACGGTACCGCTCGGTGCTCGCGTTGGCCGGCGCCGCCTCGGGAGCCGGTGGCGGTGGCGGGGTGGTGGCCTGGGTGCGGGCGTTGATCCGCGCGGAGAGGCTCACCGGCGCCGCCCGAAGGCGAAGATCTTGCGGCGCGACTCCTGCGAGCTCGTCACCCCGGCACAGCGGTCAGCCAGCTTGCGGACGGCCAGGCTGACCGGGTGCGTCGGATCCGACAGCACCATGGGTACGCCGCGGTTGACCGAGAGCGGCACGTCCCGCGACGACGGCATGTGCACCGACAGATGCGCGCCGACGGCCTCCTCGACGTCGTCGGTGGTCAGCCCGACCTCGGTGTTCGACCGGTTGAAGACCACCAGCCGCCGGTCCCGCGGGTATTCCAGCAGGTCGAACATCTCGATGGTCAGCCGCACACTCTTGAGCGTCGGCAGGTCCGGCGTCACGATCGGCACGAACCAGTCGGACAGGTCCAGCGCCGACAGCACCTGGTCGGTGACGGCCGGCGGGGTGTCCAGCACGATGAAGTCGTACATGCCGCGGGCCACCTCGAGGATCTCGGTGACCAGCTCGCGGCTGACATGCTCACCCTCGGCGGGGCTCGCGGGGGCGAGCAGAGCGTCCAGCCCCGGCCGGTACGGCGTCAGCACCGACCGCAGACCCGCCTCGTCGAGTTTCCCGGCCATCGAGATCGCGTCGGAGACACTGCGGTTCGGGGGCAGCTGCAGCATGATCGCGACGTCGCCGAACTGCAGTGCCAGGTCGACCAGCAGCACCCGGCGGCTGCCGTCGGCGGAGAGCGCGGCGGCCAGGTTGGTGGCCACGACACTCTTGCCGCACCCGCCCTTGCCGGCGAAGACGGTCACGATCTTCGCCCGTTGCCCCTGGTCGCTCGCGGCCCGCATCGTGGTGCTGAGCGCCTTGGACAGGTCGATCGAGCGCGCGGCGGAATTGCGGATGCCCTCGACGTCGAGCTCCTCGACCACCTCGCGCACCCCCGACCGCATGGCCCGGGCCAGCACGTCCGGCTCGAGCGTGCGCCTCAGCAGCAACACCCCGATCAAAGGCCGCTGCACCCTCTGGTACGCGGTGAAGGTGAGCGCCGCGTCCAGGTCGACCGTGGCGCCGATCATGACCAGCAGCGTCTCCGGATTACGCGGGAGGTGCGCCTCGAGGTCGGCGAGGTCGGCGACGATGTCGAACCCGAAGTCGCTGTAGAGGCCGCCGATGGTGTTGCGCCGCTCGGCATCCGGCTCGACGTAGACGTAGTAGGTCATGGTGTGCCCCTCACGGCCAGAGGCTGTCGTAGTCGACGCCGGGGGAAGGCGACACCTTGGTGGTCTCCCCGAGCAGGCCGAGATAGATGGAGCCGGTCTGCGCGGCGTGAACGAGCCGGACCGCGTCGTCCTGGTCCACCGCCAGCGTCGCCGGATAGGACTGCGCGACGGCCCGGTTGTTCCGCGTCGAGGTGGGCGCCGGGGTCACGTCCGACGGCGGCCCGGTGGTGATGCTGATGACCGTGGCGTCCGGCAGCAGGATCCGCGTCTTCTGGTCGCTGGGCCGGGCGTCCTTCGGGTACGTGACAAAAACCGTGACCTTGTCACCCGCCGCGACCTTCTCGGCGACGCCGGGTGCCATGGTCACCTCGACGCTGACCCCCAGGTCGCCGTCGGGCACACCGACCGCCGCGGAGGAGTCGGTGTCCGGCCGGCTGAACTGACCGCGCAGCAGCAGCTGGTCGGGTTGCAGGTCGGCGCTCAGGGCGAGGCCGTCGAGCGACTTGTCGAGTGACCCGACCGTGTCGTCGGGCAGGCTGTCCGCGGGCATCACCACGGTGCGGGCCAGCTTCTTCTCGCGGATCTGGGCCGCGGTCGTGCCGGCCGGGATGCGCTCCTCGGCGAGCAGGACCGACACGGCTTTGCGCCCGTCGACCGCACGCTGGTCGACACCGCGGGCGTAGAGCAGCAGTGCGGTTCCGCTCAGCCCGGCGAGGACCAGCGCGGCCAGCACGATCAGGATCCGCCGTCGCATGCGTCCTTCTTCCTGTCGTGGCCGCTCATCCGATACGGCCCATGACGGTCACGCCGTAGTCGGCGCCGGTGACGAACTCGGGTTGTGCCCGGGGGACGAGCATCTTGCTGAAATAGCCGGAGAAGCAGACCTGCAGGAGGCACTCCAGCACCGTCGGAGTGGTGCCACCCAGCCACGACGTCTGGTCCGCCGGCACGATCAGCCCGCGGTGACCGGTGACCACGAGGACCGCAAAACCGACGACCCGCACGCTCGTGAGCGTCGGGTTGCCGCGGTAGACCGGGACCAGGACCGGTTCGTGCTCGTTGCGGATCGTGGCGAGAGCGTTCCGGCAGGCCGCCGTCGGTGCGCCGACGATCGGTGCCGCATCCCCGCGGGCCACGGTGACCGAGCAGTTCTGGGTGTTGCCGAGCCAGGCAAAACCCTGCGGCAGGTTCAGCCCGGCCGAGGCGCAGGTCACCGGGGACAGCAGGTCGAGCGGTACGAACGTCTGGTCGTCACCCTGTGCGGGCGGGTCGAGATCACCGGGCACGATGCCGCTGTGCTGCCGGGTTGCCGGGCTGATCCCGGGTACGCCGTAGAGGTCGGCGTTCTGCACGTCACAGACGGAGATGCCCAGCCCGAACACCTGGAGGGTGCCGGGCAGACCCCAGGCGACCTGCGAACAGGCGTTGACCTGGGTACCGGTGTTCTGGCCGCCGATCAGTCCCTGCGCGACCCGCGGTGGCAGCACCGTCGCGCCGTCCGCCGTCTCGGTGCTGGTGCGGACCTCGGCGTACGAGGCGGCGAAGCCCGGGGCGAGGTCCTGACAGGGGCTGATCCGGTCGCGGGGACGCAGGTCGCAGAGGTCGGTGCAGACGTCCAGCGTCACTCCGGCCCGCTCGTCGCGGGAGTTGGCGTTGGCCAGCGAGGCCGCGAGCTGACCCTGCGCGGCGCAGTCCGCCGGCTCGCTGATGCACGCCTGGGCCACACCCCACGCGGCGGAGTCGGCGCCGCTCTGCAACTGTTCGCGCTCGTCGGCGAGCAGGCCTACGTCGATGACCAGCGCACTCATCCCGAGCAGCAGTCCGCTGCTGAGCAGGATGGCGACCAGGACGGCGATCGCGCCGCTGTCGTCCGCCCCGCGCTGCCTCAGCCGACGCATGACATGACGCCCTTGGCGGTCAGCGTGAAGGAGTAGTTCATCAGGTCGCCGAGCGGCGTGAGCGGCGTGTACGCGTACGAGAGGTCGACCTCGGCGGGAGCGCTCGAGGGTGTCGACGTCGCGTCGCAGACGGTCACGGCGGTGACGGTGGTGCTGCCGAGGCCGGAGTCACCCAGGAACGTGGTGGCGCGGTCCGAGGCCTGGCTCGCCGAGCCGGTGAGCGCCGCGACCCGGGCGCCCTCGCGGGCGGCCTCGGTCAGCAGCAGCTGCCGGTTGAGCAGCATCCCGAAGTCGATCATCCCGAAAAGGATCAGGAGGAGGAGCGGCAGGACGATTGCCAGTTCGACGGCGGCCGCACCGTCGTCGGGACGGTGCGGCCGCCGGCGCGCGGTGATCCGTACTAGTTCGTGCCACCGCCGAGCTGGCTCGCGATGTCGTCGAACATCGCGTCGATGTTGCCGCCCAGCAGAGTGACGGAGGAGATGATGATGACGGCGATGAGTCCGACCAGCAGGGCGTACTCGACCGCGGTCGCACCCTCGTCGTCGTGGGACGGCCACCGACGCGCCATCTCGCGCAGCAGGGTGATGAGCATCGTGGGTCTCCTTCTGGGGTGCCGCGACCGATTGCGCCGGCATGGTCAGCCTGTCGCAATGTGTATCGGTCCCGCGGAGACCCACTGAAGGGTTTGGCGCCCGTCCCCGGGTGCCTGTTGGGTGCGTTACTGCCACCCGGTCCGTTGCACTCATGGCAGCTCGGCGAACCACCCGGCGACCTGGGTGGGTGCCATGTCGTAGCCGGTGGCGCGCGCGCCCGCCCAGTTCACCCCGACGAGCAGGCCGTCGCGTTGCAGGCCGGGCAGCCAGCTGTCCAGAAAATCGGAGACCGGGATCTCCACCACCGCGAAGCCCTGGTACGCCGGCACGGCCCCGACGACCCGCTTGGCCCGCGACTGCTTGGACCAGAACGGCATCGCCCTGTTCCCGCGGCTGTCCTTCGGGGCGGGGTGTCCCACGGAGTCCCGGATCGACCAGACCCGGCCCTCTTGGGGCACCTCACGGCGGAACGCCGCCGAATGAGCTGCACTGAGCGACATGCCGTCTCCCTCCGTCGCCGACGCTGCCCCTATCGTCGCTTGTCGGAGGGTTCAAGGTGATTTGAACCAATAAATCAGGCCAGCAGGCCGAGCCGGTGCACGAGCTTGTCGATCCGGTTACGCGGCCCGACCAGGCTGATCGCGTGGTACGCCAGGTCGTCCGGTGCCGTCTCGCCGACCTGGCGCAGATATTCGTCGTACACCCGGGTGCTCTGACCCTGGGTCGGCATGTCGGCGACAAAAACGCCGAGCGACTCCACCGCCCGGGCCCGGATCTCGGCCAGGCGTGCGGCGCTCGCCCCCAGCACCGAGCACCCGGCCCACGGCAGGCCGGGATGCACCGACCCGCCGGCGTCCTTGGCCTCCGGGCCGATCAGCCCCGTCACCGCCGTCGTGGTGGCCGCCGCCACGCAGATCGCGGCGTTGGTGGCGCGGCCGGCGGGCAGCTCCTCGTCGACGACGATCACCCACTTGAGCCGGGCGGACCGGGTGGGCTCGTCGGTGCGGATCTCGCCGGGCTCGAACCCGACCTGATTAATACCGTCCATAACCACAGACGGTAGGCATCTGCACGGAGTCTCAGCAATAGATCCGTACTTAATTCGGATAGGCTGCGATGATGGCGCATCTCGACGAACTTGATACGGCGATCCTGCGGGAGCTGCAGGTGGATGCACGGCGCACCAACCGCGACATCGCGGCCGCCGTGGGGGTCTCGCCGACAACCGCGCTCGACCGCACCCGCGCGCTGCGGGAGCGTGGTGTCATCCAGGGCGCCAGTCTCACCGTCGATCTGGCCGCGATCGGGCGCCCGGTGCAGGCGCTGATCGCAGTCCGGATCCGGCCACCGTCGCGGCGCAACATCGAGGCCTTCCGCAACTGGGTGACCGCGCTGCCCGACACGCTCGGCGTCTTCGTCACGACCGGCACCGAGGACTTCCTGATCCACGTCGCCGTCCCCGACAACGAGAGCCTCTACGCGTTTGTCATCGACCGGCTCACCGAGCACGCGCACGTGGCCGACGTACGCACCTCGGTGGTCTACGAGCACTTGCGCAACGACCGGATCACTCCGGCGGGGTGAGCCTGCGCAGCTGGCGGTCGTGGACGCGCGAGAAGACCAGCTGGCTGAGGACCGCGCCGCACAGGGCCAGGAACATGTCCCACTGCGTGTCCCACACGTCGCCCTGGGCGCCGAGGAAGTCGTCCGCCGCGCTGCCGCCGATCAGCGCCGACCACCACTCGAAGAACTCCCAGCAGGCACTCACCGCCAGCACCACGCAGACCACCAGCGCGAAGAGCCAGCCGCCCGGTCGCAGGGGCGTACGCCGCAGCAGGATCTCCCGCGCGACGATCGCCGGCGTGATGCCCTGGAAGAGGTGGCCGAGCCGGTCGTACGGATTGCGGTCCAGCCCCAGCAGGTCCTGCACCCAGTGACCGGCGGGCACCTCGGCGTAGGTCCAGTGGCCACCGATCATCAGGATCAGCGCCTGAGCGAAGATCAGCCGGTAGGCCAGCGGCGACAGCGGGAACCGCCGGTAGGTGAGCACGAGGATCGGCGCGGCGATCAGGGCGGCGAGGACCTCCAGCAGCCAGGTTCCGTAGGAGTGCGGGTTGATCGCGGAGATCCCCAGGGCGAGGACTCCGGCGCCCAGCAGGACGGCCGGCTCGCGGCGTGCCTCAGTCATGCGACGGATCGTGTCAGGACGGTGGACCGCAGCGCCTGGGTACGCGGGCTCAGCCCCTGCGTATGTTCGCCTCATGGAGATCAGAGAGGCGACCTCAGCGGACTGGGCCCAGATCTACCCGTTCTGGTCGCAGATCGTGGAGGCCGGCGAGACGTACGTGTACCCGCTCGGTCTCGGGCCGGACGAGGCACGGGCACTGTGGATGGAGACGCCACCAGGACTGACCGTGGTGGCCGTCGACGGCGACCGGATCCTCGGCACGGCGAAGATGGGCCCCAACCGGCCGGGACGGGGAGCACACATCGCCACCGGCAGTTTTATGGTCGACCCTGAGCTGCAGGGACGTGGCACCGGCCGCGCATTGGGCACCTACCTCGTCGAGTGGGCGCGCAGCCAGGGATATCACAGCATTCAATTCAATGCGGTTGTCGAAAGCAATGCTCATGCGGTGTATCTGTGGCAGTCACTCGGCTTCAAGATCGTCGGCACCGTACCTGAAGCATTTGATCATCAGACGAACGGACTAGTCGGCCTCCATATAATGGTCAGAAAGCTATGAATCGCCCAAAACACGCGGTTCAGATACGTCTTGAGTCCCGTATGTCCCATATTGTCTTCCCTGTCAGGCCAGCCACCAGGCTTGGCGACGTGACTAGTTTTCGGAGGATTTGGGATGAACAAGGGTCGGCGTATCGGAGCCCTCGTGGCAGCCACCGCAGCCAGTGTCGGCATGGCGTCCCTGGTGGCGCCCACCGCCGCTCAGGCGGCACCGCGGGGCCCGCAGCCCGTCTCCAGCGGCATCCGCGCCGTGCAGGCCGGCCAGGACACCTGGGTCGGCATCCGCTGGACCACCGACCGTCGCATCTGTGACGTTGCGGTGCGGGTCAACGGCCGCGGCGTGGAGGTCGACTACCCGGGGAACCGTCGCTCGACGTCCTTCCCGCGGACCGACTCGCTGCGCCCCGGGCGCACCGATGTCACCAACTTCCGGGTCGACGCGGACTTCCGCCGCTCGGGCATCGCCCGGCTGAGCACCGTGATCGCGTACGACCACTGCGGTCGTCGTGACCGCACCATCGTGAAGCGGTTCAACCTCTTCATGCCGGTCATCGTGCGTGGCGGCAACCAGGGTGGACCGGGTCACGGCCACGGCGGTCCGGGCAACGGTCACCACAACGGTGACGGCCACGGCCACGGCGGTCCGGGCAACGGCCACAACAACGGCGATGGCCACGGCCACGGTGGACCGGGTAACGGCGGTCCGGGCAACGGCGGACCGGGCAACGGTGGACCGGGCAACGGCGGTCCGGGCAACGGCGGTCCGGGCAACGGCGGTCCGGGCAACGGCGGTCCGGGCAACGGCGGTCCGGGCAACGGCGGTCCGGGCAACGGCGGTCCGGGCAACGGCGGTCCGGGCAACGGCGGTCCGGGCAACGGCGGTCCGGGCAACGGTGGACCGGGCAACGGTGGACCGGGCAACGGCGGTCCGGGCAACGGTGGACCGGGCAACGGCGGTCCCGGCGGACCCCGCTAATTGAGGTCTGAATCACATAGTTCGACAAACGCGCAGCCGGCCCCGTGGCCGGCTGCGCGTTTTTGTGGTCTCCCGTGCTTTTTCAAAGACCGGTCGACGTGACCGGAATCGCACTATTCTCCGGAATGTTGTGGTTTGAGAATGGTCGAGGTTTCGGGAGAGCTGATGAACAGGACTCGCCGGACCGCCCTCATGGCGGCCGCGGTTATGGCAGCGACGGGCCTGACGACGGTGACGGCGACGGCCCCAGCGGCCGCGTCGCACCGGGAGCCACGCCCGGTCACCAAGTGGATCAAGCCGGTCGAGGCGCACGAACCGACCTGGGTCAAGGTCTACTGGAAGACGGGCAAGAAGATCTGCGACGCCGCCGTGACCGTCGAGGGCACCGACGTGGGGATCGTGTACCCGTCGAACACCGACACCTACACGTCGTTCCTGAACGATGCCGAGCTCAAGCCGGGCCGACCCGACTACACGGCCTTCCGGGTACGCGCGGACCGCAACCGCACCACGGTGGTGCGGCTCGCGGCGACGCTGACCTACAACACGTGCGGCGACGAAGCGGTCGAGAAGTCACGGACCTACCGGCTCCGGCTCCCGGTCCTGCGCAACTACGACTACGACAACTGAGCCGGAGTGCGCGGCCGGTGAGGGCCGGCCGCGCACCTCTCAGCGGGTCGCCATGATCAGCGCAGCCGGGTCGGTGCAGACCAGCTGCAGCGCCCGGGCCACGACCGCCGGGTCGTAGGTCGAGGCGTGGAATGTCGCCTCCAGGTGCAGGACCCCGCCCATCTCCGACGTGGTCAGTGTGATGCCCTCGGGGCCGTTGAGTGTCGGCACGCTCTGGTTGATGCGGTCCGGCACGTCGGCCGCCCACGGCAGGTCGGCGAGCACGTCGTGCCGGCCCTGGTTGCTGAAGGTCAGGCGCGGACGCGGGTCGATCGGCGCCTCACCCGGGTACGGGTCGGGCATCCCCGGCGTGCCCGTCAGGGCGAGCTTGCCCTCGCGCAGCAGCATCATGGTCAGGATCCGGCCCGTGGCCAGCTCCGCCTTCAGCGTCGTGTGGATCGCCTGCGGGTCGGTCAGGCTCGGCGGGCTCAGGTACGGACCCATGCAGAAGTTGCTGTCGATGCTGACGCCCTTGTCCACGTAACGGCGCGCGTCGGCCAGGAACGTGCCACCGGACAGGTCCGGGTTCAGGCCCAGCTCCCGGAGCGCCGCGGTGAAGGCCGCGAACGTGATCGCCGACGTGGTGACACCCGGCGAGTACTGGTCGCGCCACACCCGCATCTTGCCCAGCACGTCGGCGGAGCGCGCGGTCACCACGGTCAGGTCCGCCGTCCACGGCCGTGTCGGCACGTCTTCGGTGTGCGGCGGGCGGGCGAAGCTCAGACCTTCCTTCCAGCGGCCCGGCTTGGTGCCGAACTGCTTCCACCACGCCTTGGGCAGTGCCCAGCGGTGCCGCACCGACGGCCCGATGACCGCAGCGCGCTCTTCGCCGGCGGCCCGGACGAGCTCCCGCAACAGCGTGTTGACCGGCCCGGCGTCGCCGTACGCGTGGGCCACCTTCATCGCGACGTAACCACCGCCGGCCAGGATGCGTACGGGGTGATGGGCCCGCGGCTCGGCCTGCAGCCGCCGGGTCATCGCGTCGAAGTCGACCGGCCCGTCACCCAGGTCCGTGACCGCCTCGCGGACGTAACCGGCGAACGCCTCCGCGCTCAGGTGCTCCCAGCGGGCGCCGGCCCGGTCGAGCCGTGACACGGCCCGGTGGGTCGGGTCGGCGGCGTGCAGCCCGATCAGCGCGGCCCGCAGCCGTTCGGCGGTGACACCGGTCAGCGGGCCGACGGTCCGGATGTACTCCAGCGGCAGCCAGGCACGCTCGTGCAGGGTCAGGCTGGTGGTCGACATGACGTTCTCCTCCAGGGGTGTGCGGGCGAAGACCACCCGCAGCACGGTCGGTGCGACCAGCACGGTCTCGACGGCCATCACGAGAGCCACCCAGGTCACGAGTTCGGTGAGGCTGCCGCGGCTGCCGCCGTACCAGGCGGCGACGAGCTCCGCGACACCGGCGAAGACCGAGAAGATGCCGGCGCCGCGGACGCGGCCCTGCACCCGGGAGATCGCCAGGAAGAAGTGGTGGAAGACGAACGGCAGGTAGGTCAGCCCGAGGATCATCAGCGCGGTGCCGGCGCTCTCGGCGTAACTCGCGCCGAAGAGACCCATGATCGGCTTGGCGGCGAAGACGACCACGAGTGACGCGGGGAAGCCGACGCCGAGACAGATGAGCAGGCCCACCCGCACCTTGGACCGCAGGGCGGCCTTGTCGCCGCTGGCCACCGCAAAGAGGGTCAGCGCCACGTTGCCCGGGACCATGGCCAGGAACGACAGCACCATGAACGCCGTGTAGAAGGACGCGTTCGCCTCGGCCGACAGCACCGCGGTGACAACCAGGGGCAGTGCCGCCCGTGGCAGGTAAGTGGCCAGGTTCAGCAGGTTGTGATCGAAGGTGGCCCGGCCCCGGCCGCGCAGCAGGGACGGCTGTGGGCGTACCGAATCGATCATGCCCTTGCGCCGCAGGGCGCGACCGAGGATCGCGACTGAGGCCACCATGCCGGCGATCCAGGTCAGCAGCAGCTGGCCGCCGGTCAGGGTGAGGGGCAGCACGGCGAGGAGGCCGAGCAGGGCCAGCTTGATCACCGAGAACCAGGCGTTGCGCATCAGCTGCATCGGGCCCTGGAGCAGGCCGACCAGGGCCTCGTCGAGGACCAGGGTCATGGCGTTGAGCGCGATGCCGAACACCAGCAGCACCGTGGCGGGCGTGCTGCCGAGCGCGTTCTGCAGTCCGGGGACGGCCAGGTGCGCGAGCGTGACGTAGATCAGGCCGCCGACCGTCGACGCGCTGCCCGCGACCAGCAGGCAGGTGGAGATCAGCTGCCATCTGCGGCTGCGCATCGCCGACAGGTCGGAGATCAGCATGGTGCCCATGCCGAACATCCCGATCGTGCCGATCAGCGTCATCGCCGACACCGCCGCGGATGCCTGACCGACGGCCTCGGCCGATGCGGACCGTGCCGCGAGCCACCAGTAGGCGAACCCGAACAGCGAGGTGATCGCGGTCGTCGCCATCAGCGACCCGGCGTTGAGGAACAGGTCCAGGTGGCCGCGCAGGACGGAGATCAGGCCCCCACGGCCGGGGCCTTCGGGTCCAGAATCCAGGCTCTGCGGTACGGCCTCGGTTACGGTGCTGTCCACCCTTGAACGGTAGTTACTGACAGTGTTCGGCTGCCATGGCAGAGTGGTGCACTCTGAAATGCCCGTTCGGTGGATCTTTGTGACGCCTGTGACTTCAGAAGTTGTCCCTGGTCACAGTGCCTATCTGGCCTACTCTTCCCAGACCGGTACGGAGGGTAGGCCCCGCTCGGCGCGGGCCGCGTCGGTCAGCTCCTGGATCAGGGCAGTCTTACCCCGCGTATAAGCGTCACCCGGGCCGTGCGCGTCCATCAGCTCGCGCTTCAGAGCGGCATAACGGTCGCGGTCGGCGGGGTGGTCGAGCAGATGATCGCGCAGCAGCCGCTCGTTGCGGGTCGGCCAGCTCTCGGCGGTGACCACGTGCAGGTGGTACGCCGTGCTGTCGTAGTCCTCGCGCCGGTAGAACAGCCGCTCCGGCATGTCGGTGCGGACCATCCGATAGCCGAGAGTCTCCAGCGCGTCGTCGTTCACGTCGTCGAGATCCTCGAGGCTCGCCATCAGATCGATGACCGGCTTGGCCGGCAACCCGGGCACGGCGGTGCTGCCCACATGTTCGATCTCGGCGAAGAGCGGCGCCAGCACGACACAGGCCTGCCGGCCGAGCGCGGCCCAGCGCTCGTCGGGCTCCGCGATCGTCACAGCCAACCCACCTTCTTCAAGCGACGATGCAAGATCACGGCGGCGACCGCCATCAGCAGCAGCACGCCGAAGTAGCCGTATTTCCACCTGAGCTCGGGCATGTACTCGAAGTTCATGCCGTAGATCCCCGCGATCGCGGTCTGCACGGCGGCGATGGCCGCCCACGACGCGATCTTGCGCATGTCGTTGTTCTGGTCCACCGAGACCTGCGCCAGCCGCGCCTGCAGCACGGAGTTCAGCAGATCGTCAAAACCGGCCACCCGGTCCACGGCCCGGGCGAGCCGCCCCCGCACATCCACCAGGTACGGCTGCAGCGTCGCCGGCACCACACCGCTGTCCAGCAAGCGCTGCAACGGCTCCTGCAGCGGCAGCACGGCCCGCTTGAACTCGACCATCTCGCGCTTGAGCTGATAGATGTGCGCGATGTCCGGTCGCTGATGCGCGGCGAAGGCAACCTCCTCCAGCGCCTCCAGGTCGTGCTCGACGTGCCCGGCGACGTCCAGATAGAGGTCGACCATGCGGCTGCTCACGGCGTACGCGACAGCCCACGGCCCCTCGGCGAGCAGCGCCGGGCGTTCCTCGAGCTCCTCGCGGACGGGCCTGAGCGCCCCGGCCGCCCCGTGCCGGATCGTGATGACGAACCACGTCCCGACCAGCACGGTCACGTCACCGGTGTCGACAACCTCCGAGGTGTCGGTGAGTTCCTCGTGCTCGACGTAGGCGGCGGTCCGCAGCACCAGCCGCGTCACGTCACCGATCGTCTCCGCGGCCGGCCGGTGCCCGGCGGCGACGGCCTGCTCGGCGGTGAGCTCGTGCAACCCGAAGACCCGCGCGACGACACTCATCATCGCCTCGTCCGGCTCGTGCAGACCCAGCCACACGTACGCGTCCCGCTGCCTTCTCGCCAGCCGCGCGGCGTCGGCGTAATGCTCGTGCCCCGGCCGCCGCTCCCCGGCCTGGTAGACGGCGCAGTCGACAACGGCATCAGGATTGCGGTGCGGCCCCCGCGGAGCAGGTCGTTCGGTCCGGGTCAGACCATTGATGATCTTGCCGAGCGTACGCGGCAACAACGGTTGTCTCGCCCGTCGCCGCAACCCGAACATCGCCCGCCGTCCCCCGTCACTCGCCCACCCGTGCGGACCCGACGGTAGCGGCTCCACACCCCGCGCGCCGCACCGCCGGACCACGTGACAAAAGGATGTCAGACCTGCCAACTAGTCCCTTGACAAGGTTTTGTGCGCTCAGTCCGAGCGCTTCATTGCGCGGGTGCCGACCAGCAGGCCCAGGGTGCCCACGCCGATTGCCGCGGCGGCGCCGGTGACCGTGGTCGAGGCCCAGATGTCGCCGTTGAAGAGGGCGCGTTCGGAGTCGACCACGTAGGTGAGCGGGTTCCACTTCGACAGTGCCTGCAGCCAGCCGGGTCCGGCGTCGATCGGCAGGAGCATGCCGGCGAGCAGCAGCAGCGGGAAGAGCAGCGTCTGCTGCACCGTCCAGAACAACCACTCCTGGTTCTTCGCGGCCAGCGCCAGGGTGTACGACAGGGCGCCGAGCCCCAGGCAGAAGACCGACAGGATCACGATGCCGAGCAGCGCACCGCCGAGGTGGAGCTCAAAACCGAACGGCAGGCAGATCGCCACGATCACCGCGGCCTGCGCGACCACCGGCACGATCTCCTTGAGCGCACGCCCGATCAGCAGGGCGGGCCGGCGCAGGGGAGTGACCAGCATCCGTTCGTGCGAGCCGGTCT
Organism: Amorphoplanes friuliensis DSM 7358; assembly: GCF_000494755.1. Classification (NCBI taxonomy): domain Bacteria; kingdom Bacillati; phylum Actinomycetota; class Actinomycetes; order Micromonosporales; family Micromonosporaceae; genus Actinoplanes; species Actinoplanes friuliensis. The sequence continues at coordinate 1,513,164 of NC_022657.1, forward strand.
GGATCTCGAAGAGCAGGTTGGAGCCGGTCATCGACGTGCCGAACAGGCACGACATCACCACGATGCCCGGCACGAACCACTGCAGCGCCAGATCGTCGGGCAGCAGCGGCGCGAAGAGACCCAGGAAGACCAGCGGCTGGACCATGGAGAAGACGATGGTGAACGGGTTGCGCAGCATCGGCCGCAGCTCGCGGCTGAAAACGACGCCGGTGTCGGTGACGAGGTTGGTCATGGCTCAGGCCTCCACGAGCGTCGTGTCGCGGTCGGTGGTCTCGGCGGTCGCGCCGCCCTCGCGCAGGCTGCGACCGGTCAGCTTCAGGAAGACGTCGTCGAGGGTCGGCCTTCGGACCTCCACCTCGGCCACCGGGAGACCCGCCGAGCGCAAATCCTCGAGCAGATCCGGTACGAGGCGGGGCGCGTCGGGGACGGTGATCGTCAGCTGTGTCCCCGACCGGTGGATCTGGTGGGGGAGTCGCGCCGAGGCCGCCGCCGCGTCGGTCTCGTGGTCGAAGCCCAGGATGATCCGGTCACCGACGTGCTCGGTCTTGAGCCGCGCGGGGGTGTCGTCGGCGATGATCCGGCCATGGTCGATCACGATGATCCGCTCGGCCATCGAGTCGGCCTCGTCCAGGTAGTGCGTGGTCAGCACGATCGTCGTCTCGTGCTGCTTGCGCAGCTGCATGATGTGCTCCTGCAGGTTGGCGCGGTTCTGCGGGTCGAGGCCGGTGGACGGCTCGTCGAGGAAGAGCAGCTCCGGGGCGTGGATCAGGCCCATCGCGATGTCGAGGCGGCGGCGTTGCCCGCCGGAGAGGGTCGACACCGTGCGGTCGGCGACCTCGCCCAGCCCGAGCGAGTCGATCAGCTCGCCGGCCCGCTCCCGGGCCGCGGCCACCTTCAACCCGTACGCGCGACCCTGGCTGATCAGCTCGTCGCGCCCCCGCTGGCTGTGTGCGGCGCCGTTGCCCTGTCCGATGTAGCCGATCCGCTGCCGCACCTCCCGTTGCTGCCGCACCACGTCGAAGCCGGCCACCTCTGCGGTGCCCGAGGTCGGCGGGATCAGCGTGGTGAGCATGCGCAGGGTCGTGGACTTGCCGGCGCCGTTCGGCCCGAGCAGGGCGACCAGCTCGCCGGGAGCGACGGTCAGGTTGATGCCCTGCACGGCGTGGACGTCCTTGAAATGCCTGGTGAGCTCGTGCGTCTCAATCATGGGACCGACGCTAGAGTTCGAAGCGGCCACTTTCTGACCGCAATCCGAGGGAACCTCGATCCATGGCGAACACGAGTGCGCGGATGCTGCGGTTGCTCTCCCTCCTGCAGACGCATCGCTACTGGCCAGGCGTCGAGCTGGCCGACCGGCTCGAGGTCAGCCCGCGAACGCTGCGCCGCGACGTCGACCGCCTCCGCGAGCTCGGTTATCCCGTCGACGCGGCCCGTGGTGTCGCCGGCGGCTATCAGCTCCAGGCCGGCGCTGCGGTGCCTCCGCTCCTGCTCGACGACGAAGAAGCGGTCGCGATCGCCGTCGGCCTGCGCACAGCCGCGGCCGGCGCGGTCGCGGGCTTCGAGGAGACCTCCGTCCGTGCACTCGCCAAAGTCATCCAGCTGCTCCCGCCCCGGCTCCGCAAACGCATCGACGCCCTCCAGGCCGCAACCGCACCGGGTGTCTTCGGAGGCGGACCGACCCTGGACGCGACCACACTGACAACCCTTGCGATGGCTTGTCGCGGCGAGGAAAGGCTGCGCTTCGCCTACACCCCCCGCGAGGGCGAAGGCTCGTCACGCCACGTCGAGCCGCACCGCCTGGTGTCGCTCGGCCGCCGCTGGTATCTCGTGGCCTGGGACCTCGACCGCGGCGACTGGCGCAGCTTCCGCGTCGACCGCCTCACCGCGCCCACACTCACCGGCGCGCGTTTCCGCCCGCGCGAGATCCCCGGCGGTGACCCGGTGACCTGGATGCGCTCCCGCCTCGTCGCGGTCCCCGCCCGTCACGAAGTGTCCGTCCTCATCGGAAAACCTGCCGACAGCGTGCGGCAGGTCGTCGGCCAGTGGGCGGCGGTCGAAGAGCTGTCACCGACGACCTGCCGCATGCGGATGAACGTCGACGACCTGAACTGGCCGGTCATGGTGCTGGGCGCCCTGCGTGCTGACTTCACTGTGGAGTCACCTCCGGAGCTGACCGTCCACATCCGCGAAGCAGGCGAAACCTTGCTGCGCGGCGTGAACAGCTGACTCGCTGTTTGGACGGATCGGCGCCCCCGTGGCGCCGATCCGCACGATGAACCTAGCGACCCCCTCCGACACTTTTTGGCGCTGCGATCCTGACGGCCCAGTTTTCGCCTCGCCGCGCTTCTCATGGCCCAGCTTTCGCTTAGCTGTCCTTCTCACGGCCCGGCTTTCGCCTCGCGAGGGCCTTAAGCTGCCGGGGTGACAGTCCTCCGGATCCGCGGCCGCGCCCTGCCGGACGGCGACCTCGTCGACCTCTACGCCGACGGCGACCGCTGGACCACCGACCCCGTGGCCGGGGCCGAACTCCTGCCCGAAGGCTGGCTCCTCCCCGGCCTCGTCGACGCCCACACGCACCCCGGGGCCGAGGACCGCGGTGCACCCCTGGACGAGAAGATCCTCCGCGACCAGCTCCACCGCCATGTCGACAGTGGAGTGACACTGATCCGCTCACCCGGGCTGCCCGGCGACCCACCGGACTGGTTCGGCACCGACCCTGACGTCCCCCGCGCCGTCCACGCCGGTCCCTGGATCGCCCAGCACGGCCAGTTCTTCGACGGCTGGGGCCGCCGTGCCACCCACGCCGAACTGCCCGGCCTCGCCGCGGCCCAGGCCGCCCGCAGCGGCTGGGCCAAACTCATCGCCGACTGGACCGCCGACGGCCATCACCTCCCGGTCGAAGTCCTCCGCGAGATCGTCGCGCAGGTCCATGCCGTCGGCGGCCGCGTGGCCGTGCACTCCCAGCACCAGGCCGGCAGTACGGCCGCAGTCGAGGCCGGCGTCGACTCCCTCGAACACGGCACGTACCTCGACCCCGGCCTCCTCACCCGCATGGCCGCCCAGGGCACCGCACTGACGCCGACGTTGTCCGTACTCCTCAACGGGGTCAAGGTGGTCACCGCACGACCGGACAGCGAGTTCCGTACCTGGTATCTGAACGGGGTGGCCGGCCACCCGGCGCTGATCGCCTCCGCGGCCGAGGCCGGGGTGACCCTCCTGGCCGGCACGGACTCCCAGCCCCACGGCCGCATCGCCGACGAGATCCGCGCACTCGCCGCAGCCGGGGTGCCGGCCCACGACGCGCTCGCCGCGGCCTCCTGGACCGCCCGCTCCTACCTGGGGATGCCCGGCCTGCAGCCCGGCGCCCCCGCCGATGCGGTGATCTACGCCGAAGACCCCCGGGCCGACCTCGACCAGCTCGAACACCCCCTGGCCGTCGTTCTGCGCGGCCGCCGCGTCCGGTAAATCGCGCGAAAAATGTCGGAGGGGCACGGGATACTTTCCGCGTGAACGAGATGCCGGGGACCCTCGACGAGGTCATCAGGCTGGCCGGTGCGGGCCGCCCGATGAAATACGTGTTCTTCTGGGGTCACCGCCCGCAGCGCGACGGCAGCATCGGGACGGGGTGCCTGAGCCAGTGGTGGCCGTCCGTGTTCACTGTGGACGGTGTCCGCTTCGCGAGCGCCGAGCACTACATGATGTGGCGCAAGGCCCTGCTGTTCGGCGACGAGGAGTCCGCAGGCCGCATCGTCGCCGCCAGCCATCCCCGCCAGGCCAAGATGCTCGGCCGCCGCGTCCGCGGCTTCGACGAGCAGACCTTGGTCGACCACCGCTGGTCCATCGTCGTCGACGCGAGCGTGGCCAAGTTCGGCCAGCGCCCCGAGCTGCGTGACTTCCTGCTGGGCACGAGCAAGCGCATCCTCGTCGAGGCGAGCCCGACCGACCGCATCTGGGGCATCGGCCTCTCCGCCACCGACGACCGCGTCCACGACCCGGCACAGTGGCGCGGCCTCAACCTGCTCGGCTTCGCGCTCATGGAGGCCCGCACCCAACTCACCTGACCCATCGGCCTGTCCGGCCGCCCGCTTCCCACTTTTGGTCCTCGGTCCACCGACCCGCCGAACGCCGCACCTGTGGGATGCCGCGCCGAACGCCGCACCTGTGGGATGCCGCGCCGAACGCTGCGCCCGTGGGATGCCGCGCCGAACGCTGCGCCCGTGGGATGCCGCGCCGAACGCTGCGCCCGTGGGATGCCGCGCCGAACGCTGCGCCCGTGGGACGCCGCGCCGAACGCTGCGCCCGTGGGACGCCGCGCCGAACGCTGCGCGCGTGAGACACCGCGCCGAACGCTGCGCGCGTGAGACACCGCGCCGAACGCTGCGCCCGTGGGACGCCGCGCCGAGCGCCTTCGCGCCCGGCGTAGCGGGTGTTGGTGGGGGTGGTGAGCGCCTCGGCCGGGCCGGTTGTGGTTTGTTGCGGTGTCGGGATGGCCGCGGTGGGAGGTGCGGCCGGACCGGTTGTGGTCCGTCGCCTTGCCGGAATGGTCGGTGTCATCGGCAGCGGCGGACGCCGCGGCCTGGCCTGTAGTTGTTCGGCGGTGGCCTGGTCGGGGGCCTGCCGGCCGGGACGGCAGAGCCATCGCAGAGCCGGCTGCCGTTTGGCTGCGGTCCGGGGAGAGGCCCTGTTACCAGCGGCGCCGGGCGCCGCCGCGATCGCGGACGGTGGCCCAGACCATTTTGCCGCCGACGGTCGGGATGGCGCCCCAGGCGAGGGAGTCGGCGTGGACGACGCGGAGGCCGTGGCCGCGTTCGTTGAGGGGGAGGCCGGGTTCGGCCGGGCTGAGGCCGATCATCCGGGGCAGGGTGTGGTCCCGGTCGCGAACGGCCAGGTGCAGCGCCGTGCCGCGGCGTGAGATCGACACTTCCATTTCGGTACGGGCGTGCTCGACCGCATTCGCGACCAGTTCCGACATCACGGCACGACCGGGGTGAAGGACCGCGTGCAGGTTCCAGGCCTGGCACGCGCCGCCGACGAGGTTGCGGGCCACGCTCGGTGACACGGAGGTCGGTGGGAGGCGCATGCGGACGACGTCGGTCAGGGGACGGTTGCCGGCCAGTGCCTCGCGGGCCAGGGCCGGCTCGTCGAAGATCGGCAGGTAGCGGTTCAGGCCGACGCTGCGGAAACGGGCGGCGAGCGAGGACTCCGCAGGCAGGCAGAGAGCCAGCCGGGTGGGAGGGTCCGCGGCTGCGGCGGCCTGGGTCGCGGAGAGCCACGTCGGCACGCTCGCGGCTTCGGGGTCGTCGAGGCCGGTCGCGTCGATGATGATCGCCGCCGGGCTCTCGGCGAGGCATTTGCTGATCGCCAGGGTGGCCGCGGTGCTGCGACCGGAGTGCCAGGTGCCGCGGACGACTATGTCGATGACCGCGCCGTCGACGTCGGCGGTGACCGTGAGAGGCGCGTCGTGTGCCGAGGTGAACAGGTACGGAGGGTGTTCCTCCATGGTGCGGCCTTTCCTCGGTCGGCGGCCTCTGCCCGGGTACCCAGGAAGTCTCGACCGACCGGGGTGACAGGTCAACGGTGCTCACCCCACCGGGGTAGGCCTTTCGACCGAGCTTGACATGCAGGTAATTGCCTGCCTAACTTGCCGTGTGGATCTGGTGTTCAAGGCTCTGTCCGATCCGACCCGGCGGCACCTGCTCGACCTGCTGCACGAGCGCAACGGGCAGACGCTCGCGGAGCTGTGCGAGGGGCTGGCCATGACCCGGCAGTCGGCGACCCAGCATCTGGCTCTGCTCGAGGCGGCCAATCTGGTGGCGACCGTTCGCCGGGGGCGGGAGAAGCTCCACTACCTCAACCCCGTCCCCCTGCACGAGCTGCAGGAGCGCTGGATCGACAAGTTCGAGCGGCCGCGGCTGCGGACGCTGCAAGCCGTCAGACGACAAGCGGAGGCAACCATGAGCGACCGGCCGGACTACGTCTACGTGACCTACATCGAGAGCACCCCCGAACGCGTGTGGGAGGCCCTGACCGACGCCGACCTGACCGCGCGGTACTGGGGTCACGCCAACGTGTCGGACTGGCAGGTGGGTTCGACCTGGCAGCACGTGCGCACGGACGGTTCGGGCATCGCGGACGTGACCGGCACGGTGGTCGAGAGCACGCCACCGCGGCGCCTGGTCACCACCTGGGACGGCGACGACGGGTCGCGGGTCACCTTCGACATCGAGCCGTTCCACGAGATCGTGCGGCTGACCGTGACCCACGAAAATCTGGCCACCGAGCAGGACCGGGCCGACGTGGCCCAGGGGTGGCCCGCGGTGCTCGCCAATCTCAAGACTCTGCTCGAGACGGGCAAAATTTTGTCACAGGCACCATGGACTATGGACCGGTGACGAACCTAGGCGCCATCTTCCTGCCCTCCAACCCACCCGAGCGGCTGCGTGACCTCGCCCGCCTCGCCGACGAGGCCGGTCTCGAGCAGCTCTGGCTGTGGGAGGACTGCTTTCTCAACAGCGGCATCGCCGCGGCCACGGCCGCCCTCGCCTGGACCGAGCGGCTCAAGGTCGGCATCGGCATCATGCCGGTGCCGTTCCGCAACGCCGCGTTGATGGCGATGGAGATCGCCACGATGCGCCGGATGTTCGGTGATCGGGCGATCATCGGCTTCGGCCACGGCGTCCAGGACTGGATGGGGCAGGTGGGGGCCAAGGCCGCCTCGCCGATGACACTGCTGCGCGAATACACCACGGCGGTGCACAGCCTGCTGCGCGGCGAGACCGTGACCACGCAGGGTCGTTACGTGAAGCTTGACGCGGTCGCCCTGGACTGGGCGCCCGATCCGGCCCCGCGGGTGCTCATCGGCGCGACCGGACCCAAGACGCTGCAGCTCTCGGGTGAGCTGGCGGGCGGCACGATTCTCACGGGCGGCACCTCGCCGGACGGTGTGCGGGCCGCCCGCGAGCACATCGGCGCGGCGGAGGACCACGAGCTGGTCGTTTTCATGCCGGCCGCGACCGGTGCGACGGCCGAGGAGCGGATCGCCCGCCAGCAGGAGCGGGAGGGTGTCGACTGGCCGGGTGCGGCCGGTGACGCCAAGACGGTGGCGGCGGCGGTCGAGCGTCTGGCCGAGGCGGGCGCGGCGACGGTGATCCTTCAGCCGACCAACGACGACCCCGACCCGGAGGGGTTCATCCGCTTTGTCGCGGAGGAGGTCCGGCCCCTCGTCGGCTGACCTCCGCGCGGCGCGGGCGGCGGTGCTACTCCGACGGCACTATCTTGTCCGGCATGCCCATTTCGCCGTATATCAAGAGCCTCCGCGACGTTGTCGGGCATCGCCCGCTGCTGCTGCCCGGGGTGACCGCGGTCGTCTTCGACGACGCCGGCCGGCTCCTGCTCGGTCAGCGTTCCGACAACGGCCGCTGGGCACTGATCGCGGGAGTCATGGACCCGGGCGAGCAGCCGGCCGAGACGATCGTCCGTGAGGTGTGGGAGGAGACGGCCGTCCACGTCGTGCCCGAGCGGGTCACGAGCGTGCTCACCCAGCCGCCGAACACCTACCCGAACGGCGACCAGACGGAATTTGTCGACATCACCTTCCGCTGCCGCGCGGTCGGCGGTGAGGCCCGGGTCAACGACGACGAGTCGCTCGCCGTCGGCTGGTTCGCGCTGGAGGACCTGCCACCGATCTCGGAACTGGTCCGCCAGCGCATCGAGTGGGCGCTCGTGCCCGGCACGGGCGCCTGGTTCAGCGCGCCGGCAACGCGCCGCCTCTGAAAGGCCGCGCTGTTTCGCGGGGCCGCGCTGTTTCGCGGGGCCGCGCTGTTTCGCGGGGCCGCGCTGTTTCGCGGGGCCGCGCTGTTTCGTGGCGCCGCGCTGTTTCGTGGCGCCGCGCTGTTCCGGGGGCGCCGTGCTGTTTCGAGGGCGGGGTCAGAGGGGGCGGGGTCAGAGGGGGCGGACGCGGACGTGGTCGTCGTGCCAGATCTCGCCGACGCGGAAGCGCTTCGTGCCGGCGATCTCGAAGCCGTTCCGGGAGTAGAACTTCGCCGCCCGCTCGTTCAGCTGGTTCACGCCGAGCCAGCAGACCTGGGCCCCGGTGGCCCGGGCGGCCTCCAGCGTCGCGGTCATCAGCGTGCCCGCGACCCCGGAGCCGTGGTTGTCCGCGGCCACGTAGAACTTGCTGAGCTCGATCGACGTCCCCGGCCCCGCGGCGGCCACCACCGCGGCGACCTCCGGGTCGGCGATCGGCCCGCTGATCAGCATGGAGTAACCGATCGCCCGGCCCTCGTCCTCGGCCAGGAGCACGATCCGGCCGGGGTCGGACAGATACTTGTCGAAGGCGGCGAGCGACAGGTGCTCGCCGATGAACGCGTCGATGTCGCTCTGCAACGTGCCGGGCGGCGTGGCCAGCCCGAAGGTCTTCGCCGCGAGTTCGTGCAGCTCGGACGCGTCCGCCGGCACTGCCTGCCGGGTGATGATCGCCATGTCGCCACGATAACGGCGACGTGACGCGCTTCATCAGGGCGTTCGGAAATTGGAAACAGGGTTTAGAGTCGTGCCGACCGATCGGCGGTCCGGAACGGGGAGGGCGTAGCGGTGAGCGAACCGGTATTCGAGCGCAGGGGGCTCGGCGACGTGATTCCCGCGCCGGCCGAGGTGCGGCCCGACCAGGCCGTGACCTTCACGATCGACGAGGGTACGGCGATCCGCACCGCACCGGGTTCACCCGAGGCGCACCGGGTGGGCGAGCACCTCGCAGCGGTGTTGCGTCCCGCCACGGGTTTTGCCCTGCCGGTCGGCGCCGGGGACGGCACCATCGCCCTCCTCCTCGACGGCGACGACACGCTCGGTGACGAGGGCTACGAGCTCGAGATCGCTGCCGACGGCGTGACGGCTCGCGCGGCCGCACCGGCCGGCCTGTTCGCCGCGGTGCAGACGATCCGCCAGCTGCTGCCCGCGGAGATCGAGGCCGGAACACCGCAGGCGGGCGCCTGGACGCTGCCCGGTGGCCGGATCACCGACCGGCCGCGGTTCGCCTACCGCGGCGCGATGCTCGACATCGCCCGTCACTTCTTCGGCGTCGACGAGATCAAGTCCTATGTCGACTCGCTGGTCCAGTTCAAGATCAATCACCTGCACCTGCACCTGACCGACGACCAGGGCTGGCGCCTCGAGATCGATGGCTGGCCCCTGCTCACCGAGATCAGCGGCGGTGCCGGTACGGGCGTCGACGGCACCGGCCCGGGCTTCCTCACCAAGGCCGACTACACGGAGCTCGTCGCGTACGCGGAGGAGCGCTTCGTCACGATCGTGCCCGAGATCGACATGCCGGGGCACGTCAACGCCGCCCAGCACGCGTACCCGGAACTGACCGCGGACGGTGTGGCCGTCCCGCAGCGGACGGACTCGGAGGTCGGCTACAGCTCGTTCGTCGCCGGCAAGGAGGAGACGTACGCGTTCCTCGACGACGTCATCCGCGAGGTGGCGGCGCTGACACCGGGGCCCTACCTGCACATCGGCGGCGACGAGGCGCAGGCCACGACGGCCGAGGACTACCGCACCTTCATCCAGCGGGTGCTGCCCCTGGTCGCGAAGTACGAGAAGCGTGTTGTCGGCTGGCACGAGATGGCCGGCGTCGAGCTCCCCGAGACGGCGATCCCGCAGTACTGGCGCATCGAGGCAACCGACGAGGGCACGGCTCGCGCGGCGGCCAACGGCAGCAAGGTGATCATGTCGCCGGCCGACCGGACCTACCTCGACATGAAGTACACGGCGGAGAGCCCGCTCGGCCTGGACTGGGCCGGCACGATCGACGTCGAGCGCGCGTACGGCTGGGACCCGGCCGACCGCCTCCCCGGTGTCGGCGAGGAGCACCTGCTCGGCGTCGAGGCGCCGCTCTGGTCGGAGACGCTGCGCAGCCTTACCGACGTCGAGACGATGACCTACCCCCGCCTGCCGGCGATCGCCGAGATCGGCTGGTCACCGCGCGTCACCCACGACTGGGAGTCGTTCCGCACCCGCCTGGCGGCGTTCGGTCCCCGCTGGCGCCGGCAGGGCGTCGCGTTCCACGCCTCGCCCGAGATCCCGTGGTGAGGTCCCGAAATCTTCCTTAATTCTCCGCGACCCCTCCGGTACGGGTTTGCGCACGTCAACGCCGCACTCCCGTCGTCGACCGGCACGACGGGCCGGTGCGGCGGACGCCGGGTTGTCACAGGACACCCCTAGGCTTTCCGCGTGCAGAAGAGAGTGCTGGCATCGGTCGCGGCGCTGGCCGGGTTCCTGATCGTCGCGGCTGTGCAGCTCGCGCTCGTGGTGGTGCCCGTCCTGCTGCTGCTCTCGACACTGCCGGGCCGCACGGCGCTGCGGCTCGGCGTGCCGGTGTGCATCGCCACGGTCGGCGTGATGGCGTACGCGACCTGGCGTGCCCTGCACACCCGGCGCCCCGAGCCGGTCGGCCTGCCCGTGACCCGCGAGGATGCCCCCACAGTTGTGGGCCCTGCTCGACGGCGCCGCGCAGGCCGCCGGCACCCGCGCGCCCGACCGCGTCACCGTGGTCGCCGACGCCGCCGCAAAGATCATCGAGCGCACCCGCCTGCTCGGCCTGATCGGCGGCCGCCGCGACCTCTACCTCGGCCTGCCGTTGCTCCAGGCCTGGGACGAGGCCCACCTGCGAGCGGTCGCCGCCCACGAGCTGGGCCACTACTCACCGCGGCTGGGCCGCCTCGCACCGCTGGCCTACCGCGGCCGGGTGGCTGTCGCCCGCACCGTGCCCCGCATTCCCCGCCGCAACCCCGCGGGCCCGCTGCTCCGCGCCTACGCAAAGTTCTACCGCCGGGTCGACGCCCCGTTCAGCCGCGCCCAGGAGTTGACCGCCGACCAGATCGCGGCCGAATACGCCGGTCGCTCGGCCGCGGCAGCTGTCCTGCGCGACCTGCCGGCGCTCGACGCCGTGCAACGCATCTTCCACGCCGAATACCTCGGCCCCGGCTGGCAGGCCGGCCACGTCCCGGACGACATCTTCGGCGGCTTCCTCCGCGTCCTCGCCGCCCGCGCGGACGACGTCGCGGTCCTGCGCGCCCGCGACCCCGGCACCCCGTCCAGCTGGGACACCCACCCCCCGGTCACCGACCGCCTCGCCGCCCTCTCTCTGAGTACGCCCCCAGCCACGCCCGCGCCCCGCCCCGCCCCGACGGGCACTGCACCCGCCCCCGGCGAGCCGGCCAGGCCCACCGATTCGGGCTCGGAGATCGCAGACAGGCCCGACGTCACCAACAAATCGGTCGACCCGACACGGGCCGCGGACGGATCGAGTGCTGCAAGCGCGCGCGGCGAAGACGACCGGTCGACCCACGGCGCCGGCAACCCCGAGCCGGACCTGGTGAGTGCGGCGGCACCGACCGGCCGCCCGGCAAGCCTCGCTGACGCCCCCACCTCGACAAACCCCGGCGGCCGTGACGATGCGCCGAACGCCTCGGCATCAACAACCCTCACCGATGCGACATCCACGGGCCGCAGTGACTCGTCCACCGCCTCGGGATCCCCGCAGCCCAGCGATGCACCCGGCCCGGCAGCCTTCGGAAACCATGGCGATGCGCCCACCGCCTCGGGATCTTCGGACCATGGCGATGCGCCCACCGCGACGGCCTTCGGGGACCGCGGCGATGCGTCCGCCTCGGCGATCTCCGAGGGCCGCGACGGTGTGTCCACCGCGGCCGCGTCCGGGGGTCGCGGCGGTGCACCCGCCCAGAGGGCATCCACGGGCAGCGACGAGCCATCCGAGCGGGTCGGTCGCGGCGAGGCGCCAGCAGGCGGGGCGGAGCTGGGTGGGCGGACCTCGCCCGAGGCCGGCGGTCCAGGGGCGCCCGCCGGGGATCTTGTTCCTGATCTTCCGGGGCTCGGGCGGGCCCTGCAGGGGGTCGCGTTCCCGCCGCAGGGACGCACCACCGTCAGCTGGGATGTGTTCTTCGGGGCCGCGCGCACCGTGGAGATGCAGCGTGAGGCCGAGGCCGCCCTGGTCACGATCTCCCGGGCCGCGGGGGCGCCTGTCGGCAACGCCGCGGACGTGCTCGATCTCGCTTCGGACGGGCGGCTGCACAAGGCCGCGGAGTCGGTTTTCACCGGGCTTTCCGCTGAGGAGACCGCCAGCCGGGTCGCTGAGCTGGTCACGTTGCTGCTCGCGCTGGCCGCGTTGCACAGTGACGCCGCGCGGTGGCGGCACAGCTGGACGGGGACCGCCGAGCTGGTGGCTGCCGATGGTGCGCATCTTGATCTCGGTGGGCTGGCCGCGCTGGCGAGCGATCCGGCGACGGTCGGCACGGCGCGGGAGCGGCTGGCCGAGCTGGGGATCGATCCTGCGGCCGAGCCCGGCGCCGACGTCGCGCGGACGCGGCCCGAGGTGGTCGGTGGTGTGGTCAATCTGGTGGTCGACGGGTCGCGGACCGATGTGCTGATCGTCGACACCGGACTGTTCCTCGTGCCGGGGCTGCCGCGGTCGCAGAACGGGACGGCGAAGCGGCGGCTGGTGCAGTTCGCCGCGGCGGACGTGCCCGAACGGGACGGTGCCGCTCCCGGCAGCCGGTTCGTGCCGTACGCCGAGGTGGCCGGTGCGACGCGGACCAAGCGCCGGAGCTGGGATCTCAGCCTGCGGAACGGCGGGACGATGAGCGTTCGGGCCGCCCTGGACTCCGACGAATTGCCCGGCGGCTGGGCGGCGCTCGACGACGCCGTCGCGTTCCTGTCTCGTATCAGATAGTTACTGCCACCGCTGAACCGTTGGCACCCCCGTTGCGTGGTGATGGAGGAGACGGTCGCATGTCCGACGCAACTGTCACCGTCTCATCACCAAGCGTCACAATGAGATTCGGCGCCATTCGCTTACCGTTCGCCTTATTGGGTAGAGGAAGGCCACGCGGAGCGGCGATGATCGCCATTGACCAGGGGGGAGGGGCGCTATGGATCGGGGACCGATGGCGCTCTTCGGGGCCATCATTGCGCTTGGCCTCGGACCGGCGATGTGGGTCGGCGCTCAGTTCGGCCAGGTGACGCTGACACCTGACCGGCCGCCGGCAGTGATCTCGAACCAGCAGAACCAGGCACCCGAGGGCGGTTCCGGCGCGGGTGACGCACCGGCCGGCACCGAGGTGATCCGCACCGAGCCCAAGTCGAACAACGAGCCGCTGAAGCCGACGAAGAACTCCCGGCCCGTCAAGACCTCGCCGTCTCCGTCCGCATCGGACGAGCCGTCGGCACCGGTCGACGAGTCGACGCCGCCGGACAGCACCGACCCGGCCGACGAGGAGACCACTCCGCCGACGGAGTCGACCACGCCGCCCGTCGACCCGCCCACCGAGGACGAAGACCCCGACGTGCCGCCGGAGCCCCCGGTGCAGCCGGGCGACGACAACACCGACACCGCGACGCAGGCCGGCGAGTCGTCAGCAGTGTGAGCCGGGTCAGACCAGGCGGCTGAGTTCGACGAGCGGAATCGTGCGGTCACCGGCCTTCGCCTGGTACTCGGCAAAAAACGGGTAGGCGCTGACCAGCCGGGCCCACTCGGCGTCGTAGTCGTCGCCGGTCAGCGGTGTCGCCGTGGCCGTGAACGATTCGCCCGGCAGTTCGACGGTCACCACCGGGTCGGCGATCAGGTTCCGGAACCACAGGGGGTCGGTCGCCGCCCCTTTGTTGGAGGCGATGACCAGGAGACGGTCGTCGTGGCGTACGTACATGATCGGGCTCGTCCGGGGTTGGCCTGTCCGTCGGCCGGCTGTGGTCAGAAGCAGCAGCGGCCGGTTGGTCATCGAGGCGCCACCGTCGGCCCGGAACTGGTCGATGAGCTGACGGTTGTGAGCGAGCAGATCGTCGGGCATCGTCATACCCTCATCCTTCCGGCCCGGTGGCCGAGTACAAGTCAGCCAGACCGCGGGCGGTCTCGGCGAAGCGTTCGCGCAGCTCCGGCGGGTCGAGCACTTCGACGTCGGCGCCCAGCTTGAGCAGTTCGATGTGGCCGTGGCGAACCGATTCGATGGGCACGGTCGTGGTGAGCCGCCCGTCCGCGCCGACCGGTCCGGCCGAGGCGCGGGCCACCCGGGACATCTCGGGCGGGAAGAAGTAGGCCATCCGGTCGAGGGCCTCGGGAGTCATGCGTACGGTCGCGCGGGCGGTGTAGACGCTGCTCTCGTAGCGTTCCGTCCACGTCTGCCAGAACGCGGCGAGGTCGAAGCCGGGCGGTCGCTGTGCCGGTTCGTCGAGGAGTTCCGCGTCGAGGACGTTGACCACCCGGTACGCCGTGATCTTGTCCCGGGAGAGAGCCACGAGATACCAGCGGCCCGCTTTCAGGACGACGCCCAGGGGTGACAGCGTGCGGGTCACCTCGCGCGGGGCCTTCCAGCGGCGGTAACGCACCTCGAGCAACCGCTCGCGCCAGACCGCGTCGGCCACCGTGGCGAGGTGCGGGGTGGGTTCGTCGGCCCGGAACCAGCCGGGCGCGTCGAGGTGGAAGCGGTCGCGTACCCGATCGGCTCTGTCCGCGAGCTCACCCGGCAGCGAGGCGCGCAGCTTGAGCTCCGCGGCGGCCAGGACCGAGCCGAGGCCGAGCTCCGCGGCCGGGCCGGGGACACCGGCGAGGAACAACGTCCCCGCCTCGTCGCCGGTCAGCCCGGTGAGCCGGGTGCGGTAACCGTCGAGCAGTTGGTAGCCGCCGGCGGGACCACGGTCGGCGTAGATCGGCACGCCCGAACCGCTGAGTGACTCGACGTCGCGGTAGACGGTGCGGACGGAGACCTCGAGCTCGCCGGCCAGCTCCTGCGCGGTCATCCGGCCGCGCGTCTGCAGCAACAGCAGCAGGGAGACCAGGCGGGACGCGCGCATCCGCTCAGCATGGCACCGGCCGCGTGCTCGGGAGCACGCGGCCGGTCAGGATCGTCCGAGGTCAGAGACCGAGGATCCGGTTCAAAATGTCCCTGTACCCGCGGAGCTGCACCCGCAGCTGCTCGGTGTCCTCGGTGTCGTTGGTGAGCCCGTCACGCTGCGACTTCAGCGCGGCGGTGAGCTTGTCGAACGCCTCGTCGACAAGCTTGGCGGCGTCGCCGGCGGCGTCCTTCGGGCTGTCGACGAAGCGCAGCTGCACCTCACGCCAGCGCTCCTGGAACGACTGGGCGTCGCTCTCGTCGAACACCGTCTCCTTCTTGGCCGCCGGGGCGGTCGCCGGAGCGCTCGCCGGTGCGGCGGCGGCAACAGGCACTGGCACGGGCACAACGGCAGGCTCGGAAACTGCCGGCTCGGAGACAGAAGAGGTGTCGTGCTCGTCGACTGCGGTGTCGCGGTCGTCCTTGTCGAGCGGCGTCTCGGTCACCGGGTCGACGGCCTTCGGGTCGTTGAAGTCACCCTCGTCCTTCAACGCCACGGTTTCGTCGGTGTCGTCCGCGGAGAGGGGCTTGTCCGTGGCCGGGTCGACCGCCGTCGGCTCGTCGAACGTGCCGTTGTCCTTGAGCACGTCGTCGTCCGGGGAGGTGGTCGTGGACTTGTCGTCCAGCGGCAGGTCGAGCTCGTCGGCCGGGCCGCCGTGGTCGTGGCCGTCCACCCGCGTGTGGTCACCGTCGACCCGCGTGTCGTCGCCGTCGGCCCGGGCGTCGTCCTTGTTCCACGGGGTCGCCGCCGGGGCGTCGGGGTCGGGTGCCGCGGTGCTGCCGGCGTACGTGTTGCTGGAGGTCGTGACGACGCTGTCGTCGGGCTGACGGTCGGCGTCGTCCCACCGGTCGTTCTCCGGTGTGGAGGGGGAGTCGGCGGCGGCCGGCGTGGACCAGGGCGACGGCGGCCGCTGGTTCGGGACGGCGACCGGGTCGGACTGGACCTTTTCGGGCTGGTCGTCGTCGCGCGCCTGCTCGTCGGTGGTCTCGCGCGCGTCGTTGGAGAAGAAACGCATGGTCGGGCTCCTCAGCGGCTCGTGGCGTCGGGACGGGAGTTCGCGACGTCGCTGTCGTGGTTGTTGATCTTCTGTTCCGGAACCTTGGGCTCGGACGCGGGAGAGGCTGCGCCTTCGGAGCGGATCGGGTTCTCGCCGAGGAGGTCGGCGAAGAGCGCACGGTAGTGGACCAGAGCCTGCCGCAGATCCTCGGTTTCCGCTTCCCCGCTCTTGCTGCGTTCGCTGATCGCGTGGGCGTCGCGGTAGTGCTCGAGGGTCCGGGCGTGCGCGACGGAGAGGTTGGCGAGCTGGTCGTCGTAGTCCCCCGTCGGGTAGCCGCGTTCGGCGATGAGCTTGGTGACCAGCTCGTCGGCGGTCGAGACAGCCTGCTCGGGGGAGTCCACGAACTGGATCTGCACTTCTTCCCAGGCGACCGAGTACTTCGCCTTGGACTCGGCCGACAGGGCCTTGAGCTCGAACTCGGCGTGCCGCTTCTCGCGCTCACGCAGCTCACGCTCGCCCTCGGAGCGGCTGTCGGCGTCGCCGACGACCCGGTCGTACTCGGGCCCGAACTTGTTCTGCAGCTGCTTGCGGCGGCTGGCCCGGGCGCCCAGGACAACAGCGGCGGCGATCACCAGCAGGACGACAATGAGAATGATCACGACTGTGGGGGACATCGGATTCCTCCTTCTTCAACCCTGGATATGCCCACCTCACCGGGGTCATCAATCCGAATCGACACGCCGACGTGAAAAGGGTCTCGCCAATCTTGAGTTGTTCCAGACGAGGTGCCGGGGTCAGCAGCTGTTTTGTCGTGAGATTGACCGAACCCGCGTTGGACAAACAGGACAGTCGCCGCGTATATGGCACGGTGAGAGCTAGCTCTGATGGCGTCCCTTACGTATCCTGCCGGAGGCGCACGCAGCACGGAAACGGCCGTCACCCCTCACCGGCGGCCTCCTCGTCCTGCGCCGCGCAGGTCCTGCACCCCCTCGGGCGGAGTCTGATGAGAACCCGCAACTGGTCGATCCGTTCGAAGATCATCGCGCTGGTCGCGGTGCCCCTGGTCGCGCTGCTCGCGCTCTGGGGCTTCGCGACGGCGCTGACCGCCGGCCCGGCGCTCAACCTGTTGTCGGCGCAGACGCTGCTGGACACCGTCGGCACCCCCGGCGAGGTCCTGATGGGTGAGGTGCAGCGCGAACGCCGGCTCTCGGTCGAGTTCCTCTCCGACGAGAAGGGCAGTGCCGCGGCGCTCACCGCGCAGCGCGCCTCCACCGACCGGGCCGCCTCCGACTTCCGTCGTCTCGCGTCCGGCGACGACGCCCGCGACGCCGCGTCCGACACCCTCGAGACGCGGATCGCCCAGGTGCTCTCCGACCTCGACGGACTCGCCGCCAACCGCGTGCACATCGACCGCCGCGAGGTCGACCCGATCGGCGCGCAAAATCTTTACAACAGCATCGTGGACAGCGGCTTCCAGATGTTCTCGTCGACGGCCACGTTCGGTGACGAGCGCATCGACCGTGAGATCCGCGCCCTGACCACCATCGGCCGCGGTCAGGAATACCTCAGCCGGACCGACTCGCTGCTCGCGGGCGCGTACGCCGCCGGGCGGGTCAGCGAGGCCGGCCGCGCCGAGCTGCTGCAGTCCATCGGCACCTCCCGCTTCCTGTTCTCCCAGGGTGTCATCGACCTGCCCGACCGCGACCGCACCGCCTACCAGCGCCTGAGCAGCGGCGCCGCGTTCAACCGGCTCCGCGAGCTGCAGGACACCCTGATCAGCGACAGCCGCCCGGGTTCCGCTCTGCCGGTCCCCTCGGCGTCGTGGCAGCCCGCGTACGACTCCTCGGCGCAGCAGTTGCGCGCCTTCGAGCTCAACGCGACCGACTCGCTGGCCGAGGACGTCATGCCGGTCGCGATCGCCGTGCTCGTCCGCCTGGCCCTCGCCGGGCTGCTGGGCCTGATCGCGTTCATCGTCTCCGTGTGGGTGTCGGTGCGCATCGGCCGCTCGATGGTCGGCCGCCTGACCCGGATGCGCGGCGAGGCCCTCGAGATGGCCGGTGAGCGCCTGCCCGCCGTGGTCCGGCGGCTGCAACGCGGTGAGGCGGTCGACGTCGAGGTCGAGACCCCGCCGCTGGCGTACGGCCACGACGAGATCGGCCAGCTCGGCCGCGCGTTCAACGAGGTGCAGCGCACGGCCGTGCAGTCGGCGGTCGAGGAGGCGAACGTCCGCCGCGGCATCAACGAGGTCTTCCTCAACATCGCCCGGCGCAGCCAGACGCTGCTGCACCGCCAGCTCTCCCTGCTCGACAAGATGGAACGCCGCGAGACCGAGCCCGACGAGCTCGAGGACCTGTACCGCGTCGACCACCTGGCCACCCGGATGCGCCGGCACGCCGAGGACCTGGTGATCCTGGCCGGTGCCGCACCGGGCCGCGGCTGGCGCAACCCCGTGCCGGTGATCGACGTCGTCCGCGGCGCGATCAGCGAGGTCGAGGACTACAAGCGGGTCGACATCGTGTCGGTCGAGTCCGCCGCGGTGCTGGGCCGGGCCGTGGGTGATGTCATCCACCTGGTCGCCGAGCTGCTCGAGAACGCCGCGTCCTTCTCCCCGCCGCACACCCGCGTCCAGGTTGTCGGTCAGGTGCTCCCGAACGGCTACGCCCTGGAGATCGAGGACCGCGGTCTCGGCATGTCCCCCGAGGCGATCGCCGACGCCAACCGCAAGCTGCTCGAGCCGCCGGAGTTCGATCCCGCGGACAGCGCCCGGCTCGGACTCTTCGTGGTCGCGCAGCTGGCCGACCGGCACGCCATCCGTGTCTCGCTGCGACCGAGTGGTTACGGCGGCGTGACCGCGGTGGTGCTGGTGCCCGGCGACCTGGTCACGCCCGGCCCGGGTGTCTCCGGTGCCGGCCTGCCCGAGCTGCCGGCCGGCCCGTCGCCGTCCGACAAGTCGTGGGACCGCCCGCTGGTCGGGACGGGCACGGAGGACCCCGCCCGCCGGTCGCTCGCGGCTCTGCAGTGGCAGGGCACCGAGGAGCTGCGCTCGATCTCCGCGAGCGGGCACCCGGTCACCCTCAACGGCACGGCAACGGCCGGACCGGAGATCGTCGAGCCGGCCCGGGACGACGTCGTGCCCGAGCCCGTCGCCGGGCCGGGTGGTCCGACCGCCAGTGCGGTCGTCGACGGTCTCACCGAGGATGGCCTGGTCCAGCGCCGCCGCACCAAGCCCCGCCGGGCCCGGGACGCCGCCAACGGCGAACCCGCGTTGCTCCCGCCCAACCTGACCTCTCCCGCGGGGCTCACGGCGCCGCCCGAGCTGCCGGCGCCCGGCCGCAACGGAAACGGAAGCCGTCCGACGGCCGAGCCGTTGCTGCACGGTGACGGCCCGGCGGTGCTCACACCGCGGATCCCGGCGCCGCGAACCTCACCGGAGCCGACCACTCCGATGTCCGATCTGACCTCAGCGCCGACAGTGCCGCTGCCCAAGGACGGGCCCAAGGACGGGCCCAGGACCGGGCTCAACGACGGACCCAGGACCGGGCTCAACAACGGGCTCAGGACCGAGCCCAAGGACGGGCCCGAGGCAGGGCCGAAGGACGAGCCGGATGCGGACGAGCCGCTGCTGCCGCGCCGCGTCCGGCAGGCCAGCCTCGCGCCGCAGCTGCGCGGCCCGGTCGCCGAACGCGCCGACGCCGGCCCGTCCCGCTCCCCGGAGCAGGTGCGGAGCCTGATGAGCGCCCTGCAACGCGGCACCACGCGGGGCCGCCGCGAGGCCGCCGGGCTCAGCGCGGCCAGGCCCGCCGAAGTGCCCGTTCCTGACAAAGCCGACGTGCCCGTTTCTGACAAACACGAGACGGTACGGGAGCAGGCGTGGTCCGAGGCGGCTACCGTCACGTTCCCGGCTGTGGGACCCGACGCAGGCAAGACCGACGAGAACCCTGAGAACCGGCCGGAGAAGGACGCATAAGTGGCACACACGACTAACCAGAGCGCCAACCTGACCTGGCTCCTCGACGACCTGGTCGACCGGGTGCCGTCGGCGTTGCAGGCGGTGGTGCTGTCGGCCGACGGGCTCATGATGGGCGCTTCGGCCTCGCTGAGCCGCGAGGACGCCGAGCACCTGTCGGCGATGGCCGCGGGGTTCCAGAGCCTGGCCAAGGGGGCGAGCCGGCACTTCCGCGCCGGCCCGGTCCGCCAGACGGTGGTCGAGATGGAGGACGCGTTCCTCTTCGTCACCGCGGCGGGTCAGGGTGCGTGTCTGGCGGTGCTGGCGGCCAGCGACGCGGACCTGGGACTCATCGCGTACGAGATGGCCATGCTCGTCACCCGGGTCGGCCAGACGATGGACGCACCCGAGCGGCCCGCCGGATCCGATGGCCGCTGATCCGCTGCGCGCACCGCACGACTGGCTGGACCACGACGCGGGTCCGGTGGTCCGGCCGTACGCGATGACGCAAGGCCGGGTCGCACCGTCCGGCGGCGAGTTCGACCTTGTCGCTTTTGTGGTGGCGACGATGCCGGAGGCACCACTGTCCCCATCGATGCAGCCGGAGCATCACGCGATCGTCGGCGCGGCGTGGGAGCCGATGTCGATCGTCGAACTAGCCTCCAAACTGGACCTCTCCCTCGGGGTCGTCCGGGTTCTGCTGGGTGATCTACGCTCGGCAGGACTTATTTCGCTCTACGAGCCCCCTGCGGCAACTCAGCCGCACGACGTCGACGTACTCAAGGCGGTTGTCAATGGACTCCGTGCGCTCTGACCGAGACGGCACACGCTCGCGCATCCCGGTCGCGCTCAAGATCCTCATCGCCGGCGGGTTCGGTGCGGGCAAGACCACCATGGTCGGCTCGGTCAGCGAGATCCGGCCGTTGCAGACCGAGGAGGTGCTGACCGGCGTCGAGGGCGCCGACGACACCTCCGGTGTCGAGGCGAAGCGCACCACGACGGTGACGATGGACTTCGGTCGCATCACGATCACCGAGGACCTGCAGCTCTACCTCTTCGGTACCCCGGGACAGGACCGTTTCTGGTTCCTCTGGGACGAGTTGTCGCAGGGTGCGCTGGGTGCTGTGGTCCTCGCGGACACCCGTCGCCTGGCCGACTGCTTCCCGTCGATCGACTACTTCGAGCAGCGCGGTACGCCCTTCGTGGTCGCCGTGAACTGTTTCGACACCGAGCGCCGTTTCGGCGCCGAGGCGATCAGCCGGGCCCTCGACCTCGACGCGGACGTGCCGGTGGTGGAGTTCGACGCGCGGGAGCCCCTGGCCGCCCGCAACGTGCTGATCGAGCTGGTCGAATACGTCGCCCGCCGCCAGCTGCTCGCCGCCGGGGCGCGCTGACTCTCAGCCGTACTGCGGTGGGGAGTAGGGCGTCGTCCAGCCCGTCGGGGTGTTGGTCGGTGTCATCGGCAGGCAGATGAGCCGGGTGCGCAGCTTGGTGTGGATCCTCGTGGACAGCAGTCCGCGGGTGACCAGGTCGTCGGTGTGGCGGTAGGGCCCGCGGTTGAGCCGGTCCATCACGATGGCGTGCGCCTGGTCGGAGCCGAGCCCGGGCAGCCGGGCGAGCTCGTGACCGGGGACGTGGTTGACGTCGACGAGGCCGCCGTCGTCGAAGGTGCGGAGCAGGTCGGGCCGGCCGATGCCGAGCGAGCGGGCCCGCGCCGGGTCGAAGGCCGCGAACTGCCGGGCCTGTTCGCGCAGGCTGCGTCGGTGCGGGCTGTCGCCGGGGTGGGAGGCGAGCACCGCGCCGTGTACGGCCGCGACGACGGCGATGCCGAACATCAGCAGGACGCCCGCGGTTTCCTGGGGGCTGGGGTCGGCGTTGTCGGGCCGGTCCTCGCTGGTCAGGATCAGCACGATCGAGATCACGAAGAGGACGGCGTAACCGAGGGCGAACAGGAACTGGCGGTTCTCCTGGCGGCGGATGCCGGCGTAGACGAAGTAGATCCAGCTGCCGAACGAGCACACCAGGATGGGCAGCACCGCGGCGACGATGACCTCGCCGATCGGGAACCGCCGTCCGGGTGACGTGTACGCCGGTGGTGCGGGAGGTGCGGCACCCCACGGGTTCGGCGGGTGGGCGTACCCGGGTGCGCCGGAGCTGGGCACGGTCTCGGTGACATCGGGCGGCACGTACTGCTGCACGAAGGACGAGGGTGACGTGACGGGCGGCGGGGGCGACACGGACTCGGGTGGGTGCCGGGGTGCGGGGACGCCGTCGCTGTCGGCCCACGGGTCGACGGGCTCGGCGTAGAACGGCTCGCCCCGCAGGATGCGGCGGTGGGTCTCCTGCATCCGCTCGCCCGGCTCGACCCCGAACTCGTCGAGGAAGTAGGCGCGGGCGTCCCGGAACGCCGCCAGCGCCTCGGCCTGCCGTCCACCCTGGTGCAGCGCGATCATGAGCTGGGCCCGCAGCCCTTCGCGCAGCGGGAACTGCTCGACCAGGCGGACGAGGTCGGGCATGAGTCCGGTGTGGTTGCCCCGGGTGAGCTGGATGTCGGCCCACTTTTCCCAGGCGGTGGCGCGCGCGTCGTCGAGCC
This sequence comes from Amorphoplanes friuliensis DSM 7358, assembly GCF_000494755.1. Taxonomy (NCBI): domain Bacteria; kingdom Bacillati; phylum Actinomycetota; class Actinomycetes; order Micromonosporales; family Micromonosporaceae; genus Actinoplanes; species Actinoplanes friuliensis. The sequence continues at coordinate 1,535,601 of NC_022657.1, forward strand.
TGGTGCGGGCCGCCTCGAAGACGGGGCCGGTGAGACCGGCGAGCGCCTCACCGCCCTGCCACAGCGCCAGCGCCTCACGCAGGGTCTCGGCCGCCTCGACGAGCTGCCCGGATCTGCGTTCGGCGGAGGCCCGCGCGACACCGGCCGCAAATTTCGCCGCGTCCAGCGAGCCGGGCTCCACGCGCAGCACGTAACCACCGTTGGTGAGGGCGAGCAGCTCTCCCGGCGTACGCGGGGAGCGGTCCGGGTCGAGGACCCGGCGCAGACCTGCGACGTATTTCTGCACGACGTTGGCGCCGTTCTCCGGCGGCCCGTCACCCCACACCGCGCCGACGATCTGCGGTGTCGGGACGGGCTTGCCCGCCTCCAGCAGCAGGACGGCGAGCACCGCGCGTTGTTTCGCCGGACCGAGGTCGACCTGGTCGTCGCCGCGCAGGGCCCGGACCTCGCCGAGGATCTCGAACCTCAGCGGCCGACCGGCGGGCGCGTTTATCACCGCCACATCCCCCTTGAGCAGCACGTATGCGAAACGGCAGCGGAACGGCAGCCGGCAGCAGCATAGCCGCAGCGGCATGGCAGCACTGTCCCACAGGCTTCACTGCGTCAACCCGACAGGCAGACCGGCGAACCCCGGCTGCCGCGTACGAGAAAGCGATGACCTGATGAATGTTTCGCAGGTTCGGCCGGCCGTCCTCGCAGCACTGTTCACCGTGAGTGTCGCCGTCACCGGCGGCTGCGGCGCCGCCGCCGACGAGGTGGTCGCGAAGCCCACGCCGCTCGGACCGCGGGACGCGCTGCTGAAGTCCCTTCCGGACTTCACGACGGGCAGCTTCCGCTTCGCGGTCACCGGCGAGGTGCCGGCGTCCGGTGAGTTCGACGCGGGCAAGCACAGCTACCGGATCGGTTTCCGCTACAAGCAGCCCGACGCCGGTTTCACCCTCCACTCGGACTACCTGGTCGTGGAGAAGCAGACCTGGATCAAGATCAAATTTACCGGTACGGAGGGACTGACGGGCCTCCCGAAGCTCCCGAAGCGGTGGATGCTGATCGACCCGGCCAAGGTGAAGGACAAGGACAACGTCCCGCTCGGGTACGCGGACGAGACCGACCCCGGTGACGCCGGTGTGGTGCTGCGGGCCGTGGTCGACGCCGAGCAGACCACCGAGGGCAAGTTCACCGGGACGACCGATCTCACGCAGCAGGGCAAGACCGAGATCGTCGCCGCGGACCGGCTGACCGCCCTCGGCGACAAGGCGAAGCAGGTGCCGTTCGAGGCGGCGACCGACAGCAAGGGCCGCCTGACCAGGCTCGTCGTCAAGATCCCGGCGGCCGGGAAGCACAAGGCCGGCAAGTACGAGGTCACCTACACCGACTTCGGCTCGGCACCGACCCCGGTGCCGCCCGCGGCCGACCAGCAGCAGAAGGCCACCGCCGGTGCCTACGAGTTGCTGAACAGCTGACGGGACGCGGAGCAGCGGCAGTCGCGCGGGTTCGACGGGGGTCCGCGCGCCTGTCGCACCCGCGTGATTGGATCGGGGGCATGGGCGCCAATGATGAGTACGTCTTCGTCGGCTGTTACACGGGCGAGAGTGACGGCGAGGGGGAGGGCGTCGCGGTGCTGCGGCGCGACCCCGCGACCGGTGATCTGACCCGGCTGGGTGTCGCCGCCCGCACGCCGTCACCGTCCTTCCTGGCCCAGCACCCGAGCCTGCCGGTGCTCTACGCCGTCAACGAGCTCGACGCCGGCACGGTGAGCGCTTTCGCGGTCGGCACCGACGCTTCGCTCACGCCGCTGGCCGTCCGCTCCACCGGTGGTGCCGCGCCCTGCCACCTGGCGGTCGCCGCCGGGGCCGGGCATCTGCTCGTGGCCAATTACAGCAGCGGCAGCGTCGCGGTGTTCCCGCTGGACGCCGACGGTGTCCCCGGTGAGCGCAGCGATCTGCTCCAGCTGCAGGGTCAGGGCCCGGTCGCCGATCGCCAGGAGGGCCCGCACGCCCACATGGTCTTCCCGGACCCGAACGGCCCGGACGTCCTGATCTCCGACCTCGGTTCCGACCGGATCTGGCGCGCCCGCCTCGACGCGGTCTCCGGCCGGCTCATCCTGGCCGGCCCGGCCGCCGTCGCCGAGCCCGGCACGGGTCCGCGGCACCTGCTGCGGTCGATCGACGGCGCGCTGCTGGCCGTCGGTGAGCTGTCCGGCACCCTCACCTGGTTCCGCCCGGATCCTGCCGACGGGCACCTGCGACCTGTCGGCGGTGAGCCGACCAGCGCGACCAAGCCCAACCAGCCTTCGGAGCTGACCACCGGCCGGGACGGACGTTTTGTCTACGTCGCCAACCGCGGGCCCGACACCGTCTCGGTCTTCTCGTGGGAGCCCGAGGGTGCCTCGCTGCTCACCGAGGTGGCCACCGGCGGCGTCTGGCCGCGCCACCTCACGCTCCTCGGCGACCACCTCTACGTAGCCAATGAGCGCTCACAGAGCGTCACCGTCTTCCGCATCGATCCCGACACCGGCATCCCTTCGTCACAGGGCGAACCGGTGAGCGAGGGGACCCCGACGTGCCTGCTGCGCTGGAACGGGCGTCAAGACGGCAGTTGACCGATAGCGGACGGCAACGGCGTGTCACCGCTTAATGCCGAAATCCGGCAAGCTTCCCGGAACTGTGCGCACCGCTCGGATACGTCCGGATACGCACGGTGATATAAGTATGCAGAATTTCCAATCCGAGTAACTTTCGTCCGAACGTATATGGCATTCAGGTCTTCTGATGCGCAGTATGGAGCGCGTGTCAGGCCGCCATCGCAGAAACTTCAATCTCAGAGGAGCCGGCGTCGTCGCATCTGCGATGGCGATCGTGGTTGTCCTCGCCGGTTCCTGGCTCGGCTATCAGCAACTCGCCGATGGCGGATGCTCGGGTCAGATCAAACTGACCGTTGCCGCCGCCACCGAGATTGCCCCCGCGGTGGAGCAAGCTGCTCAGCAGTGGACCACCGACGGTGCCAATGTCAACGGAACGTGTGTCGCCGTGAACGTCACCGGCGTCAATCCCTCGACCACGGCCGCGGCCGTGGCCGCCAAGCACGGCGTCTCCCTCACCGGTCTCGGCTCCGGCGGCAAGTCCGCCGTGCTGCCGGACGTGTGGATCGCGGACTCGTCCTCCTGGCTGCTGCGCCTGCGCTCCGAGGCCTCGGGCTTCGTGCCGACCGACGGCAAGTCGATCGCGCAGAGCCCGGTTGTCGTCGCCATGCCCGAGCCCGTCGCGCAGCAGGTCGGCTGGCCCGACAAGAAGCTGGCCTGGTCGGACCTGGTCAAGAAGATGACCACCGGCAACTCGCTGCGCACCGGCATCGTCGACCCGACCCGCGACGCGGCCGGCCTGGCCGGTCTGCTCGCGCTGGGCAGCTCCGTCGGCACCGACGCGAAGGCCAAGGCGACCCAGGTGGGCGCGCTTCGTGCGCTGGCCGCGGGCAGCTCCTCGCTGCGTGACGACCTCCTGCAGAAGTTCCCGCGCTCGCTCGACGCGGCCGACCTGGCCAGCGCCGTGAGTGCCGCGCCGCTGTCGGAGGAGGACGTCATCGCGTACAACGCGGAGCGTCCCCAGGTGAAGCTGGCCGCGCTCTACCTCGACCCGGTGCCGCCGCCGCTGGACTACCCGTTCGCGGTCATGCCCGAGGTCGACCTGACCAAGTCCGCGGCTGCCACCGGTCTGCGCGAGGCGCTCCAGCAGCCCTCCTTCAAGAACCAGTTGGCTGCCGTGGGCCTGCGTGCCCCGGACGGCACGGTCGGTGCCGGCTTCGCCGGTCCGGTCGGCGCCCCGCAGGCGTCCCCGGCCGCGCAGGCTCCGGGCGGTGGCTCCGAGGGTGCCGCCGCAGCCGGTCTCGACGCCCGTTTCATCAACCAGGCGCTGGGCAGCTGGGCCGCCATCACCCTGCCGGGCCGCGCGCTCGCCGTCTTCGACGTGTCGGGCTCCATGCTCGACAAGGTGCCGACGGCCGGTGGCGCCTCCCGGGCCGCAGTGACGCGTGGTGCCGCCTCGCAGGGTCTGGCGCTGTTCGACGACAAGTGGGCCGTCGGCGTCTGGATCTTCTCGACCGAGCTCGTGGGCAAGCGGCCGTGGAAGCAGATCGTGCCGATCAGCCCGCTGACCTCGTCGCGGGCCCAGCTCCAGGACTCGATCAGCCAGATCGTGCCCAAGCCCAAGGGCGCCACGGGCCTGTACGACACCGCGCTGGCGGCGTACAAGAACGTGCAGGACACGTGGCAGGCGGGCCGGGTCAACTCGGTCCTGCTCTTCACCGACGGCCAGGACGAGAACCCCGACGGCATCAGCCAGGACAAGCTCGTCGCCGAGCTGAAGCGGGTCCAGGACCCGAAGCGCCCGGTCCGCATGGTCATCATCGGCATCGGACCCGGCGTCGACCGTAACGAGCTCGAGACGATCACGAACGCCACGAGCTCGGGCGGGGTCTTCATCGCCCCCGACCCGGCGAAGATCTCCGACATCTTCCTCGAGGCGATCTCGTCCCGCTCGGGCGCCAAGGGCTGACACCCCGCAGGAGCACCTCGGCCGCCGGATCCCCTCAGGGGTCCGGCGGCCGTTTCAGTTGTCGCTCTTGCCGGTCCAGTCCAGGCACACTGCGACGGCGTCGTCCTCGAGATCACCGCGTACGAAGGCCCGCAGGTCCCCGAGCAGCGACCGTACGGCCTGCAGGGGTGCCAGGGAGCCGGTCCGCCGCATGAAGCGGTGCAGGGCCGCCTCGCCGTACCGGCTGGTCTCCGTCGCGGCGTCGAACACGCCGTCGCTGACGATGAAAAGGCGGTCACCGGCCTGCAGGGTGAAGGACTGCGGCGTGTATTCCGAGGTCTCGAACATGCCCAGCGGGAACTGGGCCTCGAGCGGCCGGTCCAGCACCTCGCCGTCGCGCAGCACCATCATCCGGGGTGACCCGGCGTCGACCGCCAGCAGCTCGCCGGTGTCGAGGTTCAGCTCCAGCAGCAGGGTCTCCACATGTGTGTCGCCGCGGTGCTGGGCGAAGACAGCCTGGTCGGCGAGGGCGGCCTGGTCGGCCAGCTCCAGCCCGGCCCGGCGGGCGTTGCGCAGCGCGAACGTGGCCAGCGAGGTGAGCAGCGCGGCACTCATCCCCTCGCCGTGGCCGTTCAGCACCGTCAGGTAGAGGCAGCCGTTCTGCTCCGCCCAGTCGAAGCTGTCACCGCGGACGGCGTACGAGGGCTCGAGCTGGCCGGCCAGGCTGAACGACGGCCGGACCCGGCTGCGGCCCGGCAGCAGCTCCCACTGCATCTCCGCGGCCAGTGTCAGGCGGGTGGTGCGGGCCGCCACGGCATACCGGTCGGTGCCGGCGGACGCCGCCTGCAACTCGTGGGCCAGCCGGGTGGCGATCTCGGCCAGCTCCGCCCGCGCCTCGTCCGAGGCGGGTGTGGGGGAGAGGCGCAGCACACCCATCCGCTCGCCACGCCCGGTCACGGGCAGGTAGGTGAGATGGCCCGCGGCAATCTCGGTCTGGTGGTCGAAGCAGCGCCACGCCGGGTCACCGGGCTGGGTCACCGCCGGGCCGTCGAGCAGCGGGAGCAGCGCGGCCAGCCGGTAATCGACGAGCAGCAACTCGGCGCCGGCCAGGGCGTACTCCTGGACGATCGCCTCCGTCAGGCACTCGACGATCCGGTCGGCGGGCGCCCCGGCCAGCGCCCGCTGGACGGCGATCAATCGGTCGGACACGGTTTGCACCCCCTCGACACCTTCCGTCGTACGGGTAGTCTCTGCTGCACCATGGCCGAACACCATGGGCCGGACGGGCCGGACCCGATGCGCACCGCGGCAGTCGACGACGCCGCGCCCGCACTGCTCGCCGCGTGGGATGCAGCACGCGAGCGGGCGACGCCCCGGCTGTCCTGGCCCCAGCTCAATGCCCTGCTCGTCGTCGAGCGCCAGGAGGGCATCAATCTTCGTGGCCTGGCCGGGCAGCTCTCCATGATTCTCTCCTCGGCGAGCCGGCTGTGCGACCGGTTGGTCGCTTCGGGCATGGTCGAGCGGGTGCCGGGGCGCCTCGACCGGCGCGAGATTGCGCTCTATCTGACACCGTCGGCCCGCCAGTTGCTGGAACACCTTCGTACCACCCGGCGGGAGATCCTCGCGGAGGTGCTGGAGCGGATGACCCCCACGGGCCGGGCGGCGCTGGTGCGGGGGCTGACCGAGTTCGCTGCGGTCGCCGAGCCCGAAGCTCCGGGTTCCACCGCCGCGCGCACTGCCTGAACGCTCAGGGCCGGCGGGCGAGCCACGCGGCGGGGTCGTCGATCAGCGTCCTGATGACCGAGCCGGCGGCACCCCGCATCGCCGCGTCCGGCCCGAGCGTCGCTGCCTGCAGCTGCACCGGTGACCAGGCCGCTGTCAGCACCCGCCGGCCGGCTTCGGCCGTGATGCTGTCGCGCAGCCAGGGCAGCAGCGAGGCGTAACTGCCGCCCAGCACGATCGTCTTCACGTCGAGCAGGTTGACCACGGTGGCCACGGCCATGCCCAGGGCCGCTCCGGCCGCGGTGAGGGCCGCGAGGGCGGCGGGCTCACCAGCGGACGCCACGACGATCAGGTCCTCGACCGTGGCGACTCCGGCCGCGCGCAGGACGGCTTCCTGACCGGCGTACTGCTCCAGGCAGCCGCGGGCGCCGCAGCGGCAGTCCGGGCCGTCGGGATTGATCGGGATGTGGCCGATCTCGCCGCTCCAGCCGCGGGTGCCGCGGTAGAGCGCGCCGTCGAGCACGATGCCGGCGCCGATGCCGATCTCGCCGGAGATGTAGACGAAGTCGCGGGGCAGGTCACCGCTGCCGAGTTCGCTGAGCGCGGCCAGGTTGGCCTCGTTGTCGACGGTGACCGGCAGGTCCCCGAGGAAGTCACCGATCGCGACGTCCTGCCAGCCGAGGTTGGGGGCGACGCGGACGACACCGTGCGCCGCGACCAGACCGGGCACGGCCAGGGCGGCTCCGGCGATGGTGAGCCCGTCGGCCTCGGCGAGCGCCACGGCCCGCCCGGCCAGGCTGCTCAGCGCGGCGATGGCCGTGGCGGGGTCCGCGAGGCGCTGGTCGCCCGGCTCGACGAGGCGGTGCCGGACCGTACCGGTCAGGTCGATCACGCAGGCGGCCCGGTAGTCGACGTTGATCTCCAGGCCCAGGCCGGCGGGTCCGGCGCCGGCCAGGGTGAGGCCGACCGCGGGACGTCCCGCGCCGCTGCGGGGAGGCGGCTCGACCTCCGTGAGCAGCGCACCTGTGACCAAATCGTCCACCAGGGCGGAAACGGTGGCACGGGTCAGGCCGGTGACAGCGGCAACCGCTGCCCGAGATATCGGATCTGCGCTGTTCGCCACGGTTTGCAGCACGAGCGCGAGATTATGGGCCCGCACGCTCGATTGCCGGACCGGTGACCCCGTCGCACTCATCAACCGGCCCGCCACGTCTTGACAATGCCACACGGCACTCAAATAATTCAACCAATAAACAAATCAGCTCTGTTACGTGGAGGTAACCGTGTCGGTACAGCCCACGCGCGAAGACAAGTTCTCATTCGGCCTCTGGACCGTGGGCTGGACCGCCCGCGACCCGTTCGGTGACGCGACCCGGGCCCCGCTCGACCCGATCGAGGCCGTGCACAAGCTCTCCGAGCTGGGTGCGTACGGCATCACGTTCCACGACGACGACCTCGTCCCGTTCGGCTCGGACGCGCCCGCCCGTGACGGCGTCATCGCGAACTTCAAGAAGGCCCTGGACGAGACCGGCATGGTGGTGCCGATGGTGACCACCAACCTGTTCACCCATCCGGTGTTCAAGGACGGCGGTTTCACCAGCAACGACCGCAGCGTCCGGCGCTACGCCCTGCGCAAGGTCCTGCGCAACATGGACCTCGCCGCCGACCTGGGCGCGAAGACGTTTGTCCTGTGGGGCGGCCGTGAGGGTTCCGAGTACGACGTGGCCAAGGACGTCCAGGCCGCGCTCGACCGCTACGCCGAGGGTCTCAACCTGCTCGCGCAGTATTCCGAGGACAACGGCTACGGTCTGCGCTTCGCCATCGAGCCCAAGCCCAACGAGCCCCGCGGCGACATCCTGCTGCCCACGGCCGGTCACGCGATCGCCTTCGTGAACGACCTCGAGCGCCCGGAGCTCTTCGGCATCAACCCCGAGGTCGGCCACGAGCAGATGTCGAACCTCAACTTCGCGCAGGGCATCGCCCAGGCGCTGTGGCACGGCAAGCTCTTCCACATCGACCTCAACGGTCAGCACGGCCCCAAGTTCGACCAGGACCTGGTCTTCGGCCACGGTGACCTGCTCAACGCGTTCGCGCTGGTGGACCTGCTCGAGCACGGCGGCCCCGGCGGCGGCCCCGGTTACGACGGCCCGCGGCACTTCGACTACAAGCCCTCGCGCACCGAGGACTACACCGGCGTGTGGGAGTCGGCGAAGGCCAACATGCGGATGTACCTGCTGCTCAAGGAGCGGGCGCAGGCGTTCCGCGCCGACCCGGCGGTCCAGGAGGCGCTGGCCGAGAGCAAGGTGCTCGAGCTGTCGAAGCCAACCCTGAACGAGGGCGAGACCTACACCGACCTGCTGAACGACCGCAGCGCCTTCGAGGACTACGACGTCGACGCGGCCGGCGAGCAGGGGTACCACTTCGTGAAGTTGCACCAGCTCGCCATCGATCATGTGCTGCGCGCCAACTGATTCCTGACGGAAGATGGACCCCATGACACTGGTAGCCGGGATCGATTCCTCCACTCAGTCCTGCAAGGTGGTCATCCGTGACGCCGAGACCGGAAAACTGGTCCGGCAGGGGCGGGCGAGCCATCCCGACGGCACGGAGGTGCACCCCGACGCCTGGTGGACCGCGTTGCAGCAGGCCATCGACGAGGCGGGCGGCCTGGACGACGTCGCCGCCGCCTCGGTCGCGGGTCAGCAGCACGGCATGGTGGTCCTGGACTCCGACGGCGAGGTGGTCCGCCCGGCGCTGCTGTGGAACGACACACGCAGCGCCGGTGCGGCCGCCGACCTGATCGACGAGCTCGGCGGCGGCGACAAGGGCCGCCGGGCCTGGGTCGACGCCGTCGGGATCGTCCCGGTCGCCAGCTTCACGCTGACCAAGCTGCGCTGGCTGGCCCGCAACGAGCCGGAGAACGCCGCCCGGGTCGCGGCGGTCTGCCTGCCGCACGACTGGCTCACGTGGAAGCTGTCCGGTGCGCGGGGTCTGGACACCCTCCGCACCGACCGCAGCGACGCCAGCGGCACCCTCTACTGGTCGGCCGCCACCAACGAATACCGCCACGACCTGCTCGAGCTCGGCTTCGGCCGGCGCATCGCCGTCCCGGAGGTGCTCGGCCCCACCGGCATCGCGGGCACCCTGCCCAACGGCGCACCGCTCGGCCCCGGCGCCGGTGACAACGCCGCGGCGGGTCTCGGCGCGGGTGCCCTGCCGGGCGACGTCGTCATCTCCATCGGCACCTCGGGCACCGTTTTTGTCTCCTCCGACGTGTCACCGGACGACCCCAGCGGCGCCGTCTCGGGCTTCGCCGACACGACCGGCCGCTTCCTGCCGATCGTCGTCACCCTCAACGCCGCCCGGGTGCTCGACGCGGCCACCAAACTGCTCGGCGTCGACCACGAGGAGTTGTCCCGGCTGGCCCTCTCGGCGCCCGCCGGTGCGGACGGGCTCGTGCTCATCCCGTACCTGGAGGGGGAGCGGACGCCGAACCGCCCGAACGCGACCGGTGCCATCCACGGCCTGACGCTGCGCACCTCGGACCCGGCCCACCTGGCCCGGGCCGCGGTCGAGGGCATGCTCTGCGCGCTCGCCGACGGGCTCGACGCTCTGGTCGCCCGGGGTGCGACGGCCAACCGGATCGTGCTGGTCGGCGGCGGCGCGCGCAGCGAGGCGGTCCGCAAGATCGCGCCCGCGCTGTTCGGTCTGCCGGTTCTGGTTCCGCCGCCCGGCGAATACGTCGCGGACGGCGCCGCCCGCCAGGCCGCCTGGGTCGCCGTGGGTGGTGACGCGCCGCCCACCTGGTCGGCCGAGGCCCCCGAGGTGTACGAGGACACGAGCGTCCCGTTGATCCGTGAGCAGTACGCGGCCGCCCGCGACGCCGTGATCGACCGGGTGTCCCGCTAACCTCGTCCGCGTGAGCTTGCGGGGAGGACCGGCGCATCGCGCGTACAGCGTGATCGTGTTCGTCGTCCTCGCGTCGCTGGACAATGTCGCGATCGGCCTCGTCCCGCCGCTGTACGGCAGCATCGGCCGGGACCTCGGTGTGGGCGAGGGCCGGATCGCGCTGGCCACCACGGTGATGTTCCTGATCAGCGCGGTGGCCGCGATCGGCTGGGCGTACGCGGGTGACCGCACCGACCGCAAGCCCGTGCTGATCGCCGGAACCCTGATCTGGGTTCTCGGGACGGCCTGGTCCGGTCTGGCCGGCAGCTACCCGTCCTTTCTGCTGTCGCAGGTGCTCGCGGCGATCGGCCTGGGCGGTGTGGCCAGTGTCAGCTTCGCCGTGGTCAGCGATCTGATCTCGCCGCGCCGCCGCGGCCTCGTGATGAGCTTCTGGGGGCTGTCGCAGGGTGTCGGCACGCTGGCCGGGACGCTTGTCGGCGGTCTGCTCGGGTCGTCCGACTGGCGGCGGCCGTTCCTGATCGTGGCCGTCGCCGGTGTTGTCGCGACCGTCGCCTACGTGCTGACCTACAACGTGCCGCGTGGCGACAGCCAGCCGGAGCTCGAGGGGGTCGAGTACGACGAGCGGATCCACCGCGACGACCTGCCGCGGATCCTGGCCCGGCGCACCAACATCTGGCTGATCCTCCAGGGCTTCACGGCGCAGATCGCTTTCGGCTCGCTGGTCTGGCTGCCGGTGCTGTTCCGCGCCCGGGCCGAGGATCAGGGCTACTCCGCGGCCACCGCGGTGATCGTGGGCAGCGTCTTCGCCACGTTGTTCCAGCTCGGCGGGGCGCTGTCGATCCTGGGCGGGCTGGTCGGCGACCGTCTGCAACGGCGTACGCCCCGCGGCCGCGCCCTGGTCGCCGCGGTCGGTGTCCTCGCCGCGGTGCCGTTCTACGTGGTGTTGTTCTTCGTCCCGTTCCGCATCGACGTGCCGGACGGCGGCAGCACGGGCGCGGTCATCAGGGCGATCCTGCGGAACGTGTGGACCGAGCCGACCGTCGGGCTGAGCCTGGCCACCGCCATCTTCGCGCTGGCGCTGACCTCGGCGAACTCACCGAACTGGTTCGCTCTGATCGCCGACGTGAACCCGCCGGAGCACCGCGGCACCGTCTACAGCCTCGGCAACCTGGTCAACGGGTTCGGCCGCGCCGGCGGCAACGCGTTCATCGCGGTGGCCTTCCGGGGGCTGTCCGGCGCCTTCCCGCCACCGCTGAACTACGCGGTCGGTCTCGCCGCGTTCCAGCTGTTCTTCATCCCGACCGGTGTCATGTACTGGCTGGCCGGCCGGACGGTGGCCAGGGACATGGCGGACACCCATGCGGCCCTGGCCACCTACAGCGCAAAAGCGGACGAGGTCAGACCCGCGCCCACACCGTGACGTCCTGCGGGACACGGCCGTCCTCGGTCAGCGGTTCGCTGGACAGCTGCACCCGGGCGTTGAGCGGGAGCTCGGCCGGGGCGTCACCGTAGTTCGTCACCACGAGCAGGTCACCGTTGCGGAAGGCCAGCACGTCCGCCGGGGTGTCGATCCAGCTCAGCGCGCCGATGCCGAGAGCGTGCACGGCCCGCAGGCGCAGCGCGGAGCGGTAGAGCTCGTAGGTGGAGCCGGTGACACCACGCTGGCGGTCGAGGGCGTACTCGGCCCAGACCGCCGGCTGCGGCAGCCAGCTGGCGTCGGCCGGCCCGAAGCCGTACGAGGGGGCGTCGGCCTCCCACGGGATCGGCACCCGGCAGCCGTCACGGCCGCGCTCGGCGTGCCCGGACCGCTCCCAGGCGGGGTCCTGCCGGAACTCGTCGGGGATCTCGGTGGCCTCGGGCAGCCCCAGCTCCTCGCCCTGGTAGAGGTACGCCGAACCGGGCAGCGCGAGCATCTGCAGCGTCGCCGCCCGCGCCCGCCGCAGGCCCAGGCCGACGTCGGGCTGGGGGTCGCCGATGCCGATGCCGTGCTTGCGGGGCTCACCGACCGGATAACCCAGCCGGGTCGCGTGCCGCACGACGTCGTGGTTGGAGAGCACCCAGGTGGTGGGTGCGCCGACCGACGCGTTCGCGGCCATGGTGGAGTCGATGACCTTGCGCAGCGGGTCGGCGGACCAGGGCGCGTCCAGGTACTCGAAGTTGAACGCCTGGTGCATCTCGTCCGGGCGGACGTACCGGGCGAGGCGCTCGGCCGGCTGCACCCAGGCCTCGGCGACCAGGATGCGCTCGCCGTCGTACTCGTCGAGCACGGAACGCCACTGCTGGTAGACCTCGTGCACGCCGTCCTGGTCCCACATCGGGGGCGGCGGGGCACCCTCGGGCGCGAGGCCACCGAGGATCTCACCCGCGTACGTCCAGTCGGCCAGCGTCGCGTCCTTGATCAGGCCGTGCGCGACGTCGACGCGGAAACCGTCCACGCCGCGGTCGAGCCAGAAACGCAGCACCGACACGAACTCGGCGCGGACCTCCGGGTTGCCCCAGTTGAGGTCCGGCTGGGAGACGTCGAACAGGTGCAGGTACCACTGGCCGTCGGGGACGCGTTCCCACGCCGGTCCGCCGAAGACGCTCTGCCAGCCGTTCGGGGGTTCGCTGCCGTCGGCGCCCTTGCCCTCGCGGAAGATGTACCGCTCGCGCTCGGGGCTGCCGGGGCCCGCGGCCAGCGCGGCCTGGAACCACACGTGCTCGTTCGACGTGTGGTTGGGGACCAGGTCGACGATGACCTTGAGCCCGAGGGTGCGGGCCTCGGCGATCATCTTGTCGGCGTCGCCGAGGTCACCGAAGAGCGGGTCGACCGCGCGGTAGTCGGCCACGTCGTACCCGGCGTCGTGCTGCGGGGACGGGTAGAACGGCGACAGCCAGACAGCGTCGACGCCGAGGTCCCGCAGGTCGCTCAGGCGCGCCGTGATGCCCGGCAGGTCGCCCATCCCGTCGCCGTTGCTGTCGGCGAAGGAGCGCGGATAGATCTGGTAGATGACGGCGCTGCGCCACCAGAGGTCAGTGGGGGATGGCATGCCTTCCAGGCTAACCGCGTCAGTCGTCGAGGATCGCGGCGAACCGCTCCTCCGCTAAATCGAGTTGGTCCAGGATGTGGTCCTTGGCGGCGAGCGACAGCGGGGTGTCCGGGCGTCCGACCAGCTCGCGCAGCTTCGGCACCAGCGGACGGTATTTGATCGCCGAGCTGCGGGCCTTGTCGTACGTGGTGTGGATGACACCCACACCGTTGTCCGTGAAGTCCGACACCTTGATGACCCGCGCCCACGGATCGCGGTCGAGACTGTCCGCGACGTGCGCCCTGTACTGCTCGTGCTTGTCGCGTTCGGGGTCGTACTCCGGGTTGGTGACCGACCGGACCAGCTCGGCCATCCGGGGGTTGAACCGCCGGGCCAGTTCGGCGACGGCGGCATCCGTCAGCACCTGGTGACCCAGCGATCCGGGCAACCCGGCCAGCTCGGCCGGGTGGTCCTCGACGGCGTCGTGCAGCAGCGCCGCGGTGAGCACGTCGACGTCCCGGATGCCGTAGTAGCGCATGATCCGGATCGCCACCCGCAGCAGATGGTTGAGGTACGGCTCGCGGACCCGGCGGTCGTCGGCGTGCAGACGGGCCGCCAGCTCCAGCGCCTCCTCGAGCTGCGCCCGGTCGTCCGCGGGCAGTTCCAGCAGCTCGAGGGCGAACCGGTCACGCAGCCCGGCTTCGCCGTACACCTCGGTGATCGCGTGCAACGGCATCGTGAGCAGCATCCTTGGCGCCATGCCGAACAGATATACCGGACCGGAGGCCCCCGTGGGCCCTCCGTCAGGTCGGGACGTCGATCAGCGGCTCGTCGGCCACCGGCTTGCGGCGCGGCGGCACCGGTCGCGGCGAGGGCCGCACACCCGGTGACGGGCGGCCGGGCGCCCGTCGCATCGCCGACATCGACGCCTGCTTGAGCGACCAGGGGTTCTCGGCGTGCATCCCGCGGCGCGGCATGCCGTCGCCCTCGGTGAACTCCTCCTCGGTCATCGCCTGCAGCGCACTGAGCGCCACACCGAGGATCGTGGCCGCGCTGATCAGCGTGATCGGCACGATCATCAGCAGCGGCCGGATGCCGCTGACGTGGGTGGAGACGGTCGGGCTGAGCTCGACGGTCATGGCGGCCATGCCGGTGTAGTGCATGCCGCAGACGGCCAGGGCCATCAGACCGGCGGCGCCGGTCATCGGTTGCCAGCCCCGGACGGAGACGGCGAACCACAGCGCGGCTGTCGACGCGACAACGGCGATGACACCGGAGACGACCACCAGGACCGGATCGAAGTGGATCCGGCCGGAGACGTGCAGACCGACCATGCCCGTGTAGTGCATCGCGAGGACACCGAGACCGGTCAGGGTGCCGGCGATCGCGGTCTTGGCGAAGCTGCGCCGGCCGTGGCCGACCACCATCAGCCCGCCGCCGACGGCGACCACCGCCAGGCCCAGGCTGACCATCGTCAGGACGGGGTTGTAGCGCACCGGACTCTGCGGCACGTCGAAGCCGAGCATCGCGGTGAAGTGCATGAGCCAGATGGCGGCGCCACCGATGGAGAATGCGGCGATGATCAGCCAGCGGTTACGGCGGCCCCGGGAACGCGCGCTGCGGGCACGTCCGGTGGAGAGCAGCCCGAGGAACGAGCCGAGCGCCGCGACCAGGAACGCCGCGATCGGGTTGAAGGCTCCGTAGGTGAAGTGATGGACCTCGGCCACTTGCCGTCACACCCTCGCGAATGTCGGGAACAGTTCGCTGAGGATTGAGCCATAAGTCCGATCGAGGACATCGCACGTCGTGTGCGCCCCGTCACCCAAACGGAACCGGGGCCACCGTGTGGCTACCTGCGAGAGGTAGCCACACGGCAGCCCCGGTGCGGTCGTAGTGACCGGTCAGGAAACTGCCGGGGGAGGGCCGGAGGATCAGGTGTTGAAGATGCTGACGCCGCCGGGACCCACGAGGAGGCCGACGATGATCAGCACAACGCCCCAGAGGATCTGCCGCCGGAACAGCGCGAGGATGCCGGCGACCACGAGGATGACTGCGAGAATCCAAAGAAGAAGAGCCATGCAGATCTGATACCCGACCCCCTCAGATCGAAAACCTGTGATGGGCCGCACACCGGCAAAAATTCTGTCCACGTACGACAGCGGCCCTGCCACCGCCTCGGGGGCGGGACAGGGCCGGACGGCCGAATCGGGTCAGACGGTGACGAGACCGGCGTCGACGTCCTCGGACAGCAGCTGGTAGACGTTGTACGCCTGCTTGATGACCGGGTGCGCCACGTTGCGCACCGGCACCCCGCCGGGCGTACGCCCCCGCTCGGTGCCGTGGTGCGCGTGCCCGTGCAGGGCGAGCGCGGTCGGCGCCGAGTCGATGGCCTGCCCCAGCAGGTAGGACCCCAGGAACGGGTAGATCTCGAGCGGCTCACCGACCAGCGTCTCGGGCACCGGCGAGTAGTGCGTCAGGGCCACCAGCGCGTCGCACTCCAGGCTGCGCAGGGCGTCGCCGAGCTTGTCGGCGATCGCCTCGGTGGTGCCGACGAAGTTCTTCATCTCGCGTTCGCCGAACGAGCTCGCGCACGCACCGGCAAAACCGCCGCCGAAGCCCTTCGCCCCGGCGATGCCCAGCCGGTGACCGCGCACCTCCAGGACGACGCCGTCACCCTCGAGCACGGTCATGCCGGAGTCCCGCAGCACGTCCGCGACCTGGTCCTGCTGGTCGCTCTGGTGATCGTGGTTGCCCAGCACCACCACGACGGGCACACCGAGGTCACCGAACTCCTGCGCCATGCACTTGGTCTCCTCGACCGTGCCGTGCCGGGTCAGGTCCCCGGCGATCAGCAGCGCGTCGGCGATGCCGGGCAGCTGTTCCAGTGCGGGCCGGTAACGGCCGAGCACGTCCTTGTCCACGTGGACGTCGCCCACCGCGGCGATCCGGATCATGAAATCTCCTCCACCTCACTGGGCGCCGCGGCGCGCACGATGCCGATGTCGCAGGCGATCTCCACGTCCGGGAAGTTCGCCGTGATCTGCCGGCAGATCTCGTCGCGGCGCTGCGCGCTCTCCACCTCGCCCCCGAGCACCAGCAGGTGTTCCCGGCGGTGCAGGGTGATGCCCTGTTCGGCGGTCGCGCCGTTCTCGGTGAGCAGGCGCTGGATCTCCGCCTCCACGTATTCGTCGAGCTGTGGTGCCATCTCAACCCCCGGCTGTCAGTTGGGCGTCCGCCGGCAACGGGACCACGTCCAGACGGTCCAGCAGCACCAGGAACGCTTCGGCGTACGGCGATTTTGCGGTTTCCGCCCGCACCCGTTCCCAGTCGATCTGCTCGCGCAGCGAACGGGCGACCGGCAGTCCGGTGGCGAAGTCGCAGTAGTGCTGGGTGTAGCTGAGCAGCTTGTGGATCATCAGCTGGGTCGCCGACAGCACCGGCATGTTGATCGCCTCGACCGGCCGCATGACCGTGTCGCGAAGGGTGGCGTCGGTGACCGGCGACTCGACCGGCCGGTAGATCAGGTCCACCATCCGGCCCTCGTCGAACACCTTGACCAGCCAGTCCTCGGGCGGCTGCTCCATCTCGAAGCCGACGGCCGACAGTTCCTCGAGCGCGCGGGCCTTGTCCTGCTCCCGGATGAGGAAGTCGACGTCGTGGTCGCTCGAGTGGCCGCCGTGGGCGTACACCGCGAAGCTGCCGCCGAGCGCGAACGGGATCTCAGCCTGTTTCAGGACGGAGGCCACCCGTTTGAGCGTGTTGACAAGGCCCTCGTCAACCCGGTGCGGCATGGCGGTCTCCCTGCGTCGGTTGTGTGCGTTTGCCACTTCAACGACTACCCGAGCACTCAACCCTTCACACCCGGGCAAAATCACCAGCTTGACCCCATTTTGGTACGCGGGGAGCCCCGTTCACGCCGGAACCGTCCGTGACTGGCCCAGGTACCGTTGGTGGGTATGGTCCCCGACCTCGAATCCCGCCCCGCGCGACAGTCCGGTGTTCCCCGTCTCCGGACGGTGGCGCTGGTCGGCATCGACGGCTCCGGCAAGACCACCCAGGCGCATCTGCTGGCCGAGGGACTGGCCGCCCGCGGTCTCCCGGCGACCTACCGCCGCAACGCCGGTGGTCGTCGCTGGTTCGGCCGGCTCGCCACCACCCTGGGCCGCCGCGACGGTGAAGACCTGCTCGGCCGCAAGGCGATGCTCCTCGTCGAGTCGGTGCTGCGCTGGCTCGCCATCCTGCGGACCCTGCTGCGGCGCAAGGTCACCGGCGAGGTCGCGGTCATGGACCGCTACGCCGTCTGCCAGTACGCGAGCATCCGCGCGCACGCCAAGAACCCGCGGCCGGAGCGCATCAACCGTGCCGAGCGCCGCGCCCGCCTGGCCTATCGCGTCTTCCCGAAACCCGACGTGACGTTTCTGCTCGCGGTCGACCCGGAGATCGCGTACGACCGGATCGAGCGTCGCGGGTACGACCACGAGGAGATGGACTACCTGCGTGCGGCCACCGCGGCGTACGAGGCGCTCCCCGAGCACCGCGACTTTGTCGTCATCGACGCGAACGGCACCCCGGCCGAGGTCGAGCAGGCGTTGCTGCACCACATGCGGACCTGGACGCCGCCGGTCACCACGACGGTGCCGGCGCCCCGGACCGCCGCGCTGGTCTCGCACGCCCGTGCCCTCATCGTCGCCGTGGCAACACTCGCGGCGGCGGCCTCGGTGCTCACGTACCAGCTGGCCGAAGGTTTCTAGGCCCGGCCGTAGACCGGGATGCTCGCACCGCTGGTCGGCGCCGACGCGTCCCCGGCGAGGAAGGCGATCACCTGGGCGATCTCGGCGGGGGTGACCCAGCGCGCGAAGTCCGCGTCCGGCTGGCTCGCCCGGTTGGCCGGGGTGTCGATGACGCTGGGCAGCACGGTGTTGCAGCGCACGCCGCTCTTCTTGTATTCGACGGCCACGGCGTTGGCGAAGGCCAGGACGGCTGCCTTGGCGGTCGCATAACCGGCCGCGCCGGAGAACGGTGCCACCGCCGCACGCGACGCGACGCAGACCACGGAACCGCCACCGGCGGCCACCAGCCGGGGGAGTGCCGCCGCCGTCACCAGGTAGGTCGGGCGCAGATTGGCCCGCAGGATCGCCTCGAAGTCCTCGATCGGTGTCTCGTGCACCAGTCCGCCGCCTGCGTAACCGCCGGCGACGTTGATCACCGCTCGCAGCGGTGCGCCGGTCTCGGCCGCGGCGACGTCCACCGCCGCCTGCACGTCCGCCGCGTCGTCCAGGTCGGCCTCGACCTCGACGATTCCGCCCGGCAGGCGTCCGGTCTTTCCCGGCCGAACCGGGGCCACGACCCGCCAGCCCTGATCTTGCAGGGTCTCGAGGACGGCCCCGCCGAGGCCGCCCGTTCCGCCGGTGACCAGCACGCTGCGCTCCATGAGGAGCACGGTAGCCCTGTGTTTTCGCTCACTATCGGCAGGACTGGCCGGACGGTTGCAACGCCCGGGCCCGAACGGCCGTCATCCATGCGTGGGTCACCCGTGCGGGCGAGTGAACTGGGGCTCGACGTGGCGCATCGTGGCAGGGGCTCCCGCTTCGGTCAGCGGCGGGACCTTTTGCCGTGGCAGTTTGTTTCAAGCCCGGCGGCAACCTGTCGATGCTGGACGTGAACCCAATTGGCTACCTGGCCGTACTGGGTAGTGACGAGCGTCGCAGAGCTTTCCGTGATGCCCGTCGCTGTGACGAATGAGGGGCCGATGGTGTCATGAAGCTCGCGAAGGGTATGCGTCACTGCACGCATCCAACGCGGGGTGCGGCTCCGAATGCCTCTGTAAGAGGGCCTTCCTCAGTAAGTATGCACGCGGCTCTCAGGTGACGCTCAGGCATTCGTGACACTTTCGACCCACCAGCCGGAATCAGCGCAGGCTGTCATCTGTTCATGTAGGTGTCAGCACCGCAATGCACGAACTGCGGACGTTACGGGGAGGGCTGATGGACGCAGGTATTGCCCGTAACAGGGTTAGTGAAGGCAATGAGGGGACCGTGGGCAACGTGGAGAAGAACACCGTGATGCGGACCGACCAGGTCGCCGAGGAGCGCGACCTCGTCGGAGTCTACCTGCACGAAATCTCCCGGACGCCGCTGTTGGATGCTGCCAGGGAGGTCGACCTCTCCAAGGCAATCGAGGCCGGGCTCTACGCCGAGCACCTGCTCGACACCGGCGAGGTCCGTCGCGGCGTCAGCCGGGAGGAGTTGGAGCGACTCGTCACCGAGGGCAAGCGGGCGAAGGATCTCTTCATCCGTGCGAACCTCCGGCTGGTCGTCTCGATCGCCCGCCGCTACGTGCGGTCGGGCATGCCGATGCTCGATCTCATCCAAGAGGGCAACACGGGCCTCGTGCGCGCCGTCGAGAAGTTCGACTACGAGCGTGGCTACAAGTTCTCGACCTACGCCACGTGGTGGGTCCGCCAGGCGATCAGCCGGGCGATCGCCCAGCAGGAGCGCACCGTGCGCCTCCCCGTGCACCTGGTCGAGGACGTCAACCGGATGCGCAACGTCACCCGCCAGCTCGTCCGTGAGCTCGGCGCCGACCCCGAGCCGGCGCAGGTCGCCGCTGCCCTGGGTGTGACGGTCGAGCGCGTCACCGAACTGACCCGCTGGGCCCAGGACACCGTTTCCCTGGACACCCCGGTGGGCGACGACGGCGACACGAACCTCGGCGACCTGGTCGCCGACAGCGACGCGCCGTCGCCGGAAGAGATCGTCCTGACCGCGCTGGAGCGTCAGCGCATCGAGGGCCTGCTGAACCACCTCGACGACCGGTCGGCGGGCATCATGCGCGCCCGGTACGGCCTCGAGGACGGTCGCGAGCACTCGCTGACCGAGGTGGCGTCGCGCTTCTCGCTCTCCCGGGAGCGGATCCGCCAGCTCGAGATCCAGGCGCTGGGCCGGCTGCGTGAGCTCGCCCGCGCCGAAGGCCTCCAGGCCGCGTAACTCCACCACCTACCGACACCAGAAGGCCGGTGCCCCGAGCGGGGACACCGGCCTTTTGCCGTTGCTGTGGCGCCTAGACCCGGCCGTAGCCGTTCGGCGTCATGATGTCGATCGTGCGCTTCTTGACGGGCTGACCCGCGCGGGAGGCGTCGATGATCTGGCCGCCGCCGACATAGATGGCGACGTGGCCGTTGCTGCGGTAGAAGACCAGGTCGCCCGCCTGGAGCTGCGAACGGCTGATCCGTGTTGTCGCGCTGTACTGCGCGGCGGCGTTGTGCGGCAGTGACTTGCCGGCGGCCCGCCAGGCGGCGGAGGTCAGGCCCGAGCAGTCGTAGCCGTTGGGACCGTCGGCGCCGTAGTCGTACATCACGCCGATGGCGTTGTACGCGAACGTCACCGCCTTGCCCGCCGAGCCCGCGATCTTCGGGATGCTGCCTGTGTACTTGCTGCCGGTTTCCGTCGGTGAGCCGTACGCGGCGGTGCGCATCGAGTACAGCTTCTTGAGGTCCGCCTCGATCTTCTTCTTGCGATCGGACAGTTCCTTGACCTCGGCGGCCTGCTTGTCCTGCGTCGCCTTGAGTGCGGCCTGACGCTCGGTGTAGTTCTGCGTCGTCGCGGTGTATTCCGCGATGTCACGGCTGCGGCTGCGCGAGATCTGCTCGAGGATGCTCATCCGGTCCATGAGGTTGTCGGCGCCTTCGAGCACGACGTTCATGGTGCCGACGTTCCCGGTCATGTAGGCCGAGGACGCGAGTGTTTTCATCTGTCCACCGGCGGCCACGAGGGCTGCCTTGGCCGGACCGACCGACTCGGCGAGCTTCTTCTCCTCGGCCTTGGTCTTCTTCAGGCTGAGCTTCATCTTGTTGAACGACTCGACGACGTCCTCGAGCTGGTCGGACGCCTTGTCGATCTTCTTGGTGAGTTCACTCGTCGACGGTGCCGCCTGGGCAGCCGTCACGGTGGTGCCGCTGATCGCGATCGCCAGGGCGGCGACCACGAGAGCGCGCATCGTCGTGCGGGCGTGTGGCAACGTGCGGGCCTTTCTTCCGCTTGTGGCCGCTTACCGGGTTAGCTGTCGGATTCGGGCTCGGAAGAATGCCCTACCGCGCGGACGCGGATTCACCCCGGTGCTGCTTCGGTGGTTCCCCGGTTCGTCATGGCGGAAGTGGCGGCCCTGGGGGATCGGGGCCGTCTTTTCCGCCGGCGAGGATTCAGCGGCGCTGGCCGGTGCCACCGAGGGTGTGGCTGCGGACCGGACCAACCGCATTAACTTATCGGCGCTCGGCATTAACACAAGAGCCGGGAGAGTGACTTGCGCCAATGATCACATATATGTGAATGATCCCGATAACGGGCGGCGACAAAGCCCTTTCAGAGCGTTACTTTTGCCTACTCTGCCATGGCGGGCGGCGTCTGCACCTCGGTGCCGGCCCATTTGCGAGTAACAACCCGTTCTGCCCAGAAAGAGAAGAAGGGGATGGTGCCGGCGAGCATCACCAGCAGCATCCGCCCGAGCGGCCACTTCAGGCGCCGGCTCAGGTCGAAGGTCGCCACGAGGTAGACCATGTAGAGGAAGCCGTGGAAGGGACCCACCGCGGCCACGACCGTGTCGTTGTCACCCACGTATTTCAGGGGCATGCCGATCACGACGAGCACGATGAGGACCACGCCGACGATCCAGGCGATGATCCGGTAACGGGTGAGGGCTCCCTGCACGATCCACGTCCTCTGTCTCAACTGGTCCTGGGGTAATCGCCGGGCCGGGCGCCGGGATGGGCGGCCAGCCAGCTCAGGTAGTCGTTGTACGCCACCAGCTCGGGGTCGTCGTCGGCGGGCGCCGCGGCGGCCACGGGCACGCGGACCGGGCGGCGTACGGTCACCGGTCCGTCTTTCTGCACCGTTGCCTGCTCCGGCTCGCCCGGCTCTTCCTCCGGCACCGCCCGGGAGGCGCGGCGCTCCTGCTGGACCTCGCGGAACCAGATGAAGACGACAAACGCCGCGAACACCGGCCACTCGAAGGTGTAACCCCAGCTGAGGGTGTTGCCGTCGGTGGCGCGGCTGAACTGCCACCAGCCCAGCCCCAGGAACGCGGCGACGAGCACCAGAGCGAGGACGTGGCGCGCGATCCACGCGGGGGTCCACAGCCCTTTCATGGTCCTCAGCGTACCGGCGTGGGTTTGGCGGCAGACGGCTCGGGCAACGCATGCACAGGTACACGTCCGACGACGAGGGGGAGAACCGCCATGACCGACGCCCGGCTCGACTCGGGTGACGACGAGCTCGTCGTCTCCGAGACCGGTATCGATCCTGCGGGGCTGGCCGACGACGACCTGCTGCGCGAGCTGGCCAGTTTGCACCGGACCCGGCTGGACACGTTGCGGCACGGCCCCGATGCGGCACTCTCCAACCACCTGCGGCGCACGGCGGAGCTGGAGACCGAGTACCTGGCCCGGCACCCCGGCCGTGAGGTCGACGCGTCGCGGCTCACGCAGGACTTCTGACAGGGAGAGGAACCCCCCGCATGTTTCCCTCGGTACGCGGTCGGCTGAACCGGCTGCGGCGGGCGTACGCGCCGCACGAGCACCGGCCGCTGGACGGATATCTGGTGACCATGGGCGCGTTCGGTGTGTTGGCCGGGACGCTGGCCACCGCGGCGAAGCTGTCCGGGCGCCCGGTGCCGGAGCGTCCCGCCGCGGCCGACGTCGTGCTGATCTCGATCGCCACGCACAAGCTGAGCCGGCTGATCGCCAAGGACTCGATCACCAGCCCGCTGCGCGCGCCCTTCACCCGGTACGCCGAGCCGGGCGGCAGCGCCGAGGTCAACGAGGAGGTCCGCGACGAGGGCAGCACACTGCGGCACTCGATCGGTGAGCTGGTCAGCTGCCCGTTCTGCCTCGCGGTGTGGGTGGCGACCGGGCTGACCAGCGGGCTGGTTTTTGCGCCCCGGCTGACCCGGCTCGCCGCGACCGTCTTCACCGCCACGGCCGCCTCGGACTTCCTCCAGATGGCCTACTCGCTGGCCAAGGAGGCCGCCGAGGGTGAACCGCAGGAGGACGAGCAGCCGGCCCTCGCGCAGGCCTGAGACGACAGAAAAGCCCCCGGCGAACGCCGGGGGCTTTGTCATGGACGGGTCAGGGCGGGCCTTCGCGGTCCAGGCCTGTCCAGCCGCGAGGGCTCTCGGTCTCACCGTCGTCCTTGCCCTCGGTGATCTCCGGGTCCACGACCGTGTCGGAGTGCTCGCTCGCGAAGTCGCTGTCGCCGTCCGGGACCGCTTCCTCGTCACCGAAGGCGGGCAGGCGTTCGTTCTGCTGCGTCATGTCGCTCCTTGATCGGTTTCCGAGGCTCAGGCTCCCAGGACCCGCAGGGCTTCCGAGGCCTCGTCCTGGGAGTACTCACCCTCGGGGAGTGCGTCGATACGGGTCATTGCGGTCGCCGGGAGGTCCGCCGCGATGGCACCGCGTTGCAGGTCGCCGCTGCTGAGCCGTTCCGTGCTCAGGAAGGCGTCGTCGAGATAGGCGTCGAGTAGCTGCAGGTCATCGCTCACGAGGGTCGGTCTACCCGGCCCCGGTGGTGGCAAACAGTGTGGTCTGGGTCACAAGCTCTACCGGAATCCCCGGGCCCGGCCGACGGTTGGAACGGATGTCGGTGCGATCAGTGTCCCCGGGCCTCACCCTTTGCCTTCGCGGAATACCGTTCGGCTGGAGCCGCGTTGAGCCTTTCGCCGAGAGGCGACCTGCGCACCGACATCCGCATTGGCGCCGTCACCGGGATTCCCGGGGGCGGCGCTTTTGCCGTTCCAGATGCTGGGTACTCGATCTCCCATGAGTGACGATCGGATCGATCAGCGCGCTGCCGACCTGCTGCCGGAGGAGCGCAACCCGGGCAGTTCGGACCCCGGGGCCCAGGCCGCAGCCATCCTCGCGGACTCCGACGAGCGGGAGGAAGACCTGGAAGCGGCGCCGGACTCGTTCCTCGAGCACCGGACGTCGGGGCAGACGGTCACGCCCGGCGAAGGCACCCGGTAGTGGACATGACTTTCGTGTTCACCGATGCGCATGGCAATATCGGGCAGATGTCAGCCCCGCAGCGGAGCTCCGGGCGGCTCGTCTCCCGACGTCTCCCGCCGTCCACCGGCCTCCCGGGCAACCCGTTGACCGCCGGCCCGGCCCGCGTCTCCGGCCTCGGGCGGAGCCGGGGTCCGCTGGCCGCGCCGACCCTGCCGTCCGCCGAGATCACTTCCGGCGAGCTGGCCATCCTGGCGGCCACTCCCGAGGCCCGCAGGACGGCCGGGAGCCGGAAGAGCCGGCGTGGCGCCGAGCGGGCCAAGGCCACCGGTAACGACCGTGCTGCCCGTCCCGTCCGTCGCAGCGGCCCGGTCACCGACACCGGCGGCCGGGTTCGTGGTGTGCCGGCCTCGACCGTGCTGCCCGCCGGTCCACATCCCGTGGAGCTGGCCGGCCTGCTCCACGAGCTGTCCGTACGCCTGCTCGGTGCCGACGACATGCCGCAGGCACTGGACCGGCTCGCTGCCTTTGCCGCCAGTGCCGTGCCCGGTGCTCTGCGCTGCTCGGTCACGCTGATCGGTGAGGGTGGTCCGCCGGTGGTGGCCGCCTCCGGGCCGCGGGCGCAGGCCCTGGACGACCTCCAGTACGCCACCGGTCAGGGTCCCGCTCTCGAAGCGGCCCGCAACCGTGTGCTGGTCACCGCGCAGGAGCTGCAGAACGACCCGCGCTGGCCCGAGCTCGCCGTGTGTGCCCGCGTGGAGGGCGTCCACGGCATCGTCTCGATCCCGCTCGACGTGCAGCGCACCTCGGTGGGCGCCCTGAGCCTCTTCGTCGCCGAGCCGGGTGGCGTCGATCCCGAGCTGTTGCTGACCACGATGGCGCTGGTCAACCAGGCCGAGGTGCTCCTCGGTGAGCTTCGCCGGCGGGAAAGTCTCGCCGAGGGCGCCACCGTCGACCGGGCCGCCGGCGTGATCATCGCGCAGCGGGGCTGCGGTGTGCAGGAGGCCTACGACGTGCTGCGGGAGACGTCGCAGCGCCTCGGCATCGATCGCCGGGCGGTCGCCGAACGGCTTATCGCGGCGGCCGCCCGTAACGCGGAGAGCTGACCCCTACTTCTCGACGTGCTGGACGACCTCGAACTCCAGCAGGCTGGCTCCGGAGGCGACCGGGCGGCTGCGCTCACCGGCGTGAGCTGCCCGGCCCTGACCGGCCGACCAGGCCTGGAAGTCCTCCTCCGTCTCCCAGCGGGTGTAGACGAAGTAGCGCGTCTCGCCGCCGACCGGGCGGAGCAGCTCGAAGGACAGGAACCCCTTCGCGTTCTCCACCGCACCCTGGCGGGCGGCGAAGCGCTGCTCCAGCTGGGGGCCGGCGCCCTCGGGGACCTCGATAGCGTTGATCTTCACGACTGCCATACGACAAAGGGTACGAGCGCGTGCTGCGCCCGTACCCTCTGCTGTGCTCGAAAGCGCTAGCGGGAGCTCTTGGTCTCGACCTCCGGGCCGGCCCCGACCTCACCGGGCACGCCGTCGCTCGCGGCGGCGGCCGCAGCGTCGTCGGCCCGCTGCTGCTGGGCGGACCGCTGCTGGAGCGGCACCTCCGGCAGGAAGAGGACAACGATCAGGCCGATGACCATCACGGCCGCGGCCAGCAGGAAGATCAGCTGGATGCCGTCCGAGAAGCCGACCTTGAACGGGTGCGAGACCACGTCGGAGAGGCGGCCGAGGAACGACGTGTCGCTCAGCGCGTCGCCGCCCTGGGCCCGCTGCAGCGTCTGCAGCTGACTCGGGTCGGCCGCGACGGCGCTCTGGAACGCCGGGGTGCCCTGTGCCTTCTCGTAGGCCGAATTGATCTTGCCGCCGACAACGTTGAACAGCACCGACAGGAAGATCGCGGTGCCGAGCGTGCCACCCATCGACCGGAAGAAGGTCACCGAGCTGGTGGCCACGCCGATCTCCCGCGGCGAGACGGCGTTCTGCACGGCCGTGATCATCGGCTGCATGTTGCCACCCAGGCCGAGACCCATCACGACCATGATCAGCATCGTCTTCCAGAGCGGGGTGTCCGCACCGATCGTGGCGAAGAGGCCCAGCGCGATCAGCATCAGCGAGCTGCCGATGATCGGGAAGATCCGGTAGCGGCCGGTACGGGCGATCAGCTGACCGGCCGTGATCGAGCCGGCCATGATGCCCACCACGAACGGGATCATCTGCAGGCCGGCCTCGGTCGCCGACGAGCCCTTGACGATCTGGAGGTACAGCGGCACGGTCAGCAGGCCACCGAACATGGCCATACCGATGATCGTGCTGGAGATCGAGCCGACCGCGACGGTCCGGTTCTTGAAGAGCCGCAGCGGCAGCAGTGCCTCGTCCTTGTAGGCGCGTTCGGCCAGGATGAAGGCGACGATGCCGATCAGGCCGATCGCGTAACAGGCCAGGGCCCGCGGTGAATCCCAGCCCCAGGTACGGCCCTGCTCGGCCACGGTCAGCAGCGGCACCAGGCCGACGATCAGCGCGACCGCACCCGGCCAGTCGATGCGGTGGTTGGTACGCGTGTGCGGCAGGTGCAGCACGCGGGCCACCACGATCATCGCGGCGATGCCGATCGGGACGTTGAGGTAGAAGATCCAGCGCCAGCCGGTGATGCCGAGGATCGAGTCCTGACCGGCGAAGAAGCCACCGAGCAGCGGGCCGATGACGCTGGCGGTGCCGAACACCGCGAGGAAGAAGCCCTGGTACTTCGCGCGCTCACGGGGCGGCACGATGTCGCCGATGATCGCGAGTGCCATCGACATCAGGCCACCGGCGCCGATGCCCTGGATCGCCCGGAACGCGGCCAGCTCGTACATGCTCTGCGACATGCCGCAGAGGATCGAGCCGACGACGAAGGCGACGATCGCGAAGAGGAAGAAGCCGCGCCGGCCGTAGATGTCGGACAACTTGCCGTAGAGCGGCGTGGAGATCGTCGAGGTGATCAGGAACGCCGTGGTGGCCCAGGCCTGGAGGTCGAAGCCGTTGAGGTCGTCGGCGATCGTCCGGGTCGCCGTGGCCATGATCGTCTGGTCCAGGGCGGCCAGGAACATGCCCATCATCAGGCCGGCGAGGATGGTCAGGATCTGCCGGTGGGTGAATTCCACCGAGGGCCGGCCGGCGGGCGGGCCGCCTGCCGGTCCCGCCTCGGCGGGTGCGGTGGTGCTGGGGTTGCTCACGCGTTCTCCCGTGCTGATACGGCTGGGTCGCTGCGCAGACGCGCCTCGACGGAGCTGTTGAATTCTTCGAACAGGTCGGCGAACGCGGTCACGCGCTCCGCCGGCCAGCCACTCAACGCCTCGCTGAGCAGCGCGTGCCGTGCCTCGTGCAGTTGTCCGCAGGCCGCGAGGCCTGCGTCGGTGACTGCGAGCCGCGACGCGCGGCCGTCGGCCGGATCGGCCTCCCGGCGGGCGAGGCCGGCCTTGACCAGCTGTGCCGCCTGCCGGCTGATGGTGGACGGGTCGGTGCCCTTGAGCTCGGCGAGGTCGGTGACCCGCATCGGCCCCAGGTGCCGCAGCGGGAAGAGCAGCATCAGCGCGGAGAACTCAGCGCCGAGGTCTCCCGCGTTGAGCATGCCCTTGGCCCGTGCGCCGAGCCGGGTGAATCGCACAATCTCCTCGGCGAGACGTCCGGCGGCATCCCCGGGTTCCGGTTTGATCACTCGCTGCACCTCCCATCAAGATGCGTGCAGCGTACAACTTGTTGCTTGGTGAAAGCATTTCCTGAGGGTTAACGGGCGGTGATTGTGGTGCGCATCTCCCAGACGCCGGTCACCAGCGAGCCGGTCTCCTCCAGCGCGGGCGGCACCGGTACGACGTACTCGGCGACCTGCGTGAAGAGCTTGGTGGGGAAGAAGCCGCGGCCGGGGTCACCGACCAGCACCCGCGCACCCTCACGGTTGGCCCGGCGCAGCCGCGCCGTCATCCGATCGGCGACCCGGGCGGTGTAGTAGACGTCGCCCGCCAGGAAGACGTCAGCGGTGATGTCGGCGGTGGCGATGTCCCCGGCGTGAGCCTCGACGACCAGATCGTTCGCCGCGGCGTTGCGGACGGCAGCCTCGACCGCCCGGGGATCGACGTCCAGAGCCGTGACCGCGGACGCGCCGGCCTTGGCCGCCGCGATCGCCGCGACACCCGAACCGGACGCCACGTCGACCACAGTCCGGCCGCGGACCAGCTCGGGCCGGTCGAGGACATAACGGGCCAGTGCCTGCCCGCCCGCCCAGACGAACAGCCAGAACGGCAGCGGCACGTCGGTGCTGAACTCACCGCCGGTCCCGTCGAGCAGACCCACCTTGTCGTCGGCGAGGTGCAGCGAGATCTCCGGAGCCAGGGGTACGGGCAGCAGCGAGGTCGACACCCGGGCGATTCTTCGTGCTTTCTACGCCGGGCGCGCGTTATTTGAGCTGGGTCACATTCGTACGGTCCTTCAGGCGGCCAGCTCCGCGACCAGGTCACCGGCGATGGCGTGTGCGGCCGTCGCGATCGCCTGGCCACGCTCCGTCATCGGGTCCAACCGCAGGGCGCGGTCGGCGAGGTCCAGAGCCCGCCGTGGCTCACCGATTGCTAGCGCGTGACTACCCGCGTCGAGCAGCGTCGTCACCAAGCGGGCGCGGTATCGCTCACGGGCTTCGGCTGCCCACGCCGCGTGGTCGACGTCCTCGAGGAGCGGACGCCCGGCCAGGTGTGCGGCGGCGGTCAGCGGACGCAGGGCACTTCCACCCTGGCGCTTCGCGGCGGCGGCGACGAGCTGATCAAAACGGGCGACGTCGACGCGGACACGCTCGGCCACCAGGGCGTAGCCACCGTTGCACGTCGTGATCACGGAGTCACCCGGATCGCCGGTGGGGTCGAGCTGACGGCGCAAAAGGGACACTTGACCCTCCACCGTGGTCTCCCGGCCGGCCGCGCGCTCTCCCGGCCAGAGCAGTTCGGCCAGCTCCGACCGGTGCAGATCCCCGTGCAGCGCGAGCAGTGCGAGGATGTTCCGGGGTGTGACGCCACCGAAGTCGTCACCGGTCAGGCGTACGCCACGGGTGCGGACCTCGAGCGGGCCGAAGAGCTGGATCTCGTACATGGCGTAAGACCCTGTACGGGTGACGGTCGTGCGACAAGCCTCCGCGGCGGCGTTTAGGACCCCGAAAGCGAGGGGTCTCTTCCACCGAAGATACGAGTTATGGCGACCGCTCGGACTCATCCGGACGGCGGCCGTACCGCGCGATCGGTTTGCCTCGTGACCTCTGTCCGACTGTTGGTACGCCTTGGCTTCCGGCGGCGTACACATAGACTTCCAGCGCTGGCAGATCAGGAGGCGTGAATGGTGGGCGAGGCGATCACGGTGCTCGTGGTTGATGGGCATCAGACGTTCGCCGAGTTGCTCGGCGTGGCGCTGACCGGTCAACCGGAGCTGCGCTATGTCGGTCATGCGCGCACGGGTGAACAGGCAATCAGGCTCGTACAGGAGCTGCGGCCGAACGTGGTTCTGCTCGATCCGGACCTTCCGGACGCGGACGGGATCGCGATCGCGGAGCTCCTGCGGCACCGGCAGCCGGACACCCGGTTTGTCATCCTGACCGCGAACAACGAGTCCGCCCTGGTCGGACGGGCGACGGCGGCCGGCGCCTCCGGGTTCCTGTCGAAGAACGGGCCGCTCGGTGACGTGCTCAACGCGGTGCACACCGCACACGGCGGCGGCATGACGGTGTCCACGGACATCCTCGCGCGGCTGCTGCGCAGCACCACCCCGGTCGTCGGACCGCGGGCTGGAGGGCTGACCGCCCGCGAGCACGAGGTACTGGTGCTGATGGGCTCCGGGCTCGACCCGCGGGCCATCGCCCGGCGGCTCGGCATCAGCGTCCACACGTGCCGCGGCTACGTGAAGGCTGTGCTGGGCAAACTCGGCGCGCACAGCCAGCTGGAGGCGGTCGCGGTCGCTACGCGGCGTGGCCTGCTGAGCCCTGACCGCCATAACGGAGAGTAATTCACTCTCGTACTCATCCGTTAAGCCGCGGCATCCGTACTTCTCGCTGGAGCGCCCCTGAAGATTGCCGGCGCCGGCGCGAGTTGGAGGACATCGCGTGGAACGATCTTACGCCGGTTCGTCCGATGTGTCCGTTGCAGTGGCGGACCTGGTGTCGACCTCGGGTGCCGACTGGGCCAACCGCGACAACGACACACGCCGGCCTGACCCGGCACCCTATCGGCGGCCACCCGCTGTGAACTCGTTCCGTGACAACGCTGATGAGGAAGACATGGCCGACTCCCCGAGTTGGAGTGCGTTCGGTTCGCCCACCACCCCGGCGTCCGCCGCCGCGTACAACTCGGCCGGGGATCCGCCGGAGCCGGAGTACGGTCCCGCGCCGCCGGCCGGGCCCGGTCGCGCCTCGTTCGGCTTCACCGCCGGACCGATCAGCGGCAACCACAACAGCCGGACGTCCCCGACCTCCGGCGCGCCCTTCCTGCCGTCGCAGCGCACGCCCCACCAAGCCCCTTCCTCGTACGCCGAAGCTTCGTACGCCGAAGCACCCGCCCCGTACGCCGAAGCACCCGCGCCGAATGCGGAGGCGCCCGCTTTGTACGCGGACGCGCCTTCGCCGTCGCCTTACGCGGGCGCGCCTTCGCCCTACGGCGCCGATCCTTATCGGGCCGCGCCCGCCCCGCACCCCGTTCGCTCGGTGACGGCGGAGTCGGTGCTGGCGCAGGCCCGTCAGGCCCGGCCGCGACCGGTGGCGCAGGACGAGGAGGGCATCGGTGACTTCATCGGCGGCCCCGGCCGCGAGATCCGGCCGCACCGCGCCGCCCGGCACCCGCATGCCACCGGCGAGCAGACGATCCTGACCAACGAGCCGCCGCGCCGCAGCCGCGGTGTGCTGATCGCCGGTGTGGTGCTGAGCGCCGCGGTCCTGCTCGGTGGCACCGTCGCCGGCGTCTCGTACTTCTCCGGCTCCGACAAGAGCCTGACGTCGGTGCTCGAGCTCGGCGCCGGCACCAAGGCCGAGGACCGTGTCGCGACCGCCGCGCTCGACGGCCGGACGGCCGCGTCGTTCGAGCTGGTCACCGCAGTCACGAAGGTGACGATGCGCAGCGAGGACCTCGGTGACGAGCTCTACCGGATCACGACCGCCGAGGACGCGGGGATCCTGCCCAAGCCCGTCCTCGACCAGGACCTGGTGCAGCTGAACGTCGTGCCCGACGGGGACGGCACCACCGGCGAGGTCGAGGTGGTGCTCTCCTCGCGGGTGGTGTGGAATCTCCGCTTCTCCGGCGCCGCCCAGGAACAACGCATCAACTTCACCGGGGGTGAGATCGGCGGCATCGACCTGGCCGGCGGCTCCCGGATCACCGAGATCGCCCTTCCCGAACCCGCCGGTACGGTGGCACTCAAGGTCACCGGGGCGGTCGACGAACTGGCCCTGACCTCACCGCAGGGCAATCCCGTCCGCGTGAAGATGCAGGGTGGCGCCAAGACGGTGGCGGCGGGCGCGCGCACGCTGCGCGACGTCGAACCGGGCTCGACGCTGACCCCGAAGGACTGGGCCACCAACAACCGGTACGACGTGACGGCCGAGGCCCGGGTCACGCTGCTCTCCGTGGAGAACGTCAAGTAGCGCGACCCGGCCCGTGCCGGATCAGAGAACCCGGAGCCGCACCGTCTGGCTCATGCCCTGGAGCTTGTCGAGGACATCGGCGCTGTAGCTGCCGCTGATGTCCGTGATCAGATATCCGTACTCACCGCGGGTGCTGAGCAGCTGGCCCTCGACGTTGACGCTGTGCTCGGCCAGGATGCTGTTCACCTGGGCCAGGACACCCGGCATGTTCAGGTGCACGTGGATGATCCGGCTCATGTCGGTGGCGGCCGGCAGGGCCACGCTGGGGAGGTTCACGCTCAGCGTGGTGTTGCCCTCCTGCACGAAGTGCACCAGCTTGTTGGCGACGAAGTCACCGATGTCGGACTGCGCCTCCTCGGTGGACCCGCCGATGTGCGGCGTGAGGATGACGTTCGGCAGGCCGCGCAGCTCGGAGACGAACTCGTCGCCGCGACCCTTGGGCTCGGTCGGGAAGACGTCGACGGCGGCGCCGGCCAGGTGTCCGCTGGTCAGCGAGTCACGCAGCGCGACGTGGTCGACCACGATGCCCCGCGACAGGTTGAGGAAGATCGCGCCGTCCCGCATCTTGGCGAACTGCTCGGCACCGAAGAAACCGGCGTTCCCCGGGCGCCCGTCGACGTGCAGCGTGACGACGTCGGAGGTCTCGAGCAGCTCCTCCATGCTGGCGCAGCGCTGAGCGTTGCCCAGGGCCAGCTTGTCGGCGGTGTCGTAGAACGACACGTGCATGCCCAGGTTTTCCGCGAGCACCGACAGCTGGGTGCCGATGTTGCCGTAACCGACGATGCCGAGCCGGCGGCCGCGCACCTCGTGGCTGCCGATCGCGGCCTTGTCCCACACACCCTCGTGCATGAGCGAATTCTTCTCGGTGAGGCGGCGCGTCATCGCGATGATCTCCGCGAGGGCCAGCTCGACCACCGAACGGGTGTTGGAGAAGGGCGCGTTGAAAACCGCGACACCGGCCTGCGACGCACCGGCCAGGTCGATCTGATCGGTACCGATGCAGAACGCGCCGATCGCGACGAGGCTGTCCGCGGCCTCCAGCACCTTCGCGGTGACCTGCGTCTTCGACCGGATGCCGAGCAGATGCACACCCCGGATGCGCTCGATCAGCTCGACCTCGTCGAGGGCGTTGCGGACGGACTCGACCTGGTAACCCGCGGCCTCGAGCCGGGACACCGCGTCCGGGTGAATGCTCTCGAGCAGCAGGACTCGCACCTTGGCTTGGTCGATCATCACTTTCCGTTCCATGTGGGATTTTGACCGTCCGGGCCGCGACACCGGAGCCCAGTTCACCGGCGTCCCAGCCTAATGCCCCGGATTGCCCGGACCCCGGGGGTGTGCCGGACCTCCCATCTGGCGGTCAGCCCGTCACCAGTCGCTCGCGCAGCCACGGCAGCACCGCGTCGGCCTGCGCACGCTGAAAGTCACGCACATGAGGGATGCCCGGGGACGGATGACGGGAGCGTTCCCGGAGATAACCGGTGAAACCCGCGATCACGTCGGCGGCCGCGCGGGGATCGACGCCCGCGAGCACCCGGTCGTCACCGCCGTGGACCAGCACGTTCATCCCCAGGAGGACGGTGTCGAGCCAGTCCGGGCCGATGCTCGCCCAGGCCCAGTCGACAACACGGACGGTGCCGTCCGGGCGTACCAGAAGGTTGTCTGCCCGGATGTCGCAGTGCGCGAGGGTCTCGCCGTGCCGGACCGCCGCCAGGCCCCGATCGGCCGCCCGGCGAAGATCATCGAGGTGGGCCCGGACCCAGAGGTCGAGGTCCGGCGGGGGATCGGCGGCGATCAGGTCCCAGCCGGCGAAGTGCGGCGCGAGGTGATCGGCGGCGTCCGGCAGACCGGTCAGCGGCGGCGGCGTGACCGCCGAGGCAAGGTCACGCAGCGCCCCCGCGGTCGCTGCCACTTCCTCCCCGACCCACGGGGTACGCGGGTGCCGGCCCTCGACATCCTCCAGCACCAGCACGATCCACTCGCCGTCGTCGTAACTGCCCAGCAGGCGGGGGACGGGTGCGTGCCCCGGCATGCGGGCGGTAACGTGCGCCTCGTTGCGGGCCAGCTCGACGGAACGCTCGTTGTGCGAAGTGCTGACCGCTTTCACAAAGGCGCGGCGGCCGTCGCCGAGGACGACACGGTCGGCCGTACCGGGAGAAAAACCGCCGTTCTGGGACACGGCTGCGGTGACCTGACCACCGGCGATCCTCTCGGCCTGCAGCCTGATGTGCCGCGGAAGATCCACCCAGCCGATCCGCGCACCGTACGTCTGGACCATGACCGGCCCTCCCTGCTCGGCCCTGCCCTGCTCGGCCCTGTCCTGCCCTGCTCGGCCGTCCTCTGTGAGGATCCTGGCAGTCCGGCCACTTTTCGGAAACGGACTTCGTCGCACAGGGGGTCGCACCAGCGAAAATGTCACACTGTCCCGGCACGATGCGAGCATGCCCAACGGAGGGACATGACATGAGCGCACCGGCCATCGAGACGACAGGTCTCATCAAGACGTTCGGCGACAACCGCGCGGTCGACGGGGTCGATCTGACCGTCCCGCCCGGCACCGTCTACGGCTTGCTCGGACCCAACGGCGCCGGCAAGACCACCGTCGTGCGCATGCTGGCCACCCTGCTGAGACCCGACGGCGGCCAGGCCCGAGTCTTCGGCCACGACGTGGTGCGCGAGGCCGACGCCGTCCGCAGCCGCGTCAGCCTGACCGGGCAGTACGCGTCGGTCGACGAGGACCTGACCGGCACGGAAAACCTGATCCTGCTCGCCCGGCTCCTCGGATATGCCAAACCCGCGGCCCGTGAACGGGCCGCCCAGCTGCTCGAGGCCTTCGGGCTGACCGACGCGGCGGCCCGCCAGGTGAAGAAGTATTCCGGCGGCATGCGGCGGCGCATCGACGTCGCCGCGAGCATCCTCAACACCCCCGACCTGCTCTTCCTCGACGAGCCGACCACCGGCCTCGACCCGCGCAGCCGCAACCAGGTGTGGGACATCATCCGCGTCGTCGTGGCCAACGGCACGACCGTGCTGCTCACCACCCAATATCTCGACGAGGCCGACCGGCTCGCCGGCCGGATCGCGGTCATCGACCACGGCAAGGTCATCGCCGAGGGCACCCCCGGCTCGCTGAAAGCGTCCATCGGCGCCGGCACGGTCCACGTGCGACTGCGTGACGCCGCGCAGCGTTCGCAGGCCGCCGGTCTGCTCGCCGATGCGCTCGGCACCACCGTCCAGGAGGAGGCCGACCCGGTCGCCCTCACCGCGCGGGCCTCCGGCTCCGGTTCCGAACGCGGCGCCGCCGAGCAGGCCTCCCGGGCCCTCGGAGCGCTCGCCGACGCCGGGATCATCGTGGACGACTTCTCCCTCGGCCAGCCCAGCCTCGACGAGGTGTTCCTCGCCCTGACCGACCGCCCGGAGGTCGCCGCATGAGTGTCGACACCACAGTCGCCTACACGCCGTCCACCGAGACGCTGAGTGCGGTGCTCACCCGCGGCGAACGCCCGAAACGCCCCAGCGCCTGGTCCGCCTCGATCACCTTCGGCTGGCGCGCCATCCTGAAGATCAAGCACGTCCCCGAGCAACTCTTCGACGTGACCGCGTTCCCGATCATCATGACGCTGATGTTCACGTACCTCTTCGGCGGCGCCCTGGCCGGCTCCACCCGCGACTACCTGCAGTTCCTGCTCCCCGGCATCATGGTCACCAGCGTCGTCATGATCACCATGTACACCGGCGTCGGCCTCAACACCGACATCGAAAAAGGCGTCTTCGACCGCTTCCGCACCCTGCCGGTCTGGCGCCCCTCCGCCCTCGTCGGCATGATCTTCGGCGACGTCCTCCGCTACATCCTCGCCGCAACCACCATCATGGTCGTCGGCCTCATCCTCGGCTTCCGCCCCGCAGGCGGCCTCCCCGGCGTCCTCGCCGGCGTGGCCCTCCTCGTCGTCTTCTCCTTCGCCTTCTCCTGGGTGTGGACGATGTTCGGCCTCTTCCTCCGCTCGGAAAAGTCCGTCATGGGCGTCAGCATGCTCGTCCTCTTCCCCCTGACCTTCCTCAGCAACGTCTTCGTCGACCCGATCACCATGCCCGGCTGGCTCCAAGCCTTCGTGAAGGTCAACCCCATCACCCACCTGGTCGCGGCGGTCCGCTCCATGATGTCCGGCACCTGGAACATGTCCGAAGTCATGTGGGTCCTCATCGCGAGCGCCGCCTTCACCCTGATCTTCGGCTCGCTGACCATGCGCCTCTACAACCGCAAATGACCGCGCTGGAGCGGGCCGCTTGGCAGCAGGACCTCCGCTTGCGCGCGGAAGAATCGCTCCGCCGCCGCACTGCGCGTGCTGCTACTCGCAAGGCCGCGGCGGCGCGGCGTTCCTATGGGTTGGCGGACCGGCAGGCGGCGCGGTTGGCGCGGCTTCGGCCTGACGACTCACCCTTCGAACCCGACCTGGACTGCACCGAATAGTTCTTGAACTGCGGCCCGGGCCATCCGCAGTAGGCGGGTGGCCCTGCGCCGGCCGGTTTCGACCGCCGCCCTCGGCCCAACTTCCTTGAAGTCGGGCTTTCGGTTGCTGCAAGGTCCCGACTTTCTCGGGTTTCGGGGCTTCAGTGCGTGGGATGGCCCGACTTCGTTGGAGTTGGGGCTTCAGTGCGTGGGGATGCCCCGACTTCCTTGGGGTTGGGGCTTCAGGGCGTTGGGATGGCCCGACTTCCTTGGAGTTGCGGGTTCAGTGCGTCGGGAGGGGCCGACTTCGTTGAAGTTGGGGCTTCAGTGCGTCGGGATGCCCCAACTTCTTTGAGGTTGGGGCCTAGCGCGTCGGGATGGGCCCAACTTCCTTGGAGTTGGGCCTTCAGGGCGTCGCGAGGGGCCAAGCTCCGTGGAGTTGGGCGTTCGCGACGCTGGGAGAAGCCGACTTGCCTGGGTTGGGGCTTTGGGGTGTCGGGAGGGGCCGACTTCCTTGGGGTTGGGGCTTCAGGGCGTTGGGAGGGGCCGAGTTCCTTGAAGTTGGGGCTTCAGGGCGTTGGGAGGGGCCGAGTTCCTTGAAGTTGGGGCTTCAGGGCGTTGGGAGGGGCCGAGTTCCTTGAAGTTGGGGCTTCAGGGCGTTGGGAGGGGCCGAGTTCCTTGGAGTTGGGCTGTCGGGGCGCCGGGGTAGGCCCGACTTCATCGAAGTTGCGGTGAGACCGCAGGTGCGCAGTTGGCGTCGCGCGTGGAATCGATGGAGGGTTGGCGGCTGATCATGAGCCGGCACAAGGCTGGTCGTCGCTCGCCGCGATCTTGGCAGCGTCCAGCTCGGTCTGCCTGAGGCTTTGGCCGCTGGTCCAGCTTGGTCCGGTGCGGCTGGGACCGGACCGGGGTGAGGCCGGGACCAGGGCTCGCCAGGGCTGGGCTGGCCAGGGCTGGGCTGGGCTGGCCGGGGCTGGGCTGGCCACCGTGGTTTGGCTTGGTGGTGGGTCAGGGGGCTTGCTCGGCGGACATCGTGGACATGAAGTCGGCGATCAGGGCGAGCTGGTCGTCGCTGTACCGCTGCAGCAGCCCCGTCATGTGTTCCGCCTGGCCTGCGTAGTGCGGGTCCACCCGGGCCGCGATCTGGGCGGGGTCCAGGGAGACGATGACTTTGCGGCGGTCGTGGGGGTCGCGGTCGCGGCGGACGTAGCCGGCGGATTCGAGGCGGTCGAGGACGCCGGTGACGGTTCCGGTCTTCAGGCCGGTCAGGTCGGACAGGCGGCCGGGGGTCAGGGGGCCGTGCACGTCCAGCAGGGTCATGAACTGGGCGTCACTCGGCCCGAGTTTCAGCTGCTCGGCGACTTTGTGGCTGAAGAGGACCGCCGCCGCGATCATGCGGCGGGTTGCTTCGACGATCTCCGCTTCCCGCTGCGTGCGGAAATCACTCGTGGACACAAGTATCTCGCATTCACTAGTATCTCGTCTAGGCGAGATAATCGGTGCTACGAGAGATTTTCCCACGGGGGTGCGGGATGGCACGTGTGCGGACGGCTGTGGTCATCGGTGGCGGAATTGCCGGGCCGGTGGTGGCGGTGGCTCTCCGGAGGGCCGGGATAGCGGCGACCGTTTACGAGGCGTACGCCAAGAACGCCGACGGCATCGGTGGTGAGCTCATGCTCGCGCCCAACGGCATGGCCGCGCTGGCCGCCATCGGTATCGCCGAGGAGGTCGGTGCCGCCGGGGTGCCTACGCCGCGGATGGTGATGGAGACCGGGGCCGGTAAGCGGCTCGGGCAGTTCGAGGACCTGCCGGGCTTACCGACCAGCCGGACCTTCAAGCGGGCGCGGCTCTATCGCGCCCTGGTCGACGCGGCGGTCGACGCTGGGGTGCCGATCGAGTACGGCCGGCGGCTGGTCGGGTTCGAGGACGGCGTCGACTCGGTGGTGGCGGTGTTCGAGGACGGGACCCGGGTCGAGGCCGATGTGCTGATCGGTGCTGACGGCATCTGGTCGACCGTGCGGGGGCTGCTTGATCCCGGTGCGCCGCAGCCGCGGTTTTCCGGCCTGGTCGGGTTGGGCGGCTGGGCGCGGGACGCCGGGTTGCCGTCGACGGCGGGTGCGATGCATCTGGCGTACGGGAGGAAGGCGTTTTTTGGCTATCGGGTGGGGGATGACGCTGAGGCGGGGTGGTTCGCCAACGTGCACTCCGCGGAGATGCTGACCGCGGCCCAGGCGCGCGCGATTCCCGAGAGTGAGTGGTTGGCGCGGCTGCGGGAGTTGTTCGCCGATGATGAGTTGCCGGCGTTGCGGCTGCTCGATCAGGTCGATCCCGGCGAGTTGGTCAATGTGGGCGGCCTGCAGGACATGCCTCCGGTGCGGACCTGGTCCCGCGGACGGGTGGTGCTCGTCGGTGATGCCGCGCATGCCACGACGCCGAGTTCGGGGCAGGGTGCGTCGCTTTCGATCGAGAGTGCTGTCGAGCTGGCGCGGTGTCTGCGCGATCTGCCCGTTGCGGAGGCTTTCCGTGCTTACGAGGGGTTGCGCCGGGCGCGGGTGGAGAAGGTCATCGCCAGGACGGCGCGGATCAACAACGACAAGGCGCCCGGTCCGGTCGGGCGGGTGGTGCGGGATCTGGTCTTCCCGCTGGTGATGCGGACGTTCTACCAGCCGGAACGGATGATGGGCTGGCTGCACCGGTACACGATCGATTGGGACGCGGTGGTGCCGGCGCCGCAGTCGTGAGCCGCGTGGCTTTCCGTTGTGGCGGTGTTCTGCCACTGTGGATGGGGGATCACTGACGGGGGCGTGGGGTGGCTGCTGACGGGCCGGGGCACGGTAAGCGCAACGGCAGGAATCAGTGGGTGGTGCCGGGCCTGCTGCTGAGCGTCTCGATCGTCTCCTACCTGCTGCTCTACACGCTGCGGGAGACCATCAAGCTGCAGACCTCCCTGCCCGTGCTGGACCGCATCTGGTCGGATGTCACCACCACCGTGCTGCTGGCCGGGATTGTGCTGGCGACGTGGGAGCGGTCGTCGCGTAAGGACATGGAGCGGTTCGTGCGGCGGCTGTCGCAGGAGCAGCGGGAGATTTCCGAGAAGATGCTGGAGAGCGTCCTGGAGCGCGGTAGCGTCCGGGCCATGCTCGCCGAGAAGATCACCGAGCCGGTGTTCCTGTCGATCCAGCGGCAGATCATCGACGTGCCGGTGGTCAACCGGGACTACCGGCTGAGTTTGAAGATTCATCGGCTGGCCGCGGATCCCGACTTCGTGAGCATCAAGATCTTCGAGCGGTACCGGTTGTGCAACACGTCGCCGGAGTCGCGGGTGCTCGACCTGCACTGCATGTCGGACTTCAACTACGAGGACAGGTTCCCGGGGCACGGCCGCCTGACCGAGGTGCGCCTGCAGCCGAACCGTCTCCGGGACCGGCTGCGGCTCGACGGTGTGGGCTCGATCGATGACAAGACGCTCGACGAGACGTTGCTGGCCGAGTACGCCGAGCGGCTGGGCAGCGCCCTGGAATATCACATTCCGACACCGCGGGTGGATCCCGGTGACGAGATCATGATCATGGTGCGGCGGACGAAGATTCAGCGGGCCAACGACGTGAATTTCTGGCGGGTGCTGCAGGCGACCGAGAACGTCGAGCTGGACATCGAGCATGACGAGGAGCTCGAGGTCAAGGCGTTCCAGTCGGCGCCGTGGCGTGCGTTCAGCAAGCAGGACCACAGCGACCGGACGCAGGCGATCTGGACCATGAACCACGCGATCCTCCCGCACCAGGGTTTTGACATCTCCTGGCGGGTCAAGAGCGCCACGCCGGACGAGGCGGACGCGGCCTGACCTCGGCGGTCGCCGTACCATAGAAGATTCGCTGTGGAGGAGTAGGACATAAAGTGATCTCCGTACCGCTGCCCCTGACCGCCGAGCTCGATCAGCGCGGATACTGCCTCCTGCGCGGCGGTGACTTCATCCTCGACGCGGCTGACCGGGCGCAGTTCGCCCAGCTCACCGCGGCTTGGAACGATCTTCCGATCGACCCGTACCTGGCCGAGCCGAACCGGTACCGGTTCCGGCGGCACGCCCGCTACAAGTTCACCGGTGGGGAGCTGGTCCGGCAGCCGGACGGGCCTTATTTCCAGTCGAAGAAGGACAACAAGCTCTTCGGTGGTGCCGAACGTGTTTTTGCGCCGGTCGGACGCGAGGCCGGTGACAACCCGTTCCTGCTGGGGCTGCTGAGCTACAACATCGCCCAGCTTCCCGGCAGCGCCGATGGGTGGGACGTCAACATCCACCTGGTACGCATCGTCGGCTCGCAGGATGTCGTGGGTGAGCCCGTACCGGAGGGTGTGCACCGGGACGGATTCGCCTACGTCTCCATGCACCTGATGAAGCGGGAGAACGTCGTCGGTGGCGAGACCGAGGTGCAGACCGAGGACGGCACGCACCTGATGAAGGGTGTGCTGCAGACGCCGCTCGACTCGCTCTATCTGGACGACCGGGCGCTGCTGCACTACACCTCGCCGATCTCGCCGGCGAGTGCCGAACCGGCTCACCGCGACATGCTGCTGGTGAGCTACAACCAGGCCTGAGCGGCGGGGAGGGTGACCGTCACGACGAGGCCGCCCTCCTCCCGCGGCACGGCGTGCACCTCACCGCCGTGCGCCCGTGCGACCGCCCGCACGATCGACAGACCGAGTCCGACTCCCGGCCCGGCGATCCGGTCCGTGCCGAGCCGGCGGAACGGTTCGAAGAGCGCCTCGATCTCGTAGCGCGGCACGAGCTGGCCGGTGTTGCTGACCTCCAGCGTCGCGAGACCCTCCTTCTCGTACGTGACCACGCGCACCCACCCGCCCTCGGGCACGTTGTGGCGGACCGCGTTGTCGACGAGGTTCTGCACGAGGCGTTCGAGCAGGACGGGATCACCGACCGTGGCGGCCTCACCCAGCTCGGTACGGACGTCGTCCGAGCTCACGTGCGACGCGATGTCGGCCAGGTCCACGTAGGAGTGCTCGGTGAGCTCCCGTTCCGAGCGGGCCAGCATCAGCAGCCCGTCGATGAGCCGCCCGTGCCGGTCGTTGATGGCGAGCAGGGTCGTGCCGAGCTGGCGCACCTCGGGTGAGGCTGACTCCTGCTGCAGCGCGACCTCCAACAGCGTCCGGTTGAGGGTCAGCGGGGTGCGCAGCTCGTGAGAGGCGTTCGCGATGAATCGCCGCTGCCCGTCGAACGAGCGGTCCAGCCGGGTCAGCATGAGGTCGAACGTGTCCGCCAGTTGCTTGATCTCGTCGTCCGGGCCGGTCAGGGCGATCCGCTCGTGCAGGCCGCGGTCGGCGGCCGGCGACTCGGCGATCCGTCGCGCGGTGGCGGTGATCTGGTGCAACGGCTGCAGCATCCGTCCGGCCACGAGCCAGCCCAGCGCGATCGCGATCGCACCGACCACGAGCAGCGCGATCCCGCCCTGGGTGAGCAGCGCGCCCAGGGCGTCGTCGCGGGTGTCCTCGGCGATCCGCTTGAAGATCATTTCAGGCTCGGGCCGGGCCGGTCCGGGCGCGGACACCGAGCTCATGACGGTTTTTGTCGGCACCCGCTGCGAGACGAGCACGTAGGTGACACCGAGCATCACCACACCGAAGGCGAGGAACAGGCCGCCGTAGACCAGCGTCAGACGGCCGCGCACGGTCAGTTTCATCCGATCCGATACCCCACTCCGGGCTCGGTGAGCAGCACCGGCGGGTTGCCGAGCTTGCGGCGCAACTTCAAAATCGTCATCCGTACGGCGTGAGTGAACGGATCGGCGTTCTCGTCCCACGCCTTCTCGAGCAGCTGTTCGGCGGACACCGCGGTGCCGTCGGCGCGCAGCAACTCGGCCAGCACCGCGAACTCCTTACGGGACAGCGGCACGTACCGGCCGTCGCGGAAGACCTCACGCCGGTGCGGGTCGAGGCTGATGCCCGCGCGGCGCAGCACCGGCGGCACGGCCGGGCGGGACCGGCGGCCGAGCGCGGCGACACGGGCGGAGAGCTCCCGGAACGCGAACGGTTTGGGCAGGTAGTCGTCCGCGCCGAGCGCCAGGCCCTCGACCCGGTCGTCGATCTCGGCGGCCGCGGTCAGCATCAGGATCCGCATCGTGGCGTCGCGCCCGGCGAGCCGGCGGCACACCTCGTCGCCGTGCACGACGGGCAGATCGCGGTCGAGGATCAGCACGTCGTAGTCGTTGACACCGGCGCGTTCCAGCGCGGCGCCACCGTCGTAGACCACGTCCACCGCGTGCGCGTCGTGCCGCAGGCCCTGCGCCACGGCGTCGGCCAGCAGCGGCTCGTCCTCGGCCACCAGGATGCGCATGGGTCCATGGTGACCCACGGTCGTGTCACGTGGGCGTCACCGTTTGCCGTGACGGCCG
This sequence comes from Amorphoplanes friuliensis DSM 7358, assembly GCF_000494755.1. Taxonomy (NCBI): domain Bacteria; kingdom Bacillati; phylum Actinomycetota; class Actinomycetes; order Micromonosporales; family Micromonosporaceae; genus Actinoplanes; species Actinoplanes friuliensis. The sequence continues at coordinate 1,578,233 of NC_022657.1, forward strand.
GGAAACCCGCCGCGGACTTCACTGCTTCCCGTGGCGGCCGCCCGGCCGCCGGTGAGGAAGAAGACGATGCGGACCTGGAAAGTGCTCGCACTCGGTTTGCTGCTCACGGCGTCGGCGGCGGGGTGCGGGGGCCCTACCGGCGACGACGGCGGGGTGGCTTCGGTGGGCGGAACACCCACGGCGTCGAGCAACGCCACCACCAGCAAGGAACGCGACGAGGATGCGCCACTGAAGTTCTCGCAGTGCATGCGGGAGCAGGGTTTGACGTGGTTCCCCGATCCGAAGCCCGGCGGCGGCCTGCAGATCAAGATCCCCCAGGGTACGGACAAGGCGAAGGTCGACGCGGCGATGGTGGCCTGCAAGGAGTGGGCGCCCGACGGTGGTCAGGACGGCCCCGCGGATCCGGAGCGGCTGGAACGGGCCCGGCAGCTGGCGCAGTGCATGCGCGACAACGGCATCAAGAACTTCCCGGACCCGCGGCCGGACGGCAGCATCCACGTCGACGGCTCCAAGGTCGGTGCGGGGCCGGGCGATCCGTCCTTCGACAAGGCGGAGCAGGCCTGCTCGAAGTTCGCGCCCGGCGGCGGCCCGGAGAAGCAGGGAGAGGGCGAGTGAGCAGGCGCACGGTCATCGCCGCCGCCGCGGTCGTGCTGACCGCGGGTGCCGCGGCCGCCGTCGTGGGCACGCTCCCCGACACCCCGAGCGAGGCGGAGGCGTCCACCCCACCGGTGGTCGCGACCGTCGAGAAAGGAACGCTCACCGACACCCAGGCCTCCGACGGCGAGCTCGGGTACGGCGACACGACAACTCACACGAGCCGGCTGCCGGGCGTGGTCACGTGGCTTGCCGCCGCGGACTCCACGGTGGTGCGGGGCAAGCCCCTGTACCGCGTTGACGACGACCCCGTGGTGCTGCTCTACGGGTCGTTGCCCGCGTACCGCACTCTGTCGCCGGGTGTCACGGGCAGGGACGTGAAGCAGTTCGAGAAGAACCTGTGGGCACTGGGCTACCGCGGGTTCACGGTCGACCGGACCTACTCGTCGGCGACCGCTGCGGCCGTACGGGAATGGCAGGACGATCTTGGTCTGGGGGAGACCGGGAGGATCGACCCGGCGCGGACCGTCTATGCGCCGGGCGCCGTGCGGGTGGACTCGCGATCGGCCGCGCCCGGCGACGTGGCGCAGCCCGGCACGGCCCTGCTCGAGACCACGGCCACCGGCCGGGTCGCCACCGTCACGCTCGACATCTCGGACGCGCGCCTGGCCCGCAGGGGTGCACCGGTCGAGGTCACCCTGCCGGACGGCAAGGAGGTCCGCGGTTTGATCAAGAGCGTCGAGACGGTCGTGACACCGGCGGAGGGACAGCAGAAAGCGTCGACGAGCCTGACGGTCACCATCAGTTTTGCCAAGTCGCCGGCCGGGCTGGACAAGGCCGCTGTCAGCGTCGCCTTTACCGCGGCCAAGCGCGAGAACGTGCTGACGGTCCCGGTCGCGGCACTGCTCGCCCTGGCCGAGGGCGGCTACGGACTGCAGGTCGTCGAGGGCGGCAGCACCCGGTATGTCGCGGTGGAGACAGGGCTGTTCGCCGACGGCCGTGTCGAGGTGTCCGGTGACGGCATCGCGGCCGGCACCTCCGTGGGGATGCCGGAATGAGTGACGTCATCGAACTCTCCGGCGCCACGAAGTCCTATCCCGGTGGCGTGACCGCACTCGACCACGTGGACCTCGCCGTCGGCTACGGCGAACTGGCCGCTGTGGTCGGCCCGTCCGGGTCGGGCAAGTCGACGATGCTCCACCTGATCGGCACGCTCGACCGGCCGTCGGCGGGCACGGTACGCATCGACGGGCACGACGTGGCGCGCCTGTCGGACCGGCAGCTGTCGGCGTTGCGGGCGCGGCGGATCGGCTTTGTGTTCCAGCAGTTCCATCTGGCCCCGGGACGCACCGCGGTTGCGAACGTGGCCGACGGATTGCTGTACGCGGGCGTACCGGGAAAGGAGCGGGAGCGCCGCGCGGAGGCCGCGTTGCACCGGGTCGGTCTGGGCGGCCGGCTCGGGCACCGGCCGCACCAGCTGTCGGGTGGTGAACGTCAGCGGGTGGCGATCGCGCGGGCGGTGGCGGGCGACCCGGCGCTGCTGCTCGCGGACGAGCCGACCGGCAACCTCGACTCGGTCGCGGGGGCGGGCGTCGTCGACCTGCTGCGCGAGCTGCACGCGGCCGGAACGACGGTCCTGGTCATCACCCATGATCGGGACCTGGCCGCCGACCTGCCCCGGCAGATCACGATGCGCGACGGGCGGGTGATCTGAGATGGCGCTGTCACCGGCCCGGCTGGGCCTTGCGGACCTGGTCCGGGTGAGCTTGTCCGGCCTGCGGGCCCGGCCGTTGCGCGCTGTGCTCTCGGCGCTGGGGATCGCGATCGGCATCGCGGCGATGACCGCGGTGGTCGGCATCTCCTCGTCCAGCCGGGCCGACCTCGACCAGCAGCTCGCCGCGCTCGGGACCAACCTGCTGACCGTCGGGCCGGGCAACACGATGTTCGGCGAGAGTGCCACCCTGCCGGACGAGTCGGTTGCGATGATCTCCCGGATCGGCCCGGTCTCCGCGGTGGCCGCGACCGGTGTGGTCACCGACGCCGCGGTCTACCGCACGGACCGCATCCCACCGGCGCAGACCGGCGGCGTCTCGGTCGGAGCGGCCCAGCTGGACCTGCTGCCGACCGTGGGCGCGTCGATGGCCTCGGGTGCCTGGCTGAACGCGGCGACCGAGCGTTATCCGGCTGTGGTGCTGGGCGCAACGGCGGCGCGGAGGCTCGGCCCGGTGCCGTCGGTCTATGTGAGCGGGCGCTGGTTCACCGTGGTCGGGGTGCTCGACGCGGTGCTGCTGGCGCCGGAGCTGGACTCGGCCGTCCTGATGGGCTGGCCCGCGGCGGAGGAGTACCTCGACTTCGACGGTCACCCGACAACCGTCTACACACGATCGTCGGATGCCCAGGTCACCGCGGTGCGGGAGGTGCTGGCCGCGACGGCGAACCCGTCGAACCCGGACGAGGTCGAGGTCTCCCGGCCGTCGGACGCGTTGCAGGCCCGGCAGGCCACGGACCGGACGTTCACCCAGCTGCTGCTGGGCCTGGGCGCGGTGGCGTTGCTGGTCGGCGGTATCGGCGTGGCCAACACGATGGTCATCTCGGTGCTCGAACGACGGGCGGAGATCGGGCTGCGGCGCTCGCTGGGCGCCACGAGGGGTCAGATCCGCGTGCAGTTCGTCGCCGAGTCGCTGCTGCTCTCGCTGGTCGGCGGGCTCGGGGGAGTGGTGATCGGTTCCGTGGTCACGGCTTTCTACGCGTCGACGCGAAGCTGGCCGACGGTGGTACCGCTGTGGGCGCTGCTGGGCGGCGTCGTGGCGACCGTGGTGATCGGCGCGATCGCCGGCCTCTACCCGGCCGTGCGGGCGGCCCGGCTGGCCCCGACGGAAGCACTCACTTCATAACGGTTTGATAACGGCGTTGGGCACGGGTCTTGCGTTTTTCGTGATACTCCCCGGCATGAAATTTGTGCTGGAGATGGAACTCGACGAGAACGCCGCCGCGGAACTGGGCCGCGCCCTGCGCTACTGGGCCGGGGCCTTCAAGCAGATGGAGTTGGTGGAAGGCTCGGGGTCAGCGATCTACGACTCGAAGTACCAGGAGGTCGGCCAGTGGACGATCATCAGGTCGGACGGCGAATCCTGATCACCGGCATGTCCGGCACGGGTCCCGCGGGTTGTCGCCGAACTTGACCGATCGGCCTGACCCGGGCTGTCGAATTCAGCCGGGCCGTTCGACATACGGGTGAGAGAAGGGAGCCAACCCATGGCCCAGTACGCGATCTTCATCTACGGCGGCGGCCCGGAGCACAGCACCGACGCCCACGACCGCTACGCCCAGGAGCTGATCACCGCCGGCACCATGACCCTGGCGTACGCGCTGGAACCGATCGAGACGTCCACGTCCATCCGTGGCGACGTGGTGACCGACGGCCCGTTCATCGACGCCAAGGAGGTCGTCGCCGGCTTCTACGTCATCGAGGCGCCGGACTTCGACGCCGCCCTGGACATCGCCCGGCGCAACCCGGCCACACAGCAGGGCGGCGGTGTCGAGATCCGCCCGATCGCCGGAGGTTTTGTGCGCCCGCAGACCTCCGCGTGACGGACGTTCGGGAGGCGGTCGCCGACGCACACCGGCAGAGCTGGGGGCTGGTGGTGGCGGCGACCGCCCGCGTCACACGCGATCTCGACCTGGCCGAGGACACGGGCCAAGAAGAAAATCGTCGCGGCGCGGATCCCGTACCGGATGCCCGGTCCGGAAGAGCTCCCGGACCGCCTGCGGGGGGTCCTCGGGGTGATCCATCTGTTGTTCTCCGCGGGACACACGGCGCTGTCGGGCGCGTCGCTGATGCGCACCGACCTCGCCGATCAGGCGCTGCTGCTGGCCCGGATGCTGCGCGAGCTCATGCCCGACGAGCGCGAGGTGTGGGGACTCCTCGCCCTCCTGCTCGTCACCGACGCCCGCCGCAGCACCCGCGTGGACGCCGCCGGCCGGCTCCTGCGCCTCGAGGACCAGGACCGCTCCCGCTGGGACCAGGCCATGATCACCGAAGCCCACACCCTCATCGTGGACGGGCTCCGCGGCGGCCGTCCCGGCCGTTACGTCCTCCAGGCTGCGATCGCTTCCCTGTACGCCCAAGCGCCGAGTTACGACGAGACCGACTGGCCTCAGATCGTGACCCTGTACGACGCGCTCCTAGCGGTGTGGCCGTCACCGGTCGTGGCCCTCAACCGTACGGTCGCAGTAGCCCGCGTCTCCGGCGCCGAGCAGGCCCTGAAGGAGGTCGAGGCGCTCGAACACGACGGCCGCCTGGCCGGGTACCAGTACCTCCCGGCGATCAAGGCGGACCTCCTTCAGAGCCTGGGGCGGACCGCTGAGGCTGCTACCGCGTACAGGGAAGCCCTGAGCCTGACCACGAACGAGGCCGAGCGGGATTTCCTGGCCGGCCGCCTCACCGGCTGATCTCGGCCTCCTCGCCCAGCCGGCCTAGCTTGTGCGGGTTCCGGACCGCGAAGATCCGGCTGATCCGCCCGTCCTCGATCACCACACTCACCGCCGTGTCCAACGCGCCGTCGAGATCCAGACGCCCGGCCGGAGCGCCGTTCAGCCACGTCGGCAGCACGTCGAAATCGAAGTCCAGCTGTGCCAGCTTGCCCAGCAACGGCGCCACCTTGTCGGCACCCACGATCGGCTTGCGTGCCGCCCCGACCACACCCCCGCCGTCAGCGACCAGAACAACATCGGGCGCGAGCACATCCAGCAAACCCTGCACGTCACCGCCGCGCACCGCGGCCAAGAACCGCTCCACGACGGCGGCCTGCTCGGCCGGACTGACCCGCACCCGCGGCCGCCGGGCCGCAACGTGCTCCCGCGCCCGATGCCCGATCTGCCGCACGGCGGCCGGCGACTTCCCGACCGCCTCCGCAATCTCGTCGTACGGCGTCTCGAACACTTCCCGCAGGACAAAAACCGCCCGCTCGGTCGGCCCCAGCGTCTCCAGCACGGTCAGCATCGCCACCGAGACACTCTCGGCGAGCTCCACGTCCTCGGCCACATCGGGGCTGGTCAGAAGCGGTTCGGGAAGCCACTCACCGACATAGTCCTCCCGCTGCCGCGACACGGTCCGGAGCCGGTTCAGCGCCTGCCGGGTCACGATCCTGACCAGGTACGCCCGCGGCTCCCTCACCTCGGCCCGTGCCACGTCCGCCCACCGCAGCCACGTCTCCTGCACAACATCCTCGGCGTCGGCGGCCGACCCGAGCATCTCGTAGGCAACGGTGAAAAGCAGACTGCGATGGGTGACGAAAGGATCGTCGGTCATGCGTGCGACGCTACGGTCTTCAACGGCGGCAACCCGCACGACGTCGCAAACTCCTGCGACTCGATCCCGAGCGCGACATTCATCCTCGCCGCCTGATTCGCAAACGCGACCCAAGCCGTGAGCTCCACCAGCGCCGGCGCACCGAGCTGCCTGAGCAGACTCGCCGAAAGCTCATCGGTCACGGTCGGCGGAGTCTGCGACATGGCCTCCGCATATTCGAGAACCTCCCGCTCCAGCGAAGTGAAAACGTCCGACACCCGCCACCGCGGCACCTCCCGCGCCTTCGCCTCGTCGAGCCCCTCGTTGTGCGCCATGAAGTACCCGTAGTCCAGGCAGAACGAGCACCCGATCAACGAAGACGTCGCCATGTGCGCGTAGGACTTCAGATCCTTGTCACAGGCGTTCCACTTCGAAGCCTTACGACCGTTGGCGAGGCCGACCTTGAGCACCGGCTTGTTGTTCCAGAGAACCCCGAGCCCGTCAGGCACGATCCCGAACATCTTCTTGCTGAACTTCTTCAGCAGGCCCCCGTAAACCCCGGTGATCTCAGCCTGCGGCACCCGAGTGTCTCTGCTCATGTCTCCTCCTCATGCGCTGCGTACGGCATGAAGACACCAGCGATCTCAGACTTGTGACAACCAACCCTCGGTACCCCGGTGCCGGTCGAGCTCGACCACGTCGAACTCGTCTCTGCGGTCCTTCCGCTTGACGCCCAGCTTGGCCAGCACCTGCGAGATGGGGGTGACTTCGACGGTCTCACCCTCGTCCATCTCGAGCGGCCCGAAGGTGAGCGTGCCGTCGGTCCAGATCTCGGCGCGCTGCGTCCCGATGCCACCGAAGAACTCGGCCTCGACGTAGGCGACCGTGCCTGGGGTCTCGAACTTGACCGCCCTGCCGCCCTCCGGGCCGGCGAAGGCAGCAAACAGCTTTTCCGTCATCGGCACGAGCACAAGGTCCTCATGCAGCGGCACAATGACCGCATCCGGCTGCCCTGCGACAGCCCTACGGACATCGGCCGCCGGCCCGATGATGGCCTCGAGCGTGTATCCCATCCCTCACCCCTTCGCCGTCAGCGTCTCGGCCAACGGCTCATGTGCTGGTCGACAACGGCCCTGACCTGGCGACGAAGATCGGTGTAGCTCATGTCGCCCATGCCCTCAGCCTCGAAAACGGCATCAGTGAACGCATCCACACCGGCCGGCGGCGCCTCCACCAGCCGGCGATTCGCCTCCGGCGGCAGGCAGAACCCGAGCCGAACGCACAGATCGTAGAGCAGCTCCCCAACCTCGAACTCGAGGTCACGGTCGTCGTCCATGACGACCAGCATGCCGCCCGCGATGGAATCTTCACTCCATGGTCATGGCGCCGGTGCCCGATTACGACGACTTGATCTGGCTGTTCGAGGACGAGCCGGCCCACCGGTACGTCGAGGACAAGAAGGCAGCCGGCTACGACTACCGCTGGCGGAGATTGTGGCTGTACACCTGCAAGATCTCTTGGTGAAGGCTTCGGGCTGCTCCGACAAGGACATTGCAGCGCCAGTGATCGCTGCATATTCTGACATCGCCTGACGTCGAGAGTGGAGCCATGACTAGATCCTCGTTCAGCTATGGTTTCGAGCATTACGTGCCGCCGGATCTAGAAACGATTCGAAAAGGCCTTCTCGAAGGGCTGGTCGTTCTTGACTCGAACGTGCTGCTGAGCCTGTACCGCTATGCGCCCAAGTCGCGTACCGAGCTGCAGAATGCTTTATCGTTGGTCGGTCGGCGGCTGTGGATACCTCACCAAGTTGGACTGGAATTCCATCGGAACAGACTAAAAGTTATCGCCGATTTCGATGCAGCCTACAAGGATGTGATCGGCTCGCTTCAGCAACGCAAAGATAGTTTCGCGCCTGAGCTGGATCAAAAGATTCGAGAACTTGGGAATCGCGTCGCGCTACCCGACGACGAACGTGATGATCTCTTGCAGCTTTTGGAGTCGAGCTTCCGGCAGCTGCAATCTGCCCTCGAGCAACTTCAACGCAGTCATGGAGTGGGTGCGCCCGCTGCGCCGGATTCGATTCTTGAGAAGCTTCGAGAAATTCTTCACGGCCGCGTCGGTTCGGAGCCCCCTGCGGAACAGCGGAAGCTGGACATGGAAGAGGCGGCCCGTCGCGTCGATGAAAAGGTGCCGCCGGGATACAAGGACTCAGGTAAAGACGAGCCTCACGGGGATTACCTCGTATGGTCTCAAACGCTTCGCGAAGCCCAAGAGCGAAAGTCTCCAGTCGTGGTCTTGGTGACGAGCGATACGAAGGATGATTGGTACCTGCGGCTCAAGGGCCAGACGATCATGGCACGACCAGAGCTTTCTCATGAGTGTTTGAAAGTGGCAGGAGCTCAACTTGTCATGCTGCCAACCCGCCTATTCCTTTCCTACGCGCAGCGCTTCCTGAAAGCCAATATCAGTGACGAGACTATCCGTCAGGCGGAGAATGAGTCATTGGCGGACGAAAGGCGGCTGCTCGAAGGCCTCGTTCGGCGTATTAAAGAACTTAGGGCTCAGGAGGCGGACGCCGTTGGTCGGCTGACGGATCTTGAGCGACGTAAAGTCCAAGTGCAAGACTCGCTTTCGGTATCCGAGCGTCGATATGGTTACCTGCTGAATCAGCGAGACTCACTCATTAGCTCGGCCTCGGAGGATCCAGATGAGAGGGAGCGTCTATCGAATTTGCGGAGTGATATCGCACATTTCAGGCATGAGATAATTTCGCGTGAAACCGAGATTATTTCATTCAGTGAGCAAATCCGATCGATCGCTTCGCGGCTTGAAGTGGTCAGAGCAAAAGAAAGATTGACACACGAAGAATACGAGGAGCGCAAACATCGATTTGCAATTTCCCGGCAGCTCGCTTATCAAGCAAAGCAATGATCTATAGAGGTGTAGCAGTCGCCTCGCTGGACAACGCATACCTGCGCTTCTCCGAGCGGAGAGGCAACTTCCCGGCAGTGCCTCGGTCACCTGCAGAGCCGATGTGGTGATGGCACTGGCTTGCCCAGCGTTCATGCCTTCGAGGTTTTTGATCTACTCGTAACTGGCGCGCCCGGCAGGATTCGAACCTGCGACCGACGGATTAGAAGTCCGTTGCTCTATCCGCTGAGCTACGAGCGCCTGGCCGGCACGCGGGGTGTGCTGGCCAGCACATACTAGAGTTTTGGAGGGCGCTCGGTCGAGCGGGATGTCACGGTGCCGTGGCGTCGGCTTTGTCCTCGGGGGCCGGTGGGACCTCGATCTCGGGGGTGCCTTTCGGGGGGACGAAGGCGTCGACCCAGCGGCCGAGCTCCTGGAAGACCTCGACGCGGACGTCCTTGCCGGACAGGGTCAGGTCGTGGAGGCCGCCGTCGAAGCGGGCGATCGTCACGCGGCTGCCCAGGCGGGGGGCCCAGCGGGCGATGTGTTCGACGTCGAGGACCGCGTCGGACAGGCGGACGTCCTCGGTCCAGCCGCGGCCGCGGAAGGTCCGGGTCGAGCAGGCGACCATGACAGGTGCGTCGATGGTCAAGCCGGCGCGCAGGCGGGCCTGGCCGCGTCTGATTGCTTCGAGCCATCCGGTACGCACGGGAAAGCCGTTCACGGGCTTCCAGGCGAGGTCGTACGTCCACTCGCCACGGTGATCACTGTGCAGACTCTGCCCGTACAGGCCGAGGGTTGACAGGGGGAGCACGCGGTAGGGCTTGCGGCCGCTGGCCCGGCCGACGATGTTCGCGATAGGTCTGCGAAGCAGCCAGGGGGCGTTGAAGTCGAAGAACGGGCTGTTCAGGAACAGGCCGTCGACCAGGCCCTCGTTGCTGCGGGAGTGCGACCACAGCGACGTGATCAAGCCGCCGGTGGAGTGGCCGGCGACGAGGAGCTGGTCGTGGCCGTCCTGCTCGCGGATGATGCGGGCGGACTCGTCCAGCTCCGGGTAGTAATCGGTGAGGCTGCGGCAGAAGTTCGGTGTCTGGTGCGGGAGGAGGCTGCGGCCGTACTTGCGCAGGTCCAGGGCGTAGAAGTCCCAGCCGCGTTCGACGAAGAAGTCGGCCAGGTGGGTCTGGAAGAAGTAGTCGACGAACCCGTGGACGTAGAGCACCGCGCGGCGCGACGGGGTGTCCCCGCGGCGGCGGACGAGGGTGGCGATCACCGGGCCCTCGTCGTCGGTGCCCAGGTCGATGGTGTGTTTCTCGTACGGCAGGCCCAGGACGTCGGTCTCCACGCCGCTAGGTTACCCACGCGTAAGGATCTCCGCGCCATAGCAGATCCAGCTGATCTTGCCGGGTTGTCCACAACCTCGAGTTGTCCACAGGCCGGGCCCGTTCGCCGAAGCGGACACAGGCGCCTTCGCGGCACTCTGCTCCCCAGATTCCCCACGTCGAAGGAGAAGCAGTGTTCGAAACGAATGTTGTCGTAGTCGGAAACGTGCTCACCGCGCCGGAGTGGCGGCGCCCCGCCAACACCAACGCGCTCGTCGCGAACTTCCGGGTCGCTTCGACCGTCCGGCGCCTCGACCGGGAGACCGGCCGCTGGGTCGACGGCAACCAATTCCGTGTACGCGTGAACTGCTGGCGCCGCCTGGCCGAGGGTGTGGCGTCCTCGATCACGGTCGGCGACCCGGTCATCGTGTCCGGGCGGCTGAGCACCCGCGACTGGACCGACGCCGAGGGCAACCTGCGCACCTCGTACGAGATGGAGGCGGTGTCGGTCGGTCACGACCTGGCTCGCGGGCGGGGCCGGTTCTTCCGCACCAAGGCCGTCGGGGCGACCAGCGCGGTGGAGACGCCCGAGGCGGACGGCCAGGTCCGTGGTGAGTCGTCGGTGCCGGTCTCCGAGGACGAGGCCCCGACCGTGTACGGCGACGGCATCCTCGACGGCGACGAGCCGACGTTCGAGGACGTCCCGGCGGTCGCTGGACTGCGGGGCGGGTCGATCGAGCCGTTCGACACCGAGATGGTGATGCCGTCGACGGACGAGCCGGGCCCCGCTGACGAGCCCAAGCCGTCGGAAGAGCCCGAGGTGGAGATCTCCGTCGAAGCGATCGCAGGTGAGAGCGGTGGCCGGCGCTCCACCGGGCGCGGGCGGGGCAGCCGGCGTCAGCCCGTGCCCGCCTGACCTTCTCGGCTGAGCTGCCGCCGCTCCGGGGGCCGACAATCCCCCGTGGGCCTGCCGGAGCGGCGGCGTCGAACCGGTCCTCCCTTCCATCCGCCCGCCGACCACCCGATGCACGGCGCCGACCTCCGCGGCCGCCACCGCACGGGAGTCCGGCGGTGAGCACCGGTCCCGGTGCGGGTGGCCGAGGACCGGACCGCCGACGGGCCCTGCGGGGGGGCCGTTCGAGGCCCGTCGGCCCGGCGGGTGGGTTGTCCGGTGGTCGGCAACCCACCCGCCGCACCCCCTGCCGCGCGATGCGTCGCCGGCCGCCCGGTCGTCCCCGTTCGCCGTACGGGGGCGGCCGGGCCCTGAACGGCGGCGGCGGAAAGCTCCCCGCCTTCCGCCGCCGCTGCTGCACCGATCGGTTCCGCGCCTCGGGGTGAGCGCCGGGACCGGTCGGCCCGGCGGGTGGATGTTCGGTGGTCGGCATCCACCCGCCACCCCGTGGACCGCCCGGCCCTTTGGCGCGGGGGCGATCCCCCGAGAGAAAGGGGCAATCCGCCCGGCAAGGCGGACCTGCACCGGCTCGGGCCAGGCGGCAACCGCCGGCCGCCGTCCCCATCCCGGGGGCGGCGGCCGGCACGCGGCGGCTCATTAGGGTGGTTGGGTGAAGAGAGCTGATGCTGCCGGTCTGCTGGCGGGATATGCGCTGGATGCCGTGCTGGGGGATCCGCGCCGGTTTCATCCGGTGGCGGGTTTCGGGCAGGCGGCCGGCGCCCTGGAACGCCGGCTCTACGCGCCGAATCGCCGGGCCGGGGCCGCGTTCACGGCCGTTGCGGTCGGCGTACCGGTGGTGGCTGGGCTGGCGGCGGCCGTGGTGACCCGGCGGCAGCCCGTGGTTCGTGCCGCGCTGGTCGCTGCGGCGACCTGGACGGTGCTCGGCGGTCGCACTCTGCGGCGGGAGTCCGCTGTCATGGCCGGGCACCTGGAACGCGAGGACCTCACCGCCGCGCGGGGACGGCTCAACCATCTCTGCGGCCGGGATCCGTCGACCCTCGACCAGCCCGAGCTGGCCCGCGCGACCGTCGAGTCGGTCGCCGAGAACACGTCCGATGCTGTGGTCGCCCCGCTGATCTGGGGTGGGCTGCTCGGGCTTCCGGGGCTGCTCGGTTATCGGGCCGCCAACACGCTCGATGCGATGGTGGGGCACCGGTCACCTCGCTACGCCCGGTTCGGCACGCCGGCGGCGCGGCTCGACGACCTGCTCAATCTGGTGCCCGCGCGGCTGACCGGGCTGCTGACGATCGCCGCCGCGCCACTCGTTCGGGGAAAGCAGGCTGAGGCGTTGCGGGTGTGGCGGCGAGACCGCAACGATCACCCCAGTCCCAATGCGGGGCAGTGCGAGTCCGCGATGGCCGGTGCGCTGGGCGTACGCCTGGGTGGGCGCAACGTCTACTTCGGGCGTACCGAGACACGGCCTTTTCTGGGTGACGGGCCACGGCCCGCGGCGGGCGATCTGCGGCGGGCGGCCCGGATCTCGGGTGCGGTGGGGGCCGGCGCCGCGGTGCTCGCTGCGGGGGTTGCGCTGGTTCGATCCGGGCTGGTGCGCCGATGAGCGGCGGGCTGCTGGTCGCCGGGACCACCTCCGACGCCGGGAAGAGTGTGCTCACCGCCGGGATCTGCCGGTGGCTGCACCGCCGCGGGGTCAAGGTGGCGCCGTTCAAGGCGCAGAACATGTCGAACAACTCGGTGGTGGTGGTCGGCGCCGACGGGCGCGGCGGCGAGATCGGCCGGGCACAGGCCATGCAGGCCGCCGCGTGCGGGATCGCGCCGGACATCCGGTTCAATCCGGTGCTGCTCAAGCCCGGGAGCGACTTCTCGAGCCAGGTCGTGCTGCTCGGCGAGGCGGTCGACACGGTCACCGCGGGCAACTACCGGTCCTTGCGGCCACGGCTCGCGGAGGTTGCGCACGCGACGCTGGCTGAGCTGCGCAACGAGTACGACGCGGTGATCTGTGAGGGCGCCGGCAGTCCCGCGGAGATCAACCTGCGGGACGGCGACTTCGTCAACATGGGTCTGGCGCGGCACGCCGGGCTGCCGGCGATCGTGGTCGGGGACATCGATCGGGGCGGGGTGTTCGCGGCGCTGTTCGGGACCGTGGCGTTGCTCAGCCCCGAGGACCAGGCGCTGATCAGCGGGTTTGTCATCAACAAGTTCCGCGGTGACCTGGGTCTTCTCCAGCCCGGACTCGACATGATCACCGCTGCGACCTCACGGCCGGTGCACGGTGTGCTGCCGTTCAATCTCGAGGTCTGGCTGGACGCCGAGGACTCCCTCGCGTACGGGCGGATGCTCGGACGACCCGCCGCGCCGCGCGGCACCGAGTGGTTGCGCGTGGCCGTCGTCCGGCTGCCGCGCATCTCGAACGCGACCGACGCCGAGGCGCTGGCCACCGAACCGGGTGTGCAGGTGCGGCTGACGATCGAGCCGGCCGAGATCGCCGACGCCGATCTGGTGGTGCTGCCCGGTTCCAAGGCCACGGTCAGCGATCTGGCCTGGCTGCGGGAGACCGGCCTCGCCGACTCGATCCAGGTGCACGCCGCTGCTGGGAAACCGCTGCTCGGGATCTGCGGCGGCTTCCAGATGCTCGCCGGCACGATCCACGACGACGTCGAGAGCCGCCGCGGGACCGTGCCCGGGCTCGGCCTGCTGCCGGTCGACATCACCTTCGGGGCGCGCAAGACCCTGGCTCGGTCGCAGGGCGCGGCCTTCGGTCAGGTCCCGGTCCACGGTTACGAGATCCATCACGGGTACGTGTCCGCCGGCGACCCCGAACCGCTGCTCAGGTACGCGGACGGCACGCCGGAGGGCGCGGTTTCCGGGGCGGTTTCCGGCACGCACTGGCACGGCGCCTTCGAGTCCGACGAGTTCCGCCGCCGGTTCCTGACCGAGGCGGCGCGGCAGTCGGGCCGGTCCGGCTTTGTCGTTGCACCGAACACCCGCTTCGACCAGGTACGCGAACGCGCGCTCGACGTCCTCGGCGACCTCGTCGAGGAGCACCTGGACACCGGCGCGCTCTGGCGCCTCATCGAGGAGGGGCCGCCGGGCGGCTTCCCGTTCATCCCGCCGGGCGCCCCCGGATGACCACCGAGACCTATGCCGCCCTGGCGCAGCGGATCCTCGCCACCGAGCCACGGCTGGGCGGTGTGCGGCTGGTTGCGGTCGACGGGCCCAGTGGCGCCGGCAAGAGTTGGTTCGCCGGGCGGCTGGCGAAGGTCGCGAACATTCCGGTCGTGCACACCGACGACCTGCTCGACGGGTGGGAGGACCAGTTCAGCTTCTGGGGGCGGCTCGAGGAGAAGGTGCTGGAGCCGTTGCGGCGCGGGCGGGCTGCCACTTATCAGCGGTACCTGTGGCATCGGCAGGCGTTCGGGGGCACTCCTGTCACCGTTGAGCCTGCTGCATGCGTACTGCTGGAGGGTGTGACCGCCGCGCGGCGGGAGATCCGGGACGAGCTGTCGTTCTCGGTTTTTGTCACTGCGCCCGCTGATCTGCGCTGGCGGCGTGCTCTGGAGCGTGACGGGCGGCATGATGTTGCGTTTCGGGCGTACCTTGAGCGCTGGCGCGTGAACGAGAACGAGCACTTCGCCGCGGACGCCACCGCCGCACACGCCGACCTCCTGGTCGACGGCGCGGCGGAGGGGGATGACGACTGGTACGAACGGCTCTGGCCGGCGCCGGCGGACTGAACCATGATCAGCTGCGGGAGCGGCGGAACGGGGACGGACGATGACGACCGAAGATGACAACCGGCCGGCACGGCGCCGCATCACGCTGACCGGCATCAGCTCGCGCGCCTGGGAGCACCCCGCCGACCGCGGCGCGCTCACGGCCCTGCGGGAGCTGCGCGGCTTCGACGACGTCGTGAAGGCGTTCTTCGGCATGTGGAACGAGCGCGGTTTCCGCCTGTCGTTCCTGGCCGGGTCCATCCGCGTCGACCACCGGCAGTATCCGCGCGTCTACCAGCGCTTCACCGAGGCCGCCGCCACGCTCGACGTGGCCGAGCTGCCCGAGCTCTACGTGAGCCAGTCGCCGATGATCAACGGTCAGGCGATCGGCATGGACAAGCCCTTCATCGTGATCACGACGGCCGCCGTCGAGAAGCTCGACGACGAGGAGCTCCGCGCGCTGCTCGGTCACGAGATCGGGCACGTCCGCAGCGGTCACGCCGTCTACAAGACGATCATGATGATCCTGACCAAGTGGGCCGCGAGTCTCAGCTGGCTGCCCGTCGGCGCCATCGCGCTCCGGGCCATCATCGCCGCGATGTACGAGTGGTGGCGCAAGGCCGAGCTCTCCGCCGACCGCGCGGGTCTGCTCGCCGGGCAGGACCCCGCGGCGTCGCTGCGCCTGCTGATGAAGCTGGCCGGTGGCGGCGACCTCAGCCAGATCGACACGACCGCGTTCCTCGAGCAGGCCGCCGAATACGAGGGCGGCGGTGACCTGCGCGACAGCATCCACAAGCTCGGCATGACCGCGTGGAGCACCCACCCGGTGCCGGTCGCCCGGGCCAGTGAGCTGCGCAAATGGATCGACTCCGGCGACTACGGCCGGATCCTCGAGGGCGAATACCCGCGTCGTGACTCGGACGGCAACGCCTCGGTCACCGACGACGTCAAGGCGGCCGCCGACTCGTACAGGCAGTCCTTCAACAGCTCCCAGGACCCGCTGGTCGGGCTGCTCCGCAAGCTCGGTGACGGTGCGGCCGACCTGGCCGGATCCGCCGCGCGTGGTGCCCGGGGATGGGCGAGCAAGGGCCGCCGGCCCGAGGAGGAGCCCCCGCCGCCGCCGGCAAGCTGAGTTGTCCACAGGCCCGTAAGCGGGCCCCCGCGACCCCGGCCGTCCGGCTTAGGATCGCCTCATGAGCCTCACAGAAGACGAGCTGCGCGCCGCGATCGCGCGGGAGCTGCCCGGTGTCCGTGCCGACCTCGAGCGGCTGGTCCGCATCCCGGGGATCGCGTTCGACGGCTTCGACCACTCGCACGTCGAGCGGTCCGCGGAGGCCGTGGCCGAGCTCCTGCGAGGCTGCGGCCTCGAGGTGCAGATCGTCCGCGGTTCGGGTCAGCCCGCCGTCATCGGCACCAAGGCGGCGCCGGCGGGTGCGCCGACCGTCCTGCTCTACGCGCACCACGACGTGCAGCCGGCCGGCGACCCCGAGATGTGGACCAGCGACCCGTTCGAGCCGGTCGAGCGCGACGGCCGGCTCTACGGCCGTGGCGCGGCCGACGACAAAGCCGGTGTGATGGCTCACGTCGCGGCGCTGCGCGCGTTCGGCGACCAGCTGCCGGTCGGCATCGTGCTCTTCATCGAGGGCGAGGAGGAATACGGCTCCGAGTCCCTCGACGAGCTGCTCCAGACCTACAAGGAGACGCTGCGCTCCGACGTCATCGTCATCGCCGACTCGGGCAACTGGGACATCGGCGTGCCGGCGCTGACCACCTCGCTGCGCGGCCTGGTCAACTGCTTCGTCGAGGTCAGCACGCTGAGCAACGCCGTGCACAGCGGCATGTTCGGCGGCCCGGTGCCCGACGCGCTCACCACCCTCGCCCGGCTCATCGCCACCCTGCACGACGAGAACGGCGACGTTGCCATCGCCGGCCTGGCCGGTCGTGACGGCGCCACCGTCGACTACCCGGAGGACAGGTTCCGCCACGAGGCCGGGATCCTCGACGGCGTCAAGCTGATCGGCGAGGGCCGGCTCACCGACCGCATCTGGACCAAGCCGTCGGTCTCGGTGCTCGGCATCGACGCCCCGACGGCCGCCGCGGCGCCCAACGCCCTGGTGCCCAAGGCGAGGGCCAAGCTGAGCGTGCGGCTCGCGCCCGGCGACGACTGGCACTCGGCGTACGACGCGATCCGCGCCCACCTGGAGAAGTTCGTGCCGTGGGGCGCGCACGTCGAGGTGGCGCTGGAGAGCGGCGGGGCGCCCTGCGTGATCGACGCGACCGGTCCGGCGTACGACGCGGCGCGGTCCGCGTTCCGTGATGCGTGGGACGGTGTCGCACCCGTCGACATGGGCGTGGGCGGCTCGATCCCGTTCATCGCCACGTTCCAGGAGCTCTTCCCCGACGCGGCGATTCTGGTGACCGGCGTCGAGGACCCGTACGCCGCAGCGCACGGCCCCAACGAGAGCCTGCATCTCGGTGAGTTCGCGCGGGTCTGCCTCGCCGAGGCGCTGCTCCTGCGCAACGTGGCCGCCCTGGGCCAGTGACATGGCCGCCGAGCTGAGCTGCGACGTTCTTGTTGTCGGCGCCGGCCCCACGGGGCTGATGCTGGCGAACTGGCTGGTGAAGCTCGGCGTCCGCGTCATCGTCGTGGACGGCAAGGACGGCCCGACCCGGGAGTCGCGGGCGCTGGTGGTCCAGGCGCGCAGCATCGAGATCTACGACCAGCTCGGCCTGGCCGACGCGGTCCTCGAGGCGGCGCACCGGGCCGAGGCGCTCGCCCCGGGCTTCGGCAGCCGGGTGTTCGGCCGCATCCCGCTCGGACCGCTCGGTGGTGACCTCACCCCGTACCCGTGGATCGAGATCCTGGAGCAGAGCCGCAACGAGCAGATCCTGTGGGCCAACCTGCAGGCGCTCGGCGGCTCGGTCCGCTGGGGCACCGCGGTGTCCTCGCTGACGGCCACCGCCGGCCACGTCGAGGCCGTCGTCGGCGACACCACGGTGACGGCCCGCTTCTGCGTCGGCGCGGACGGGTCCAGCTCCATCGTCCGCAAGACCCGCGACATCGCCTTCGAGGGCGTCACCAACCCGCACACGTTCTACGTCGTCGACGCGACCGCGGTGGGTGGCCTCGTCGACAACGCGATCAACGTGCGCCCCGGCCAGGCCGACTTCCTCCTCGGCTTCCCGATGCGCGGCCGCGGCAACTGGCGCCTCATCGGCCTGGCCCGCGGCGACACGCTCCCCGAGGAGGACGCCCGCGCCCGGATGCGCCGCGACTTCGCGGTGACCTACGCCGAGTCCCGCTGGTTCGCCACCTACAAGGTCCACCACCGTGTCGCCGCGAAGTTCCGCGACGGCCCGTTCTTCCTGGCCGGCGACGCGGCCCACGTGCACTCCCCGGTCGGCGGTCAGGGCATGAACACCGGCCTCCAGGACGCCCACAACCTGGCCTTCAAGCTGGCCGACGTGGTGCACGGTCGCGCCGGCGACGCGTGGCTGGACCACTACGAGGTCGAGCGCCGCCCGGTCGCGCAGACACTGGTGGCGACGACCGACCGGCTGTTCGGCTTCATCACCTCGCAGCAGGCGTCGCTGCGAGCCGTGCGCCGGGCACTCGTGCCGCTGCTCGCGCCGATCGGGGTCCGTGTGCTGCCACGGTCGTCGGGTGGCTCGCGCGCCTTCGAATACGTCTCGCAGCTCCGCATCCGCTATCGCATGACCCCCGACGCACCCCGCGACCCGGTGGTCGGCCGCCGGCTCGCGTGGACGGGCAGCAACCATGAGGTGCTGCGGTCGCTGTCGTGGCAGATCCACGCGTACGGCGGGTTGAGCGAGTCCGATGCACCTGACCTGGGGCTGCCCGTGCACCTCTTCGACCCCGCTCCCCGGACGCCGCTGCTCCCGGACCGCTTCTACCTCGTACGCCCGGACGGCTTCGTGGCCGCAGAAGCACCACCGCCGGAAGCAGCCGAGGTGTTCCGCCGAGCCCTCCCACCACAGTGACGCTCGACGCCGTTGTCACCGACCTGGACGGCACGATCATCCGCGCCGACGGGACGATCACCGAAGCAACACTGTCTGCCTGCCGCACCCTGCAGGCACGCGGCATCCCCGTGATCGCGGCAACAGCACGAACACCTGCGGGCATCCGCGCCCTGACCACCCTGACCCCGCACCTCACCCTGGCGGTCTGCTGCGGCGGCTCCGTCGGGTACGCCCCAGCCGGCGAAACCGTCCTGTGGCAGGACGTGGTGCACGCCGACGCGATCAGTGGGCTGCTCGCGTACGTCCGCGAGTCCCTGCCGGGAGCGGGCGTGGCCGCCTACGACGGCTCGTCCTGGCGGATGACCGAGGAATACCTGGCCATCCGCACCTCACCCCACAACGGCCCGACCGCAGTGGTCCCGATGGAAGCCCTGGCCGACGTCGCAGCCTGCGGCATGACCCTCTGCCATCCGGTGCTGCGGCCGGAGGAAATCATCGCCGAGCTGGAGCAGCGAGGGCTCGCGCTCAGCCTGAGCTACGCCGGCCCCGAACTCGTCGAGATCGCCGCAGCCGGCATCGACAAGGCCAGCGGCGTGGCCCGGGCGCTGCGCGAGGTACGGGTGCCGGGGGAGCGTGCGGTGGCCTTCGGCGACATGCCGATCGACATCCCGATGTTCACTGTGGTCGGCACGTCGGTGGCCATGGCCGACTCCCCACCCGCAGTCCTCTCCGCGGCCACGATGGTCACCGCGACGGTCGAGGAGGACGGCTTCACCACCGCACTGACCGACCTCGGCCTTCTCCCCCGCGGGTGACCCTTCCCGGCGCGCCGCACCCTTGCGAGTGACCGCCGCCGAGTTCGCCCTAGACGGCATCACGCAGGTGGTGGGGTCGTCAGGAAGGAAGCCGGAACCACGCCGGAACGACGCGGGAACGACGCCGGAATCGGACTCGCTGGATCGGGTGAGTCAGGTGCGCAGCCGAGATCATTCCTGTTAGGATTCGAACATGAGTTCGAATGATGCTCTCGCGGCGCTCCGTGCCGCCGGCAGTGCTCTGGGGGACGTCGACGTCTCCGGGTGGGACGAATCCGCCCTCACCGACAAGCTCGCTGAATTGTCCGACGCCCTCTGCCAGCTCGACGCGCAGGTCAGCCGCGTGGCTGACGCCGTCCGAGCCCGCGGTTACCGGATCGCGGAGCCTGTCGCCGCCTGACTTTGTTCCATGTCCCCGGGCTTGCCGTCCGGTGCACCCCGTCGCCACGAGATGCACCGGACGGCAGACCCACCACCGTTCACCCGGAGCAGCCGGTCCTCACCGACCGGCTCACCTCCGGAACGGCCGACTCCGGGCCGGTTCTTCGGACCTGCTGGTTCTTCGGATCGGCTGGTCCTTTGGACCTGCTGGTTCTTCGGACCTGCTGGTTCTTCGGACCTGCTGGTTCTTCGGACCTGGTGGTTCTTCGGACCTGCTGGTCCTTTGGTTCGGCTGCCCCCGGGCGGACCGGTTCGGCGCCACGGTCACCGGCTCGACCCGTCGGGCTTTTCGCGCGGGTCGGTCCGGGCTCGGTGGCCGAGCGGTCCGCTTGCCGGGTCGGAGTCGGGCTCCCGGGACGCTTCCGCACAGATTTGCGCCTGGTCCTTCCCGGCCAGGCGACGAGCACGGGCCGGCCGCTGCCAAGACGGTCGGCCCGGCAAGTCCCACCGGCAGGCCGGTCCCACCGGCCACCGACCGGCAACTTGCCGCCTGGTTGGCCCGGTGTGGTCAGCCCGGCGGCCGGCTGACCCGGCGGTCGAGTTGCTTCGCCCTGCGGCGCCCTCGCGCGGAGCGCGGTCACCAACTCGGTAGCCGCCGGCTTGGCGGCGAGCGGCCGGGCCGGGTTTGGGCAGCCGGCTAGGTGGCTCGCCGGGCCTGGCCGACGGCTGGTCTTTGAAAGATAGGCGGGCCGTGGTTGGCCGAGCTTGGTGATTGGCCGAGCTTGGCGGCCGGCTGAGCTGCAGTTGGCTGAGTTGGCAGCTGGCAGCTGCAGCCGGCTGAGCTTGGCGGCCTGCCGGGACAGGGCTGCGGGCCGGTGTCGACCGCTTCACGGGGGAGTGTGTCGCCACCGGCCCGCGAATGTCGTACCCGGCTGCCAGGATGGGGTTTGTGCAGTTCATAGACCTGGCCGCCACCTCCGCGGCCGTCGCCGCCACCGCCGGGCGTAAGGCCAAGATCGACCTGCTGGCTGATGCGTTGAGGCGGCTCGAGCGCGACGAGATTGCTCCTGGTTCGGCTTACCTGGCGGGGGAGTTGCGGCAGCGGCAGACCGGTGTCGGTTATGCCAGCCTGCGGGACCGACCCGCGCCGGCCGCCGAGCCCAGCCTCACCGTCGCCGAGGTCGACGCCAAGATTGCCGCCATCTCGGTGGTGGCGGGCACTGGTTCGCAGGCGCGGCGTCGGGAGCTCGTGGTCGATCTTTTCGGGCGGGCCACCGACGCCGAGCAGCGACTCCTTGTCGGGCTGTTCAGTGGGGAGTTGCGTCAGGGCGCCCAGGCCGGGCTGCTGGCCGACGCCATTGCGCGGGCGGCGGAGGTTCCGGCGACGGCGGTGCGGCGGGCGCTGCTGCTTTCCGGTGATCTCAAGCAGGTCGCTGTGGCCGCGTTGAGCGGGGGTGCGGTTGCGCTGAGCGAGTTCAGCCTGCGGGTCGGGACACCTTTGACGCCGATGCTGGCGAGCAGCGCTCCGGATGTGGCGGCGGCCTTGCTGGCTACCGGGGCGCCCGCAACGGTTGATGTGAAGCTGGATGGCATTCGGATTCAGGTGCATCGGTCCGGGGACGAGGTTGCTGTTTTCACCCGGAGTCTGGATGACATCACGCCGCGGTTGCCGGAGGTGGTGGCGGCGGTGCGGGCGTTGCCGGGGCGGGAGTTCGTGCTCGACGGGGAGGCCATGGCGCTGGACGCGCGGGGGCGGCCGCGGCCTTTTCAGGAGACGTCGAGCCGGGCCGCCACGCAGGGCGGCAAGGCCGGGCCGGCGCTCGTTCCGTACTTCTTCGATCTTCTGCATCTGGACGGCACCGACCTGCTCGACGAGCCCGGGCGGGTGCGCTGGGCGGCTCTCGCCGACGCGTTGCCCGGCAGCCTGATTGTCGGGCGGCGGACCGTCGAGACCGAGGAGGAGGCTGCGGCCGCCTTTGCTTCCGCGCTCGCCGCCGGTCAGGAGGGGGTGGTGATCAAAGCGCAGGAGGCGCCGTACGACGTGGGGCGGCGGGGTGCTGCCTGGGTCAAGGTCAAGCCCCGGCACACGCTCGACCTGGTTGTTCTGGCCGTGGAGTGGGGGCACGGCCGGCGCAAGGGGTGGCTGTCCAACCTGCACCTGGGCGCGCGTGACCCGCGTACGGGCGGGTTTGTGATGCTCGGGAAGACGTTCAAGGGTCTCACCGACGAGTTGCTGCGCTGGCAGACCGAGCGGTTCAAGGAGCTGGCCGTCGACGATTCGGGGTGGGTGGTCACCGTGCGGCCCGAGCAGGTGGTGGAGATCGCCTTCGACGGGGTGCAGACCTCACCGCGATACCCGGGAGGGGTGGCTCTGCGGTTTGCGCGAGTGCTGCGTTACCGCGATGACAAGCGTGCGGAGGAGGCGGACACCATCGACATGGTCAAGGCGATCGGATCACCGAGCTCAGAGTGACGCCAGCGACCTGACGTAGTTGACCTGCTGGTGCACGTAGGTGACCTGCGACTGGTCCGTGACCGGGATCCGCGCGACGTACTGGCGGGTGCCGTTGGTCACTGTCACCTGGACCGTGCCGCGGGGGATGGTCACTTTGACCAGCAGGAACAGCAGGCTGAAAATCGTCAGGACGCAGAAGCCGACGACCGCGGCGACGATCGCCCACGTCGGGATCTTCTGCTCGCTGTGCCAGTAGTCGTTGACCGTCCACGTCGAGCCGGCGAGCGGGATGTCACCGGCCGGGGTGTGCACCACGGTGGACGTCACACCCATGTCGCCGATCTGGACGATCACCGGGCCGGGCGCCACCGGCTCGAGCGGGACGGGCACGGCGGGTGCCGGCACGCTCCACGGGTCACTCGCGGTCGGGTCCGGGAAGGTCACCCGGCAAACTTTAGTCCGGCTGCCGGGCGCTGGGAACGGTCGCCAGGCGCTGGTCCGCCGCGTCGACCCGGTCCACCCGCTTCTTCGGCGTGTCACCGTTCGCTTCCTTGCGGGCCTGCCACCCGTACGCGAGCAGGGCCATGACCGCGAACAGCCACCACTGGACGGCGTAACCGCCGTTCTGCCACGAGTCCTCGTGGTCGATCGGGATCGGCTCGAAGCCCGGCGCGGGATCACTGTGCAGCACGTACGCGCCGTACACGGGGAAGGGCAGCTCTTTTGCCAGCTTGGGGATCGCGATCCTGCGGGTGTCGATGCGCCCGTCGCGGCGTTCGAGCGGGGCCGGACGGCTCTCGGACAGGTGAACCTGGCCGACCACTGTGACCTCGCCCGCAGGCGGCGCGGAGGCGACGGGCGCCGAGGTGGCGTCACCGTTCGCCGACGGAACCCAGCCGCGGTCGACCAGCACGGCGGTGCCGTCGGGCAGCAGCAGCGGCGTCACGATCTCGAAGCCGACCGAGCCGTCGACCGTACGGCCGCGCGCCTGGATCTCGTTCGTGGCGTCGTACCGTCCGGTGACCGTGACCTTGGTCCAGGCCGCGTCCTCACCGGGAGATGCACCGGGCGTGCCGGCTGCAGCGGGCCTGGCCAGGACGGACGTCAGCGGAACAGCGGGAGTGGAGTCGGCCGCGTCGATGCGCGCGTTGATCGCGCTGCGTTCCTCGTAACGGTGGAGTTGCCAGTTGCCCAGGAACACCATGACCACGGACGCGGCGATGGTCACAACCGCGCCGGCCAGCCAGCGGGGCGTGAGCAGGAACCGGTACACGATCTGAGGCTACCCGGCTCCCGTCGGCCGCTCGCGCCTGGCGGGTAGGGTGCGATGTCCGGCGGTCAACATCATGTCGCCGGGCCTGGCCGTATCCCCGAGGAGCCCTGATGTCCGCCCACGCGCGCCTGGTGGTGAGCGCACCCTCGTCGGGACACGGGAAGACCGCGATCGCGGTCGGACTGCTCGCCGCCTGCAATGCGCGGGGTGTGCCGGCCGCCGGTTTCAAAGTCGGCCCCGATCACACCGACGCTGCCTACCTCGGCCTGGCCGCGGGCCGTCCGGGCCGCAACCTCGACCCGCGCCTGGTCGGCGCGCAGCGCATCGCTCCACTCTTCGCCCACGGCGCGGCCGGATCGCAGGTCGCGGTCATCGAAGGCGCCATGGGCCTGTTCGACAGCCTGACCGGACAACCCGAGATCGACGGTACGGCCGCAGTGGCCGCAGCCCTCCGCGCCCCGGTGGTCCTCGTCGTCGACGTGGCCGCGATGGGGCATTCGCTGGCGGCGCTCGTGCACGGCTTCCGGATGTTCGACGAGATGGTGCACCTCGGCGGCGTCATCCTGAACCGTGTCGCCTCGCCCCGCCACGAGGAGATGCTCCGGACCGCCCTCGACGACATCGGCATGCCGGTGCTGGGCGCCCTCCGCCGGGGTGATCTGCCGGCTGTTCTGCCTGCTCGCGCCCAGGGTCCCGTCCCGGTCGCGCATCGCACCGTCGAGGCCGTCCGCGCTGTCCGCCGCCTCGGCGAGGCCGTTGCGAGCTCCCTCGACATCGACCGGGTGCTAGCCCTCGCCGAGGGTGCGCCGCCCCTGCCGGGCCAGGCCTGGTCGCCGCTGGACGCGCTCGCCGAGGCGTCCGGGGAGCCGCCGGTGCCGCCCGAGAACCGCCCGGTGATTGCGCTGGCCGGTGGGCCCGGCGCCCCTTACACGTACGTGGAAACGGTTGAGCTTCTGACCGCCGCCGGCGCTGAGGTCGCGATCGTCGACCCGCTGCGCGACGAGACCCTCCCGGCCGGTACGCGGGCACTGATGATCGGCGCCGCACTGCCCGAGGGGTACGCGGAGGAGCTCTCGGCGAACCGCCGCCTGTGCGCCGCGGTGTCCCAGCTCGCCCACGAGGGTCGCCCGATCATCGCCGAGGGTGTGGGCCTGCCCTGGCTGGGACGCGACTTCGACGGCCGGCCGATGTGCGGTGTGCTCGACGCGTCCGCGCAGACGGCCGCGCAGACGATCGCCGGCTATCGGGAAGCGACCGCCCCGGCGACGTCGCCGCTGGCCCCGGCCGGTGCACGGATCACGGGTTACAAGCAGCACCGCGCCATCGTCACCCCCCGTGCTGGTCAGGTGCCGGCCTGGACCTGGTCAGGCGGCAACCCGGAGGGTTTCGTCTGGCGGCAGGTTCACGCCTCGCAGCTCGGCCTGCACTGGGCGGGCGCACCGGAGATCGCCCGGCGGCTCGTCGCGGCAGCGCTCGCGCCCCTCCCGGGAGCGGCGCCGAGAGCGGCCGCGACAGGAGCGGCGGCGCCGAGGGCGGTCGCGTCGGCAGCGTCAGCGCCGCGAGTGGTCGCGCCGGGAGCAGCGGTGTCGAGCGCAGTGGCGCAGGGAACCGTGACGCTGGGAACGGTGACGCCGGCAGCGGTGACGCCGCCCGACGACGACCCGGGCGAGCAGACTCTCTCCCTCTCCGCGATCACGCCTCCGTCCGCCTGACGCTCCCGGCAATTGTCGGACCCCACCCGTACGGTGAGGGGGTTCGCAAGGAAGGGAGCACCACCGTGGCCGATCGAGTCCCCCTGGATTTTGCCCCGCCGGTCCGTCAGGTCTCGTCGCTGTTGCTGGGCGTCACCGACGAGCACCTGAGCAGGCCGACACCCTGTCCCGACTGGAAGGTCGGTGACCTGCTCGACCACCTGATCGGCCTCGGCTGGGCGTTCACACAGACGGCCAGGAAGGCGGATCCGCCCGAGGCCGACGGCCCGCCACCGGAGCCGTCGGCGGCCAACCTCTCGCCCGACTGGCGCAGCCGGCTCCCGATGGTTCTCGAAGAGCTGGTTCTGGCCTGGCAGGACCCCGCGGCCTGGGAGGGCACGGCCAAGGCGGGCGGTGTCACGATGCCGGCGGCCGCGATGGGTCTCGTCGCGGTCAACGAGGTGACCATGCACGGCTGGGATCTCGCCCGGGCGACCGGTCAGGAGTATGCGACGGATCCCCGGATCCTGGAGCAGCTGATCGAGTTCCTGTCGCAGGGCCCCAAGGAGGGCTCGCCGGGCCTGTTCGGACCGGTCGTGGAGATCGGCGACGAGGCCGACCTCCTGGACCAAGCGGTCAGCCTGGCCGGCCGCGATCCGAACTGGCGCCCCTAGACGCCCACAACCCCGGGCCGGCCGCGACCCGGACCGGAACCCTGGGCGGCCATGATCCGGCGCCCCTGAGCGGCCGGCCAGCCCCAGCTCAGTCGCCGTAGACCATTTCCTTCGGCGGGGGGTTGAACTTCGCCTTGGGCTTGCCCTTCAGCGCGTCCTTGAGCGTCTCGGCGACCGTGAACTTGGAGATCGTGCCGCGGCTGGTGCCGACGGTGTTCTCCGGGTTGTCGGGGTCCGCGACAAAGGCCGCCGCGGCCAGCTGCGGTGTGAATCCACAGAACCACGCGCTGCGGTTGCTGTCGGTCGTTCCGCTCTTGCCGGCGACCGGCCGGTTCAGCACCGCGTGGACCATCGGTGAGGTCTCCCAGCCGCCGCAGCTGCCCTTCGACGCGCCGTAACCGGTGACGCAGCGGGCCGCGTCGGTGGCGGCCTGGGCGACCTCCGGGCGCAGGGCCTGGTGGCAGCGGGGACCGGCGACCTTCTTGCCCTTGAACTCGAGGGATTCGCCGTCACGGGTGTTGATCATGCGGACGGGGATCGGCTCGCAGTACTTGCCCTCGGCGCCGAGGGTGGCGAAGACGTTGGCCATCTCGATCGGGGTGGCGTCGCTGACCCCGAGCGTGAAGGCGCCCCAGCCGTCGGCGTGGTCGGGGCCGGCGAGGGTGCGGTCGATCTCCGTACGCCACTTCAGGCCGAGCTTCTCCGCCATGCGGACGGCCTTCTCGGCGCCGACCTTCTGCTCGAGCTGCACGAAGTACGTGTTCACCGACTTGCCGAAGCCGCTCCACATGGTCTGGCGGCCGCTCATCGAGGCGCTGGAGTTCTTCGGGCACCAGTGCACACCGCAGGTCGCCGGGCCGGGCGCGGTGATGTATTTCGAGACGTAGCGCTGCGGCGCGTTGAAGGCCGTGTCGAGTGGCATGCCCTCCTCCAGGGCGGCCAGCATCGTGAAGATCTTGAAGGTCGAGCCGGCCTGGTAACCCGCCATGTCACCCCCGCCGAGCAGCGGGTTCACGGTGTTCGGGTAGTTGCCCTTGAAGTCGTCACGCTTGCGGCGGTCGCTGTGCTCGCCGTTCTTCTTCTGGTTCAGCGAGTACTTGCGGTTGACGGCCATCGCCTTGATGCGGCCGGTGCCCGGCTCGATGACAACCTCGCCGTGGGCGTAGACGCTCTTCTTCTTCTCTTTGTCGAGGATGTGCTTCATCGCCGAACCCTGGATCTTCGGGTCGATGGTGGTGACGACCTTGTAACCGCCGCGGCGGAGGTTCTCCATGCGCTCCTGGGACGTCTTGCCGAACGCCGGCTGCTCCATCCACCAGTTGCGCAGGTAGTCGCAGAAGAAGCCCCAGTCGTTGCGCTTCTTCGGTACGGACACACAGTCGTTCGGCGGGGTGGTCAGCTTCAGCTTGATCTTCGACTTCTTGGCCGGCGCCGCCTGTGCCGGGGTGATCGATCCGATCTTCAGCATCTGGTCGATGACGTAGTTCCGGCGCTCGGTCGCCGCCGACTGGTCGTTCGTCGCCGGGTCGTACGCGGACGGTGCTTTGACCAGGCCCGCGAGCAGCGCCGCCTCGGTCAGCGACAGGTCCTTCGGCTTCTTGGAGAAGAACACCTCGGCGGCGGCGAAGATCCCGTACGCGCGGTGCCCGAAGTACGCGGAGTTGAGGTAGCGCTCGAGGATCTCGTCCTTGGAGATGCGTTTCTCCAGTTCGATCGCCAGCCGCATCTCGCGCAGTTTGCGGGCGGTGGTCTGCTCGGTCGCCTCGAGGGCCTGCTTCGGGGTCCGGGCGCCGTCGCGCAGCGCCATCCGGACGTACTGCATCGTCAGCGTCGAGGCGCCCTGGGAGACGCCGCCGGCCTGCTGGTTCGCGACGAACGCGCGGGCCACACCCTTGGCGTCGACGCCGTTGTGCTCGTAGAACCGGGTGTCCTCGGACGCCACGATCGCCTTGATGATGTACGGCGACATCTCGCCGATGCCGGTCGGCTTGCGGTGCTCCTCGTAGAAGGTCGTGAGCAGCGTCTTGCCGTCGTTCGCGTAGACGTAGGTGGTCTGGGCCGAGGGCACCTCGATGAGTTCCTCGGGCATGCTCTGCAGCGCGTCGGCGCCGCTCTTCGCGCCGGCGCCGGCCAGCGCCACCAGCGGGAAGACCAGTCCGGCGACCACGATCCCCGCGATCAGCCCGGCCCGGACGAGGGGGGCGATCCGTCCAGCTTTGGCGAGTCCGGTCTTCGTCACCCTTCGAAGGTATGACAAAACTGCTCATGTCCTGACGGAACGGCTGAAGTATTCGAGCGGATCACGTCCGGCATGCTGGGCGCTGTGACCCCTTCCGTGGACCTTCATCCTCACGGTGACGCCCACCGGAAAACGCCTGCCGGCGACGCGCCCGGGCCAGTCGCCGTTGATCCCGGGCGAGTCGAGGATCAGCCGGATTGGGACCTCGGCCATCACGGTGATGCGGAGGTCGGGGACGGCCTGATCGACCTGGCCGTCAACGTGCGGCATCAGCCGATGCCGGCCTGGCTGGCCGGGCCCCTCCGGGACTCGCTCGGCGACCTGGCCGCGTACCCGGATCATCGGAAGGCGACCGCTGCGGTGGCCGGGCGGCACCGCCGGGACCACGACGAGGTTCTGCTCACCGCCGGCGCAGCCCAGGCGTTCGTGCTGATCGCGCAGGCTCTCCGGGCGGCCAGGCGGCCGGTGGTCGTGCACCCGCAGTTCACCGAGCCGGAGGCGGCGCTGCGCAACGCCGGCCACACCGTCGATCGTGTGCTCCTGCGCGAGGCCGACGGCTTCCGCCTCGATCCCGCGCTCGTGCCGGACGACGCCGACCTTGTTCTTGTCGGCAACCCCACCAACCCGACCTCCGTCCTGCACCCGGCCGGCGACATCGCTGCCCTCGCCCGGCCGGGCCGCGTGCTGGTCGTCGACGAGGCCTTCGCCGACACGACGTTCCGGCCGGGTCACGACGGTGAGCCGGAGTCGCTGGCCGAGCGGCGTGACCTGCCCGGCCTGATCGTGCTGCGCAGCCTGACCAAGACCTGGGGGCTGGCCGGGCTGCGGATCGGTTACGCGCTCGGACCGGCCGATCTGCTCGCCCGGCTCGCCGCCGCGCAGCCGCTCTGGGCGGTCTCGACGCCCGCCCTGGCCGCGGCCATCGCCTGCGCGAGCCCGGCCGCCGTCGCCGCCGAACGCGAGATCGCCGCCGAGCTGGCCCGGGAGCGCGCCCACCTGGTCGCCGCCCTGGCCGGCGTGCCGGACGTCACTGTCCCGGGCGATCCGGCCGCTGCATTTGTCACCCTCCGCGTCCCCGGAGCCGATCAGGTACGCCTGGAGCTGCGCAAACGCGGCTACGCGGTACGCCGTGGCGACACCTTCCCGGGGCTGGGCGCCGATTGGCTGCGGATCGCGGTGCGCGACACTGCCACCACAGACGCGTTTGTGGCGACACTGATGGATGTGCTGAAGGAGCGACAGTGACCCTGGAGACGACCCTCGCCGCGATCGGCCCCGCCGATGAGCCGGCCATGGCCGCCGCCCGTGACCTGCAGTCCCGCCTGACCAAGCCGGCGGGTTCGCTGGGTGCCCTCGAGGAGCTGTCCGTCCGCCTGGCCGGGCTGGCCGGGGTGTGCCCGCCACCGCTGCCCGAGCCGGCCGCGATCGCGGTCTTCGCCGGGGACCACGGCGTCCACGCCCAGGGGGTCACGCCGTGGCCGCAGGAGGTCACCGCGCAGATGGTGGCCAACTTCCTCGGCGGCGGTGCGGTGATCAACGCCTTCGCGCGGCAGGTCGGCGCCTCGCTGATGGTGGTGGACGTCGGCGTCGCGATTCCGCTGCACGGCGGTGACACGCTGCTCGACGCGAACATCCGGCGCGGCACGCGGGACCTCTCCGTCGAGCCCGCGATGACCACCGACGAGGCCCGCGCGGCCGTGGAGGTCGGCATCTCGGTCGCCGGGGCGCTCATCGACGGCGGCGCGAAGTGCCTGCTCACCGGGGACATGGGCATCGCGAACACCACGCCGGCGGCGGCGCTGATCGCCGCGTTCACCGGTTCGGACGCCGCCGCGGTCACCGGCCGCGGCACCGGCATCGACGACAAGACCCACGCCCGCAAGACCGCGGTGGTCGCGGCCGCGCTGCAGCTCCACGCGCCCGATCCGGCCGACCCTCTCGTCACGCTGGCGGCCCTCGGCGGTCTCGAGCACGCCGCGCTCGCCGGCTTCCTGCTGGGCGCGGCCGAGCGCCGGGTGCCGGTGATCGTCGACGGCGTGATCGCCGCGTCCGCCGCGGTGGCCGCCGCCGCGTTTGCGCCGGACGCCGTCACCGCGATGGTCGCCGGGCACCGGTCGGCCGAGCCCGGCGCGACGGTCGCGCTCGAACACCTCGGTCTCACCCCGCTGCTCGACCTGGGCATGCGGCTCGGCGAGGGTACGGGCGCAGCACTCGCCCTGCCCCTCGTCGCCGGTGCGGTCCGCGTGCTGCGCGAGGTGGCCACGTTCGACTCGGCGGGAGTTTCGGAGAAGTGAACCTCTACCCCTTGGCGCTCAAGCTCGACGGCCGGCGGGTGCTGGTGGTCGGCGGCGGTGCCGTGGCCACGCGGCGGATGCCGGCCCTGCTCGCGTCGGGCGCCCGGGTCGACGTGGTGGCGCCCGAGCTCACCCCGGCGCTCCGGGCGTACGTGGAGGCGGGCCGGTTGACGTGTCACGAGCGCCGGTTCGTGCCGTCCGACGTGGACGGCGCCTGGCTGGTGCAGGTGGCCGTCGACGACCCGGTGGCGGCCGCCGAGGTCAGTGCGGCCGCCGAGGAGCGCGGCGTCTTCTGCGTACGCGCGGACGACCGTGACGCGGCGACTGCCTGGACCCCCGCGGTGACCCGGCACGACCAGGTGACCGTGGCGGTGACCGACGGGGGTGACCGCAAGCGGGCGCTGGCCGTCCGCGATCAGATCGCGGCCGCCCTGGAGGCCACTCCGCCGCGGCAGCAGGAGTCCCTCAAGGGTCACGTCGCGCTGGTCGGCAGCGGTCCGGGTGATCCGGAGCTGATCACCGTGAAGGGCCGCCGCCTGCTCGCCCGGGCCGACGTGGTGGTGGCCGACCGGCTCGTCCCCGGCATGCTGATCGACGAGCTGCGACCGGACGTCGAGCTGGTCGACGCGGCCAAGATCCCTTACGGCGCCTCGGTGGCGCAGGAGGAGATCAACCGCGTCATCGTCGAGAAGGCCCTGGCCGGTGCGTTTGTCGTGCGCCTCAAGGGCGGTGACCCGTTTGTCTTCGGCCGTGGCGGCGAGGAGGTCGTCGCGTGCGTGAAGGCCGGCGTGCCCGTGCTGGTGGTGCCCGGCGTGACCAGCTCGATCGCGGCGCCCGCGCTGGCCGGGATCCCGGTGACCCACCGCGGTGTGGCCCACGAGTTCACCGTCGTCTCCGGGCACGTGCCGCCGGAGAGCCCCGAGTCGCTCGTGGACTGGCCGGCG
This sequence comes from Amorphoplanes friuliensis DSM 7358, assembly GCF_000494755.1. NCBI lineage: Bacteria > Bacillati > Actinomycetota > Actinomycetes > Micromonosporales > Micromonosporaceae > Actinoplanes > Actinoplanes friuliensis. The sequence goes on from NC_022657.1 coordinate 1,609,722, forward strand.
CTGGCGCGTCTGCGCGGCACCCTGGTCGTCCTGATGGGGCTCAAGAATCTCCCGAAGATCGCGGCCCGGCTGGTCGCCGAGGGGCGGGCCGCCGACACCCCGGCCGCGGTGGTGCAGGAAGGCTCGACCGACGCCCAGCGCGTCCTGCGGAGCACCCTCGGCGAGGTCGCCGCGGCAACCGCGGAGGCGGGGATCCGCCCGCCCGCGGTCGTGGTGATCGGAGACGTCGTCGCCGTGCTGGGATAGGTGCGTGACCGATGGGTAACGGACAGGCATGAGTCAGCGACCGCACATGACACTGTCCGGGATCGTGCTCGACTCCCCGGACGCCCGGGAACTGGCCGCGTTCTACCAGCGGCTGCTGGGCTGGAGTGTCGTCCAGGACGAGCCGGAGTGGGTCAAGCTGGGTGCGCCCGGCGGCGGCCCGGGACTGTCCTTCCAGACCGAGTCCGCCTACGTGCGACCGGTCTGGCCCGCCGGCCCGGACGACCCGCAGATGAGTGTCCACCTGGACATCCACGTCGAGGATCTGGACCAGGCCGGCGCGCACGCGGAGAAAGCCGGCGCCACGAAGGCCGACTTCCAGCCGCAGGACGACGTCCGGGTCTACCTCGACCCGGCCGGCCATCCCTTCTGCCTATTCCTTTGAGCTCTCGGCCGCTTCGGTCTCCGAGGCCGCGTCGTTCCTCGCGGGCGCGTCTTTCTCCGGGGCGGAGTCGGATGCGTCCGTCTCGGGGACACCGAGCTCGTTGAGGAACGTGCGGGCCCACTCCGCGACGTCGTGGGTCCGCAGGTGGCGCTGCATGACCCGCATGCGCCGCTTGAGCTCGGCCGGCTCGGCGCCGACCGCACGCAGCAGCGCGTCCTTGACGCCGTCCGGGTCGTGCGGGTTGCAGAGGAACGACTGACGCAGCTCGGTGGCCGCACCGGCGAACTCGCTCAGCACCAGCGCGCCGCCGCCGTTGGTCCGGCAGGCGATGTACTCCTTGGCGACGAGGTTCATGCCGTCGCGCAGGGGCGTCACCATCATGACGTCGGCCGCGACGTAGAGCGCCGCGAGCTCCTGCTTGCTGTAGGACTGGTGCAGATAGTGCACGGCCGGCATGCCGACCCGGCCGAACTCGCCGTTGATCCGGCCGACCTCACGCTCGACCTTCACCCGCAGCGTCTGGTAGTGCTCGACGCGCTCGCGGCTCGGCGTCGCTACCTGCACCATCACGGCCTCGGGCACCTTGAGCTTGCCGTCGGCGAGCAGCTCCCGGAACGCCTTGAGGCGCAGCTCGATGCCCTTGGTGTAGTCGAGCCGGTCGACGCCCAGGATCACGGTCTCGGGGTCGCCCAGCTCGGCGCGGATCTGCTTGGCCCGGGCCTGCACCGCCGGGTCGGCCGCCATCTTCTCCATGTCGGCGGTGTCGATGCTGATCGGGAACGCGCCGGCCTTGACCTTGCGCCCGTCGACCTGGATCGACTGGCCCTCGTAGCGCAGGCCGAGCAGGTGCCGGGCCAGCCGCACAAAATTTTGCGCCGCGAGCCGCTGCTGGAAGCCGACGAGGTCGGCGCCGAGCAGCCCGCGCAGGATCTCGGCGCGGAACGGCATCTGCATGAACAGCTCGATCGGCGGGAACGGGATGTGCAGGAAGAAGCCGATCCGCAGGTCGGGACGCATCTCGCGGAGCATGGCCGGCACGAGCTGCAGCTGATAGTCCTGCACCCAGACGGTCGCGCCCTCGTCGGCCACGTCGGCCGCGGCCTGCGCGAACCGCTGGTTGACCAGCCGGTAGGCCTCACGCCAGCGCCGCTTGTAGACGGGCGTCTCGACGGCGTCGTGGTAGAGCGGCCAGATCGTCGCGTTGGACTGACCCTCGTAATAGCGTTCGAGCTCCTCGGCGCTCAGCGGCACCGGATGGATCTTGATGCCTTCCAGCTCGAACGGCTCGGGCGCCTCTCCGTCACCGCCGGCCCAGCCGATCCAGGTGCCGCGCTGTTCGGCGAGCACGGGATGCAGGGCGGTGACGAGTCCGCCCGGGCTCGGGCGCCACTGCCGCTCGCCGTCGACCATGACTTCGTCGACGGGCAGGCGGTTGGCGACAACAACGAAGGAACTTCGTTCGGCCACGCTGAGTGCACCTCCGGGTCGTTCTGGGTTCCCGTTCACGAGCCTACTGTGCGTAGCCGCTCGGGGCTTGCCCAGCTATCTTTCAGCCGCGCGGCATCCGCTCTGGCGAGCGGGTGCCATCCTTGGCCGGTGAACCTGTCCGATGATCTTCCCCCGCAGCGCCGACCACTGTTCTTCCCTGTGGTCATCGCCACCGTCTTCCTGAGCATCATCGGGATGTCGGCGGGACTGGTCCTGGGTTCCCGGCACGAGACACCACCCCAACTGAACGGTCCCGACGATCCCAACGCCTATGTACCCCCGGAACCGACGTCTCAGTCGGTCGAATGTCCGCCGCAGATGCACGACACCGCACGCAAGGTGCTCGGGTACGACGTGAACCTGTCCCAGGTGCTCCGCGTGCGTACCGAGGACACCGACATGTCCGTGTGGGTCTGCCGCGACGACGCCGGTGAGCTGTACTACCAGGCGAACAGGGGTGGCGACTCGGGACGCTGGGTGGAGGGGCAGACCGCCCTCTTCCTGTCCGGCGTGGCCCAGGGTGACGACGACTATCACGCCACCGCCAACGACGGGAACTTCTTCTCCGTCAACGAGAGCCGGCTGAAGATCGTGTTCAAGAACGGCAAGCAGGAGACCCACCCGGTCTCTCCGGAGTGAGCCTGCCGGGGAATCCTGGCGCGGACGACGGGGTTGTTGTAGGTGGCCGGAGAGTGACCTGGAAAGATTGTCCTTTCGTTCCGGCAACCGGAAAACACGATCACGGAGGTAGGCCGCACCGTGGCCCAGTTCATCTACGTCCTGGAAAAGGCGCGCAAAGCGCACGGCGACAAGGTCGTGCTCGACGATGTGACGCTCAATTTCCTCCCCGGCGTCAAGATCGGTGTGGTCGGCCCCAACGGCGCTGGTAAGTCCAGTCTGTTGAAGATCATGGCCGGGCTGGACACCGTGAGCAACGGCGAGGCGCGGCTCATGCCGGGCCACTCCGTCGGGATGCTCGCCCAGGAGCCCCCGCTCAACGAGGAAAAGACCGTTCTCGGCAACATCGAGGAAGCAGTCGCCGAGACGAAGGCCAAGCTCGAGCGGTTCAACAAGATCGCCGAGCAGATGGCGACCGACTACACCGACGAGCTGATGGAGGAGATGGGCAAGCTCCAGGAGGAGCTCGACCACTCCAACGCGTGGGACGTCGACTCCCAGCTCGAGCTCGCGATGGACGCGCTGCGCTGCCCGCCGCCGGACGCCGACGTCACCCAGCTCTCCGGTGGTGAGCGCCGCCGCGTCGCGCTCTGCAAGCTGCTGCTCGAGGCGCCCGACCTGCTGCTGCTCGACGAGCCCACCAACCACCTGGACGCCGAGAGCGTGCACTGGCTGGAGCAGCACCTCGCCAAGTACGCCGGCACGGTCATCGCCATCACGCACGACCGGTACTTCCTCGACAACGTCGCGACCTGGATCCTCGAGCTGGACCGCGGCCGCGCCTTCCCGTACGAGGGCAACTACTCCACCTACCTGGACAAGAAGGCCGCGCGCCTGAAGCTGCAGGGCCGCAAGGACCAGAAGCTGCAGAAGCGCCTCGAGAACGAGCTCGAGTGGGTGCGTTCCAACGCCAAGGCCCGCCAGACCAAGTCGAAGGCCCGCCTCGACCGGTACGAGGAGATGGCCAACGAGGCGGAGAAGACCCGGAAGCTGGACTTCGAGGAGATCCAGATCCCGCCGGGCCCGCGCCTCGGCAACACGGTCATCGAGAGCAAGGACCTGGTCAAGGGCTTCGACGACCGGGTGCTCATCGACCACCTGTCGTTCTCGCTGCCGCGCAACGGCATCGTCGGCATCATCGGCCCGAACGGCGTCGGCAAGACCACGCTCTTCAAGACCATCGTCGGGCTGGAGAAGCCGGACGACGGTCAGGTCCGCGTCGGCGAGACCGTCAAGCTGTCGTACGTGGACCAGAGCCGTTCCGGCCTCGACGGCACGAAGACGGTGTGGGAGGTCGTCTCCGACGGTCTCGACCACATGATGGTCGGCAAGGTCGAGATGCCGTCGCGTGCCTACGTGGCCGCGTTCGGCTTCAAGGGCCCGGACCAGCAGAAGCCCGTCAAGGTCCTCTCCGGTGGTGAGCGCAACCGCCTCAACCTGGCGATGACCCTGAAGATCGGCGGCAACGTGCTGCTGCTCGACGAGCCGACGAACGACCTGGACGTCGAGACGCTGTCCAGCCTGGAGAACGCCCTGCTCGAGTTCCCGGGCTGCGCCGTGGTCATCTCCCACGACCGGATGTTCCTGGACCGCATCACCACCCACATGCTCGCGTGGGAGGGGACGGACGAGGACCCCGACAAGTGGTTCTGGTTCGAGGGCAACTACGACGCGTACGAGAAGAACAAGATCGATCGTCTCGGCGCCGACGCGGCCCGCCCGCACCGCGTGACCTACCGCAAGCTCACGCGTGACTAAATTTTCGTACGACGTGGCCGTCCGCTGGTCCGACATGGACGCGTACGGCCACGTCAACAACGCGCGCTTCCTCACTCTCTACGAGGAGGCGCGCGTTGCGATGTTCTTCGTCGGCGCTCGGGCCCAGGGCCTGACGTCGTTCGAGGAGGGCATCGTGATCTCCCGGCACGAGATCGACTACCTGCGGCCGGTCGACTACGGCGAGGCGGTCCGCATCGATCTGTGGATCTCGGAGCTGCGTGCGGCCAGTTTCACCGTCTCCTACGAGCTCTTCGACGAGGGTGTGCTGGCCAGCCGGGCGAAGTCGGTCTGCGTTCCGTACAACCTGGAGAAGCAGTTTCCCCGCCGGCTCACCGAGGCCGAGCGGGACTTCCTCAAGCCTTACCTGGAGGCTTGATGGGTGCCCACGGGATCACCGGCGTGGCGGATGCGGGTGCCTTCCTGGCGCGGCTCGTGCGACTCGACCGCAAGTTGGTCGTCCGGCTGCGCTCGTCGGCCGGGGAGCGCACCGCGCTCTGGGCCGTACTGCCGTGGGGTGTGCTGGTCACCCGCGAAGTCGCCGGTCCCGGACCGGGTGATGTGACCGTGGCGGCGGCCGACCTGCTCGCCGCCCTGGCCGAGAAGAGTCCCGAGCTGCCGTCCCGCCGCGATTCCGAGTGGCGCTGGCCGTTGCCGCCGGCGCGCTCGACGGCGGTGGAGTCGGTGGCGGCGGGGGAGCTGAGCCGGCTCGCGACGGCCGCTGCCGGAACGCTGCGCGAGGTGACCGCGGGTGGTCTCGCGGGACGCGCTGTCGGGCAGCGGGCGGTCCGCGACGCCTTGCTCGATCACGTAGCGCTGACCGTCACGCCGGACGACGGACGCCCCGTCGAGGTGTCGCAGCGACTCGTTCAGGCGGTCTCGAAGATGGGTTTCCTCGGTCCTGCCGAGGGCGACGGTCCGGATGCCCGCGTATGCGTAGCGGGACGGTGGGTGGGTCTTTCCGCACCATATGGAGTCGCGTGGCTACAGCCGGTCCAAGTATTGACCGTTATGCCTATAGGGGGTCACCCGAAAGGGTGATGCCGCATCGTTCCTCCGGTCGCGCCCTCCCTTTGAGGGGATGACCTCCGCGACCTGTACGGGTACCGTCGCCCCGAGGTCCACCGCTACGTCCGGCGGAGGGCCTGCTGGGGAGTGAGGTGCACAACGATGCCGTGGTGGTCATGGCGTCCCGGGTCGGCCGGAGGCGATGAGCCAGCGTCCGGCGGCGAGGTGGCGTTGCAGAGCAATGTCCGCGTCGGAGTGCCGACGCAGCGTGAGCCGGGACACTCTTCGATGTCCTCCGCCGATCTGTCCGCGATCGACGAGCCCGCCCAGGTCGCGCCCGTCGATCTGGCGCGGATCGGCAAGGCCCTCGATCTGCTCGACGTCCGGTTCCTCGCCGACGGCGGCGGGAGTCTGCTGGCGATGTGGGAACGGCACGCCGTGCTGTTCACCCTCGAGGGGCCCGACGACGAGATCCTGGTCATGCGTGCCCGTCCGCACGCGACCGTCCCGCCCGACTGGGCCGACCGCGCCTACCGCGTGGTCAACGAATGGAACCACACCCGCCGCTTCTGCAAGGCCTACGTCGGTGACCCCACCGAGCGCGGCCAGCTGCCCATCTACGCCGAGCTGCAGGTGCCGCTCGCGTCGGGCGCCCACGACGCGCTGCTGGTGGAGATGCTCGACTGCGGCGCCGCCGTGGCGACCTCGTTCGTCGACTGGCTCCACGACGAGGGCGCACTGCTCTAGAGCAAACGACAAAAAAGGGCCCCCGCTCCCGGGGGCCCTTTTTTGCTGCGCTGCCTGCTCAGGGGAGGGGGAACATCCCGATCCGGCCGTGGAACTCCTTGCCGAGCTTCTCCGTGTCCGAGCCGACGATCAGACCGCCCGGCACGACGTGGAACGCCCGCACACCGACACCCCGGTCACGTGTCGGGTTCCAGCCCAGCGCCCGTCCGGTGCTCGGGCTGACCGCGCCGATGCCGACCCGGGACACCGCACCCGGACCCGGGCCCTTCGAGTCGCTGCCGTACGGGTTGTCCAGGTACCGCTGGTGCCCGCCGAGGTACACCGCGCTGCCGGTCACCGCGACCGCGTACAGCGAGTCGCCGCCGGTGCGCTGCACCCAGGTCGGGTTGTGCCGGCCGTTGCCGCCGGTCTCGAAACGGGCGGCCGAGTCGCACAGCTTCTCCGGCGACGAGGCGCGCCCGGTGGCGGCGACCACGAACCACTTGCCGTCGGGGGAGAACTTGACCTGACGCAGGTACGTGTCGAAGCCCTTCATGCACTCCGGCTTGTACGCGTCGGTGTACCAGCTGGTCACGGTGGCTGCCGAACCCGTGAGGTCGAACATGGCGATCTGCGTACGGTAGAGCGAACCGACCTTGAGCAGGGCGCCGACCGCGACCAGGCGGGAACCGTCCGGGGTGATGTCGAAGTGCTCGACCCGTGTGCGGCTGAGCCCGGGCGCGGAGAGCCGGGCGTCGAAGCCGGTGTCGACCGCGCCGCTGCCGGCGTCGAGGCGGGCCAGGCCGACCCGGGTCACACCGTTGATCGAGGAGAACGTGCCGCCGGCGTAGAGCCGGGAGCCGCGGGCGGTCAGGGCCCGGACGTCACCCCAGTTGATCCGCGCGCCGAACGACGAGATGCGGGCGCCCTCGGCGACCGAGACCCGGGCGAGACCCCGCTGGTTGGTGCCGTTGACCGTCTTGAACGAGCCGCCGAGGTAGACGGTGTTGCTGCCGCCGGCCGCCAGTGCGTACACGGGGGCGTCGACCTGCGGGGCGAAGCTGCGCACCTCACCGTCACGCAGGCCGTACGCGAAGACGTTCTTCCGCGCGTACGTGGTCTTGCGGGAACTGTTCTGGACCTTGGTGAAGCTGCCGCCGACGATGACCGTGTCGCCCACGACCGCCAGCGCCCAGACCGTCCCGTCGAGCACGTGCGGCGTGAAGTCCACCGGGTTGGTCGAGACCACCGCCGGCTGGGCCATGTCGGCCGACGCGGGCGTCGCGCCCAGCAGGGCGGCGCAGGTCAGCGCGGTGGCGGCGAACAAGCGGCGTCGCATCGGTCACTCCTGGGATCGGGGCCGCTATGTCCGTGATGAGACTTTCGCGGAATTCATCCGATCAACGAGCGAGCTGACCTCCGGGTTGCGGATCCTCGGCGTTGACCATGAAGTACGCCGCGCGCTCGAGATAGTCCCAGAGCGCGCTGTGGTGGGGCTCCGGCAGGTGCAACGAATCGACGGCGGCGCGCATGTTGTGCAGCCAGGCGTCCCGTGCGGCCGGGCCGACCTGGAACGGCGCGTGCCGCATCCGCAGCCGGGGATGCCCCCGGGTCTCCGAGTAGGTGCTCGGCCCGCCCCAGTACTGCATCAGGAAGAGCGTCATACGCTCGGTGGCCGGGCCGAGGTCGCCCTCCGGATACATCGGGCGCAGGATCGGGTCCTTCGCGACACCCTCGTAGAAGGCGTTGACGAGCCGGCGGAAGGTCGGCTCGCCACCGACGGCCTCGAAGAAACTGGCTTCCTGTTGCTCGTTCGCTGCACTCACCTGTCCAGTTTGCCAGCAGTACCGGCCTGAACCTGGCCCGGTGTGACGTGCGTTGCTGGAACAACCTCGACAGCCGGAGAGTCCGGCCTCTCGACCGCCGCGAGCTGGGGCCGGCGAGCCACCAGGAAGATCATCAGCAGCAGGCCGCCGGCGCTCCACAGACCGACCACGAGCGGGATCGACGTGAACTGGGCCAGCGCGCCGGTCGCGATCACGGCAAAACACTGCGTGAACTGCACGCCGCCCTGCATGACGCCGTAGGCCCGGGCGCGGTAACCGTGCGGCAGGGCCAGCACGAACTCGCCGTTGAGGGTCGGCATCAGACCACCCTGGGCGATGCCGGAGATCGCGACGAACACGGCGACCGTCCCGGCGTTGGAGGCGAGGACCGTCAGCGCCAGAGCGGTCGGCGCGAGCAGCGCAAACGGCTTGATCAGCTTGCGGCGGGTGGACGGGCGCAGCAGCCGCCCGACAGCGATCCCGCCGATCACGAACCCGACCGGACCAGCCGCCATGATCATGCCCTGGTCGAAGCCGCGGGCACTGTGGTCCTCGTGGAACAGTGCGGCCCAGCCGGCGGCCAGACCCTCCGGCAGGATCGTGAAGGTGGTCAGCGCGAAGACCATCAGGGCGATCGAGCGCAGCAACGGCGTACCGAAAACGAGCCGGAAACCCTCACCGGTCTCACGCAGGAGGTGCTGACGCCCGGACGGGACCGCGGCAGCGGGCCGCGGACGGACGCCGATCGCGATCAGGGCGGCGGAGACGACAAAGGAGATCGCGTCGAGGGCGATGCCGAGTCGCGGGTCGACCGCGACGGCGAGGGTCGCACCCAGGACGTATCCGAAGACCTGGGCGGCCTGCGAGGTCGACGCGTTGAGGGCGACGCCCGTGACGACCTTGCGGCGCTCCAGGATCAGCGGCAGCAGGGCCGACCGCGCCGCCTGTGTCGGCGGGGCGCCGAGCATCGCCACGAAGAGGAGGCAGAGGATCGCGTAGACGTTCATGCCGGGCAGCGCGATCAGCGCGATCGGCACGGCCCTGGTCAGGTCGGCGACGATCAGCACCCGCCGGTACGGATAGCGGTCTGCCAGCGTGGCCAGCAGGGGACCGCCGACGATCCACGGCAGATAGCTGACGGCGAACGAGGCCGCGGACAGCAGCACCGACTCGGTCTGCTGGTAGACGAGCACGATGATCGCGGCGCGGGCCAGATAGTCGCCGAGCCAGTTGACGACCAGCGACAGGTAGACCGCGCGGTATTCACGCACCGCGAATACGTCCCGGAAAGTGACCGGGCGGTCCTGCTCCGTCACGCCGTCGGCCGGGTCGGCCGGTCGGTCGTCCGACACCAGGGCCCTCCATCGATCGCGACGGCCGGCGGGATCGCCGACGGCGGCCGGTCCCGTTCGCGAAGATTCTCCGGGTATCGGAATCCGCGCGAACGTGACGCTGCATGTGCAGATGCTCTTTGCAGGATTCTGCCCGATCGTCCGAGTCCTGGCTAGGGCGTACGGAGCGAAGGTCAGCCGTTCGGCCGAGTCCGGACCTCCCCCATCATGCCCTCTTCGCAGGTCAGGTGGCGCCTCCCGGCGTGCTCGGCGAGTCGGACGAACCCCCGGAATACATCGGCGGAACCGCCGAACGGGGCAGCATCCGCGACACGGCGATCCGCTCGGAGATCCCCGAGGTCTCCAGCGCCTCGGTCAACCGGCGGCGCAATTCCCGCTGCACGATCGGCTGACCGTCCGCGGTCGTCTTCGCGATCGTCCGGATGACAGCACCGTCGACGGTCATCTGCTCGACACCGATGACGTCCGGCGGCTCCAGGAACTCCGTCGAGTGCTCCGGCTCCTCGGCCAGCGCCAGCGCAGCCTCGCGCAGCACGGCCGTCGCCTCCTCGGAGTTGACGAAGCCGATCGGGATGTCGATGACCACCATCGCCCAGCCCTGACTCTTGTTACCCACCCGGATGATCTCGCCGTTGCGGATGTACCAGAGCACACCGCGCATGTCGCGCACGGTGGTCACGCGCAGGCCGACCGTCTCGACCACACCGACAGCGTCACCCAGGTCGACCGAGTCACCCACGCCGTACTGGTCCTCCAGCAGCATGAAAAGACCGGCGATCAGATCCTTGACCAGGCTCTGCGCACCGAAACCCAGGGCCACACCGACAATGCCGGCGCTGGCCAGCAGGGGCCCGAGGTTGAAGCCGAGCTCACCCATCACGAGCAGCACGGCCATCGTGAAGACGACAGCGGTGACAAAACTCCGCAGCACCGAACCGATCGCCTCGGCCCGCTGCCGCCGCCGCTCAGGGATGAACGTGTTCTCCGCGGCCTCCTGCTGCTTGTCCGCCCGCTCCCGCAGCGGCTTGAGCAGCGCCGGCATCGCCGCCCGCGACGTCGTGGCGGTCAGCCGCTTGATCGCCCGGTGCAACAACCACCGGATCAACATCGCGATCACGATGATCACGATGATCCGCAGCGGCTTCACGATGATCACGTAGCTGCTGTTGGCGAGCCACTGTATGTCGGTCTTGTCGAAGACCCAGCTGCAGACGGCGTCGGTCTTGCAGCTCTCCGAGACGTTCGGGGTTCCGTTGAAAAACGGCTCGGTCGAACCGGAGGGAGCGGGGATGGGTGGGGCAACCGGAATCACGGGGCCCTAACCTACCGGGCCACCCGCACCCCAGCGGAACCGGACATCTTCACACGAGACCTCAGACGTTTACGAGCCGGCCACAGATTGTGCTCGCCAATTCGTCTTCCATCAGGGACTATTGGCGCACGAGCACCGGTAGATCCGGCGCTCGAACTATGACCACAAGCACACGGGAGCGGTTGCAAGCACCTACACCGAAGGGTGATCGCGATGCCTGACATACGACCCACAGTGGGCTCCTCCGCGTTGGTTTTGAACGCCACCTACGAGCCGCTGTGCGTCGTATCGGTGCGTCGGGCGACCATCCTGGTGCTGACCGCCAAAGCAGAGCCCGTCTCCGACGGCGACGGCATCCTCCACAGCGCGCACCACACCCTCCCGGTCCCGTCCGTGGTCCGCCTCACCCGGTACGTGAAGGTCCCGTACCGCACCCACATCGGCCTCTCCCGCCGCGCGATCTTCGCCCGTGATGGTGGCCGGTGTGCGTACTGCCGAGGGTCTGCCGAGACCATCGACCATGTTTTCCCCCGTAGTCGTGGCGGGCTCCACGCGTGGGAAAACGTGGTGGCTGCGTGCGCCAAGTGCAATCACAGCAAAGGGGATAAAACGCCTGCGGAGTTGGGGTGGCGGCTGCATGCTGCGCCGGCTGCGCCGCGTGGGGTTGCGTGGCGGGTTCTGGGCCATCGCACTCCTGACCCTCGGTGGGCTGACTGGCTCGACCTTCCCAAGTCGGCCGAGGCTGAAGCTGCCTGACCGGGCGGTTCTGTCTTTGGGCTTGAAGTCGTGCCTGGTTGCCTGGTGCTGACCGGCGCTCTCGCTGAGGTCGGGCGTGGGCACCTAATCGCCTGGTGGCTCGCGCTGCTCCTCATTTGCGATCTCGCCGTCCTGGCCCTGCTGGCCGGACTCGCGTCCGGCGGGCGCGGCGGCTCATGAGCGGGTGACCGCGCCCCTGCCAGCTACGCCAAGGTCAACGGCTGGTCGGTGGCCGGGCCGGTGAAAGTAGCGCGGGCTCCGACTCGAAAGAGTGACGTTCGAGCCCGGGTACGTCGGTCGTGGTCTTCCACCAGAACCTCAACCAGCCCAACTTCCTCGAAGTCCGGCAACAAACGCATCGTGACGGCCCAACTTCCTAGAAGTTGGGCCATGCGCGGAGCCCGTGCCGGATTAACGCCCGCGAAGTCATGGTGGCGGCGCGATTGCTCTGGGCCGGCTGTGCACCGGGTGGTGCTGGCCCGACTTCTTTGAGGTTGGGCCATTGCACGCTCGGGAAGGCCCAACTTCCTTGAGGTTGGGCCATTGCACGCTCGGGAAGGCCCAACTTCCTTGAGGTTGGGCCATTACACGCTCAGGAAGGCCCGACTTCCTTGAGGTGGGGCAGCGGGCGGGGTCGTGGTGGCCCGACTTCCTTGAGGGAGGGCAGTGGGCGGGCTCGGGACGGCCTGGTTTTCTGGGGGTTGGGGAGCGGGCGGCCTGGGACGGCCCAGCTTCCCGAGGTTGAGCGGCGAGTGGAGCGGTGACGGCCCGACTTTCTAGAGGTCGTGGAGCGGGCCAGGCCTGTGATGGCCGACTTCCTCGAAATCGGGGACCGGGTGGGGCAGCGATGGCCCAACTTTCTAGAAGTGGGAGGCCTGTTCCGGTCACATGCCGGTGAAGGTGATGGCAGTCGGCTTGTGTGCAGGCTCGCGATGGCCCGACTTCCTTGAAGTTGGGCAGTGCGCGGGCTTGGGGCAGCCCGACTTCCTTGAGGTTGGGCAGTAGGCGGCCTCTGGAAGGCCCGACTTCCTCGAAGTTGGGGAGTCGGCGGCTTAGGGATGGCCTGGCTTCCTTGAGGTTGGGCAGTGGGCGGCCTCTGGAAGGCCCGACTTCCTCGAAGTTGGGGAGTTGGCGGCTTAGGGGTGGCCTGGCTTCCTTGAGGTTGGGCAGTGGGCGGCCTCTGGAAGGCCCGACTTCCTCGAAGTTGGGGAGTTGGCGGCTTAGGGGTGGCCTGGCTTCCTTGAGGTTGGGCAGTGGGCAGGCACGGGATGGCCCGACTTCCCTGAGGTTGGGGAGTGGGCGGCCTCTGGATGGCCCAACTTCCTCGAAGTTGGGCAGTGGACGGCCTTTGGACAGCCCAACTTCCTCGAAGTTGGGCAGTGGGCAGCCTCGGGATAGCCCGACTTCGTTGAAGTTGGGCAGTGGGCAGCCTCGGGATAGCCCGACTTCGTTGAAGTTGGAGTGTGTGCGGGCCTGTGCCGGGTTCACTTCCGCAGATTCGTGGTGGCGCCACTTTCCCTAGGTCGAGCTGCCTGCGAGGGGCGGCGATGACCTGACGTCCCTGAAGTCGGGCAGGGCCGAGGCCCTGGCAGCCCGACTTCCTTGAAGTTGGGCAGCGGGAGGCCCGATTTCCTTGAAGTTGGGGCAGCGGGGAGTCCCCGGCAGCCCGACTTCCTCGAAGTTGGGCCGGGTGTGGGCCGGCTGGCGAGAGCGCGGCCTGGGTTCGGACGCAGGTGCGGAGATCCGCCGGCGCGGTGTGGGTGCACGGAGGTGGCAGGGTGCGGGTGGCTGGTCATGAGCCGCCAGGCGATTGGCCGCCCGTGCCCGGTCTCGGCGTGAGCGACGGTCAGCACCCTGCAACCAGGCACGACAGCCCCTCGCCCTTGATCGGTCCGACACCGAGGTCCCGCCCGCCCAGATGCAGAGACCAGCTACCTCTCTTTGGTGGTGATCAGGCTGGCGAAGACGATGACGTTGTCGCTGTAGCCTTCGTCGCCGCCCAGCCAGTTGCCGCCGCAGGTCAGGAGGCGGAGGGAGGGGCGGGAGTAGTCGGCGTAGACGCGTTTGATGGGGAGTTTTTGTTTGTTGTAGTGCTCGACCGAGTTGATCTGGAAGACGGCGACCTGGTGGTCCTCGCGGAGGATTTCGATTTTTTGGCCGGGCTTGAGTTTGCCGAGGTTGTGGAAGACCGAAGGGCCGGTGCGGGTGTCGGCGTGGCCGACGATCAGGGCCGGGCCGAACTGGCCGGGTGTGGGGCCCTGGTTGAACCAGCCGGCCTCGTTGTGTCTTTTCAGGGGTGGGGTGTCGACGGAGCCGTCCTTGGCCAGTCCGACGCCGAGGATCGGGGCTTCGACCTTGATCGCCGGGATGGTGAGGCGTTTGGGGGTGCTCGGGTCCAGCACGGGGAAGGCGCGGGGTGGGGGTTTGTCGGGGCCTTTGAAGAGGTCGCCGAGGTTGAAGCCGGTGGCGGAGCCGAGGCCGGCACCGACGCAGAAGAGGCCGACGAAGACCAGGATCACCGCGATCAGGCCGAGGGGGAGTGGGCGGCGGCCGCGGGGTGGGTGCGGGGCCGGCAGGGGCGTGCGGCCGGTGCGGCGGGGTGGGGCCGGGCGGGGTGCGGGGAGGCGTTCCGGGCGGGTGATGACCTCGGCCGGGCGGCGGCGGAGGACGGAGTCGGGCATGCGGGGGCCGGGGGGTGCCGGCCGGGAGGTCACCGGGCGGGCCATGGGGTGGCCTCAGCCGAGTCGGCGACGCCGGGCGGCGGCCACGCCGAGGGCTGCTGCTGCCCCGAGCGCGGCCAGGCCGCCGCCGATGAGGAGTGGGGCCGAGCGGCCCTCCGCCGTGCCGCCGCCGCCCGTGGCCGGGCCGCGGGCGGGTTCGACCTTCACGACGACGTGGAGGGTGTTCTCGGCGGTTTTGCCGTCGGGGCATTTCAGCCGGACGGGGTAGTCGCCGGGGTCGGTTGCGGACGGGACGCGGGTCGTGGTGGTCAGGAATCCGTAGCTCGGGGAGACCGTGACCGTGCCGATGGGGCCGGCGGTGACCGTGGCCGGTTTGAGGTTGTCGTCGCAGCTCGCGCGGATGCCGATGTCGTCGCCGGCGCGGACGGTGCTGGGGTTCGTCTCGACGAAGACGTCCGCGGCCAGGGCTGGGGAGGACTCGAGGAGGACAACGGGCATGGCCAGGGCGATCGCCGCGAGTGCGGCCGGGACGGACGTGCGCATGACCTCCCCCTTCTGCCGTTCGCGGCAGGAACTTCGCGGACGGCGCGTGAGGGTGATTTTCGCACCTCCGGGCCGTTTTCGCGTTGCTGCGGTGATCCCACTTCGGAGGTGTTGACACCCGGCGGTCCGTGACGGCCCACACTCCGCTACCGTGATTACCGTTCGGATCACTGGGAACACAGTGAAATTGCCCGGTTCCTTTTGACGCCTGGGGGCGTTGAGGTTGTCGATTTTCAGCACGATTCTGGTCTACGCGGTCATCCCTCTGGGGATCATCGTGGTGGTTGCCGCGCTCTCGCTGTCCGGCAGCAGCCGGGCCCGGCCGGCCCGCCGTTACCGTCCTGGCCGGCCCTACGACTTCAAGCCGATCTGGTTCCTGGCGTCACCCGCGCAGGTGACCGCGCCCGGCACGCAGAAGGCGCTGCCGGCGGGGGTCATCGAGGATTCGTCCGGCGCTGCGGTGCGTCCCGGCACGACAGGAGGCGCAAGTGACCGTTGGTGAGCACCAAGAGGTGATCTCGGGTCCCGGTGAGCAGCCGCTGACCGCGCTCGACCACCCGGGTGGCCCGACGCTGACCGAGAACCCCGAGCTGACCATGTCGCAGGACGGCATCGACGCGCTCGACGGGCCGTTCACGACCCGGCAGCTGTTGCGCCTCGACGAGGCCCTGCGGGTGGCCGACCAGCAGACCGGGCTGACGTTCAGCGTCTACATCGGCGACCTCGAGGAACCGGTGCGCGAGCACGCCGAGCAGCTGCACCGGCAGCTCAAGGGTGCCGCCACGGCCGTCCTCATCGCCGTGTCGCCCAACCAGCGGATGCTGGAGATCGTCACCGGCCCTGACGCGCGGAAGCGCATCTCCGACCGCGACTCGAAACTGGCCGCGCTGTCGATGGCCGCGTCGTTCGCCGGGGGAGACCTCGCCGGCGGTGTCCTCTCCGGGCTGGACCAGCTGGCGTCACACGCCGGCAGACACTAGAGCCACGCGGACGGGGAAACCCGGACCGGGAACGGGGCGTCGACCTTCACCAGGTCGGCGCCCTGCATCGTTTTCTCGTGGACATAACCATCCGGGCCCAGCGCGTACGTGTGCAGCACCGGCTCCGGGTCCGGTTCGATCCGCCAGTACGTCTCGATGCCCGCGTCGGCGTACAGGGTGGGCTTGAGCAGCCGGTCGAAACGGCGGCTCGTGGCCGTCTCCACCTCGACGACCAGGGCCACGTCGGCGGGGTCGGCCCAGATGGCGCCGGACGAATGCGGCCGCAGCACCGTCACGTCCGGGATGAGGTTGCTGGTGCCGGACTCGATGCCGAGCCGCGCGCAGACCCACCAGCCGTCCGGTGCGGCACCACGCAGCACGGTGACCAGCGCACGGACAACCGTCTCGTGCGGGCCGTCCAGGGGCGGTGTGACGTGCAGGCTGCCGTCGACGATCTCGTAACGGTGGCCGTCCTGCGGGAAGAGATGCAGGTCCGGTTCGGTCCACGGTCCGTCCGGGGCGGTCCAGCGCACCAGGGAGTTCGTACCGATCGCCACCGGGCCACCTCCATCAGCGTGGAGTGCCAGCGTACTCACGCTGCGTTGTTTCCGGTGGGTTTCGACCCCGTAAGTTTCGCGGGTCGTGAGGAATCGAATCCCTCACGACCCGCACAAACTCATCAAGCGGCGGCGGCGTCCTTCGCCCGGGCCTTCAACGCCCGCAGCACACCGTCACGGCCCTCGGCGACGAGGCGCCGCAGCGACGGCGAGTGCCCCTCGGCGGCGAGCCAGGCGTCGGTCAGCGCAACCGTCTCCTCACTCACCTGGTACGCGGGGTACGCCAGCATCGCGAACTCCTGCGCCGGCTCGCTGTCGGAACGGGCCCAGACGGCGTCGACGACCTCGAAGAACTTCGGGGCGTACTCCGCGGTCAACTCCACCTGCGTCGACGTCTGGAAGCCCTGGAGCAGCGAGCGGCTGAGCCAGTTCGGCAGCTTGTCGTCGCTGGTCAGCTGCGCCCAGACACGGGCCTTGTTGTCGGCGGTCGGGAGCAGCGCCCGGGCGAACGCGGCCTCACGCTCGCCGCTGGCCGTCCGGTCCGTCGCGAGCTCCTGCTCGATCTCCTCGTCGGTCGCCGCGCCCTTCGCGGCCAGCGCCTCGAGGATCGACCAGCGCAGCTCGGTGTCGATCGTCAGCCCCGCGGGGATGCCGGTGTTGTCGAGCCAGCCGCGCAGGACCGCCAGGTTGTCGTCGCCGCGGGCGGCGTTGATGAAGGCGCGCGCCCAGGCCAGCTGGAAGCCGCTGCCCGGCTCGGCCGCGGCCAGCGCGTCCCGGGCGGTCTCGGCCAGCTGCGCCCAGCCGGTCGGCGCCCACGCCGGGTCGGCGTACATCGTGAGGGTCGTGGCTGCCTGACGCAGCGTCGCCGTGGTCAGGTTGATGTCGCGTTCCTCGGGCAGACCGGTACGGACCAGCGCGATGTAGTCGCGGGCGGCCAGCTCGGCGTCGCGGAGCTGGTCCCAGGCAGCGGCCCAGACCAGCGCCCGCGGCAGCGACGACTCGAAGCCGTCGATGTGCTGCACGACAGTTGCCATCGAACGCTCGTCGAGGCGCAGCTTGGCGTACGTCAGGTCGTCGTCGTTGACCAGGAGCACGTCCGCGGCGCGGACACCGGCCAGCGCGGGGATCTCCGTCTGCTCGCCGCTCACGTCGATCTCGAGCAGGTCGCGCCGCACGAGACGGTCACCGTCGAGGTCGTAGAGGCCCACGCCGATCCGGTGGGTGCGCAGCGTCGGGTAGGCCGCCGGCGCTTCCTGCCGCACGACCACACTCTCGTACGTGCCGTCGGCGCCGATCGTGACCACCGGGCGCAGCGTGTTGACCTGCGACGTCTCCAGCCACTGCGCGGCGAACTTGCGCAGCTCACGGCCCGAGGCGGTCTCCAGCTCGGTCAGCAGGTCGTCGAACGTGGCGTTACCCCACGCGTGCCGCTGGAAGTACGCCCGCAGCCCGGCGAGGAACGAGTCCAGCCCGACGTACGCCACCAGCTGCTTGATGACACTCGCACCCTTGGCGTACGTGATGCCGTCGAAGTTGACCTCGACAGCCTCCAGGTCGGGCATCTCGCAGTAGACCGGGTGCGTCGACGAGAGCTGGTCCTGGCGGTAACCCCACGCCTTGCGGACCGAGAGAAACGTCGACCACGCGTCGGTGAAGCGGGTGGCGGTGGTGTTGCACCAGTGGCTCGCCCACTCGGCGAACGACTCGTTCAGCCACAGGTCGTTCCACCAGCGCATCGTGACCAGGTCGCCGAACCACATGTGGGCCAGCTCGTGGAGGATCGTGTTGGCGCGCTGCTCGTACTCGTAGTCGGTGACCTGCGAGCGGAAGATGTAGTGCGCCTCGGCGTGCGTGACACAGCCGAAGTTCTCCATCGCGCCGGCGTTGAAGTCGGGCACCCACAGCTGGTCGTACTTCGGCAGCGGGTAGCGCACGCCGAACTGCTCGTGGAAGAAGTCGAAGCCCTGCTTGGTGATCAGGAACAGGTCGTCCGGGTCCAGGTACTGCGCCATCGAGGCGCGGCAGAAGACGCCCAGGTCGATGCCGTCGTGGCTGTCACGGATCTCGTAGTACGGGCCGGCGCACACCGCGGTGATGTAGGTGCTCATGCGCGGCGACGTGTCGAAGTGCACGGTCTTGGCGCCCGTGCCGGCCGGGACGGACTCCCGCTCCGGCATGTTCGAGACGACCTTCCAGTGCTCCGGCACCGTGACGTGCCAGGTGAACACGCTCTTGAGGTCGGGCTGGTCGAAAGCCGCGTAGACCCGCTGGGCGTCCGCCGTCTCGAACTGGCTGTAGAGGTAGATCTCCTTGTCGACCGGGTCCTCGGTGCGCTGCAGGCCCTGCCCGCTCGCGGAGTACGCGTAGTCGGCGTCGACGACCAGGGTGTTCTCCGCCGCCAGCCCGCTCAGCGCCAGACCCTTCTCGGCCGACCAGCCGGACAGGTCGACGGGCGTGCCGTTGAGCGTCGCGGACCGGACGCTCGCCGCGGCGACCTCGATGAACGTGGTCGCGCCGGGCTCGGTGCTGCGGAAGGTGACCTCGGTCGTCGAGCGGAACGTCCCCGAGCCGGGCCCGCCGTGGCCGTCGGTCAGGTCCAGGGCGATGTCGTACCCCGTCACCTCGAGCAGGCGGGCCCGCTCGGCGGCCTCGACCTGGGTCAGGTTACGAACTCCGGCCACTTCACTCTCCTCCATGCTGGTCCAGGCATCATCGCCTCGACCTAGAGCTTTCCACGTCACCCTATGTGCTCGTCGCGTGGCGCATGTCACCGCTGCATCCCGGCGGTACGGGGCAGGATCAGAGGTATGAGTGAACGCGCTGCGGTCGACATGTGGTTCGACCCGATCTGTCCCTGGGCCTGGATGACTTCCCGCTGGCTGCTCGACGTGGAGAAGGTCCGTCCCGTCGATGTCACGTTCAACGTGATGAGTCTCTCGGTCCTCAACGCGGGCCGGGACCTGCCGGACGAGTACAAGGAACTGATGACCAAGGGCTGGGGTCCGGTCCGGGTCTGCATCGCCGCCGCCGAGTCCGCCGGCCCGCAGGTCCTCCGCGACCTCTACACCGCCCTCGGCACCCGCATCCACCTGCAGAAGTACGAGCTGGACAGCAAGCTCTACACCGAGGCGCTGACCGAGGTCGGCCTCGACCCCGCCCTGGCCGACGCGGCCGGCAGCGACGCCTGGGACGACGCTCTGACGGCCAGCCACAACGCCGGCATGAAGCCCGTCGGCACCGACGTCGGCACGCCGGTCATCCACGCGCCGGGCCCGGTCGAGGGCGAGAAGATCGCCTTCTTCGGCCCGGTCATGACCCCGGCCCCCAAGGGCGAAGCGGCGGGCAAGCTCTGGGACGGCGTCGTTCTCGTCGCCGGTACGCCCGGCTTCTACGAACTCAAGCGCACCCGCGACGTAGGACCGATTTTCGAGTAGAAGTCGCTACCCAGGGCCACCGGTCAGCGTTGGATGAGGTGAGAACCACATTCGACCGGAGGCACTGATGGCCGAGACCGACAGCGTTGCCACTTCCACCATCGCGGTGCATCGCGGCGTCTGGGACAGTTTCTGCCCCAATCTGCCCGCCGATGTCGCCGCGATGGTGGCGCCGCCCGTGACCGTGTCGAGCCTGCCGGTGCAGTCACCGGCGGAGCCCGTCGCGGTCGAGCGCCGGGCCAGGCAGGCCAAGATGCGGGGCAACATGCCGTCCGTCCCCGCGTACGCGCGAGCGAAGCGGTCACGCTGAGCGTGGGACGACCCCCGGGGTGTGCGCACGGCCGTCACACCCCGCCGGTAGGTTCGCGGGCATGACGGTCGTGCACCCGATCAGCCGGGCCTGGATCACCACTGGCGGCACCGGCGCGCAGAATTACGACGAGTTCGCCGACGACGCGGAGATCACCGCGATCATCGCCGCGAACCCGCACAGCGCGCTGGCCATCGAGATGCCCCACCGGGCGCCGGATTCCGTGGGGAAGGCGTTCCTGGACTGCCTTCCCGACGCCGCCGCGCGCCTCGCGGAGGCGAAGGCCGCGGGCGGTTATTCGCCGGCCTCCGACGTGGTGGTCCTCTACCGGATCACCGCCCCGGGCGAGCCCGCCGCCTACGGCCTGTGGTCGATGGTCGACACCGACCAGATCTCCACCAGCGCCGACGAGCCGGGTCTGGTGATCCGCAACGAGGACGTGTTCATCGCCAAGGTGCGCGAGCGGGTCGCGCTGGCCGAGGCCCTGCAGACGCTGCTCTCGCCCGTGCTGCTGCTGCAGACCGGCAAGGGTGACGAGCTGCACGCGGCGCTCGCCGCGGCCACGGACGCCGCCGGTGCGCCGGCCGCGACCGACACCGATCAGAGCGGCCGCACGCACGCCATCTGGGTGATTCCGGCCGGCCCGCTGCAGGAC
The DNA here is from genome assembly GCF_000494755.1 of Amorphoplanes friuliensis DSM 7358. Taxonomy (NCBI): domain Bacteria; kingdom Bacillati; phylum Actinomycetota; class Actinomycetes; order Micromonosporales; family Micromonosporaceae; genus Actinoplanes; species Actinoplanes friuliensis. The sequence goes on from NC_022657.1 coordinate 1,630,453, forward strand.
GAGCTGACCGCGCTCGCCGGTGGCGGCGAGCTGGTCGTCGCCGACGGCAACCACCGCAGCCTGGCCGCGCAGACCGGCGGGCTGCCGCGCTTCCTGGCCGTCGTGACGACCCCGGCCTCGGTCGCGATCCAGCCCTACAACCGCCTGATCAGCGAGCTCCCGGCCGCCGACTTCGTCGAGCGTCTCACCGCGGCCGGCGCGCGGGTCGAGGAGCTGCCGCGCCCCGCGGCCGTCCCCGCCAAGGGCACCATCGAGCTGTACGCGGGAGGCCGCTCGTTCTCGGTCGTCCTCCCGTCGGCCGAGGGCGCCGGTGCGGTGGACAACCTCGATCACGCCCTGGTCGAGCGGATCCTGCTCGGTGACGTGCTGGGGCTCGACCCGGGTGACAAGCGCATCTCGTACGTCGGCGGCGACTATCCGGCGGAGTGGCTGCGTGGTGAGGTCGACGCGGGCCGGGCCGAGCTCGCCGTGCTGATCGCCCCGGTGACGGTCGACGACTTCGTCGCGGTGAACCTCGCCCGGCAGAAGCTGCCCCGCAAGAGCACGTGGTTCACGCCGAAGGCCCGCGGCGGCCTCGTGCTGGCCCAGCTCGACTGATGCTGCACCCCCAGGTGGAGGCGTCGCTGGCCGTCCGGCGGCGCCCACCCGCGGAGGTTCTCGAGGCGGACCCCTACGAGCAGCTCGTCTTCGCCCGTCAGGCGATGGAGGATGCCGTCGAGGCCGAGTGCGGCCCGGCGATCCCGCTGCCCGTGGTGGTCGACGTGGACGCCGGCGGTGTGCCCTGCCGGCTCTACGCGGGCCGTGTCGGCGCCCCCGTCTTTGTCTACCTGCACGGCGGCGGCTGGTGTTACGGCAGCATCGAGACGGTCGACCGGCTCTGCCGGCGCATCGCGGACCGTTCCGGCTGCGCCGTGCTGTCGGTCGGGTACCGCCTGGCGCCGGAACACGTCTTCCCGGCCGCTCTGGACGACGTGGAGACGGTGCTGTCCTGGATCCGCAAGGAAGGCGCCGGTCTGGGCGTCGACCCCTCACGGCTGGCGATCGGCGGTGACAGCGCGGGCGGGCAGCTCGCCACGGTTGCCGCGCGGCGCCAGCGGGACGCGGTCACCCCGCTCGACTTCCAGGTCCTGATCTACCCGGCGATCGACCCGATGACCGCCTCCGAGTCCTACGACGAGGTCGGCGCGTACGGCCTGGACCGCGCGTCGATGCGGCTGGCCTGGGAGACGTTCGTGCCTGCGGTCGCGCAGCGCTTCAGCCCCGACGTGGCGCCCCTGGCGGTCGAGGACCTCGCGGGCATGCCACCGGCGCTGGTGCTCACCGCCGAGTACGACGTCCTGCGTGACGAGGGCGCCGACTATGCCGACGCGCTGGTCGCGGCCGGTGTGCAGGTCGTCCACGTGCGCTACGCGGGGGTCAATCACGGCTTCGCGCGCAAGCTGGCCCTCTTCGACGCCGCCCGGGCGGCCGCGGATCAGATCGCAGTGAGTCTGCGGGCCGCGCTGACGTTCTGAGCGCGGTTTGAAAGACTGCGGTCATGCGCGTCTACCTGGGTTCCGACCACGCCGGCTTCGAGCTGAAAACGCACCTCGTCAACCACCTGGCCAAGCAGGGGTACGACGTCGTCGACGTGGGACCGCACGTCTACGACCCCGAGGACGACTACCCGGCCTTCTGCCTGAACACCGGCGCGAAGGTGGTCGCCGATCCGGGCAGCCTGGGCATCGTCATCGGCGGCTCCGGCAACGGCGAGCAGATCGCCGCCAACAAGATCGCCGGGGTGCGCTCGGCGCTCGCCTGGAAGGTCGAGATCGCCCAGCTCGCCCGTCAGCACAACGACGCGAACGTGCTCTCCATCGGCGGCCGCCAGCACACGCTGGACGAGGCGACCGCGATGGCCGAGGCGTTCCTGACGACGTCGTTCTCGGGCAACGAGCGGCACGCCCGCCGCATCGCCCAGCTCTCGGAGTACGAGAAGACCCGCGAGCTGCCGGTGCTCCCGGCGAGCTGAGCCCTACCTGTTCCGGGGCAGGTCCTCGCGCGGCATCCAGTTCCGCCGCACGATCACCAGCTCGGTGTCGGCCTCGGCGAGCTGCTGCTCGGTCGGCCGGGCGGCATCGCGGGCACGCAGGGCGGCACCCACGCTGACCTGCGACGATCCCGAGCCGACGAGACCACGCAGGCCACGTTCGGACTGGTCGTCACCGCCGGCCCCCGCACCCGAGGTCGGCCGGGAAACCGGCCGGCCGGTGTTCGCGGGCCGCGCGGGGCGACCGGTCACCACCGCCCGCGGTGGCCGGGCAGCCGGCTTCGGAGCCTCCTCGACGGGGTCCAGGACCGCCGACGTCTCAGCCTGCGCACTCTCCGCCTCGGCGGCGGGGGTGGCGCTCACAGGCGGCCCGGGCGCGACGGTGGCCGGGTCGGCCGGCGCGGCGGGCGGGGTCGCGGACGACGAGGGGGGACGCAAGCGGCGGCGTCGACGTTCGGGTTCTTCGCCCATGACGCCGAACCTACCGCCGCCCGGCCCACTCAGAACACCTCGGTCGGATTCGGCGCCCGGTGCCAGCCGAAGGCCGTCGAGGCTCGCCGCAGCGCGCCGGGTGTCAGCTCACGGACCGTGCCCGCCGCGCCGAGAGCCGCCAGTGACGTCGCGCCGAGGTAGGCCGACCCCAGCTCCAGGACCGTGCAGGCCAGGTCGGCGGGGTCGTCGGTGGGCGTACAGGTGGCGGTGCCGTCCGGGCCCGCGGTCAGCCGCCAGCGGCCGGTGTTCGCGGGGAGAATCGCGTCGGTGACGTCGAGGACCACGTCGACCGGGGTGGCGTACTCGCGGGCGGTCAGTGCCTTCGGCAGGTCGACGATGCGGACCCACAGGCCGTCGGCCAGGACACTGCCGAGGCGGCGGGGCTCGTCGACCAGATATTGCAGCGGCTCGTCGACCGCGGCGAAGTGCACCTGCGCCGTCCGGGCCAGATCCGTCGTGAGCAGGAAGTTCCACAGGGCGGCGTACGTCGCCGGGTCGGCCGCCACCACCTCGCGGATCTCCATCTCGGCGTTCGGCCCGAAGCGGTCCCACTGCGCCTTGACGCGCCAGAGGGCGTACCCGGTCGGGCCTCCGGGGGTGTCGTGCACCACACCGTGCAGGGCGGTGGCACCGTCACGGTGCGACTCCAGGTCGGCGAGCACATAACGCCACCAGCGGTCGTCGCGGCTCGACCAGCCGGTGCGGTCCGGCCGGAGCTGCTCGTAGACCTTGGCGAGCTCCGCCATCGCGTCCGCCGGCTTGACCAGCCGCAGCCGGGCACCGGAGGCGGGATCGAGTGCGGCGGGTGGGCGTACCTCTCGGGTGGAGATCGCCATGCGGAGACGCTGCGCGGCATGTCCGTAGCCGAACCGGGGATAGATCTTGGTCTCGCTGGCCCAGAGGACGGCGACGGGTTCGCGGCCCGCGGCCGCGATCTCCCGCAGCTGGCGGTGCATCATCCGGGTCAGCAGACCTCGCCGTTTGTGCGTGGGGACAACCCCGACCAGTGACACATGGGCGGCCGGCACGATGGCGCCGGGCACGGTCAACTCCCTCGTGTACGCGCCCGCATGCCCGACGATCTCGCCGTTGTCCTCGGCGACGAGCGTGCGCTCGGCCTCGACGACGGAACCCTCCACCTCCCGCGACTTCTCGTCGACAGCCTCGTGGAAGGCGTTGCCGAGCAGCTCGGAGACGGTGGCCCAGTCGTCGGCGTCGCCTGCCCGGAGGGGGATCGTGGAGTCGTCCATGGTGTTTGTGTAACGGAAGCGGCGCGTGACGGCGACTCATATTTGCGCGCTCGTTACTCTCGGAGGAGGGCGGCAACCGGCCGTACCGGGGAGGGGAACGATGCCTGAGCAACCGCAGTGGTCCGAGCGGACGCTCGACATGCCGCCGCAGGATCCCTGGGCCGAGCCGCCGACGTCACCGGTGCAGCCTCGACCGGCATCCGCGGCGCCGCCGCAGCCGTCACCGTTCTCGAGCGGCCGCGCCGCGGTCAACCCGCACCCGCGCACCCAGCCGTTCGCGGCCGAGCACGAGCCGACGGGCACCGGCTGGCCCGGCGAGCAGACCCCGCAGGAGCGCCACTCGCTCTCCTGGCACATCGGGCAGCTGCGCCGGGGCGGCGAGTGGAGCTTCGCGGGCCTGCTCTTCGCGTTCGTCTGCTGGGGCATCTGGGCGATCTCCAGCGACGGCGACCTGACCGCACCGATCGTGGTGTTCATCGTGTCGGTGCTGGTCGCGGGTGGTCTGTTCGCCCTGTCCCGCCTGATCGGCCGCCTGGTCCTGGAGCGTCAGTTCGGCCGTGTCCGCCGCACGGCCCGGGGCTCCCACGTGGTGGCCGGACTGTTCCTGGTGGGCGTCGGCATCGCCCACCTGCAGCAGACGGAATGGGTCATGACGGCGTTCAACTGGGTCGCCGGACTGTTCAGCTGACCGGTTTGCCGCCCGTCACGCCGAGCACCTCACCGGTCGTGTAACTGGACTCCTGGCTCGCAAAATAGACGTACGCCGGCGCCAGCTCGGACGGCTGCCCGGCGCGGCCGAGCGGGGTGTCGGAGCCGAACTTCTCCACCTTCTCGTCGGTCATCGTCGCGGGGATCAGCGGCGTCCAGATCGGGCCGGGTGCGACCGCGTTGACCCGGATGCCCTGCTCGGCGAGATCCTCGGCCAGCGCCTTGGTGAACGCGACGATGCCGCCCTTGGTGGTCGCGTAATCGAGCAGCGCGCTCGACGACTGGTACGCCTGGATCGACGCGGTGTTGATGATCGTGGCGCCCGGGCGCAGGTGCGGCACCGCGGCACGGCAGAGCCAGAACATCGCGTACAGATTGGTCTTCATGACGCGGTCGAACTGCTCGTCGGTGATGTCGGTGATCCCGCCGGGCTGCGCCATCTGGAACGCCGCGTTGTTCACCAGGATGTCGAGCCCGCCGAGGTCGTCGACCGCCCGGCGGATGATCTCCTCGCACTGCGCCCGGTCGCGGATGTCACCCGGTACGCGCACAGCGGTCCGTCCCGCCTTCTCGATCAGCTGCGCGGTGTCGAGGGCGTCGTCCTCCTCCTCGGGCAGGTACGACAGCAGGACGTCCGCGCCTTCCCGGGCGTACGCGATGGCCACGGCCCGGCCGATGCCCGAGTCGCCACCGGTGATCACGGCACGCTTGCCGGTCAGCCGGCCGGAGCCCCGGTACGTCTCCTCGCCGTGATCGGGACGGTCGGGCATCTTGTTCGTCTTGCCGGGATGGGTCTGGTCTCCTCCCCGCAGCGCAGGTCCGGGATGCTGGCTGCGGGGGTCCTGAGCGGTGTATTGGTCCATAGGACCCGTTTTCCCCGCTTCGGGGTACTCAATCCCTACCGGGGGCTGGCGAAGTCCTGGGTCCAGACCAGCGAGCCCTGAGCGTCCGCGGCCACACCGACGCCGATGTTCTTGAAGCCGCAGTTGAGGATGTTGGCCTTGTGGCCGGCGCTGTTCATCCAGCTCGTCATCACGTCGGCCGGTGTCCGCTGACCCTTGGCGATGTTCTCGCCCGCACCGGACCAGCGGTACCCGGCGTTGGTGATCCGGGTCGCGAACTCCACGCCCTCGGGGGTGGTGTGGCTGAAGTAGTTGCGTGCCGCCATGTCCGCCGAGTGGCCGCGGGCAGCCGTGGTCAGCTTGTCGTCCGCGGTCAGCGCCGGGCAGTTCGCCTTGGCCCGCTCGACGTTGACGATCCGGACGACCTCGGCCTCGAGGGCCGCGTTGCCGGTCGGCGGGGTGGCCGGCGGTGTGGTGGGTGCCGGACTGGTCGCCGGCGGCTTGGTCGGCGTGTCGGTCGGCGGCTCGGTGGTCGCCGGAGGCTTGGTCGTCGGGCTCGCCGACGGTGTTGTCGGAGCCGGGCTGGTCGGTGCCGGCGACGTCGCGGGCGGCGAGGTCGGCAGCGTCGGCGGAGCTGTGCCGGTCGGCGTCACCGTGGCGGTCGCGCCGGGCTCACCCGAGGCCGTCGCGGTCGGTGCCGTGGTGGGCGGCGTGCCGTCGGTGGTGATGACCACCTTGTCGATGTCCGGGGCCGGTCCGACCGAGTTGCCGAAGGTCAGGTTGTTGTCGCCGGACTTCAGCGTGGCCGTCAGCCGCAGGGTCGCCGGGCGGTTGGTGCCGCGGGTGCCCGGGAAACGGATCGCCGTGGGCACGGCGCCGTTCACGCTGATCTGAGCGGTCCGCGCCCGCTCGCCGGTGTACGTCACCGCGAGCCGGGTGGGCCCGTCCTTCTCGGCCACGACACCGGTGATCGTGAGTACGCCCTCGGCGCCGATACCGGTGATCCGCTTGCCGCCGGAACAGCGCCCGCAGTCGACGGCGTGCGCGCCACCGGCGAGGCTGTTGACCGAGGCTTCGGCTTCGTAAGTGGTCGTACCGGCACTGGCGCTGGCCGCGACGGCGATGCCGGCGACCACGGTGACGACGGCCATGCCGCCGACGATGAGGACAGGTCTGCGCATGGTGATCCGAATCGTGTGGGGATGAGCGGTTCCGGCGCAGACCGTAACGTCGTTCTTCGATCTCGGTCTATTAGCCCTCGCTTAATTCTGGGAACGCGCGTGAACAGGGTTAACGAAGCGCGGTCGCGGGGAATACTGTCAGTTATGGCGTACCCATCCGAGAACCGTCCGTTCACCGCCCCCCAGGACGATGCGCCGCCACCGCTGCCGCCCGAGCTCGCCGGGACCCTCGCCGGTCTGGAGGGCGCCGGTGAAGCTCCGCCGCGACGTCCGGACAGCCGGGTCCCGCGTACGCGGACGAGTGCGGTGTGGTTCGGGGTGTGGGCCGGTGCGGTCGCGCTGATCCTGCTGATCATCTTCGTCGCGCAGAACACCGGGAACGTCCGGCTCAGCTTCCTCTGGATGGACGGTCAGATCCCGCTGGCCCTGGCCATGCTGATCGCCGGCGTGTGCGGAGCGTTCGTCGCCATGGCGGTCGCCTCGGTCCGGATCATCCAGCTGCGGCGCCTGGTCCGCCGCCGCTGATCGCCGGTTCCCGCCGCCGGGCCAGCATCTCCTGCTCGAGCCGCCACGACGCCCCGCCGTCGTCGGAGACATGGCCCAGCCAGCGGAAACTCTCCGCGGTGACCGCCGTGAAGGTCCACCGCACGAGCTGCCCGCCGGTCCGCTCGCCCTCCTGGACGATGTCGCCGCTCTCTCCCGGCCGTCCGATCAGCGCGGTGGTGCGGCCCGTGGGGGAGAACCAGACGACCCGCCAGGCCCCGGAGACGGGGTCGAAGAGCCGCATGGTGCTGCCGGTGCTGCGTTCGCCTGCATCGTCGGTGAACCACATGACGTCCTGGACGGCCCGCCCGGCCAGCACCCGGCCGAAGGTCCACACGACCGTGCCGCGCCGCCAGACGCCCGACCGCTCGTCCTCGTAGTGGTTGGTGACGTCCCAGGCGCCGACGAGACCGCCGTAGAGATCCGGCACGACATCGGGCGCGGGGGCGTCGGCGTGCAGCTGCTCGAGAAGATCTGTCATGCCCCGAGCCTGTCCCGGCCCTGCCGTCCCGGTCTTGAACGTTCTTGTCGTACCCCCGGCCTAGCGTCCACGCCATGCTGTCGCACACGGCGCTGCTCGACACCCCGGACCTGCGGATCGCCACCGTCCGCTGCTCCGGCCCGCCCCGCTGGGGCCCCGAGGAGGAGGTCGGCGTCAGCTCGGTGGTCCTGGTCCGGCGCGGAGTCTTCACCCGCCGCGCCGACGGCCGCGTGGTCGTCGCCGACGCCCTGCAGGGATATCTCCAGCGCCCCGGCGAGGTCCAGCAGGTCGCCCACCCGGCCGGCGGCGACACCTGTACGAGCATCAGGGTCACTCCCGAGACCGCCGACCGCCTCGCGTGGGCCGGTCCGCTGCACGTGCCGCCCGCAGCCGACCTGGCGCACCGCCGCCTGCTCGCCGCCGCCGGCTCCACGCCGGCCGATCTGCTCGACCTCGCGTCCGACCTGATCGGCCGACTGCTGCCGGCGCCCCGCTCGCACCCCGCCGTCGGGGAGGCCCGTGCCGCCCTCAACGCCGACCCCGGTGCCCGCCTGGACGACCTCGCGGAGCTGGCCGGCTGCTCCCGCTGGCACCTCTCGCGGACGTTCCACCAGGTCACGGGTCTGACCATCAACGCGTACAGGCTGCGGCTGCGGGTGCGCCGCGCCTTGGATCAGCTGGGTCAGTCCTCGTCGCTGGCCGCCCTGGCCGCGGACACCGGCTTCGCCGACCAGCCCCACCTGACCCGCGCCGTCCGCCGGGAGCTGGGCCTGCCACCCGGCGCCGTCCGCGCCCTGCTCGCCGAGCCCCTGGGAACGACGAAGGCCCAGGTCGTCTGACCTGGGCCTTTGTGCGTGGAGCGGGCGACGAGAATCGAACTCGCGTAGTCAGTTTGGAAGACTGAAGCTCTACCATTGAGCTACGCCCGCGTGATCCCGCATTTTCGTGCGGCACCGGGGTCAGCCTACTGAATAGCTGCCCGGCATGCGAACCCGATATCCCCCGCGTGGCGCACGCGGGTGACGCCGCGGCACACGACACACCAGGGACCGCATACACTTGCCGTCGCCACGGGGTGTGGCGCAGCTTGGTAGCGCACTCGCTTTGGGAGCGAGGGGCCGTGGGTTCAAATCCCGCCACCCCGACTTCACCAACACACGAAGAGATCCATCAAGGAGTACGCCTGTGAAGAGCACCGTCGAGACTCTGAGTCCGACTCGGGTGCGGCTCGCCATCGAGGTGCCGTTCGACGAGCTGAAGCCCAGCCTGGTGAAGGCGTACCGAGAGATCGGCTCTCAGGTCCAGATTCCCGGCTTCCGCAAGGGCAAGATCCCCGCCGCGGTGATCGACCAGCGTGTGGGCCGGGGTGCCGTCCTCAACGAGGCCGTGCAGGAGGCCATCCCGCAGCAGATCCTCGCCGCGGTGCGTGAGCACGACGTGAAGACGCTGGGCCGTCCCGAGGTCGAGATCACCGAGTTCGCCGACAACGAGCCGCTGAAGTTCACGGCCGAGGTCGACGTCCGCCCGGAGATCACGATTCCGGACCTGTCCGGAATCACCGTCGAGGTTCCGGCCGTCGAGATCGGCGACAACGAGATCGACGAGCAGATCTCCGGCCTGCGTGAGCGGTTCGCCAGCCTCAAGACCGTGGACCGCCCGGCCGAGGAGGGCGACTACGTCCAGCTCGACCTGCGCGCGACGGTCGACGGCGAGGAGGTCCCCGGCGGTTCGGCGACGAACATCTCCCACGAGGTCGGCAGCAAGCAGCTGCTCCCGGGCCTGGACGAGGTGCTGGTCGGCCTGGTCGCCGGCGCCGACGCCACCTTCACGACCCAGCTCGTGGGCGGCGACTTCGCCGGCCGTGACGCCGAGGTCGAGGTCAAGGTGCTCAGCGTCAAGGACAAGCAGCTGCCCGAGATCGACGACGAGTTCGCCCAGCTGGCGAGCGAGTTCGACACCCTCGACGAGCTCAAGGGCGACCTCAAGGAGCGGCTCGGCAAGGTCAAGAAGGTCGAGCAGATCTACGCCGCCCGTGACGAGGCGCTCAAGCAGCTCGTCGTGGCCGCCGAGATCCCCGCGCCCGAGGGCATCGTCAAGGACGAGGTCGAGGGTCGTAAGCAGGCCATGACCGACCAGCTCGAGCGCATCGGCGCCACCCTCGAGGACTACCTGACCTCGGAGGAGAAGACCGAGGAGCAGATCGACACCGAGCTGACCGAGGCGGCCCAGGAGGGTGTCCGGATCCAGCTCCTGCTCGACACCATCGCGGACGCCGAGGACATCCAGGTCTCCGACGACGAGTTCGGGCACGAGATCGTGCACCGGGCGCAGCGCGCCCAGATGCAGCCCCAGCAGTACTACGACCAGCTCGTCCAGTCGGGTGCGGCCGCGGCCGTCTTCGGCGACGTGCGCCGCGGCAAGGCCCTGGCGAACGTCATGGAGCAGGTCACGATGAAGGACACCGACGGCAACACGCTCACCCTCGACGACCTCCGTGAGGCCTCCGAGGACGAGCACGCCGGGCACAACCACTGACAACAGAGCGGGCCGGCCGCCGCGCGCCCCTTCCGGCACGCGGCGGCCCATGCTTTTCCGGGTACGGCCGGAGCTGATGCGCTGTCAGCGAACACCTGCCCGAGCGGGAAGCTGATGCGCATGCGACCGGTTAGGTTGGTCGTACGACGGACAACCTGCCGGCCGGAACCTCGGCCGGCGAAGTCAGCTGTGAAGGGCTGCCATGACCGATCTGCACATCCCTGCAAGTCCCACGCTGCGTGGTGACTCCCTCAGTGGCAACCTCGACGACTCGGTCTACAACCGCCTGCTGCGTGAGCGGATCATCTTCCTCGGCAGCGAGGTGACCGATCAGGTCGCCAACCGCATCTGCGCCCAGCTGCTGCTGCTGTCGGCCGAGGACCCCGAGCGCGACATCAACTTGTGGATCAACTCGCCGGGTGGTTCCGTCTACTCCGGCATGGCGATCTACGACACGATGCAGTTCATCGACAACGACGTCTCCACCGTGGCCATGGGCATGGCCGCGTCGATGGGTCAGTTGCTGCTCTGCGCCGGCACCAAGGGCAAGCGTTACTCCCTGCCGCACGCGCGGATCATGATGCACCAGCCCTCGGGTGGCATGGGCGGCACGGCCGCCGACATCGCCATCCAGGCCGAGCAGATGCTCTACACCAAGCGCATGTTCCAGGAGCGGGTGGCTTTCCACACGGGCCAGGACCAGGCGCAGATCGAAGCCGACTCCGACCGGGACCGCTGGTTCACGGCCGAGGAGGCAAGGAACTACGGCTTCATCGACAAGGTGATCACCGGGGCCACTCAGGTTCCCGAGGGCGCCGGAACGCTGAACTGAGGAGCTGAACCATGACCGACCTGACCATGCCCTCCGGGTTCGCTCCGGTGCACAACCGCTACGTCCTGCCCTCGTTCGTCGAGCGCACGTCGTACGGCGTGAAGGAGTCGAACCCGTACAACAAGATGTTCGAGGACCGGATCATCTTCCTCGGCGTCCAGGTGGACGACGCGTCGGCCAACGACGTGATGGCCCAGCTGCTGACGCTGGAGAGCGCCGACCCGGACCGCGACATCCTGATGTACATCAACTCGCCCGGTGGTTCGTTCACCGCCATGACGGCGATCTACGACACGATGCAGTATGTCCGCCCGGACATCAGCACGGTCTGCCTCGGCCAGGCGGCCAGCGCGGCAGCGGTGCTGCTCGCCGGCGGCACCCCCGGCAAGCGGATGGCGCTCCCGCACTCGCGGATCATCATCCACCAGCCGGCGACCGAGGGCGGCTACGGCCAGGGCTCGGACATCGAGATCCAGGCGCGCGAGATCCTGCGCATGCGGAGCCAGATGGAGGAGATGATCTCGCGTCACTCCGGCCGCACGCAGGAGCAGGTTCGCAAGGACGTCGACCGCGACAAGATCATGACCGCGGACGAGGCCAAGGAGTACGGCCTGGTGGACACGGTTCTGGCGACTCGTAAGAAGAGCCTCCAGACTGCCGGGGTCTGACCCTGTAGCACGTGGTGTCAGGGGTCGTTAGTCGCAAGCTAGACTGACTGACCCCTGACACGCCCGTTTTGGGGGGTCGGAGAACTGCTCCTCAGCGGGTAACGTCGAGCCAGCAACCTCAGTAACGCGGGTCGGCAGACGATGAACCCAGTAGGACGTTGTTTGGCGACGAGGAAATCATCCTCAGGCCAGGGGCCGGCAGCAGCCGGCCGATGAGCGCAGGGAGAACGTAGGTGGCACGGATCGGCGACGGTGGCGACCTACTGAAGTGCTCCTTCTGTGGGAAGTCCCAGAAGCAGGTCAAGAAGCTCATCGCGGGCCCTGGTGTTTACATCTGCGACGAGTGCATCGACCTCTGCAACGAGATCATCGAGGAAGAGCTGGCCGAAACCGGCGAGGTGAAGTGGGAAGAGCTTCCCAAGCCGATGGAGATCTGCCAGTTCCTCGACAACTACGTGGTCGGGCAGGAGCAGGCCAAGAAGGCCCTCTCGGTAGCTGTCTACAACCACTACAAGCGGATTCAGGCCGAGTCGGCCGGCGCGCCCGGAGGTGGCAGCGACGTCGAGGTGGCCAAGTCCAACATCATGCTCATCGGCCCCACCGGCTGCGGTAAGACGCACCTGGCGCAGACGCTGGCCCGGATGCTCAACGTGCCGTTCGCCATCGCGGACGCCACGGCGCTGACCGAGGCGGGTTACGTCGGCGAGGATGTCGAGAACATCCTGCTCAAGCTGATCCAGGCCGCCGACTACGACGTCAAGCGGGCCGAGCAGGGCATCATCTACATCGACGAGGTCGACAAGATCGCTCGCAAGAGCGAAAACCCGTCGATCACCCGGGACGTCTCCGGCGAGGGTGTCCAGCAGGCTCTGCTGAAGATCCTCGAGGGTACGGTCGCCAACGTCCCGCCGCAGGGCGGACGGAAGCACCCGCACCAGGAGTTCATCCAGATCGACACCACCAACGTGCTGTTCATCGTCGGTGGGGCGTTCGCGGGGCTGGACCGGATCATCGAGTCCCGGGTCGGCCAGGGTGGTGTCGGCTTCGGCGCGCACCTGCGCTCGATCTCGGAACGCGACACGGACGACATCTTCAGCAAGGTCATGCCCGAGGACATGCTGAAATTCGGCCTGATCCCCGAGTTCATCGGCCGGCTCCCGGTGATCACCACGGTGCGCAACCTCGACCGCGAGGCGCTCATCAAGATCCTCACCGAGCCCCGGAATGCGTACGTGAAGCAGTACCAGCGTCTCTTCGAGCTGGACGGCGTGGAGCTGGAGTTCGACACCGGCGCCCTCGAGGCGATCGCCGATCAGGCGATGCTCCGTGGCACCGGCGCCCGTGGCCTGCGCGCCATCATGGAAGAGGTCCTCCTCTCCGTGATGTACGAGGTCCCGAGCAACCCCGACGCCGCCCGGGTGCTCATCACCCGCGAGGTCGTGGTGGAGAACGTCATCCCGACGATCGTCCCGCGGGAGTTCGTCGGCCGGCGTGCCCGCCGCGAACGCGAGGAGAAGTCGGCCTGACCGCCGAGCACACCCTGTCGGAGGTTCTGTCCCGGGTCGAGCGTCACGAGCGACTCCCGACGGACCCCTGGCTCGAGTTACTGCCACCACCGTCGCCCCGCCGGGCGGCGGTGGTGTCGTTTCCGGGGTACGTCGCCGTGGCGGCCGACGTCGACCAGCGCTGGCTCGACTCGTGGGTCGACGTCGACGACAACCTGAGCGCCCCGCTCGGAGCGTTGTTCCTCAGCGCGCTCGAGGAACGACTGCGCCTGGTCTCCGGCACCATCGACGTGGTCCTGCTGGCGCCGCCCGCAACGGGGGAGCCACCCCTTCCGCTGACACCCGTCACCGACAGCGAGCACCGGCGTGTGCGCCGCGCCCGCCGGTACCGCCAGGACGTCGAGGTGTGGACCAGCGGGCCGGGGACGCTCGTGCTCGGCCGTGGACTCGCCGGACGGTGGGAAGTTGCGGTCGAGGTCGACGAGGACGGCCGCAACAGAGGGCTGGGACGGTCGCTGGCGGCTGCGGCCCGGCATCTGGTCCCCGAGGGTCGGCCGGTGTGGGCGCAGGTCGCTCCGGGCAACGCAGCCAGTCTGCGGGCGTTCCTCGCGGCGGGCTACACACCCGTCGGAGGCGAAGTTCTGCTCATGCCGGTGCGGGGCTGACGCCGTACGCTGGCTGTCATGCGTGTCGCCGTTTGCCAGCTGAACGCTCGCGATGATCGGGCGGCCAATCTGGCCACCGCCCGCGAACTGCTGGACCGCGCTGCTGCGGCCGGCGCGGACCTCGCGGTGCTCCCGGAGTACGTGGACTATCTGGGCCGGTCCGCCGGCCTCCCGAAGCCGGAAGCGATCGACGGGGAGTTCGGCCAGTTCTTCGCCACCGCCGCCCGCGAACTCGGCATGTGGGTCCACGCCGGCTCGTTCCACGAGGCCGGCCCGGACGACACCAGGACCTGGAACACCTCCCTGATCTTCGACCGGAGCGGCCAGCTCGCCGCCACCTACCGCAAGATCCACCTGTACGACGTGGAGATCCCCGGCCGCGTCTCCTACCAGGAATCGCGCACCGTGGCACCGGGCGACAAAACCGTCGTCACCGAGATCGACGGCGTCCCCACCGGCCTGTCCATCTGCTACGACCTGCGCTTCCCCGAGCTCTACAGAAGCCTGGCAGTCGACGGCGGCGCCAAGCTGATCGTTGTGCCGGCGGCGTTCATGATGCACACGGGCCGCGACCACTGGGAGGTGCTGCTCCGGGCGCGCGCGATCGAAAACCAGTGTTACGTCGTCGCCGCAGGCCAGATCGGCGACCATGACCCCGGCCGCACGTGTTTCGGCCGCAGCATGATCATCGACCCGTGGGGGACCGTCCTGGCCCAGGCGCCGGACACCACCGGCATCGTCACTGCGGACATCGACCTGGCCCGCCTGGACGAGATCCGCGCCGAACTTCCGAGCCTCGCCAACCGCCGCCTGTAGTCCCGGTCAGGCCGGGCTCAGCAGGCAGAACTCGTTGCCCTCCGGGTCGGCCATGACCGTCCACGGGATGTCACTCCGACCCAGGTCGACGGTGGTTGCGCCGAGCCCCTCCAGCCGGGCCTTCTCGATCCCCACGTCCCCAGCCGGGTACGGGCGGACGTCGAGGTGAACGCGATTCCACACGGTCTTCACGTCGGGTGTCCGAAGGAACTGCAGATACGGCCCGACACCCTGAGCGGAACGCAGCACCGCGCTCCGATCGGTCGCCTTGTGCACGGTCCAGTCCGTGGCCTCACCCCAGAAGCGGGCCATGGCTCGCGGATCCGCACAGTCGACCACCACCGAGCAGATCGTTCCGGTCTCCTCGAACATCGAATCCAGCACGCAGAACTCGTTGCCCTCGGGGTCAGCCATGACCGTCCACGGGACGTCGCCCTGACCGACGTCGACGAGTGTCGCGCCCAGCTCCCTCAAGCGCGAGACGATCTCGGCCTGATGGGCAGGCGAGGTGGAGGCCAGGTCGAGGTGCACACGGTTCTTCACCGTCTTGGGCTCGGGAGACCTGATGAGGTCGATGCAGACGGCGGTCGGATCCGGGTAGGCGAAGCCCACAGGCTCGAGATTGGTCACGCCGGGGCCCTCACTGGAGATCCCCCAGCCGAGCGCCTCCGCCCAGAAAACGCCGAGCGCGGCGTCGTCGTGAGCCTTCATGTTGATCTGCACCAGCCGCGTAACCATGCCGACGATGCTAACGACGGCCGGGTTTCGCCTGGGGCGTCGGTCCACCGGGGAGCGGCTACGGCCGGCGCCCGGCCTCCAGAAATGCGGGCTGCGGTTTGGGCCTCGAGCGGAGGACTTCGCCGGGAAGCTTGTCGCCATCGAGGAGAAGAACCAGCGGGGTGGGCTGCAAATCTCGTCGAGTCCGGGTACCGCCGAGGATTCTGCTGCCGGGAATGGCTCGGATGCTCGGCCGGCCGCCGGTGATCGCCTTCAGCCAGGTCGAGGATGACCAGGGGATCGGTGTGACGGGTCGCGGGAGGCGAGGCGCCGATCTTGTCTCGTGCAGGCCCAACTTCAAGGATGTTGGGTGGAGCAGCTCTCGCCGAGCCCGACTGTGCCCGGACCCGGACCGCCGCGAACCGGCCGAACGCTGCTCTTGCGATGGCGCCTTGGTCTATGAGGGTGCCTTGCCGAAGTTGCCGGCCCTGCGGCCCGCCGGTGGAGCGCTCGGTTCGGGGGCGGGCTGGGCAAACCTAGGTTGCCGGCCCTGCGTTGCGCCGGTGGAGCGCGTGGTTCGGGGGCGGGGCTGTGGGCGTACCTGGGTTGCCGGCCTTGCGCGGCGCCGGTGGAGCGCGTGGTTCGGGGGCGGGGCTGTGGGCGTACCTAGAAGGTTTGGACCAGGTAGCTGAGGACCGCGACGCAGACGAGAGCTCCACCGATGAGGAGCATTGCTCCTCCCATGCGGGTGGGTCCACGCTGGATCAGGCGGTGGACCGAGACCACGACGGCGGCCAGCACGAGAACGCCGATCAGCACCTGCGTCAGTGGCATGAGCAGGCTGAAGAGGGCGTCGGCGGCGAGCACCGGGGAAGCGGCCATAAGGCCACTGTGGCACGGTCCGGCACACGATGGCGGGACGGGGACGGGTGTCGATTTGCGTTTCGGGTGGGGGGTCGCGTAACTTTCTCTCTGCCCGAGGGGAACCCGGACGGAACGGCACGAAAGTGACCGATCCGACGGCTACCCGGAGGCAGCTGAGAGAAGGCGCTATGCTGGCTCTCAGCACCGGGCGAAGCGGGTGCCGGGAAGCCGGATTTGCGCCAGCGAGAACGACCGGGTAGAGTACAACGGCCAGCACGAGCCGGGCGGATGGATCGGAAACGATCATCGGCCGGTGTGCACGGCCACCCGCCAAAACGACCACCCCGGCAGGGGTGAGCGTCAGCGCGGAACCATTCGGGCGATGCCACGAAGATCTTCGGATCTTCCAAGACTCCGGTCTTGCGCTGGACAGGCCGAGCGGGTAAGTTTGAGCGGTTGCCCCGAGCGGGTCTCCTACCAAGGAGTTCAGTTCGGTGTGTGGTTGTTCTTTGAGAACTCAACAGGGTGCTAGATAAGCCAGTGCCAATTGGTTATGGCTCTGATTGTCCTTACCGGGATGATCGGGGTTTCCTTTGGCAACAGATTGTTTGTTGCCGGGACAAAGTGTTCAACATGTAGATTTTGTTGGAGAGTTTGATCCTGGCTCAGGACGAACGCTGGCGGCGTGCTTAACACATGCAAGTCGAGCGGAAAGGCCCTTTCGGGGGTACTCGAGCGGCGAACGGGTGAGTAACACGTGAGGAACCTGCCCCGGACTTTGGGATAACCCTCGGAAACGGGGGCTAATACCGAATATTACTTCGCACCGCATGGTGTGTTGTGGAAAGTTTTTCGGTCTGGGATGGTCTCGCGGCCTATCAGCTTGTTGGTGGGGTAATGGCCTACCAAGGCGACGACGG